>JAKAXL010000034.1 GCA_021816585.1 Pseudomonadota bacterium | reverse complement strand
CGATAATGTGAGCATCACCGTCAAGCTCATCGCCCCCATCGCCATGGAAGAAGGCCTGCGCTTCGCCATCCGCGAGGGCGGTCGTACCGTCGGCGCCGGCGTCGTCGCCAAGATCATCGAGTAAAACCACCCGGCCGGGCGTTGCCCGGCCACAACGCTCTTTGGAACCATCATGCAAAACCAGAAGATCCGCATCCGGCTGAAAGCCTTCGACTATCGGCTGATCGACCAGTCGGCGCTCGAGATCGTCGATACCGCCAAGCGTACCGGCGCGATCGTCAAGGGTCCGGTTCCGCTGCCCACGCGTCTGCAGCGTTTCGACATCCTGCGTTCGCCGCACGTCAACAAGACCTCGCGCGACCAGTTCGAGATCCGCACCCACCAGCGCCTGATGGACATCGTCGACCCGACGGACAAGACCGTCGACGCGCTGATGAAGCTGGACCTGCCGGCGGGCGTGGACGTGGAGATCAAGCTGCAGTGAGTGCCGCGGGCCGCCGGGCATAGCCAAGCCGCAAGGCTTCGGCTATACTCAGCGGCTTTTCGGCGGTTTGCAGCGGTTTGCGCCCGGCAATGCCGGGGCCGCCGCAAGCAGCATGAATACGCCCCGACCCGCTGCGGCGGGAGGGCTGCATCAACGTCAGCCGGCCAATCGCAGCCGGCATGGAGCGAACAATGAGTACGCAAGCACTCGGCCTTGTCGCGCGCAAGGTCGGCATGATGCGGGTGTTCAACGACGACGGGGTGTCGATTCCCGTGACCGTGCTGGACGTCTCCCGCAACGCCGTGGCGCAGGTGCGTCAGTCCGACAAGGACGGCTACACCGCCATCCAGGTGGCTTTCGGAGTCGCCAAACCCTCCCGCATCAACAAGGCCGCCGCCGGACACCTGGCGAAGGCCGGCGTCGAGCCGGCCAAGGTGCTGGCCGAGTTCCGCGTGCCCGCCGACGTCGCCGCCTCCTACCAGCCCGGCGCCAAGCTGCCCGCCAGCCTGTTCGCGGTCGGCCAGCACGTGGATGTCCGTGGCGTCAGCATCGGCAAGGGCTACGCCGGCGCCATCAAGCGCCACAACTTCTCGTCCAACCGCGCCTCGCACGGCAACTCGGTGACCACGCGCGCCCCCGGCTCGATCGGCATGGCGCAGGATCCCGGCCGCGTGTTCCCCGGCAAGCGCATGTCCGGACGCCTCGGCGGCGAGAACGTGACGGTGCAGAACCTCGAGGTGGTGCGGGTCGACGAAGCCCGTGAGCTGATCATGGTCAAGGGCGCCGTGCCCGGCGCCGACTCCGGTTGCGTGACCTTGCGCCCGGCGGTGAAGAAGGCGGGAGTGCAGGCATGACCCAATTGCAATACATCGCTGCCGACGGCGCGCAGGGCGCCGCGTTCGACGCGCCCGACACGATTTTCGGGCGCGAGTACAACGAGGCGCTGATCCACCAGATCGTCATCGCCTACCAGGCCAACGCCCGCATGGGCACGCGCGCGCAGAAGGATCGCGCCGAGGTGCGTCACTCGACGCGCAAGCCGTGGCGCCAGAAGGGCACCGGCCGTGCGCGCGCCGGCATGACCAGCTCTCCGCTGTGGCGCGGAGGCGGCCGCATCTTCCCGAACGGCCCCGACGAGAACTTCACGCAGAAGATCAACAAGAAGATGTACCGCGCCGGCATGCGCTCGATCCTGTCGCAGCTGGCCCGCGAGGGCCGCGTCACGGTGGTTGACGGGCTCGACGTGGACGCGCCGAAGACCAAGCTGCTGGCCGCCAAGCTCAAGGCCCTGGGCCTGGAGTCGGTGCTCTACATCGCCGAGTCGATCGACGAGAAGCTGATGCTGGCCGCGCGCAACCTGCCCAACGTGCTGCTGGTGGAGCCGCGCTACATGGATCCGTTGTCGCTGATCTATTACAAGAACGTGCTGATCTCCAAGGGCGCGTTCAGCAAGCTGCAGGAGATGCTGTCATGAGCCGGCAACAGACCCAAGAACAACGCCTGATGCAGGTGCTGGTCGCGCCGATCATCTCGGAAAAGGCCACGATGCTGGCCGACAAGACCAACCAGGTCGCGTTCCGCGTGCTGCCCGACGCGACCAAGGACGAGATCAAGGCCGCGGTGGAAGGTTTCTTCAAGGTGCAGGTCACGGCGGTGCGCGTGCTGAACCAGGCCGGCAAGGTCAAGCGCAATGCGCGCGGCACCGGCAAGCGCTCGAACGTGCGCAAGGCCTACGTGAGTCTGGCTGCCGGTCAGGAGCTGAATTTCGCCCAGGAGGGTGTCTGAAATGGCAGTCGTCAAGGTCAAACCGACCTCGGCAGGTCGTCGGGCCGTGGTCAAGGTGGTGCACAAGCACCTGCACAAGGGCGCCCCGGAAAAGAGCCTGCTCGAGCCGCAGAAGCAAAATGCCGGCCGCAACAACAACGGTCACATCACGGTGCGCCACCGTGGGGGCGGCGCCAAGCATCACTACCGCGTGATCGATTTCCGGCGTGACAAGGACGGCATCCCGGCGCGCGTCGAGCGCATCGAGTACGACCCGAACCGCACCGCGCACATCGCGCTGCTGTGCTACGCCGACGGCGAGCGCCGCTACATCATCGCCCCGCGTGGGGTGGAGGTCGGCACGCAACTGCTCAGCGGGTCGGAAGCGCCGATCCGCGCCGGCAACTGCCTGCCGATCCGCGCCATCCCGGTGGGCTCGACGATTCACTGCGTCGAGATGATCGCCGGCAAGGGCGCGCAGATGATCCGCTCGGCCGGCGGGTCGGCGGTGCTGATGGCCCGCGAAGGCGTCTACGCGCAGGTCCGCCTGCGCTCCGGCGAAGTGCGCCGGGTGCATGTCGAATGCCGCGCCACCATCGGCGAGGTCAGCAACGAGGAAAACAGCCTGCGCCAATACGGCAAGGCTGGCGCCAAGCGCTGGAAGGGCATCCGCCCGACGGTGCGTGGCGTGGCGATGAACCCGATCGACCACCCGCACGGCGGCGGCGAAGGCCGCACCGGCGAGGGCCGCACCCCGGTCAGCCCGTGGGGTACCCCGACGAAGGGCTACCGCACGCGCTCCAACAAGCGGACCCAGGGCATGATCGTCTCGCGCCGGAAAAAGTAAGCGGAAGGCACAGCAATGACACGTTCTCTCAAGAAGGGCCCGTTCTGCGACGCGCACCTGGTGCGCAAGGTCGATCACGCGCTGGCCTCCAAGGACAAGAAGCCGATCAAGACCTGGTCGCGCCGTTCCACCGTGCTCCCGGAATTCATCGGGGCCACCATCGCCGTGCACAACGGCCGCCAGCACGTACCGGTGTACGTGACCGAGCAGATGGTCGGGCACAAGCTCGGTGAGTTCGCGCTCACGCGCACGTTCAAGGGTCACCCCGCGGACAAGAAAGCGAAGAAGTAAAGACCATGGAAACACGAGCCACACTCCGCGGCGTGCGCCTTTCCGAGCAGAAGGGTCGGCTTGTCGCCGACCTGATTCGCGGCAAGAAGGTCGACCACGCCCTGAACATCCTCGCCTACACGCCGAAGAAGGCCGCGCAGATCATCCGCAAGGTGCTCGAGTCGGCGATCGCCAACGCCGAGCACAACGACGGTGCCGACATCGACGAGCTGCGCGTGAAGTCGATCATGGTCGAGCAGGGCGCCACGCTGAAGCGCTTTTCCGCGCGTGCCAAGGGCCGCGGCAACCGCATCAGCAAGCCGACCTGCCACATCTACATCACCGTCGGAAACTGAGGATTCGAGATGGGACAGAAAATCAACCCGACCGGTTTCCGTCTGGCCGTCACGCATGACTGGTCGTCGCGCTGGTATGCCGGCGGCGCCCAGTTCGCCAAGATGCTCAACGAGGACATCGAGGTGCGCGAGTTCCTGGCGAAGAAGCTCAAGGCCGCCTCGGTCTCGCGCATCGTCATCGAGCGCCCGGCGAAGAATGCGCGCATCACCATCTACAGCGCGCGCCCCGGCGTGGTGATCGGCAAGAAGGGTGAGGACATCGAGGCGCTGAAGGCCGAGCTGACGCGACGCCTGGGCGTGCCGGTGGCGGTGGACATCGAGGAGGTGCGCAAGCCCGAGATCGATGCCAAGCTGATCGCCGACTCGATCACCCAGCAGCTGGAAAAGCGCATCATGTTCCGCCGCGCGATGAAGCGCGCGATGCAGAACGCGATGCGTCTGGGCGCGCAGGGCATCAAGATCATGTCCTCCGGGCGCCTCAACGGCATCGAGATCGCGCGTACCGAGTGGTACCGCGAGGGTCGCGTGCCGCTGCAGACGCTGCGCGCCGACATCGACTACGGCTTTTCCGAGGCCAAGACCACCTATGGCGTGATCGGCGTCAAGGTGTGGGTCTACAAGGGCGACACGCTGGGTCGCGGAGCGCTGGCGCAGAAGGCCGCCGAGGCCGCCGAGCCGGAGCGCCGTCCGCGTCGTGACGAGCGCCCGGGTGCGCGCCGCGGACCGCGCCGTGGCGAGGGCGCCGGCGCGCCCGACCGTCGCGTGCGCAAAGTGAGCAAACCGGACGGCGCGGCTGCGCCGGCCAAGCAAGGAGAACCGTCATGATGCAACCCGCGCGGCGCAAGTACCGCAAGGAACAAAAGGGTCGCAACAAGGGCGTGGCCACGCGTGGGGCCACCGTCGCGTTCGGCGAGTACGGCCTGAAGGCCACCACCCGCGGGCGCCTGACGGCGCGCCAGATCGAGGCCGCGCGCCGTGCGATCTCGCGCCATGTCAAGCGCGGCGGGCGCATCTGGATCCGCGTGTTCCCGGACAAGCCGATCTCGACCAAGCCGGCCGAGGTCCGCATGGGCAACGGCAAGGGCAACCCCGAGTACTACGTGTCCGAGATCACCCCCGGCAAGGTGCTGTACGAGATCGACGGCGTCCCCGAGCAGCTGGCGCGCGAGGCTTTCGAGCTGGCCGCGGCCAAGCTGCCGTTCCGCACCGCCTTCGTCGGCCGCCGCTTCGGCCTGTGACGGCACTGAGGTCAAGACCATGAACATCGAAGAACTGCGCAAGCTCGACAAGCCGGGCCTGCAAAAAGAACTCGACGCTCTGCTGAAGGCCCACATGGGCCTGCGCATGCAAAAGGCCACGCAGCAGCTGAGCAACACCTCGCAGCTGGGCAAGGTGCGCCGCGACATCGCGCGCGTGCGCACGCTGATCCAGCAGACGACCCCGCAGGAGTGAACATGTCGGAAAGCCAAGGATTGACCCGTACCCTGTCGGGCCGCGTGGTCAGCGACAAGCGCACGAAGACGGTCACCGTGCTGGTGGAGCGCCGCGTGCAGCACGAGCTGTACGGCAAGTACATCGTGCGTTCGAAGAAGTACAGTGCGCACGACGAGAACGGCGACTACCACGTCGGCGACCTGGTCGAGATCGCGGAAAGCCGTCCGCTGTCGAAGACCAAGAGCTGGGTGGTCACCCGGCTGCTGGAAAAGGCCCGCCTGGTCTGAGGCGCGGCGGGGCGCGGGCGCCGCAGGCGCCGCGCCCACCCGCTCGGATCCCCGGCCAGGGCCGTTTCGGTCTTGACAGATCGGGTTTTCGAGCACAGAATTTGCGGTTCGCCCGTTGCCCGGCCGCGCGTCGCCGGGTGCGGCGGGCGAAAAGCAGTGGAAAACAGGTTTGAGGTTTCAGGTTTCAGGTTTCGCAAGCCCCGGCTGCGCCACGCGCGACGACGGGGTCTTCAAGACGCAGTACCCGCTCTACGGGCCCAAGACTGCCGGCGCATGAGGCCGGTGCACGTGGCGAACCTCGCCGCGCGACACCGGTGGCATCGGCAAGTTGGGAATCAATTCCAGGATTTGACATGATTCAGATGCAATCAAGGCTGGACGTGGCCGACAACACGGGCGCCAAAACCGTCATGTGCATCAAGGTGCTCGGCGGCTCCAAGCGGCGCTACGCGGGCATCGGCGACGTCATCAAGGTCAGCGTCAAGGAAGCCGCGCCGCGGGGTCGGGTGAAGAAGGGCGAGGTGTTCAACGCCGTGGTCGTGCGCACCGCCAAGGGCGTGCGGCGCGCCGACGGCTCGCTGATCAAGTTCGACGGCAACGCCGCCGTGCTGCTCAACGCCAAGCTGGAGCCGATCGGCACCCGCATCTTCGGCCCGGTCACGCGCGAGCTGCGCACCGAGCGCTTCATGAAAATCGTTTCGCTGGCACCCGAAGTGCTGTAAGAGGTCGAGCATGAACAAGATCCACAAGGGTGACGAGGTCATCGTCATCGCCGGCGCCGACAAGGGCCGCCGCGCGAAGGTGCTGGAGCGCCATGGCACCGAGCACCTGGTCGTCGAGGGCGTGAATCTGGTGAAGCGGCATACCCGCCCGAACCCGATGCGCAACGAGACCGGCGGAATCGTGTCGAAGGAAATGCCGATCCACCAGAGCAACGTCGCGATTTTCAACCCCTCGACCGGCAAGGCCGATCGGGTCGGGGTGAGCACCGCCGCGGACGGCACGAAAACCCGCGTGTTCCGCTCCAGCGGCGAACAGATCAAGGTCTAAACGGGGGCGATATGTCGCGCTTGCAAGAGTTGTACAAGGATCGGATCACGCCGGAGCTGCTGAAGAGCCTCGGCTGCAAGTCGGTCATGGAAGTGCCCCGCATCACCAAGATCACGCTGAACATGGGCGTGAGCGAGGCGGTCGCGGACAAGAAGGTGATCGAGCACGCGGTGGGCGATCTGACCAAGATCGCCGGGCAGAAGCCGGTCGTCACCAAGGCGCGCAAGGCCATCGCCGCGTTCAAGGTGCGCGAGGGCATGCCCATCGGCTGCTCGGTCACGCTGCGCGGACGCCGCATGTACGAATTCCTCGACCGCCTGATCACGATCGCGCTGCCGCGGGTTCGCGACTTCCGCGGCGTGTCGTCGCGTGCCTTCGACGGTCGCGGCAACTACAACATCGGCGTGAAGGAACAGATCATCTTCCCGGAAGTCGAGTACGACAAGGTCGACGCCTTGCGCGGGCTGAACATCAGCATCACGACCACCGCGAGGACCGACGACGAGTGCAAGGCCCTGCTTGCCGCCTTCCGCTTTCCCTTCAAGAACTGAGGTTGCCATGGCCAAGCTTTCCCTGATCAACCGCGAGAACAAGCGCGAGAAGCTCGTGCAGAAGTACGCCGGCAAGCGCGCCGCGCTGCAGGCCGTGATCGCCGACTCGGGCAAGTCCCCCGAGGAGCGCATGCAGGCGCGCCTGCAGCTGCAGCAGCTGCCGCGCAACGCCAGCCCGACCCGGCTGCGCAACCGCTGCGCGATCACCGGACGTCCCCGCGGCACCTTCCGCAAGTTCGGTCTGGCGCGCAACAAGATTCGCGAACTGGCTTTCCGCGGGGAAATCCCGGGCGTGACCAAGTCGAGCTGGTAAGGCGTTTGTCGGAACGCACCGGAGAATATTCCCATGAGCATGAGTGATCCCATCGCCGACATGTTGACCCGCATCCGCAATGCGCAGATGGTCGAGAAGACCAGCGTGCGGATGCCGGCGTCGAAGCTGAAGGCGGCCATCGCGCAGGTGCTGGTCGACGAAGGCTACATCGACGGCTTCGAGGTGCTGCGCGACGGCGCCAAGGCCGACCTGCAGATCGCACTGAAGTACTACGCCGGACGTCCGGTGATCGAGCGCATCGAGCGGGTCAGCCGCCCGGGGCTGCGCGTGTATCGCGGTCGCAACGGCATCCCGCAGGTCATGAACGGCCTGGGCGTGGCCATCGTGTCGACGCCCAAGGGCGTGATGACCGACCGCAAGGCGCGTCAGGTCGGCGTCGGCGGCGAAGTTCTTTGCTACGTTGCCTAATCGAGGACGGGCCATGTCACGAGTTGCCAAGAATCCCGTTCAGATCCCGAAGGGCGTCGAAGTGACGCTGGGCGCCGAGCAGATCGCCGTGAAGGGCGCGCTCGGTTCGCTGCAGCGCGGGCTCGACGCGCGGGTGAAGATCGAACACAAGGACGGCGCGATCACCTTCGCCCCGGCCGACGAGTCCCGCGAGGCGCATGCGCTGTCGGGAACCTACCGCGCGCTGATCGCCGGCATGGTGACCGGCGTGGCCAAGGGCTTCGAGCGCAAGCTGACCCTGGTCGGCGTGGGCTACCGCGCACAGGTGCAGGGCAGCAAGCTGAACCTGTCGCTGGGCTTCTCGCACCCCGTGGTGCGCGAGCTGCCGGTGGGCATCAAGGCCGAGGCCCCGACCCCGACCGAACTGGTGCTGAAGGGCTGCGACAAGCAGCTCGTCGGCCAGGTCGCGGCCGACATTCGCGCCATCCGTCCGCCCGAGCCCTACAAGGGCAAGGGGGTTCGCTACGCCGATGAGGTCGTGGTGATCAAGGAAACCAAGAAGAAGTAAGGGGTCGCGAAATGCTGAACAAGAAAGAAGCCCGTCTGCGTCGCTCGAAGGCGACGCGCGCGCGCATCGCACGCTTGAACGCGACGCGACTCGCGGTGCATCGTTCCAACACGCACATCTACGCCAGCATCATCTCGGGCGACGGATCGCGCGTGCTGGCCAGTGCCTCGACCGTGGAGCGCGAGCTGCGCGAGCAGCTGCCCGCGGGCGGCGGCAATGTCGCGGCGGCGCAGCTGGTCGGACGGCGCATCGCCGAGAAGGCGCGTGCCGCCGGCATCGAGCAGGTCGCGTTCGACCGCTCGGGTTTCCAGTACCACGGTCGCGTCAAGGCCCTGGCCGAAGCGGCCCGCGAGGCCGGTCTGAAATTCTGAGGTTGCAATGGCCAAGATCCAAGCGAAGATGAGCCCCGAAGGCCGCGACGACGGTCTGCGGGAGAAGATGATCGCGGTGAACCGCGTGACCAAGGTGGTCAAGGGCGGCCGCATCCTCGGCTTTGCCGCGCTCGCCGTGGTCGGTGACGGCGACGGCCGCGTCGGCATGGGCAAGGGCAAGGCGCGCGAAGTGCCGGTGGCCGTGCAGAAGGCCATGGACCAGGCGCGTCGCAACATGGTCGACGTCAAGCTCAAGAGCGGCACGCTGCACCACGAGGTGCACGGCAGCCATGCGTCGTCGGACGTGTGGATGTCGCCGGCGCCGGCCGGTACCGGCATCATCGCCGGCGGTCCGATGCGGGCGATCTTCGAGGTCGTCGGGATCACCGACGTCGTGGCCAAGAGCCATGGCTCGACCAACCCGTACAACATGGTCCGCGCCACGCTGGACGGCCTGGCGCAGGTGCACACGCCGGCCGAGGTCGCGATGAAGCGCGGCAAGAGCGTCGAGGACATCCTCGGCTGAGGAGGGCGGACATGCAACAGAACAAGCAAATCAAGGTCAAGCTGGTGCGCAGCGTCATCGGCACCCGCGAGGACCATCGCGCCACCGTGCGCGGTCTCGGCCTGCGTCGCCTGAACGACGAGCGCGTGCTCGAGGACACGGCCGCGGTGCGCGGAATGATCCGCAAGGTCGACTATCTGGTCCGCGTGATCGGCTGAACCCCGGAAGACCCATCATGGAACTCAACACCCTCTCTCCGGCCGAAGGCTCGAAGCACCGCAGCAAGCGCGTCGGCCGTGGCATCGGCAGCGGCCTGGGCAAGACCGCGGGCCGCGGCCACAAGGGCCAGAAGTCGCGTTCGGGCGGCTACCACAAGGTCGGCTTCGAAGGCGGCCAGATGCCGCTGCAGCGCCGTCTGCCCAAGCGCGGCTTCAAGTCGCCCACCGCCGACCTGAAGGCGCAGGTGCGTCTGTCGGAGCTGGCGCGCGTGCAGGGCGAGCAGGTCGACCTGCTGAGCCTGAAGGCCGCCGGGCTGGTGTCGCAGCAGGCGCGCCAGGTCAAGATCTTCGCGTCCGGCAAGGTCGAGCGCGCGTTCACCGTCGACGGCGTCGCGGTCACGCGCGGCGCGCGCGCGGCCATCGAGGCCGCCGGCGGCCGCATCGTCGAAGCCCAGGCGCAGGCCTGAGTCCCTTCGGAGCTAAGGCATGGCACAGGCACCCAAAGCACTCGGCGGCGGAAAGTACGGCGACTTGAGCAAGCGCCTGCTCTTCCTGCTGGGCGCGCTGGTGGTGTACCGGATCGGGGCTCACATCCCCGTTCCGGGGATCAACCCGCAGGAACTGCAGAAGCTGTTCCAGAGCAACTCCGGCGGCATCCTCGGCCTGTTCAACATGTTCTCCGGCGGCGCGCTGTCGCGCTTCACGGTGTTCGCGCTGGGCATCATGCCCTACATCTCGGCGTCGATCATCATGCAGCTGATGACCTACGTGCTGCCGTCGATGGAGGCGCTGAAGAAGGAAGGCCAGTCCGGGCAGCGCAAGATCACGCAGTACACGCGCTACCTGACGCTGTTCCTCGGCGTGTTCCAGTCGCTGGGAATCGCCGTCGCGCTGAGCTCGAGCCAGGGCCTGGTGATCCATCCGGGCATCGGGTTCCGGCTCACCGCGGTGGTCAGCCTGACCGCGGGCACGATGTTCCTGATGTGGCTGGGCGAGCAGATCACCGAGCGCGGACTGGGCAACGGCATCTCGATCATCATCTTCGCCGGCATCGCCAGCGGCCTGCCGGGCGCGCTGGGCGGGCTGCTGGAGCTGGTGCGCACGGGTGCGATGAGCGTGCTGGTGGCGCTGTTCGTGCTGGCCATCGTCGTCGCCGTGACCTACTTCGTCGTGTTCGTCGAACGCGGTCAGCGCAAGATCCTGGTCAATTACGCACGCAGGCAGGTCGGCAACAAGGTCTACGGCGGCCAGTCCTCGCACCTGCCGCTCAAGCTCAACATGTCCGGGGTGATCCCGCCGATCTTCGCATCGTCGATCATCCTGCTGCCGGCAACCGTGGTGAACTGGTTCGGCACGGGCGGCGGAGTGCGCTGGCTGAAGGACCTGGCGGCCGTGCTGTCGCCGGGGCAGCCGATCTACGTCGCGCTGTACGCCGGCGCCATCGTGTTCTTCACGTTCTTCTACACCGCGCTGGTGTTCAACAGCCGCGAGACCGCGGACAACCTGAAGAAGAGCGGCGCCTTCATCCCCGGGATCCGTCCCGGCGAGCAGACCGCGCGCTACATCGACAAGATCCTGATGCGCCTGACGCTGATCGGGGCGCTGTACGTGACGCTGGTGTGCCTGCTGCCCGAGTTCCTGGTGCTCAAATACAATGTGCCGTTCAATTTCGGCGGCACCTCGCTTCTGATCATCGTCGTCGTGACCATGGACTTCATGGCGCAGGTGCAGGCCTACGCGATGTCTCACCAGTACGACGCGCTGCTGAAGCGGTCCAATTTCAAGGGTGGCATGAGCGTGCGCTAGAACCCCGGGGGCGACTCGACAAGCCTATGTCCAAGGACGATGCCATCCAGATGCAGGGGGAGATCCTCGAGAATCTCCCGAATGCCACTTTCAGGGTGAAGCTGGAGAACGGGCATACGGTGCTCGGGCATATCTCGGGAAAGATGCGGATGCACTACATCCGGATCCTCCCCGGCGACAAGGTCACGGTCGAGCTGACCCCCTACGATTTGACGCGTGCGCGGATCGTATTCCGCGCCAAATAGAAGAGGTAAATGATGAAAGTCAGTGCGTCCATCAAGAAAATGTGCAGGAACTGCAAGATCATCCGCCGCAAGGGGGTGGTGCGCGTGATCTGCGCCGACCCGCGCCACAAGCAGCGCCAGGGTTGAGCGGCCTTCATTGAATCGAGGATTTCCATGGCCCGTATCGCTGGTATCAACATTCCGCCGCATCAGCACGCAGAAATCGGTCTGACTGCGATCTATGGCATCGGCCGCACGACCGCGCGCAAGATCTGCGAAGCGGCCGGCGTGGCCGGCACGACGAAGGTGAAGGACATCACCGACGTCGAGCTCGAGCGCATCCGCGAGCAGGTGGGTCGCTACGTGATCGAAGGCGACCTGCGTCGCGAGGTGTCGATCAACATCAAGCGCCTGATGGACCTGGGCTGCTACCGCGGCATGCGTCATCGCCGCGGCCTGCCGGTGCGCGGCCAGCGCACCCGCACCAACGCCCGCACCCGCAAGGGGCCGCGCAAGGGCGCCGCCGCGCTGAAGAAATAAGCTTTCAAGGACCACGTCATGGCTAAAGGCTCCACCACCGGTTCGGCGCAGCGCGCTCGCAAGAAGGTCCGCAAGAATGTTGCGGACGGCATCGCGCACGTGCACGCGTCGTTCAACAACACCATCATCACCATCACCGACCGTCAGGGCAACGCGCTGTCGTGGGCCTCGTCGGGCGGCCAGGGTTTCAAGGGTTCGCGCAAATCGACCCCGTTCGCGGCCCAGGTCGCGGCCGAGAACGCCGGGCGCCAGGCCATCGAGTGCGGCATCAAGCAGCTGGAAGTGCGCATCAAGGGCCCGGGCCCGGGGCGCGAGTCCGCGGTGCGCGCGCTCAACGGCCTGGGCATCAAGGTGATGCAGATCTCCGACGTCACGCCGGTGCCGCACAACGGCTGCCGCCCGCCCAAGCGTCGCCGCATCTGATGTCGTTTCCCGCGGATCGTCGCGCCGTGCGCGCGACGCTTCGCGATCCGCGCCGCGCGAGCGGCGACAAGCCCACTGCCTGAGCCCGTCGGGCGCAGGCTCCCGCGGCGATGCAGGCCGCGGCAGCAAACCAGAAGGAAGTCCAAGTGGCACGCTATCTCGGCCCCAAGGCCAAACTCTCGCGGCGCGAAGGCGCCGACCTGTTCCTCAAGAGCGCGCGTCGCGGCATCGAGTCGAAGGCCAAGTTCGACACCAAGCCGGGACAGCACGGCCGCACCTCGGGTGCGCGCCAGTCCGACTACGCCACCCAGCTGCGCGAGAAGCAGAAGGTCAAGCGCATGTACGGCGTGCTGGAAAAGCAGTTCCACCGCACCTACGAGAAGGCGCAGTCGCTGCGCGGCAACACTGGCGTGCACCTGCTGAGCCTGCTCGAGTCGCGCCTGGACAACGTGGTGTATCGCGCCGGTTTCGCGTCGACCCGCGCCGAGGCGCGCCAGCTGGTCAGCCACCGCGCGATCCAGGTCGACGGCCAGGTCACGGACATTCCGTCGGCGCTGGTCAAGCCGGGTCAGCAGATCTCGGTGCGCGAAAAGGCGAAGAAGCAGCTGCGCATCGCCGACGCGCTGAAGCTGGCCGAGGGCAATGGCTTCCCGGCCTGGATGCAGGTCGATGCGTCGAAGATGGAAGCCGTGTTCAAGAAGGTCCCCGACCGCGACGAATACGGCAGCGACATCAACGAATCGCTGATCGTCGAACTGTATTCGCGTTGATTTCCCGCCTCGGCGATCCCGCCGGGGTGGCTTTCCTGCGGGCCGCGGCCCGCATTTCAGCCTTATCCGTGTAACGAGCGGAGGGTATTGAAGGAATCGTCATGCAAACCGCATTGCTGCGTCCCAAATCCATCCAGGTCGAAAGCCTCGGCGCGCTGCGCGCGAAGGTCACGCTCGAGCCCTTCGAGCGCGGCTACGGCCACACGCTGGGCAACGCGCTGCGCCGCGTGCTGCTGTCGTCGCTGGTCGGCTACGCGCCGACCGAGGTCAGCATCAACGGCGTGCTGCACGAGTACTCGGTGGTCGACGGCCTGCAGGAGGACGTGATCGCCGTGCTGCTGAACCTCAAGGGCGTGGTGTTCAAGCTGCACAACCGCGACGAGGTCACGCTGTCGCTGCGCAAGGAAGGCGAAGGCGTGGTCACCGCCGCCGACATCCAGACTCCGCACGACGTCGAGATCGTCAACCCCGATCACGTGATCGCGCATCTGTCGCAGCAGGGCAAGCTCGACATGCAGATCAAGGTCGAGAAGGGCCGCGGCTACGTGCCGGGCAACCTGCGGCGCTATGCCGACGAGGGCGGCAAGACCATCGGGCGCATCGTGCTCGACGCGTCGTTCTCGCCGGTGCGCCGGGTCAGCTACGCGGTCGAGAATGCGCGCGTCGAGCAGCGCACCGACCTCGACAAGCTGGTGATGGACATCGAGACCAACGGCTCGATCAGCGCCGAGGAGGCCATCCGCACCTCCGCGCGCATCCTGGTCGAGCAGCTGTCGGTGTTCGCCAGCCTGGAAGGCGCCGAGAAGGCGCTGGAAGCCGCCGGCGCCGCCAGCGCGCAGCAGTTCGATCCGATCCTGCTGCGTCCGGTCGACGACCTGGAGCTGACGGTGCGCTCGGCGAACTGCCTGAAGGCCGAGAACATCTACTACATCGGCGACCTGATCCAGCGCAGCGAGACCGAGCTGCTGAAGACGCCGAACCTGGGCCGCAAGTCCCTTAACGAGATCAAGGAAGTGCTGGCCGCGCGCGGCCTCACGCTGGGCATGAAGCTGGAGAGCTGGCCGCCCGCCGAGCTCGACGGCCGCAACCCCTGAAAGTGCCTTCCCGCGGCGCCACGGGCGCCGCAAAACAGGGCCGGTACCTGATACGGCCGGCCCGATAACTCCCCTGCAAAAGGACATTCATCATGCGTCACGGACACGGTCTGCGCAAACTCAACCGGACTTCGAGCCATCGCCTGGCGATGCTGCGCAACATGGCCAATTCCCTGATCGCCCACGAGGCGATCAAGACCACGCTGCCCAAGGCCAAGGAACTGCGCCGCGTCGTCGAGCCGCTGATCACGCTGGGCAAGAAGCCGAGCCTGGCCAACCGCCGCCTGGCCTTCGACCGCCTGCGCGACCGCGACTCGGTGGTCAAGCTGTTCGGCGAACTCGGCGAGCGCTACAAGACCCGCCCGGGTGGATATACCCGCATCCTGAAGTTCGGCTACCGCGTCGGCGACAACGCCCCGATGGCGCTGGTCGAGCTGGTCGATCGTCCGGAGCCGGCCTCCGGCGACGACAAGGCAGCCGAGTAATCGACACCCGGCCCGCCACCGCGCCGCTGCTCAGCGTGCGCGGCCTGACGAAGCGCTACGCCGGCGCCGAGGTCGTGCGCGGGCTGGATTTCGAGATCCGCCGGGGCGAGTGCTACGGCATCATCGGCCCCAACGGCGCCGGCAAGACCACCACCATCCGGCTGTGCCTGGGGCTGTCCCGGCCCGATGCCGGGGACATGCTGCTGATGGGGCTGCCGGTGCCGGCGCAGGCCGCGCGAGCGCGCATGCGCGTGGGCGTGGTGACCCAGTTCGACAGCCTCGACCCGGACTTCACGGTGCGCGAGAACCTGCTGGTCTACGGGCGCTACTTCGGACTTTCCGACCAGCAGGCGCGGCAGCGCATCCCCGCGCTGCTGGAGTTCGCCGCCCTCGAGGGCAAGGCCGATGCGCGCATGCAGGAGCTGTCGGGGGGCATGAAGCGCCGGCTCAGCCTGGCGCGCGCGCTGATCCACGACCCCGCGCTGATCTTTCTCGACGAGCCCACGACGGGGCTCGACCCGCAGGCGCGCCACCTGATCTGGGAGCGCCTGAAGGGCCTGCTCGCGCAGGGCAAGTCGATCCTGCTGACCACCCACTTCATGGACGAGGCCGAGCGCCTGTGCGAGCGCCTGCTGGTGCTCGACCACGGGCGACGCCTCGACGAGGACAGTCCGCAGGCGCTGCTGGCGCGCCACGTCGAGCCGCGCGTGGTGGAGGTCTACGGCGCGCGGGTCGACGACGCGCAGGCGCTGGCGCAACCCCATGCCGAGCGCGTCGAGCGCAGCGGAGATACCCTGTTCGCCTACGCGCACGACCCGAGCGCGCTGCTGCAGGCGCTGCAGCCCCTGGGCGACGGGGTGCGCGTGCTGCACCGTTCGGCCAACCTCGAAGACGTGTTCCTCAAGCTCACCGGCCGCCAGTTGCGCGACTGAACCTCCCGCCGCGATGTCCGCCTCCGCGTTTCCCGATTCGCCCGGCGCCCTGCCGCGCATGCGCTTCGTGCCGGTGTGGCGGCGCAACGCGCTGGTGTGGCGCAAGCTGGCGCTGGCCAGCCTGATCGGCAACATCGCCGAGCCGCTGCTGACCCTGGCCGCCTTCGGCTGGGGCATCGGCTCGCTGGTGGGCCGCGTCGACGGCGTACCCTACATCCTGTTCCTGGCCTCGGGCAGCGTGTGCATGGGGGTCATGAACGCCGCCAGCTTCGAGGCCACCTACTCGAGCTTCTCGCGCATGCACGTGCAGCGCACCTGGGACGCCATCCTGCTCACGCCCACCGGGCTCGACGACGTGCTGCTGGGCGAGTTGCTGTGGGCGGCGACCAAGGCGATGATCAGCGGCGTCGCGCTGCTGCTGGTGGTGGCGCTGCTGGACATCAGCCGCGCGCCCACGCTGCTGCTGGCGCTGCCGCTGCTGGCCTTGATCGCAGCCGTGTTCGCGGCCCTGGCGCTGGTGGTCAACGCGCTGGCGGGGTCCTACGATTTCTTCACCTACTACGTCACGCTGGTGCTGACTCCGATGGCCTTCCTCTCGGGCATCTTCTTCCCGCTGTCGGCGATGCCGCACTGGCTGCAGTTGCTGGCCCACGCGCTGCCGCTGCAGGCCGCGGTGGGTCTGGTGCGCCCCCTGTTCATGGGGCGCATCGACCCGCAGGCGCCGCTGCACCTGGCCCTGCTGCTGGCCTATCTCGGCGCCGGCTGGTGGCTGGCGCGCACGCTGACGGCGCGGCGTTTCCGCGCCTGAGGGCGGCTGCGTCGACGAGCCCCGCACGATGCCCGCGCATTGATGCCACAATATCAAAATCGACTGATATAGGGCCCGACACGATGTCCCTGTTCCGCCTCCGTTTCACAGCGAGCGCGCCGCGCGCGGGCCGCGCGGCCTGGTGGGCGGCGCCGCGCCTGCTGCTGCTCGCCGTGCTGGCTTTCGGCGGCGCCGCCGCGCAGGCGCAGCAGGGCAAGTTCCTGCAGCCCGACCAGGCCTTCCGGCTGTCGGTGGCGGCGACTGCGCCGAACACCGTGCAGCTGCGCTTCGACATCGCCAAGGGCTATTACCTGTACCAGGAGCGCTTCCACTTCACGCCCGACACCTCGGGCGTGAAACTGGGCCAGCCGCAGTTCCCGCCGGGACACCGCAAGTTCGACCCGAATCTGGGGCACGAGGTCGAACATTACCGCAACCAGGTGGTGGTGCCGCTGCCGGTGCAGGCCGCGCCGGCGCATTTCGCGCTGAAGGTGGTCTACCAGGGCTGCTCCGACCAGGGTCTGTGCTATCCCCCGATCGACAAGGTGGTCGACGTCAGCCTGAAGGCCTTCGGCGGCGACGGCAGCGTGGCCGTGCAGGGGCAGCCGGCCGACCACGCATCCGCGCTGGGCTCGCTGCTCGGCTCGCTCGAGGGCGGGCGCGGCGCGGCGCCTCCTGCCGCCTCCGCGCCGGCATCCGCATCCGCCGCTTCCGCAGGCTCCGCTTCCGCAGCCGCTGCGGGAACGCAGGTTCCGGCCGCGGCACCCGCGGCCGGCAACGACGGCTCGCGCATCGGCGCCGCGCTGGCGGCCGGCAACCTGCTGCGCATCGTTCCGATGTTCGTGCTGTTCGGCCTGCTGCTGGCCTTCACGCCCTGCGTGCTGCCGATGATCCCGATCCTGTCGAGCATCATCGTCGGCCAGGGCGGCGGCGACGCCCGCATCTCGCGCTGGCGCGGCTTCGGGCTGGCGCTGGCCTACTCGCTGGGCATGGCGCTGGTGTACACGGCCTTCGGCGTGGCCGCCGGGCTGCTCGGCCACGGCCTCGCGGCGGCCTTGCAGAACCCCTGGGTGCTGTCGCTGTTCGCGGCGTTGCTGGTGCTGCTGTCGCTGTCGATGTTCGGCTTCTACGAACTGCAGATGCCCAATGCGATCCAGAGCCGGCTCAGCCGCAGCTCCAGTTCGCTGCCCGGCGGGCATGTGCTGGCGGTGTTCGTGATGGGGGGCATCTCGGCGCTGATCGTCGGCCCCTGCGTGGCCGCGCCGCTGGCCGGCGCGCTGCTGTACATCAGCCAGACCGGCAACGCCGTGATCGGCGGCGTGGCGCTGTTCTCGCTGGCCGCCGGAATGAGCCTGCCGCTGCTCGCCGTGGGGGTCGGCGCGTCCGCGCTGCTGCCGCGCGCCGGGCGCTGGATGGACGCGGTCAAGTCCTTCTTCGGCGTGCTGCTGCTGGCCACCGCGCTGTACATGCTGGCCGGCGTGCTGCCCACCTGGCTGCAGATGCTGGCATGGGCGGCGCTGCTGATCGTCAGCGCCAGCTTCCTGCACGTGTTCGACCGCCTGCCCGACGGCGCGTCCGGCTGGATGCGCCTGTGGAAGGGCCTGGGCGTGCTGCTGGCGCTGGCCGGCGCGGCGCTGGTGGTGGGAGTCGCATCCGGCAGCCGCAACGTGCTGCAGCCGCTGCAGGGCCTGGGCGGCGGCTCGGTGGTCGCGCAGGCCGGACAGCGCCTGGACTTCGCGCCGGTGCGCTCGCCGGCGCAGCTCGACGCGGCGCTGGCCGGCGCGCACGGCACCGTGATGCTGGACTTCTGGGCCGACTGGTGCGTGTCGTGCAAGGAGATGGACCACTTCACCTTCACCGACCCGCGGGTGCGCTCGCGCCTGGCGCGCCTGACCCTGCTGCGCGCCGACGTCACGCAGGACAACGCCTTCGACAAGGCGCTGCTCAAGCGCTTCGACCTGTTCGGCCCGCCCGGCATCATCTTCTTCCGCGACGGGCATGAAATCGGCCGCGTGGTCGGCGACGAGGACGCGCAGACCTTCCTGCGCTCGCTGCAGCGAGCCGGCGTCGACTGAGCCGGGGTCGGCGCGGCCTTTCCTTCAGGCCGCGCTGCGTTCCACCTGCACCAGGCAGTCGTGGAAGCACGGGCCCGCGCCGAGGTCGGTCGGCAGCTGGTGGGTCAGTTCGTTGACATTGCTCCCGCCGGGCGACAGCTTGCGCCACCACACCCCCAGCGCCACCACCTGCGCCTCGCGGGTTTCGTCGCTCACCCGGCAGCGCGCCAGCATCTGCCCGCGGTCGTTGTAGCAGCGCACCATGTCGCCCTGCGCGACGCCGCGCGCGGCGGCGTCCAGCGGGTGCAGCACCAGCACCGGCTCGCGCTCCAGCGCGCGCAGCGAGTCCACGTTGACGAAACTGGAGTTGAGGAAATGGCGCGCCGGCGGAGTGATCATCGCCAGCGGGTAGCGCACGGCCAGCTGCGGGGCGCTCTGCGCGCTCTCGTAGGGCAGGATGACCTGCGGCAGCGGGTCGCGGCCGGCCTGCAGGTCGGGTGCATGGACGAACTCGCAGCGCCCGCTGGGGGTCGGGAAGCCGCCTTCGGCGAAGGGGGCCGGCGGCGACGCCACCTTGCCCCAGCCCTGGCGGCGCAGCGTGGCGAAGTCCAGCCCGGCGTTGCGCGGGTCGTCGGCCAGCGCCTGCGCGGCGATCTGCTCGTCGGTGTCGGCGAAGCAGGGGTCGTCGAAGCCCATGCGCGCGGCCAGCTCGCGAAAGATCCGCGTGTTCGGGCGTGACTCGCCGAGCGGGGCGATCGCCGGCTCGTTGGCCACCCAGTAGCGGTGCCCGTAGGACTTGAGCACGTCCAGGTGCTCGAGCTGGGTGGTGGCCGGCAGGATGTAGTCGGCGAGGTCGGCGGTGTCGGTGCGGAAGTGCTCGAGCACCACCGTGAACAGGTCCTCGCGCAACAGCCCGCGCCGCACCTTGCCCGACTCCGGGGCGACGGCCGCCGGGTTGCTGTTGTAGACCAGCAGCGCATCGATGCGCGGCCCGAAATCGCCGCCCCCCGGGTGCAGCAGCGCATCGCCCAGCGTCGACATGTTGATGGTGCGCGGGCGCCTGCCGCGCAGCAGGTCGGGGCGCTCCAGCGCCTCGGTGGCGACCGCGAAATGCCCCGAACTCGACAGCAGCAGTCCGCCCGCCGGGTCGCGCCAGGCGCCGGTCAGCGCCGGCAGGCAGGCGACAGCGCGCACCGCGTTGCCGCCTCCGCGCACCCGTTGCATGCCGTAGTTCAGGCGGATCGCCGCGGCACGCGTGCTGCCGAGCAGGCGGGCGAGTTCGCGGATCTGCGTCGCCTCGATTCCGCACACCGCGGCGGCGCGCTCGGCGCTCCAGCCCAGCGCGCGTTCGCGCAGCGCCTCGAAGCCCAGCGTGTGGCGCTCGATGTAGTCGTGGTCCAGCCAGTCGTTGCGCACGAGTTCGCCCATCAGCGCGTAGGCCAGCGCGGCGTCGGTGCCGGGGCGCAGTTGCAGGTGCATCTGGCAGCGCCGCGCGGTCTCGTTGCGCCACGGGTCGATGCACACCAGGGTCGCGCCGGCACGCCTGGCGCGCTGCGCGACGGACCAGAAGTGCAGGTTGCTGGTGATGCTGTTGCTGCCCCAGATGAGGATCAGCCGGCTGTGCTCGAACTGCTCCAGGTCCATGCCCACCAGCCCGCCCAGCACCTGCTGCAGGCCCTCGCCCCCGGCGGTGGAGCAGATCGTGCGCTCCAGCAGGCTGGCGCCCAGGCGGTGGAAGAAGCGCCCGGCCATCGACTCGCCCTGCACCAGGCCCATCGTGCCGCAGTAGCTGTAGGGGACGATCGACTGCGCGTCCACCGCGGCCAGGCGTCGCAGGCGCGCCGCGATGTCGTCCAGCGCCTCGTCCCACGACACCGGCTCGAAGCTGCCGCTGCCCTTCGGGCCGCTGCGGCGCAGCGGCCGCAGCACGCGCTCCGGGTGGTAGGTGCGCTCCAGGTAGCGCGACACCTTGGTGCACAGCGCGCCGCCGGTGGGCGCATGCCCGGGGTCGCCGCGCAGTTGCACCGCGACGCCGTCGCGCACGCCGACCAGCATCGCGCAGGTGTCCGGGCAGTCGTGCGGGCAGGCGGCGCGCACGATGCGCAGGGAGTCGGAGGCGGCGCCTTGGGCCGCTTCGGGATGGAGGGTCATCGGGGCCTCGGTCGGGGCGCGGCAGGGCAGCTCGCGCGGGCTTGCGCGACAATGGGCCGGGCAAGCGACGTCGCGCGCGTCCAATCCGTCCCCGCGGCGGCGCCTTGCATATTCTCGCGAGGTGTCCTTGAAATGCAACTCATCGATTCGATTGTCGCCGAAGCGGCTGTGTTCAGGCGGATCCGCCGGGATATCCACGCCCATCCCGAATTGTGCTTCGAGGAGACCCGCACCTCGGATCTGGTGGCCGAGCAGTTGCAGCAATGGGGCGTCGAGGTCCACCGCGGCCTCGGGCGCACCGGCGTGGTCGGGGTCATCGAGGGGCGTGGGCGCGGCGAGCGCGCGATCGGGCTGCGCGCCGACATCGATGCGCTGCCGGTGACCGAGAAGAACACCTTCGACCACGCCAGCCGCCACGTCGGGCGCATGCACGCCTGCGGCCACGACGGCCACACCGCGATGCTGCTGGCGACGGCGCGGCACCTGGCGCGCGAGCGCGACTTCGCCGGGCGCGTGGTGTGCATCTTCCAGCCGGCCGAGGAAGGCGGCGGCGGCGCGCGGGAAATGCTGCGCGACGGACTGTTCGAGCGCTTCCCCGTCGACGCCGTGTTCGCGATGCACAACTGGCCGGGCCTGCCGGCCGGCAAGTTCGCCATCGCCAGCGGCCCGGTGATGGCCTCCAGCAACGAGTTCCGCATCGTCGTGCGCGGCAAGGGCTCGCACGCGGCGATGCCCCACCTGGGGCTGGACCCGGTCCCGGTGGCCTGCCAGATCGTGCTGGCGCTGCAAAGCCTGGTCAGCCGCAACAAGAATCCGCTGGAGGCCGGGGTCGTGTCGGTGACCATGGTGCACGGCGGCGAGGCCACCAACGTGATCCCCGACAGCGTCGAGCTGCAGGGCACGGTGCGCACCTTCACGACCTCGCTGCTGGACATGATCGAGTCCAACATGCAGCGCATCGCCACCCACACCGCGCAGGCCTTCGGGCTGAGCTGCGACTTCGAGTTCTCGCGCAACTACCCGCCGACCGTCAACCACGCCGCGCAGACCGAGTTCGCGCGGCGCGTGATGCTCGAACTGGTGGGCGACGACGGCGTCGTCGCCTTCGAGCCGTCGATGGGCGCGGAGGACTTCTCCTACATGCTGCAGCAGCGCCCCGGCGCCTACGTGATCATCGGCAACGGCGGCGGCGACCACCGCGACCCCGGGCATGGCGCCGGCCCGTGCACGCTGCACAACGCCAGCTACGACTTCAACGACGAGATCCTGCCGCTGGGCGCCAGCTTTTTCGTGCGCCTGGCGCAGCGCTGGCTGGCCCAGCCCTGAACGGGCCCCGGGGCGGGCCTCAGCCTGCCGGGCAGGGCTGCGCGTGCAGGTTCGCGGCGTGCAGCGCCGGCAGCGCGGACAGGCGGGCGGCCTGCGCGGCATCGAGTGCCGGCAGCACCCAGTAGCCGCGGCGCACGCCGAGGTTGCGCTGCACCACGTGCGCGGTGCTCACGCCGCGCGCGTGCATGCGCTTGAGCTGCAACTGGGCCTGGTCGCGCTTGTCGAACACCCCGAGGGCGATTCCGGGCATGTAGCGCGGTCGTCCGGTCACCCCGACGAAGCTGTTGGCGGGCAGCCCGAGCTTGCGCAGTTCGTCGAGCTTGTGCTGCTGCGTGGCGAGATCGGGGTAGGGCCCCATCAGCACCATCCATTGCTGCGGCAGATCCTCGGTGCGGGCCTGCGCATCGAAGCCGGCGGCGCGCAGCGCAGCGCCCAGCGCCGCATCGGGCTGCCCGGAGTACGGGCCGATGCGCAGGCAGGTGGCTGCCGGATCCGCGGCGGCCTGCGTCGTCGACGCACCCGAGCTGCCCGAAGCCGGCGCCGGCGCGGAGCCCGGCGCCGCGCTTGCCGAGGGCACCGGCTTCGAGCCCGCCTGCGCCGAGGGTGCCGCCGCGGCCGACGCGGTGGGCGCGGCCGCCGGAGCCGAGGCGGCCGAGGCCGCCGCCGACGCCGGGGTCCCGTGCGGACCGAGCAGCACCAGCGAGCCCGGGTGCAACTGCTGATGCAGGCGTTGCGGCTCGCCGATGCGCTGCGGGCCGAGGCCGAAGGGCCGCAGCATGCCGTGGGTCCAGGCCCACAGCAGCAGGTTGCCGAGAATCAGGAGCAGCAGCAGTTTGCGCAACATGGGCGGTGCCTTCCGGGGCCTTCAGCTTCCTTCGGGGCCTTCATCATGCGTGCGCAGCGACACGTCGCCGCTGGTCACGCGCTCGCGGCCGGCGGGGGTGCGCAGCCACAGGAATCCTTGTTCGTCCACTCCCAGCGCGGTTCCCCGCAACTGCGGCGCGCCATCGCCGCGCAGCTCCACGCTGCGCCCCGCCCAGGCGTGCAGGGCGTTCCACTCGGCCGTCCACGGTGCGAAGCCGCGCAACGCGAATTCCTGCAGCCCGCCGATCAGGCGCGGCAGCAGCCGGCGCAGCGCCTGCCAGCGGTCGGCCTGCACGCCGTGCTCGAGCAGGCCGGCGGCCTGCGGCAGCTGTTCGGGCGCGCGCAGATTCAGCCCGATTCCGACGACCACCCAGCGCGCCGCCGGGGTATCGGCCACCTCCACCAGCACACCGGCCAGCTTGCGTTCCTCGATCAGAACGTCGTTCGGCCATTTGAGCATGGCTCCGCACATTCCAAGGTCCTGCAATGCCTGTACCAGCCATACGCCGACCGCCAGGCTCAGCCCGCCGAGCTCGCAGCCGCGTGGCAGCGGCCACGCCAGCGAGCACAGCAGCGGCGCGCCGCGGGTGTCGTCGTGCCAGGTGCGGGCACGCCGCCCGCGTCCGGCGCTCTGATGCCCGGCAACCAGGCATTGCACGCCGCCCCCGGCGCGCAGCGAAGCGAGCAGGTCCGAGTTGGTGGAGCCGGTCTCGGCCACCCAGCGCAGCTCGCAGGCGTGGCCGGCGGCGGCCAGCTCGCGCTGCAGCGCCGCGGCGTTGCGCGAATCGTCGTCCTCGGGACCCGCCACGCCGTGCCCGCTCAGCGCTTGCGCGCCAGCATCGTGCCGCGGCAATCCGCCGCGCCGCAGCGGCAGGCGTACTCGCGCTTGAGCCGCGGGGTGTGGCGCTCGTCCAGGCTCAGGTGGTAGTCGTAGAACAGCTCCTCGCCGGGCTGCAGCTCGCGCAGCGCGTGGATGAACACGCGGCCGTCGATCTCGCGTGCCTCGCAGTTGGGGCGGCAGGAGTGGTTGATCCAGCGCGCGCTGTTGCCGCCGACATTGGCGTCGATCACCCCGCCCTGCTCGAGGGAGAAGTAGAAGGTGTGGTTCGGCTGCTGCGGATCGTGGGGGTGGCGGCGCAGCGCCTCCTTCCACGAAATGCGCTCGCCGCGGTATTCGAGAACGCGTTCGCCGGCGGCGATCGGACGGCGGGCGAACACGCCCTTGCCATGCACCGGCGAATCGCGCACCTCGGTGCGCGCGCCGCGCGCGCAGGCCGGACGGGAGGGGGGGGCGGCGCCTGGGCGCCGACTGCTGATGTGCAAGGCGGCCACGAAACTGGTTAAAGTAAAAAAAGAAACATCGATCGCGGCCCTCGCAGGGGCCGCGACCCGGGGCGGGGGCGCGACGGCGGCTCCCGGCACCGCGCGGGGCTTTTCCGCGGCGGTGATCGGCGTCAGCCGGGCATGCCGCGCGCCATTGTAAGGATGCGAGGCGCGCATGATCCGCGCATGACCCGGCGTGCACGGGGGTTCGCGCAGCCGGTCCGTCGGTTCCTGCAGTCCGTGTCCAAAGCCACCATGAGCAAAACCCTGGTCATCGCCGAAAAACCCAGCGTCGCGCAAGACATCGTGCGAGCGCTCACCCCGGTCGCCGGCAAGTTCGACAAGCACGACGAGTACTTCGAGAGCGATTCCTACGTCGTCACGTCGGCGGTCGGGCACCTCGTGGAGATCGGCGCCCCCGAGGCCTTCGAGGTCAAGCGCGGCAAGTGGAGCTTCGCCCACCTGCCGGTGATGCCGCCGCATTTCGACCTCAAGCCGATCGAGAAGACCCGCTCGCGGCTGTCGGCGATCGTCAAGCTGCTCAAGCGCAAGGACGTGACCGACGTGGTCAACGCCTGCGACGCCGGGCGCGAGGGCGAACTGATCTTCCGCCTGATCCAGCAATACGCGTCGGCGCGCCAGCCGGTGCGCCGCCTGTGGCTGCAGTCGATGACTCCGCAGGCCATCCGCGACGGTTTCGCGCATCTGCGCAGCGACGCCGACATGCTGCCGCTGGCCGATGCCGCGCGCTGCCGCAGCGAGGCCGACTGGCTGGTCGGCATCAACGGCACACGCGCGATGACCGCGTTCAATTCGCGCGACGGGGGCTTTTTCCTGACCCCGGTGGGGCGCGTGCAGACGCCGACGCTGTCGGTGGTGGTGGCGCGCGAGGAACAGATCCGGCGCCACGTGGCGCGTCCGTACTTCGAGGTGCAGGGGCGTTTCGCCGCGGCCTCGGGCGAGTACGTCGGCAAGTGGTTCGACCCCGAGTTCAAGAAGGACGCCGACGCCGACCGGCGCGCCGACCGGCTGTGGGACCGCGCGCAGGCGCAGGCCGTGGTCGACGCCTGCACGGGCGCAGCCGCCGAGGTGCACGACGAGTCGAAGCCGACGACCCAGATGTCGCCGGCGCTGTTCGACCTGACCACGCTGCAGCGCGAGGCGAATTCGCGCTTCGGCTTTTCCGCCAAGATGACGCTGTCGCTGGCGCAGTCGCTGTACGAGAGGCACAAGGCGCTGACCTACCCGCGTACCGATTCGCGCCACCTGCCGGAGGACTACGTCGGGGTGGCGCGCGACACGCTGCGCGCGATGTCCGAGGACGGCGGGCCGCTGGCCGGCTTCGCGCAGCGCGCCCTCGAGCAGGGCTACGTCAAGCCGAGCAAGCGGGTGTTCGACAACTCCAAGGTGTCGGACCACTTCGCCATCATTCCGACCAACCAGCAGCCGCGTTCGCTGTCGGAGGCCGAGGCCAAGCTCTACGACATGGTGGCCAGGCGCTTCCTGTCGGTGTTCTACCCGGCGGCCGAGTTCCTCGTGACCACGCGCGTCAGCCGCGTCGGCGAGCACCGCTTCCGCACCGAGGGGCGCATCCTGGTGGTGCCGGGCTGGCTGGAGATCCACGGTCGCGCGCAGCAGGGCGACGAGGCCGACCTGCCGGCGGTGGCCCCCGGCGAGCCGGTGCGGGCCGACGGCGTCGATCTGCTCGAGCTGAAGACCCGTCCGCCGGCGCGCTACACCGAGGCCACGCTGCTCAGCGCGATGGAAAACGCCGGCAAGATGGTCGGCGACGAGGAATACGCCGAGGCCATGGCCGGCAAGGGCCTGGGTACGCCGGCCACGCGCTCGTCGATCATCGAGGGGCTGCTGGCCGAGCAGTACATGCTGCGCGAGGGGCGCGAACTGGTGCCGACCGCGAAGGCCTTCCAGTTGATGACCCTGCTGCGCGGCCTGGGCGTGGAGGAGCTGACCAAGCCCGAGCTGACCGGCGAGTGGGAACACAAGCTGGCGCAGATGGAGCGTGGGCAGATGCCGCGCGATGCGTTCATGCACGAGATCGCGGCGATGACCGAGACCATCGTGCGCCGCGCCAAGGAATTCGACCGCGACAGCGTGCCGGGGGACTACGCGACGCTGCGCACGCCGTGCCCGAACTGCGGCGGCGTGGTGCGCGAGAACTACCACCGATTCGCCTGCACGCAGTGCGATTTCTCGATCGGCAAGCACCCCGGCGGGCGCAGTTTCGAGCTGCAGGAGGTCGAGACCCTGCTGGCCGACAAGCACCTCGGTCCGTTGACGGGTTTTCGCAGCAAGATGGGGCGCCCCTTCGCCGCCGAGCTGCGCCTGGCGCGCGAGGGCGGCACGGGGCAGTACAAGCTGGAGTTCGACTTCGGCCAGGCCGGCGCCGCGGACAGCTCCGAGGCGCCCGACTTCAGCGCCCAGGAGCCGCTGGGGGCCTGCCCGAAATGCGGCGCTCGCGTGTTCGAGTCCGGCAGCTCCTACGTCTGCGAGCACAGCGTGGGGCCGGCGCCGAGCTGCGACTTCCGCAGCGGCAAGATCATCCTGCAGCAGCCGATCGACCCGTCGCAGATGCGCAAGCTGCTGGCCGACGGTCGCACCGACCTGCTCGACGGCTTCATCTCGGCGCGCACCCGCCGCAAGTTCAAGGCCTTCCTGGTGCGCCAGAGCGACGGCAAGGTGGGATTCGAGTTCGCGCCGCGTCCGGGCGCGCCGGCCGCCAGGGGCGCCGCGCGCAAGACCGCGGCGAAGCCCGCCGCGAAGACTGCCGCGAAGCCCGCCGCGAAGACTGCCGCGAAGCCGGCTCCGGCCGCGAAAAAGACCCCGGCGGCGCGCAAGACCCGCGGCTCCTGATCCGCACGCCGGGGGGCGGGCCCGTTCAGCCCGGGTCCGGCTCCGGCGCCGGGGCGCCGGGCAGGTGCACGCGCACGACCAGCCCGGGGTGCGACGGGTCGCTGCACATCGGGTTGTCGTCCAGGCTGACCGCGGCCGCGTGCTGGCGCGCGATCTCCTGCACGATGCACAGCCCCAGCCCGCTGCCGTCGTGCCCGGTGCCCAGCACGCGGTAGAAGGGCCGGAACACCATTTCGCGCTCCGCCTGCGCGATCCCCAGCCCGGTGTCCTCGACCGCCAGCATGACGTGTTCACCGAGCTGGCGCAGGCGCACCACGATGCGCCCGCCGGCCGGCGTGTAGGCGATGGCGTTGTCCAGCAGATTCTTCGCCAGCTCCTGCAGCAGCATCACGTTGCCCCACACGCACAGCGCGTGTTCCGGGGCGTCGAACTCGAGGTCCAGGGACTTGGCCAGCGCCATCGGCGCGAGTTCCTGCAGCGCCTCGCGCACCGGCTGGCGCAGGTCCAGGCGTACCGGGCTGCGCTGCGCCAGCGCCGCGTGGTTTTCCGCGCGCGCCAGCGCCAGCAGCTGGTTGACCATGCGGGTCGTGCGTACCACCGAGACCTCGATCTGGCGCAGGCTGGTGCGCAGTTCGTCGGGGTCGGTCTGACGCTGCGCCAGCTCGGCCTGCATGCGCAGTCCCGCCAGCGGCGTCTTCAGCTGGTGCGCGGCGTCGGCGATGAAGCGCTTGCGCGTGACGATCGATTGCTCCAGTCGCTCGAGCAGGCCGTTGATCGAGTCCACCAGCGGCGCGATCTCCTCCGGCGCCTCGCGCTGGTCGATCGGGCTGAGGTCGTCGGGGCGGCGGCGCCGGATGCGCGCCTGCAGTTCGTCCAGCGGGATGATGCCCTGGCCCAGCCCGAACCACACCAGCAGGATGGAGATCGGGACGATGACGAACTGCGGCAGGATCACTCCGCGCACGATGTTGCGCGCCAGCTGCGAGCGCTGCTGCAGGCCCTCGGCCACCTGCACCATCTCCTGCGGGCCGTGCGCCGGCTGCACCCAGCGCCAGGCGATGCGCATGCGCTGGCCGCCGACCTCGGCGTCGCGCAGATGCGTCGTGTCGTCGCGCGGCCACAGGCCGCGCGGCGCCGGGGGCAGGCGCGGATCGCCGGCGAGCACGCGCCCGTTGGCGCTGCGCAACTGGGTCAGCAGGTCCTCGCCGGGAGCCGACGCACCGGGCGCGGCGCGCGGCAGGGTGGAGCCGGAACTGGCGACCCATTCGGCGAGCACCCCCAGGCGCCGCTGCAGTCCCTGGTCGAAGGGCTGCGTGGCGATGGCCTGCGCGACCAGGAAGGTGATGCCGATGGCCACCGGCCACACCAGCAGCAGCGGCACCAGCATCCAGTCGAGGATCTCGCCGAACAGCGAGCGCTGGCGCAGCGGGCGCTGCCGGGGGGCGGCCTCGGCCGCGGCCGGCGCGGCTTGCGCGCGGGCCGACATGGCTCAGGCGGCCTGCGCCGGTTGCGCGCCGGCGATGCGCTCCAGGCAGTAGCCCAGGCCGCGCACGGTGGCGATGCGCACCGGGCCGGTCTCGATCTTCTTGCGCAGGCGGTGGATGTACACCTCGATCGCGTTCGTGCTGACCTCCTCGCCCCACACGCACAGGTGGTCGACCAGCTGGTCCTTGCTGACCAGGCGTCCGGCCCGCTGCAGCAGCACTTCCAGCAGCGCCAGCTCGCGTGCCGACAGGTCGACCACGCGGTCGTCGATCATCACCACCCGCCCCGAAAGGTCCACGCTGAGCGGGCCGTGGCGGATGACCGAACTCGTCGCCCCCATGCCGCGGCGGGTCAGCGCGCGCACCCGCGCCTCCAGCTCGGCCAGCTCGAAGGGCTTGGCCATGTAGTCGTCGGCGCCCAGATCGAGTCCGCGCACCTTGTCCTCGAGGTTGTCGGCGGCGGTGAGGATCAGCACCGGCAGGCTGTCGCCTCGGCTGCGCAGGCGCTTGAGCACCTCGAAGCCCGACAGCCGGGGCAGGCCGATGTCGAGGATCAGCAGGTCGAAACTGCCGGCGTGCAGCGCGTGGTCGGCGCTGACGCCATCGCCGACCTGGTCGACGGCGTAGTGGCTGGCGCGCAACGATCGCGTCAGCCCGTCGGCCAGAACCTGGTCGTCCTCGGCGATCAGGATGCGCATGGCGGTCTCCTCCTGGCAGTTTCTTGCGGCCTGCGGGTGTTTCGCCGATTCTAGGAGGCTGCGCGGGGCGTCGGCGCG
>JAKAXL010000033.1 GCA_021816585.1 Pseudomonadota bacterium | reverse complement strand
GCAGGCCCCGAGTTCGTACGGCTTGCGCTCGCAGAGTTCAGGTTGACTGGGTTGCCTTGGTTGACAGACACGAAGGGGTAGACTTGGACTCCGAAGGATCACGATCATGACGACAGTCCAAACCCGGGAGTCCTCCGGGACCCGAAAGCGACAGGCGACCAGCGCCCACGGCTTGATCGAAAACTTCAAGGCGGCGGAGCACGCGCTGACGCTGGGCGGAAAACCCGTCGTCGAGCGCGTGCGCAACCTCCGGTCTCGCCAAGAAATCTCGCGCGCAATGGCCATTCTGGAGCGCGATGGCCATTCTGGAGCGCGTTCGCGCGGAAATGGCGTCGCTTTTGGAGGCATCGGTCGCCAAGCCATGAGCAAGGCGGTGACCGCAAGCCGGCTGTTCTACGTCGACCTCGGCGCTCGTCGCGGCTACCCGGCGTTCTACGCCGATGCCTCGCTGCAGCGCCGCCAGGTGGAGGCTGTCTCCAAGCTCTTGGGCAAGCTCTCTGGCGGGTCCGGGTTCTTGTTCTTCAGCATGCCCAAGGGATCGATAGCCAGGCCTGAGTCGGGGCAAGCGCGCACGCCCTTGCAGGCTCTGCGGGCAGGGGATTTCGAGCGCGTCAAGCGCGCAGCCGCGGGTTACGCCCAGCGTTGATTCATGGCGAGCGCCCTGTCAGCTCCGCCGGCCTCACCCTCCCGACAGGTGGAAAGGAAGCCCATGGCCAAGCCCAATTACCAGTTCGAAAAGCGACAACGCGAGCAGCAGAAGAAGCGCAAGAAGGCGGAAAAGGCTCAGCGCAAGGCGCAGCCAGCACCCGCTGCGCCGGAAGCAGATGGTCGCGTCGCCCTTGGTTCGAAGTAGTCGGCTGCGAGCACATCCGCGGCATCCTTGTTCTTCAGCGCGCCGGGCCCGGCCGAATGCCGAGTTCACGGATTGGGAGCTTTTCCCTCGATCGGCAATACGAGAGTCACGCAGGTGCCCGGGTTCCCGGATGTCCAGGCGATCGTCGAGCCGATCGATTCCGCCCGGCGCACCTGGTTCGCCAGACCCTTGCCAGCACCTCGGCCGGCATCGCCGAGCGCGAAGCCGCGCCCGTTGTCGGCGATGACGATCCCGATGTTGCCGTCCGCCGTCCAGGTCGCCACGCGGATTTCCGTGGCTCCAGCGTGTTTGATGATGTTGGTGAACGCCTCCTGCAGGATCCGCAGGATGTGCAGGGAGTTCCGGGCATCGAGCCATGGGAGTTCGGGGACATCGGCAACTTCCCAGCGCAGTGCGATGCCGCCGGCCTTGAGCCGCGGACCCAGGCGGGTCCGCAGGGTCGCCAGAAGGAGCAGCAGGTCCGCGTCGACGGATTCCATCGAATCGATCACCAGCTTGAGATCGTCGAGGCAGGTCCGGAGCATGCGTGCGGCGTTGCCGCTTTCCAGTTCACCGCGCTCCAATGCGCGCAAGGTGCTGACCAGCGATGAACCCAATCCGTCGTGCATGTCCTGCATCAGGCGCTGCCGCTCCTCGCTCAGGATCCGGGCGCGTTCGATCTCGCGCATCTGTGCGTCGGTTGCCTCGAGTTCGAATCGCATCCTGATCGATTCCGCCTGGGTTCGCGCATGATGGAGCGCGAAGCTGAGGCCGCTGACGAAGGTGGCCGCGGTTCCGATGCCGACGATCACCCCCTCGCGGGTGCCGCCGGTCATCCACGGAATCGGGATCAGCATGCACATGGCCGTGGAGAATGCCGCGTAGACCGGGAGGTAGCCCGAGAGGGCGACCGTCGAACTGACGAGCAGCAGGTACTGACACGTCAGCAGCGCGAATTCCTGCCATCGACCGGGGCCCGCGTGGTTGAAGGCCCAGCCGGCGAGCCCCCACAGGACGCCGACAGCCGCGTAGACCGCTGTCAGCCGATGGACATGAGGCCGGCCCAGCCGGACGCCAGGGCGGCGCCAGGCCCGCAGCAGGCGCCCGCGCAACAGCACCGACAGCGCCAGTGCGCCGAACCACAGGGAAAACGCCGGGCTGCGGCGCTCGTCCCAGAACATCCAGGCGATGGTGGCCGCCATGACGGTCCCGCCGTAGAGGCCGCTGCGTGCGCCGTGTAGTACGGACGGCACCATCACGTCGAACAGCGTGCGTTCCGTGTCCGGGTCAGGGACGACCATGCGGAAAACCGGAGCCAACCCCCAGGCCATCGCGGTCGATCCCGCCGGCACCTTCGCCTACCTGGCGAACCTGAACGGCGGCGTCGCCGCCTACGCCATCGACGCCACGACCGGCGCGCTCACGCCCGTGGGGTCGGCGGTGGCGACGGGAACCAACCCCTCGGCGATCGCGATCAATGCCGCAGGCACCTTCGCCTACGTGGCGGGCAGTGGCAGCAGCAGCGTCCTGGCCTATGCCATCGATGCGACGACCGGCGCGCTCACGTCGGTCGCGGGGTCACCGTTCGCGGCGGGAAACAGTCCGGCTTGCGTCGCGGTCAATCCTGCCGGGACCTTTGTCTATGTGGTGAACAACGGCGCCAACAACGTTTCGGCGTACACCGTCGACCCGATCACCGGCGCGCTCACACCGATCACAGGCTCGCCCTTCGCGGCAGGGACCAGTCCCCAATCCGTCGCGGTGGCGCAGCCCTGAGGCCCGACCGCCACATCGGCACGCGAGAGCATCGACGGCGACCGCGATGGGCTGCGTTCCACGATCGGCTCGGGCGGGTCTCGCCGCCGCCGACGCCGACGCCGATGACGACGTCCTGCGTCCTGGCGGGAAGCAGCCGTGATGCGACGACACCCTGCACAGGGTCACAGCCCCTCGCCTCAGACAACGAGGTGCCGCTCGACCTGCGCCCGCTGCAGCTCCGCGGTCGGGCCGCTTGCCACGACTTCGCCGTGATCCAGGATCAGCAGCGTGTCGGCGACCGACATCACCCAGTCCAGGTGCTGTTCGACAACGACGAAGCTGGCCGAGTTCGCGCAGCGCTCGCGGATGATCCGCCCCATGCGCTCGACGTTCTCCGGCTGCACGCCCTCGGTCGGTTCGTCGAGCAGGGTCAGCGGCGTGTCCAGTGCCAGCGCGCGCGCGAAGGACAGCAGCTTGCGCTCGCCGCCGCTCAGCGAGCCGGCCCGCTGCGTCTGCCGCTGCGCAAGCAGCGGGAAGGCCTCGTACAGCCGCGCGTAGCGTGATGCGTCGCGCGAGTCGAGGTGCAGGTACAGGTTCTCCGCCACGCTGAGTTCGCCGAACACGATGTCGTCCTGCGGCGTGTAGCCGATCCCGTGGGCGCGGCGCCGGTGCAACGGCAGGCGCGTCACGTCCGTGCCGTCCCACACCACGCGCCCCGCCGCGGGCGCGAGCACGCCGCCCAGCGCCTTGAGCAGCGTGCTCTTGCCGACGCCGTTGCGTCCCAGCACCCCGAGCACCTGCCCGCGCTCGATGCCGCCCGAGACGCCGCGCACCACGGTGGTGTCGCCGTAGCCGCAGTCCAGGGCCTCGAACCGCAGACCGCGCGCGGGGGCGGACGGCCGCGGGCGCATCATTTGCTGCCCCCTGCGTAGACCGCGCGCACCGCCGGCTCCGCCTGGATCGCCGCCAGCTCGCCGCGCGCGAGCAGAGCGCCCTGGTGCAGCACGAACACCTCGCCGCCCATCGCCGCCACCGCGCTGATGTCGTGCTCGATGAGCAATGCCGCCGCACCGATGCGCGCGACCACCGCGCGGATCGCCTGCGCCATGTGCGCGGTCTCGGCTGGCGACAGCCCGGCGCAGGGTTCGTCGAGCAGCAGCAGCCGGGGTTCGGGAAGTACGGTCATCGCGAACTCCAGCGCCTGGCGCTGGCCCTGCGAGAGTTCGCCCGCGCTGCGCTGCGACTGCTGCGCGAGCACCGGGAACAGCCGCCGCAGTTCCTCGAGCAGATCGCTGCGCCAGCGCAGCGCGCGTCTGCCCAGCCACGCGGTGCCGCGCAAGCGCCCGGCCCACAGCGCCAGGCGCAGGTTGTCGGCCACGCTGAGCTGCGCGAACACCGTCGGCACCTGGAACTTGCGCCCGATGCCGCGACGCGCCACGCGCCAGGGCTCGAGCCCGGCGATGTCGCTGCCGTCGAGCATGATGGCGCCTCGCTGCAGCCGCAACTGGCCGACGACGGCGTTGAAGGTGGAGGTCTTGCCGGCGCCGTTCGGGCCGATCACGCTGCGGATCCCGGGCCCGTCCAGGGACAGGCTGAGGCCGTCGAGAATGCGCACGCCGCCCTGCGCCGCATGCACGTCGCGCAGCTCCAGGCGCAACGGTGCGGCCGCCGCCGCCGCGGGCGGCGCGTCGAGGTCCGGCGCCGACGGGGCCTGGCGGCCGCCGCGGCGCTGCCAGATCCCCGCCAGCCCCTGCGGCAGATACAGCACGACGGCGATGAACACCGCGCCGACCACGACCTCCCATTCGCCGAAGTGCTGGCGCATCAGCATCGACGCATAGCCGATGCCCACCGCGCCGAGCAAGGCACCCACCGGGCTCGACTTGCCGCCCACGGCGGCCCAGATCACGAAGTCGGTGGACAGTCCGAAGCCGATCGACTGCGGCGTGACCAGTCCCTGCTGCCAGGCGAACAGGCAACCGGCGAGGGCTGCCAGCAGCGCCGACAGTGCGAACGCCCACGCCTTCATGCGGTCGGTCGCGTAGCCGTACAGCTGCATGCGCGGTTCGTGCTGCGAGATCGCGCTCCAGGCGATTCCCAGCGGCCTGGCGAGCAGCGTGGAGAGCAGCCATGTCGAGGCCACGGCGGCGCACACGACGACCCAGTAGAGATTGCCGTAGCGGTCGAAGCCCGGCAGGCTCGGGATTCCCAGCATGCCGTTGTACCCGCCGGTGACCCCGCTCCATTGCTGCGCGACCAGGTAGCCCAGCATGGTCAACGCCAGCGTGACCAGCGCGAAATACGGCCCGCTGCGAGTCGTCCTCGCGAACAGCAGCCGCGCCACCACGTAGGCGAGCAGCGCGGGCAGCAACAGCGCCAGCGGCAGCGCGGCGTACCAGCCGGGATGCAGCGCCGCGGCCTTCATCACGGCGCCGCACAGGTACGCGCCCATGCCGAAGAACAGCGCGTTGCCCAGCGACAGGAAGCCCAGGCGCCCCCAGCACAGCGCCACGCCCTGCGTGGCGATGCCGTAGATCACGTACAGCCCCAGTTCGTAGGACTGGAAGCCGCCGGCGATCCAGCCGAAGGCGACCAGAGCCAGCGCGACCCACGCGGCGGGCCTAGCGTCGCGCAAAGAGTCCATCGGGCCTGAGCCAGAGAAAGACCACCGACACGACGAGCACCGCCGCATAGCCCACGGTGCTGCTGAACGCCCCGCTGAGCAGCGATTGCGCACCGCCGACCACGGTGACGCCGCCGGTGAAGGCCCCGAAGCTGCCGAGACCGCCGACGACCAGCGCGAAGAACGCGTCGAGCAGGAAGTGCACGCCCATTCCGGGCTCCACCGGGACCAGCGGCGCGAGCAGCACGCCGGCGAGCCCGGCCAGCGCCACCGCGATGACGAAGCTCCAGGCCGCGAGTCGCTGGGTGTCGATTCCCAGTGCCTGCGCCAGCAGCGGGTTGGAGACCATCGCGCGCACCCGCAGGCCGGCCGTGCTGCGCCGGTACCAGAGGTACAGCACCAGCAGCAGCGCCACCACCAGCGCCATCAGCGCCACGCGATACGCCGGGTAGTCGACGCCGAACATGCGCAGCGGGCCGCCGAAGGCAGGCTGCACGTTGTAGTAGCCGCGCCCGAACACGGCCTCCACCAGCTTGCGCAGCAGCAGCGCCAGGCCCCAGGTGGCCAGCAGGGTGTCGAAGGGGCGCGCGTACAGCGGCCGCAGCAGCCAGCGATGGACGACGTAGCCGACGACGGCGCAGGTGGCGACGCCGAGCAGCAGCCCCGCGGGCATCGGCCAGCCGGCGCGCTGCGCGGCCACCGCCGAATACGCGCCGAGCATGACGAACTCGCCGTGCGCCATGTTCATCACGCCGAGCAGCCCGAACGCGATGGCCAGGCCCAGCGTGACCAGCGCGAGGCTGGCCAGCGCGTACGCGAGGTCGAGCCCGTGCAGCAGCAGCAACTGCCCGGGACTCATGTCACACCTTGCAGGTCTGGCCCGAGGGCACCGAGTCGAAGGTCTTGATCACCTGGAATCCGGAGGGCCCCACGTCGGCGACGTAGATGTTTTGCTGCACATGGCGCGCATGCATCGTGACCGGGCCGCGCGGGCCAACGTAGTGCGCGCCCTCGCTGGCCGGATCCATCTTCGCGACCTGCAGCGACTTCGCGCGGGTGGCGATCGCGTGGAGCAGCAGGAAGCCCTCGTAGACCGATTCGGCGAGGCCGTTGAGCAGCGCGGCATGGGCTCCGAAGCGCTTCGTGTAGGCCGCGGCGAAGGCGCGCGCGCGCGGCGTGTCGAGGTTCGCGAAATACCCCATGCTGGAGTACAGGTTGTGCGCGTCGGCCACGCCGATTCCGGCCAGCGTGTTCTCCTCGATCAGGGTCCCCAGGCGCAGCGCGCGATGACTCAGCCCGAAGCTCGCGAAGGCTTTGTTGAAACCCACCGAGGCGCCTCCGACCAGGGTCACCAGCACCGCGTCGGCGCCGCTTGCGCGGATGCGCGCCAGGTTGGCGTCGAAGTTCTCGACCCCGAACGGCACGTACTCCTCGCCGACGACGTGCGCGCCCGCCTGCGCGATGTAGCCACGCGCCACGGCGTTGGTGCGCCGGGGCCAGACGTAGTCGTTGCCGATCATGTACCAGGAGCGCGCCTTGCGGGTCGAGCCCAGCCACGGAATCACCGGACGCAACTGCTGCTCGGGTGTCTCGCCCGTCATGTAGGTGCCCGGGGCGCATTCCCCGCCCTCGTACACCGGCGTGTAGACATACGGGACGTGGCCGTCGAACAACTGCACCAGCGCATCGCGCACCGCGCTGTCGTGCATGCCGACGACGGCCTCGGCGCCCTCGCCGCGCCACAGCCGCAGCGCCGTCTGCGCGGCCTCCGCGGGCGCGACGCCGGCGTCGCCGAACAGCAACTCCACCTTGCGCCCGAGCACGCCGCCGCCCCGGTTCAAGGTGTCCGCGGCCATCCGTGCGCAGTTCTTGCTGGAGGGGCCGAACAAGGCCGCCGGTCCGCTCATCGGGATCATCACCGCGACTTTCAGCGGCTCGGCGGCAAGCGCGGCGGGTGCGGCGGCGGCGCCCGCCGCCGCGGCGGCGGACAACAGGAATTCTCGGCGGCGCATGGTGGTCTCCTTGGCGTGCGCGGCCCGCTTTGCGCAGCGACCGACTCGCCGGTCCGCCGTCGCGATACGGGTTGTCGCCGCAGTCTAGGAAGGCGTCGCCGCCGCGACACCTAACAGGATCGCTAGTGTGGCGTGCTCAGTTCGCGCCCCGCTCGACCTCGCGGGACGCGTCGTGGGCGGAGTCGATCATCGCGCGCACCGCCGCGGCCAGCATGGCCCGGTTGCGCGCGCGCAGCTTGCGATAGACGTTGCCGAGGTGGAAGCGCACGGTCGGATAGCTGATGGCGAGCCGGCGCGCGATCTGCTTGTCGGGGCAGCCGCAGGCCACCAGCCAGGCGACTTGCGCCTCGCGCCGGCTCAGCCGCCCGGTGCGCTCGAGCAGGTCCTCGGCGCATTGCGTGGTCGCCTGCGCCGGAGCCGACGTGCGCTCCCAGTGCAGCCGGCTCAGTGCCGAGGTGATGGCAGGCTCCATCAGGCGCAGCAGTTCGAGTTCGGAGTGGCCGAACTGGCCGTGTTCGCGGCCGCGCCAGATGCGGAAATCGCCGACGCAGGTGTGGTCGTCGTGGAAATAGAGGTTGACGCCCCAGTGCATTCCCTCGCGACGCAGGAAGTCGTTGAAGAACTCGCTTTTCATCAATTCCGACTGGCTCATGATCTGCGTGGCCAGGGTCGGTCCGCGGCGCAGCATCATGCGGAAGGTCAGCGGGTCGACGAAGCGGAAATACGTGTCCCAGTCGCGCAGGCTCTCTTGCGAGACGTTCAGCGCGGTGAAGCGCTCGAAGCGCTGCGACTGCCCGTTCCAGGCCATCGACGTGTAGTGGTCGGCGCCGAGCAGGTCGAGCATCGGCACCGCGAGGGCATCGCGCAGTGCATCGCCGTCGTTGGCATCGGCGAGCAGCCGCATGACGGTGCCGAGGGCTCTGGATTGGTTGGAGGACAGGTGCATGGCAGCCACTGCGCGCGGCACGTACCCCGGATGGGCTCGTCGATCTTAGAAGAAGCCAACCCCCGCGTCGATAAGGCGGCGCACCGGTCCCGTCGGTGCAAACCCGCACATCCCTAGCGGTCCCGCTAGGTGCGCGACGCTGCCGCGCCGCCTACGCTGCGGGCCTGGACAGTGGAGGCATGCCCATGGACCCGACCGACCTCAGCGCCTGCGAAGCCGCGCAGGCCCTTGCCCGCCGCGATGTCTCCAGTGTCGAGCTGGCCACCGCGTGGATCCGCCGCACCGAGCGGGAACGCCCGCTGAACTGCTACGTGCAGTTCGACGCCGAGGGCCTGCTGGCGCAGGCGCGCCGCGCCGACGCTCGCCTGGATGCCGGCGAGCGCGCGCCGCTGCTCGGCGTCGCGGTGGCACTAAAGGACAACATCGATGCCCTCGGCTTCGCCTGCGGCAACGGAACCGCGGCGCTGCAGGGGCGTGCCAGCCACGCCGACGCCGCGCTGGTCCGCAGGCTGCGTGCCGCCGGCGCGCTGATCCCCGGCAAGCTCGGGATGCACGAGCTGGCCTTCGGCATCACGTCGAACAACGCCTGCACCGGTGCGGTGCGCAACCCGTGGGACTCGCGACGCTCCCCCGGCGGCAGCAGCGGCGGCGCGGGCGCCGCGGTGGCGGCGCGCCTGGTGCCGGCGGCGATCGGCACCGACACCGGCGGGTCGGTGCGGGTGCCCGCGTCGTTCTGCGGCGTGTTCGGCCTGCGACCCAGCGTCGGGCGTGTCAGCGCCGACGGCATCGCTCCCATCTCCGCGACACGCGACACGGCCGGCCCGCTGGCCCGCAGCGTGGCCGACCTGGCCATGCTCGACGGCGTGCTCGCCGGCGAACCGGCGCCGCTCGCCGAAGTGCCGCTTCGAGGTCTGCGCCTGGGGTTGCCGGACGGTGCGTTCCGGGACGACCTCGACCCCGGCGTGCAGGCCAGCGTGCAGCACGCGCTCGACGCATTGCGCGCGCGCGGAGTCGAGTTCGTCGACGTGGCGCTGCCCGGGCTTGCCGAACTCAACGGCGAGGTCAGTTTCATCGTTGCCCTCCATGAATTCGTGCGCGACATGACGGCCTACCTGCGGGACAAGGATCGCGGCGTCGATCTCGCCACGCTGGTCGCCGGCGTGCGCAGTCCCGACGTGAAGGCCATCGTCGAGCCTCTGCTGGGCGCCGGCGCGGTCCCCGAGGCGGCCTATCGGGGCGCGCTCGCGGCACGCGCGCGCCTGCAGGCGCTGTATCGCGAGGCCTTCGACTCCACGGGCGTGCGGGCCCTGGTGTTTCCGACGACGCCGTGCACCGCACCGCTGCTCGGCGAGGACGAGACCTTCATGCACAACGGGCGCGCCTGCCCGACCTTCGCCACCGTGATCCGCAACACCGACCCCGGCAGCAACGCGGGGCTTCCCGGCATCAGCATTCCCGTCGGCTTCGCCGGCGGGCTGCCGGTCGGGCTGGAGATCGACGGCGCCGCCGGCAGCGACCGGCGGCTGCTGGCCGTCGCCGCCGCCATCGAGGCGGCGCTGCCGGCGATGGCCTCCCCGACGGACGGCGGCGCGCGGCGCGGCTGATTCGACAAGGCGGCGGCGCCCGCCCGCCGGCGCGGGTCGGCGTCGCGCCGAAGTGACCCCGATCGCTTTCTTTGCTACTCTGGCTCGTGTCTGCACAGCGAGCCGATCGCTGCCACGTGGCTGCGTGCGAAGTCTCCACGGCGTGGCCCGATCGCATGGACAGTCCATTCGAGCGGGATCACCACACGCGACGCAACCACGATGGAACGAATCCCCAGTCTTGCGTGGCGAATCGGGAGGCGGGCCGCTGTCGGGCTGTTGCTGATCGGCCTGGGATTGCCCTGCCGCATGGCCGACGCGGCCGGCATGCGCCTGGTCCGCGTGGGCGTCTACGACAACCCCCCGAAGATCTTTCTGCAGGACGGACGCATTTCGGGCATCTTCGGCGACATTGTCACGAACGTCGCCCGGCGCGAGGGCTGGCGCATCGAGCCGGTCCCCTGCGAATGGACGCAGTGCCTTGCCGACGTGCGCGACGGGCGCATCAACCTCATGCCCGACGTGGCGTTCACGCTGGATCGCGCGCGCACGATGGATTTCGGCACGGTGCCGGCGCTGTTCAGCTGGTCCGAGCTGTACCGCAATCCGGGGGCGCGCATCTCCACGGTGCACGACCTGTCCGGCATGCGCCTGGCCGTGCTCGCCGGCTCGGTCCAGCAGTCGTATCTGGAACAGATGCTGCAGAACTTCGGCATCCGCGATGTCGACATCGTTGCGGTCGCTTCGATGAACCGGGCCTTCCAGCTGACGGCCGACGGCAAGGCGGACGTCGTGGCGGCGAACAACTACTTCGGCGACGCCGCGGCGTTGCGCTACGGCTTGAGAAGCACGCCGGTCATCTTCGACCCCACGCGGCTGTACTTCGTCACGCCGAAGGGAATCGATGGCACGCTGCTGCAGCGCATCGACAGCGATCTGTCGACCTGGCAGGCGGACCCGGACTCGATCTACTTCCGCATCCTGACCAAGTGGCGGGTCGACACCCAGAAGACCAGGATCCCGCCGGCGGTGTGGTGGGGCCTGGCGGCCCTGGCGCTGCTGTTCCTGTCGGCGGTGGCGACGACGTTCTGGCAGCGCCGCCGGGTGCGCGAGAGAACGCGCGAGCTGAAGGTCAGCGAAGGCAAGCTCTCGGTGATTCTCGACAACGTGGGCGCCTACATCTACATCAAGGACCAGGAGCTGCGCTACCAGTACGTGAACCACAAGGTCGCGGAGATGTTCGGGCGCCCGGCCGCCGACGTCGTCGGCATGCGCGACGACGAGTTGTTCGATGCGCGCACCGCCGAGCAGATCCGCTCGGCCGATGAAGCCGTGCTGCGTGGCGGCGAGCGCATCACGCTCGAGGAGCAGAGCCTGGAGCGGGGCGGCCAGACGCCGCGCAGCTTTCTCACCGTCAAGCAGCCGCTGCGCGACCAGGACGGCCGCATCTACGCGCTGTGCGGCATCTCGACCGACGTCACGGAGATCAAGCGCAGCGAGCAAAGGATTCGCCACCTCGCCTTCTACGACCCCCTGACCAAGCTGCCGAACCGAACCCAGCTGCTGGACCGGATCCAGCAGGCATTCGACAACTTCGCCCGCACGGGTTCCGATGGCGCGCTGCTGTTCATCGATCTCGACAACTTCAAGCTGCTCAACGACACCCTGGGGCACGCGAAGGGGGATCAGTTGCTGCAACGCGTCGCCGAGCGCCTGCGCCACAACGTGCGACAAGGCGACACGCTGGCGCGCCTGGGAGGCGACGAATTCGTCGTGCTGGCCGAGAACCTCGGGCATGAAACCGCCGCCGTGATGGCCGGCGTGAAGGCCATGGCCGAAGAGCTGCGGCGCGACCTGGTCGGCGAGCCGATCGTGCTGGACGAGGTGTCCTACACCATCAGTGCCAGCATCGGGGTCGCGCTGCTGTCGCTGGTCGCGCGACGCGAGGGCGAGGAGCCCGGCGACGATCTGCTCAAGCGCGCCGACCTGGCCATGTACGAGGCCAAATCCGCCGGACGCAACCAGGTCAAGTGCTTCGACCCCAGCATGCAGGTGGCGCTCGGTCGGCGGGCCGAGCTGGAGTCCCTGCTCAAGGAGGGGCTTCGGTTCCGGCAATTCCGGTTGGTGTACCAACCCATCGTGGACGACGCGGGCCGTGTCGTCGCGGCGGAGGCGCTGGCGCGCTGGGAGCATCCCGGCAAGGGGGCGATCGCGCCCGGCGTGTTCATCGCCGCGGCCGAATCGAGCGGACAGATCATCGCGCTGGGCGAGTGGATCCTGCGCACCGCGTGCGCCCGGCTCGCGGCGTGGCGGGACTCTCCCGATCATCGCTCCCTGGTTCTCTCGGTCAACGTCAGCGCGCGCCAGGTGCACCACCCGGATTTCGTGTCGCAGGTCGCGCGTGCCCTGGAAGTGAGCGGGGCCGACCCGAATCTGCTGGAGCTCGAGCTGACCGAGTCCGTGCTCGCGCACGACCTCGAAGGCGTCGCCGAGAAGATGCTCCAGCTGCAGGAGCTCGGCGTGCGTTTCTCGCTGGACGATTTCGGGACCGGCTATTCGTCGCTGGCCTACCTCAAGCGCCTGCCGCTGCGCCAGCTCAAGATCGACCAGTCCTTCGTGCGCGACCTGCTCGAGGACTCGAACGACGCCGCCATCGTGCGCGCCGTGCTGACGCTGGGCGACAGCCTGGGGCTCACCGTGGTGGCCGAAGGCGTCGAAACGCAAGAGCAGCACGAGGCCCTGCGCAGGCTCGGCTGCCTGCGCTTCCAGGGCTACCTGTTCGGCAGGCCGGACGCCGCCGAGCGCCTGGTGACGGCCGCCGAGTCGGCGTAGCGCCACCTTGCGCAGGGCTTGCGCCGCACGCACCCTGCCCGGCTATTCGCCGACGGTGCCCACATCCAGCGTGATCCACGCGATCCCGGGCTGTTTCTCCACCACGATGCGCCCGCCTTGCAGCCGATAGCTCAGCTGGCAGTCGTGCCGGGGATCGGAGAGCACCGCGGGATGGAAGACGGCCACGTTCTCGCCGGCGGGGCGGCGAACCGAGCGCGTCAGCAGCCCGGGGTGGCCCTCGCGGTGAATCCTGGCTCCCACCGACCGGCACAGGGCATGGTCCGACGGATGCAGGAGATCGGGGTACTCGGCGACGGCCTCGCGCAAATCCAGCAGCGCGGCGTCGCAGGCCACCGCATACACCTTGCGCTCCGACACGACCTCCAGCCCCTCGAAGCCCGCATCGCGCAGCAGGCCGTGGTACCAGTGGTGGGCGGACTCGTGGACCGTGGTCTCGACCGACTCGGATCCGTACCAGACGCCGAAGCTGCCGTCGGAGAACCGGCTGGTCTGCCGGTGCTGGAAGGGCCACGCGATGGCGTTGAACCACGCGGCATCCTCGAAGGGGCGATCGATGATCGGCGTGGGCGAGCGATACGGAGGCGGTTTGACCTCGCCTTCCACCTTCTGCGCCAGCAGCCACTCGCCGGGCTCGTCGCTCAGGTCGTCGAACAGGTCCTGCGACTGTCGCAGGGACACGATATTGCGCAGCACGTCCTGGTGAAAGTCAGCCAGCCTGAGCCGGTCGAACAGCGAACTCATGCGCGGGTTGCCGATCAAAGACCGCGGGCGCGATCCAGGTAGCCGCGCACCATCAGCAGTCCCGCGAAACCCCACTGCTTCACCACCTCGACGGGGGTCAGGTTGTCGAAGGCCTTGTTGCGGGTGCTCATCCAGCGGTAGGCCAGATCGCGGTTGCGCGGAAACAGCAGGCGCAGGTTCTTGTGGATGCCCAGCAGGTGACCGACGCGTTCGTACTGGTCACGGCTGGTGCCGATGGGCTTGCCGCTGCGGTAGTTCGACAGTGCCGCGCGGTTGCTCGCGGCGATTCCCAGCAGCGCCGCCTGATCCTCGGTGCTCAGCTTCCAGTGGTCGAGCAAGGCCATGACCATCCTGGCCAGTGCGCCACGGTCCTGTGACGCGCTCACCTGGCGCTCGGCAGCGGCTCCCATGACCGGCTCCTCGTGGGTGGTGGGTCCAGGGACTCAGTATAGCCCGACGTATTAGATCCAACAAAGTCTGTGTGAAGTACAACAAAGAGTGTGGTGCTGCCGGCCGTGCCGGGGCGGAATCGGATCGTTGCTGCCGCCGGCGGCCGAGGCCCAGGCGCTCAGCCGAGGCGCTGGCCGCTGCCGGGGTCGAAGAACACCAGCTTGCGCAGGTCGAGCAGCAGGCGGGCGCGGGTGCCCGCGTGGACGTCGGCGTCGGGTTCGAGGCGCGCCGTGACGTCCTGGCCGGCCACGCGGAACACCACCAGCGTGTCGGCGCCGGTGGGTTCGATCAGGTCGATGTCGACCTCGATCGGGCGCTGGCAAGGGCTTGCCGGCACGGTGTCGCGAGCCAGCGAGATGGCCTCCGCGCGCAGCCCGACCAGCAATTCCCGGCCCGCCTGCGAGGCCAGCCCGTCCAGGTCCTTCGGCAGCGCCAGTCGCGGCGCCCCGCCGCCGCCGCGGCCGAAATCGAGCTGCAGCGCACCGTCGGCGGGCCTCAGCGACGCGCGCAGCAGGTTCATGCGCGGCGAGCCCATGAAGGAGGCGACGAAGGTGTTGGCGGGCTGGTGGTACACCTGCTGCGGCGTGCCCAGCTGCTGCACCTTGCCGTCCTTCATCACCGCGATGCGCGTGGCCAGGGTCATCGCCTCGATCTGGTCGTGGGTCACGTAGACCGCGGTGGCGCCGAGTCGCTGGTGCAGCTTCTTGATCTCGGTGCGCATGTCCAGGCGCAGCTGCGCATCGAGGTTGGACAGCGGCTCGTCGAACAGGTAGAGCTGCGGGTCGCGCGCCAGCGCGCGCCCGATGGCCACGCGCTGGCGCTGGCCGCCGGAGAGCTGGCGCGGCTTGCGTGCCAGCAGATCCTCGATGCGCAGCAGCGCGGCCACCTCGCGCACCCGGCGCTCGCGCTCGGGTCTGGGCACCTTGCGCATGCGCAGCGGGAACTCGAGGTTGCTGGCGACCGTCATGTTGGGGTAGAGCGCGTAGGACTGGAACACCATCGCGATGTCGCGCTCGGCCGGCGGCAGATCGGTGATGTCGCGGCCGTCGAGCAGCACGCGCCCGCCGCTGGGCTGCTCCAGCCCGGCGATCATGTTCATCAGCGTGCTCTTGCCGCAGCCCGAGGGGCCGACCAGCACGAGGAACTCGCCGTCGTCGATCGCCAGCTGCACGTCGTGCAGCACCGTGGATGCGCCGAAGCTCTTGCGCACCGCCTGCAGTTGCAAGGTGGCCATGGGGTTCAGCCTTTCACCGCGCCGGCCATCAGGCCGCGCACGAAGTACTTGCCGGAAGCGGCGTAGACCAGCAGGGTGGGAATCGCGGCGATCATCGCGGCAGCGAAGTACACGTTGTATTCCTTGACCCCCATCGAGCTGTTGACCAGGTTGTTCACCGCGGCCATCAGTGGCGAGCTGCCGTAGCTGCTGAAGGTCGACGCGAACAGGTATTCGTTCCAGATGCTGGTGAACTGCCAGATCACGGTGACGACGATGATCGGTGCGCTGTTGGGCAGCAGGATGCGCCACAGCACGCCCAGGAATCCGGCGCCGTCCATGCGCGCCGAGCGCACCAGCTCGACCGGGAAATGCAGGTAGTAGTTGCGGAAGAACAGCGTCACGAAGCCGATGCCGTAGACCACGTTGACGAACACCAGCCCGCCCAGCGTGCCGGACAGCCCGAGCACGCCGAGGGTGCGCGCCATCGGGATCAGCACGATCTGGTAGGGAATGAACACCGCGAACAGCAGCAGCCCGTACACCAGTCGGCTGGCGCGAAAGCGGAACTGCGTGAGCACGTAGCCGTTGAGCGCCCCCACCGCGGTGGAGATCAGCACGGCGGGCACGACGATCAGCAGCGAGTTGATGAAATACGGGCGCAGTCCGGTGGCCGAGACGCCGATCTGCGCCTGGCTCCACGCGCTGTGCCAGGGCTGCAGGCTCCAGTGCCGCGGCAGGCTGAGCAGGCCGCCGCTGCGGATCTCCTCCAGCGGCTTGAAGGCGTTGAGCAGCATCACCGCCAGCGGCGCGAGAAACAGCAGCGCGAGCAGGCCCAGCACCGCGTAGAGCAGCGCGCGCGAAGCCGCGAATCCCCGGGACTCAGCCATGACGCGCCGCGCGCAGCTCGCGCGCCAGGTAGGGCAGCACGAACACCCCGACCGCCAGCAGCATCAGTACCGAGCTGGCCGAGCCGACGCCCATCTGGCTGCGCGTGAAGGTGTACTGGTACATGAACACCGAGGGCAGCCAGCTCGAGTTCGCGGGGCCGCCGTTGGTCAGCGCGATCACCAGGTCGTAGGAGCGGATCGCGGTGGTGGCCAGCACCACGAAGGCCGAGGCCAGCACCGGGCCGAGCTGCGGGAGGATGACGTGCAGATGGATCTGCCAGGTGTTCGCGCCGTCGAGCCGGGCGGCATGCACCGGTTCCTGGTCGACGCCGCGCAGCCCGGCGAGGAACATCGCCATCACGAAACCGGCCGACTGCCAGACGGCGGCGATGACCACGCAGTAGATGGCGCGATCCTCGCGCGCGATCCAGTCGAAGCTGAAGCCGCTCCAGCCGAGCTGCCGCACGAGTTCCTGCACGCCCACGCCCGGGTCGAGCATCCATTTCCAGGCGGTTCCGGTGACGATGAACGACAGCGCCATCGGATAGAGGAACACCGAGCGCAGCAGGGATTCGGCGCGGATCCGCTGGTCGACGAGGATCGCCAGCCCGAGCCCGATCGCCAGGCTGACGACGATGTACAGCGATGCGAAGATCCACAGGTTGCTCAGCGAGGTCCACCAGTTCTGCAGGCCCAGCAGCACGCGGTAGTTGCCCAGGCCGTGGAACTCGTAGACCGGCAGCATCTGCGAGCTCGTGAACGACAGTGCGACCGTGTAGGCGATGTAGCCGTACACGCACAGCGCCACCAGCAGCACGCTGGGGGCGAGCATCAGCGGCGGCATCCAGCCGCCGGAGGCCGCACGCGGCCGGAGCTTGCGCAACAGGGACATCGATCGGCTCCTTCGCCGGCGCTCAGTACTGCGCCTTCGCGGCTGCGGCCAGCTGGCGCGCGGCCTCCGTCGGGGTGATCGCGCCGTTGAACTCGCGGGCGATCACGTCGAAGAAGGCGCCCTTCACGGCCGGCGGCACCGCGTTGCCCTGGGACAGCGAACCCAGCAGCGTGCCGCGGGCATCGGCCTGCGCCAGGTCGGCGATGGCCTTGCGCCCGCAGGCGTTGAAGCTCTCGGGGGAAACGCCCAGCAAGGCCGGCGCGGAGCCCTTGATCCGGTTGAAGCCGATCTGCACCTCGGGCGACATCACGGCCTCGGCCGTGATGCGCTGCGCCTCGAGGTCCTTCGCGCCGCGCTTGAAGAACACCAGGGCGTCGGAGTGGTAGGTCACGGAGCCCTGGGTGCCGGGGGTGCGCACGCACAGGTAGTCCTTGCCGGGGACCTGACGGGCGTGGTTGAACTCGCCCAGCGCCCAGTCGCCCACCATCTGGAAGCCGGCGCGGCCCTGCATGATCATCGCGGTGGCCTCGTTCCAGTCGCGGTTGGCGTAGCCCTGGTCGACGAAGGAGCGCAGCGCGCTCATGCGTTCGAAGGCCTTGATCATGGTCGGCGAGTCCAGCACCTTCGGGTCCCGTTCGAGCAGGCTCCTGCGGTAGAAGTCCGGGCCGCCGGTCGACAGCACGACGCCGTCGAACATGGTGGCGATCTGCCAGGGCTGGCCGCCCGCGGCCAGCGCGACGAAGCCGGCCTTCTTCACCTTCGCCAGGTCGGCGAGGAACTCGTCCCAGGTCGCCGGCGGGCGGGTGATTCCGGAGCGGGTCAGCACCTGGCGGCTGGCCCACAGCCAGTTGCTCGAGTGCACGTCGATCGGCGCGGCGATCCAGCGGCCCTGGTAGACGTCGAAGTCCTGCAGGGCCTTCGGCACCTTGCGCGCCCAGTCCTGCCGTTGCGCGATGGGGTTGAGGTCCTGCAGCACGCCCTGGTGCGACCAGTCGGCGATGTCGAATCCGGCCAGTTGCGCCGCCGACGGGGGATCGCCGGCCAGCACGCGCGCGCGCAGCGTGGTCATGGCCTGCGCGCCGCCGCCGCCGGCGATCGGCACGTCCTGCCACTGCACGTCGTGCCGCAGCAGCTCGTCCTTGAGCACCTGCAGCGCGCCGGCCTCGCCGCCGGCGGTCCACCAGTGCAGCACCTGCACGGTGTCCTGCCCGGCGCGGGCGGGTGCCCAGTTCGCGGCGGCCGCGGCCAGGGCCAGGGCCGACAGGAAGGGTTTCAGGGTGGACTGCATGGTCGTCTCCTACGCGTGGCGCGTCACGCCGTGCGGGTTCAGGGTTGTTCGGCGGGCAGGCTCGCCCGCGGCAGGCGAGCGGCCTGGCGCGCAAGTTCCCGGATGCGAGCCCAGTCGCGTGCCGCCACGGCGTCGGCGGGGGTCAGCCAGGTGCCGCCGACGCAGGCGACGTTGCGCAGCGCGAGGTACTCGGCGGCGCTTTCGGCGTCGATTCCGCCGGTGGGACAGAAGCGAAGCCGCGGCAGAGGCCCGTGCAGCGAACGCAGCCAGCGGCAGCCGCCCGCCGCCTGCGCGGGAAAGAGCTTGAGCACCTCGAAGCCCCGCTCGGCCGCCTGCATGGCTTCCGACGCGGTGGCCACGCCCGGGATGAAGGGCAGCCCCGCGGCGTGCGCCGCATCGGCCAGCGCCGGGGTCAGGCCGGGGCTGACGCCGAACTGCGCGCCGTGGTCGCGCGCGCGCTGCCACTGCTGCGGCCCGAGCACGCTGCCGGCGCCGACCAGCGCCTGCGGCACGGCGTCGCGGATTCGACGCAGCGCGTCGTAGGCCGCCGCGGTGCGCAGCGTGACCTCGAGCGCGCGCAGGCCGCCGTCGACCAGGGCGGCGGCCGTGTCGACGGCCAGCGCGGCGTCGGCCACCACCATCACCGGCATCACCGGCGACAGCCCGAGCACCTGGCGCGGGGTCACGGCAGAGCCTGCGCGCGCGGCGCCGGGGCGGCGCGCGCGTCGTCCGCGGGGTGGCCGAAGGTCGAGGCGCCCTGTTCGGCCGTTTCGGCGGCGTGGCGCATGGTCTCGAAGAGTTCGCGACCGCAGCCCCAGGCGTGCGCCGCGGGGTCCGCCGGCCGCGCGGCGCGCCGCAGCCATTGCGCCTCGGGCACCAGCGCCTGCAGCAGGCCGCGCCGGGCGTCCACGGTGACCATGTCGCCGTCGCGCAGGCGCGCCAGCGCGCCGCCGTCCGCCGCCTCCGGCGTGACGTGGATGGCGGCCGGGACCTTGCCCGAGGCCCCGGACATGCGCCCGTCGGTGACCAGCGCGACGCGTCGCCCGCGGTCCTGCAGCAGCCCCAGCGTGGGGGTCAGCTGGTGCAGCTCGGGCATGCCGTTGGCGCGCGGCCCCTGGAAGCGGACCACGGCGACCAGGTCGCGTTCGAGCTCGCCGCGGCGAAACGCCTCCAGCAGCGCCTGCTGGCTGTCGAACACGCGCGCCGGCGCGCTGACCACGCGCTGCGCCGGCTGGAGCGCGGAGACCTTGATCACCGCGCGCCCCAGGTTGCCCTGCAGCAGTCGCAGCCCGCCGTCGGGGCTGAACGGTTGCCGCGCGGGGCGCAGAACCTCCAGGTCGCGCGAATCGCGCGGCGCGTCGCGCCATGCCAGGCGCCCGGAGTCCAGAAAGGGCTCGCGGGTCTGCAGGCGCAGCCCGTCGCCGGCCACCGTGCGCACATCGGGATGCAGCAGGCCGGCGTCGAGCAGCTCGCGGATCACGAAGCCGCAGCCGCCCGCCGCGTGGAAGTGGTTGATGTCGGCGCTGCCGTTGGGATAGACCCGCGCCAGCAGCGGAACCACGCTGGAGAGTTCGTCGAAGTCGCCCCAGTCGACGTGGATGCCGGCGCTGCGCGCCACCGCCACCAGGTGGATGGTGTGGTTGGTCGAGCCGCCGGTGGCCAGCAGTGCGCAGATCGCGTTGACCAGGCTGCGCTCGTCGATCATCTCGCCCACCGGCGTGAAGCCCGCCCCCCGCGCGCACAGCGCCACCGCGCGGCGCGCGGCCTCCATCGTCAACGCACGGCGCAGCGGCGTGCCGGGCGCCACGAAGGCGCTGCCCGGCAGGTGCAGGCCCATGACCTCCATCAGCAGCTGGTTGGAGTTGGCGGTGCCGTAGAAGGTGCAGGTGCCGGCGCCGTGGTAGGCGCTGCTTTCCGCCTGCAGCAGTTCGTCGCGCCCGGCCAGCCCCGCGGCGTAGCGCTGGCGCACGCGCGCCTTCTCGTCGTTGGCGAGGCCGCTGGTCATCGGGCCGGCTGGCACGAACACCGCCGGCAGCTGGCCGAAGCTCAGCGCGCCGATCAGCAGCCCCGGGACGATCTTGTCGCACACGCCGAGGTACAGCGCGGCATCGAACATCTGGTGGCTCAGCGCCACCGCGGTGGCCATCGCGATGACGTCGCGCGAGAACAGCGACAGTTCCATCGACACCTGACCCTGCGTGACGCCGTCGCACATCGCCGGCACGCCACCGGCGAACTGCGCGCTGGCGCCGACCTCGGCGGCGCCTTGCTTGATCCACTCGGGGTACTCGCGCAGCGGCTGGTGCGCCGACAGCATGTCGTTGTACGCCGAGACGATGGCGAGGTTGGGCGCGGATTGCTCGTGCAGGCGCAGCAGCCGGGTCTTCGCCGGCGCCGGCATGGCCGCCGCCGCGTGGGCCAGGTTGGTGCACGACAACTGGCTGCGCTGCACGCGCGAGCCGAAGGCTGCGCGCACCCGCCGCAGGTACTGCGCGCGGCTCGCGGCGCTGCGCGCGACGATGCGGTCGGTGACTGCGCGAACCACGGGATGGAGCGGGGGGGCGGTGTTCATGGCTTCGTGGCGCTGGGTCGAACGCCCTGCTTCGAGGTCGATGCGAAAAGGTATTTCGAGAACATAAACGGCCTCGAAAAACCACAAATCCGCAAACGGAAAAAGGACTAAAGACCCTATAACCATCAAGCTATATCGACTATCAACATCCAAACGTCTGGCTTTCCCCGGATTCAGGCCCGTTGACCGGATGCGGCCGTCCGTCATTGAAAACCCTGCGAATATGCCGTAATTGCGCTACACCTAGACTACGCGTCGATCGGCCGATGCCTGCGCCACGCACCGGGCCGGATCGATGCCGCGCTCCCTGCCACACCCTTTCGCCGCACCGCTTCATGTCCTCCACGCCCGCCTTCGACATGGTGCTGTTCGGCGCCACCGGCGACCTGGCCATGCGCAAGTTGCTGCCGGCGCTGTTCGAGGCCCATTGCGAGGGCGCGCTGCACGCGGACGGCCGGGTGATCGCGCTGGGGCGCGCGCTGCCGGGGCGCCAGCAGTACCTGGAGCAGGTCGAACGCGAGGCGCGCCCGCACACCCGCGACCGTGCCGGGCAGGCGCAATGGGCGGACTTCCTGCAGCGCGTCGAATGTCTCGCGCTCGACGCCGAGTCCGATGCCGACTTCGTGGCGCTGGCCGCGGCGTTGGGCGCGCCGCAGCCGCAGCGCGCCACCGTGTGCTACCTGGCCACGCCGCCGCGCCTGTTCGCTCCGATCTGCGCCCGCCTGGCCGCGGTGGGGCTGAACCATGCGGGCGTGCGCGTGGTGCTCGAGAAACCCCTGGGCCACGACCTCGAATCCTCCGAGGCGATCCACGCCGAGGTCGGGCAGTACTTCGCGGAGAACCAGATCTACCGCATCGACCACTACCTGGGCAAGGAGTCGGTGCAGAACCTGATGGCCATCCGGTTCGGCAACGTGCTGTTCGAGCCCCTGTGGCGGCGCGAATGGATCGACCACGTGCAGATCACCATCGCCGAGGAGCTGGGTGTCGAGGCGCGCGGCGCGTTCTACGACCGCACCGGCGCGCTGCGCGACATGCTGCAGAACCACCTGCTGCAGCTGCTGTGCATGGTGGCGATGGAACCTCCGGCCACCCTCGACGCGGACGCCATCCGCGACGAGAAGCTCAAGGTGCTCAAGGCGCTGCGCCCGATCGGCGAGTCCGAGGTCGACGGCCGCACCGTGCGCGGCCAGTACCGCGCGGGCGCCGTGGCCGGCCGGCCGGTCCCCGGTTACCGGCAGGAGGCGCACGTGGATCCCGAAAGCCGCACCGAGACCTTCGTCGCGGTGCGCGCCGAGGTCGCCAACTGGCGCTGGTCGGGGGTGCCCTTCTTCCTGCGCTCGGGCAAGCGCATGCAGGAGAGCCTGGCGGAGATCGTCGTGCAGTTCCGCGGCGTGCCGCTGGCGCTGTTCGGCGTGCCGTCCAGCGCGCAGTCGGCGAACCGGCTGGTCATCCGCCTGCAGCCGGACGAGCGCATCAGCCTGCATTTCCTGGTCAAGGAGCCCGGCGACGCGATGCGCGTGCGAGCGAGCTCGCTGGACCTGGACGTGCAGTCCGCTTCGCGCGGGCGCCGCGCCGGCGCCTACGAGCGGCTGCTGCTGGACGTGCTGCGCGGGCGCCTGGGCCTGTTCATGCGTCGCGACGAACTGGTCGCGGCGTGGAAATGGGTGGAGCCCATCCTCGAGCGCTGGCAGCTCGAGGGCAGCCCCCCCAAGGTGTACACCGCCGGCACCTGGGGCCCGGCGGCGTCGAGCGCGCTGCTGTCGCGCGATGGCGCGTCATGGCACGAGGAATCCTGAGCTGCCCGCTGCCGCTGCAGGCGCATGCGACGCCCGAGGCGCAGCAGCGCGCGCTGGCCGCCGCGGTGCAGCGGCAGCTCGAGCGCGCCGTGCGCGAGCGCGGGCGCGCCGTGCTGGCGGTGTCGGGCGGGCGCAGCCCGGCCCCGCTGTTCGAAGCCCTGTCGCGGCTGCCGCTGGCGTGGCCGCGCATCACCGTCACGCTGGTCGACGAGCGCCTGGTCGCGCCGACCCATCCCGACAGCAACGAGGCGCTGGTGCGACGCCACCTGCTGCACGGGGGCGCGGCGGCCGCGCCGTGGCGCGGCCTGGCGGCAGCCGGCGATGCCGACCTGCAGCGATGCGTCGCGCGGGCGAACGCCGCCGCCGAGCCGGCCGACGTGGTGCTGCTGGGCATGGGCGAGGACGGACACATCGCGTCGCTGTTCCCCGACGCCGCGGGAATCGAGCAGGCGCTGGATCCGCGAGCCGCCGCGGGCTACGTCGGAATGCGCCCGCGCGCGGCGCCGCACCCGCGCATCAGCATGAACCTCGCCGCGCTGCTGCAGGCCGGTCAGCTGCTGCTGAGCCTGCGCGGAGCCGCCAAGCGCCGCGTGCTCGAGGCGGCCTGGGCCGATTGCGCGGCGCGGCTTCCGGTGGCGCGGCTGCTGCGCCTGCGCGACCGGGGCCTGGACCTGCACTGGGCACCGTGACGCAGCTCCTGCAAGCCGGGTCTTCCGCGTGGCTGGTCGGCGACGTCGGCGGCACGAACGCCCGCTTCGCGCTGTGCGGGCCGCGGCAACTGCACGAGCCGCGGGTGCTGGCCTGCGCCGAGCACGCCAGCCTGCAGCATGCGCTGCGCAGCTTCCTGCGCGACTCCGGCGCGCGGGTGCGCCACGCGGCCATCGGCATCGCCAACCCGGTGCATGGCGACCGCGTGCGCATGACCAACCACCATTGGGAATTCTCGATCGAGGCGGCGCGCCGCGAGCTCGGGCTCGACACGCTGTTGCTGATCAACGACTTCGCCGCGCTGGCGATGTCGCTGCCGCACCTGCCGCGCCACGAACTGCAGCGCATCGGCGGCGGCAGGCCCGCGCCGGGCGCGGCCTGCGCGGTGGTGGGGCCGGGCACCGGGCTGGGCGTGGCCGGCCTGCTGCCGCTGCCCGACGGCGCCTGGCACGTGGCGGCCGGCGAGGGCGGGCATGTCGCGTTTCGTGCGCGCGACGACGAGGACATGCAGCTGCTGCACTTCGCGCGGGCCCGCCACGGCCCGCACGTGTCGACCGAGCGCCTGCTGTCGGGGCCGGGGCTGGAACTGATCCACGACTGGCTGTGCGAGCGCGCGGGCCTGCGCCGGGCGCGCCGCACCGCCGCCCAGATCAGCGAAGTCGGGCTGCGCACCTGGCGCGCCGGCGAGGCCGCGCATGCGCAGCAGGCCAGTGCCTTGTGCCTGCAGTCCCTGCAGCGCTTTTGCGCGCTGCTCGGTGGTTTCGCGGCCGACGTCGCGCTGACCCTCGACGCGCGAGGCGGGTTGTACATTGGCGGAGGCATCGTGCCGCGACTGGGGGACTTCGTCGAACAATCGCTGCTGCGCGAGCGCTTCGAGGACAAGGGACGCTTCTCCAGCCTGCTGGCGGGAGTTCCGATCTACGTGATCCACAGCCGCCATCCGGCCTTGCTCGGCGCAGCGGCGGCCCTGCAACAGCACATGGAGCGCGTGCACCATGCTTGACCGAATCCGCAGCCATCTCGAACGCCTGCCCGCCGCCGAGCGCAAGGTGGCCGACTGGCTGCTGCGGCAACCCCACGAATTCGTGCACGCGGCGGTGGCCGCGATCGCGCGCGGCGCCGGCGTGAGCCAACCCACGGTGATCCGCTTCGCCCGCTCGGTGGGTTGCAGCGGGCTGCAGGAGCTCAAGCTCAAGCTGGCCGCCAGCCTGGTCGCCGGCGTGCCGCACGGCCAGGCCGACGTGGCGCCGGACGACAGCCTCGCCGAGGCCGCGGCGAAGAGCCTCGACAACACCATCGCGGCGCTGCTGCGCTGTCGCAACGAACTCAGCGCCAACGCCCTGGAGCAGGCGGTGCGACTGCTGAGCGAAGCGAGGCGCGTGGAGTTCCACGGCCTGGGCGACTCGGGCATCGTCGCCGCCGCCGCGCAGCACAGCTTCCTTCGCCTCGACATCGCCTGCGTGGCCTACGCCGACCCGCACATGCAGGCGATGGCTGCGGCGCTGCTCGGGCCGCGCGACGTGCTGGTGGCGATCTCCGGTTCCGGGCGCAGCGGCGAGCTGCTGCACGCCGCGGGGATCGCTTCGCGCAACGGCTGCCCGGTGATCGCCGTCACCGCCCCCGGCTCGCCGCTGTCGCGCCTGGCCACGCTGGCCATCGTCGCCGACCCACGCGCGCGCGCCGAGCCCTACGGCCCACTGGTCTCGCGCATCGAGCACCTGGCGCTGATCGACGTGCTGGCCGTCGGCGTGGCGCTGCGCCGCGGCCCGCAGGCCACCGCCGCGCTGCAGAGGACCCGGCGCGCACTGCTTCGCCACCAGCGCCTCGCCCGGCAAGGCGATCGAGGCGGTGCGGCGTAGAGAAGCGCAGGCGGCCACGTGATGAGTGCAGGAATTGTCGATGACCATGATGGGTTGGATGGGTGTGTGCCGAGCACTCCCGTAGCCGTTGACGCAGGTTCTCGGCCATCGAACAAGCCCGCCCATGCCATCCGATTCACTTCATGCCGAGGGCGCCGAGCGACTTTATGGATGGCTGGTCGATGGGTGAATCCTCTGCCGGCCGCATTCGCATGAAGGCCTCCGCGCAATGGTCCGCGCGCTTCGCGGCGTACGCGGACACTCTCAGCCCTCGCGTCCACGCGTTGATTTCCTGCATGGTCCTGACAGGGTATGCGGGCGTGGCGTGGTGGATGCATTGGAGCCTCTGGCAGTTCGTCGCGATCACCTGTGTGCCAGGCCTGGCCGTGCTGGCGGGTGTTGCAGTCGAGCTCGCGAATGTCCACGAGTTCGATCGCTTGCGCATCGACGCCCCGCCCGGACTTCGCTGGGTGTCGGCCTCCCGTGTGGGCGCGACCGTGCTGCGTACGCTCGTGCGCCTGGCGTCGCGCCTGCAGGTGACCGCGCTGCGTATCGGCCGCCGCGCCACGGCGCTGCTGGCCGTCGCTCTGCTCGGAGGGTATCTGGTGGTGGCCTATTCCAGCGGCTGGGGCCTGTGGAAGAGTCTGGCCATCCTGCTGTTGTTGGTGGACATGCTGCTGGTCCTGGTCGTCCTGCGGCTGGCGGATCTCGTCAAGCAGCAGGAACGCCCTGCCGACTGAATCGCGCTCGCCCGAAGCCGAGCGCCTTCGCCAGCCGCCTCAGTCCAGTCGCACGGTGTCGACCGCGTCGCCGAGCTCGCTTCGAACCAGCTCAAGCAGGTGTTCGTGGTGTGTGAGCAGCAGCACCTGGGTGTGGCGCGACAGGTCGGCCAGCGCGCGCAGCCCGGCGCGGGTGCGCGGGTCGTCGAAGTTGATGAACAGGTCGTCGGCGACGAAAGGCAGGGCATGGGCGTGGCCCAGGTGCATGTCGAGCGCGGCCAGGCGCAGTGCCAGGTACAGCTGGTCGCGGGTGCCGTCGCTCATGCCGTCGACGCCGACGCTGCGGCCGTCGGCGCGCCGGCCCTGCAGCGTGGGCGGCTGGCTGTCGAAATCGACCACCAGGCGCTCGAAGGAGCCGAGGGTCAGCTCGGCGAAGATCCGGCTCGCGGCGGCCAGCATCGGGCCCTGCCTGGCGTCGCGGTAGCGTTCGATGGACCACGACAGCAGGCGTGACGCGGTGCGCACCTTGATATAGCGCTCGACGGCCTCGGCCATCTGCGCCAGCGCCTCCTGGCGATCGGCTTCCGCACTCGCCGCGTCGGCTCCGCCGGCCATCGCCTGCAGTTGCGCCTGGGCGCCCTGCTGCGAGGCCGAGAGTTCGTTCATGCGGCGCAGCAGCTCGTCCTCGCGCGGCTCGAGCTGCGCCAGCTCGGACTGCACGGCCTCGGGGGCGATGCCCGCGGCCTCGTCGCGCAGCGCCTGCAGCGGCAACCCGTCGCCCTGCGCCAGCAGGGCCTGCATCGCTTCGTCGATCCGGTCCTGCAGGCGCCGGCGCTGGTCCGAGGCTTCGATGGCGCGCCGCAGCTCGTTGCGCTCGGAGGTGCCGGCGCGCTGCAGCAGCGGCTCCAGCAGCGCGTCGATGTGCCGGTGCTCGACCTCGATCGCGGCCAGCGCCTGCTCGGCGTCGGCCAGCGACGCGCGCTGGCGAAGCAGCTCGGCCTGCACGGTGCGCGCCTCGCCGAGTCGGCGCTGCAGCTCGATCGCGATGTCGGGCCCGGGGCGGCCGCGGAGCTCGGGGGCGACGCGCTGCGCCAGCGCCTCGGCGCGGGAATCGAGATCGCGCAGGTCGGCCTGCATCGCGTCGATGCGCTCGCTGCGGATGCCCCGCACGGCGCCCAGGGCCTCGTCGATGCGCCGCACCAGTTCGAGCGCGGCCTCCGCGCGCGCCGCATCGGTGGACTCCGCGAAGCCGCAGTCGGCCAGTGCCCTCGACCAGGCCGAGGACCAATCGAGCAGCGCCGCGCGCGCGGCCTCGGCCTCGCGCTGCAGGGGCTCGCGCGCGTCGGCCGCGGCATCGATCTGCTGCTGCAGCGCATGGCGCCGCACGCGGGATTCGTCCTGCTCGCGTACCCAGGGCTCGGCCTGCGCGAGCAGCTGCGCCAGCTCCGGGCCGCAAGGCTGCAGTCCGAGTTCGCGCAGCGCCTCGGCCAGTGCCTGCGCGGCCTGCTCGCCGGCGTGCTGGAACTGCTCCAGGCGGTGCCCCGCCTCGAGCAGATCCTGCCAGGCCTGCAGCGCGTTGTCGCGGGCCGTCAGCCATTGCGCGGCCGCGTGGTAGGACAGCTCGGGCAGCCGCGCCTCGCGCCGCAACTCGCGCCAGCGGTCCTCGCGCCGCGCCCTGCCGGCCGCCAGCGCCTGCTGCTGCGACACGAGGGCCGCGCGCTCGCGCGCGGACTGGGCCAGCCGGTCCTGCAGCCCCTGCAGTTCGGCGGCGTCGTGGGCGCGGTCGTGGCGTTCGTCGGCCAGTGCGTCGGCCTGCTCCACCAGGCGCTCGTAGTCGGCGGCGTGCTCGTGCAGTCGCGAAGGGTCGCGGCGCAGGGCCTGCCAGGTCTGGTCGCGCCCGGCGCGCGCGCGCCGCACGTCGTCGAGCAGCACCGGGTGGCGCGCGTCCCGCGTGCGCCGCACCGCCGCCTCGAGTCCGGCGATCTGTTCGTCGGCGCGCTGCAGCTGGCGCTCCAGCGAGATCGACTCGGCGTGTTCGCGCTGGTCCTCGTCGACCAGGCCCTGCACGCGCTCGCGCGACGGCGGCAGCATGCCGGCCAGGCTCGGCATGTCGAGATCCGGGTGGCCCAGCGCGCTGCGCGCCAGCGCCAGTGCGCGCTCGTGGCGGGCCGCGTCGTCGCGCAGGTTGCGCAGGCCGGTGGCGAAGTCGCCGAGCTGGCGTGCCTGGGTCATCGCCGCGCGCAGCGCCGCCGACACCTCGCCGGCGGCCAGGCGGGCCTGTTCGCGCCGCGCCTGCTCGATCTCGAGTTGCTTGTCGCGCAGCGCGCGCTCACCCGCCTGCACGGCCTGCGCGAGCGGCTCGTGGCGCCGCGCCAGCGCGGCGAGCGCGGCGCGCGCCTGTTGCGAAGGCAGGCGCGCGGCGAGTTCGGCCTCGCCCAGGCCTTGCCATCCCAGCTGGGCGGCCAGCTCGGCGGCCGCGGCCCAGCGGGCCTGCAGTTCCTGCCGGCGCCGGTCGATGTCGGCCGGGTGGGCGCGGTACTGCACGCGCAGTTCGTCGAGCGCGACGATCTCGGCCTGCAGTTCGAGCAGCGGGGTGTCGGGGCGCAGTTGCGCGATCGCCGACTGCGCCGCGTCCCGCACGCGCAGGTGCTGCGCGTGGGCGGCGCCGATGGCGGCAAGGCGCTGCTCGGCCTGCTCCAGCGTGGCGGCGGCGCCCACCGCAAGCTCGGGGCCCCCGGCGTAGTCCTGCAGCGCGGCGCGGTGGCTGTCCAGCGCCGCCAGCAGCGGCGCGACGCGGCGGATGCGCTGCAGCACGCCGCGCCGGGCCTTCAGCGCGGCGTGCTCGTCCATCGCGGCGCGCAGCCGGGCGTCGAGTTCCTGCACCCTGTCGTGCGCTTGCGACCAGTCCTTCGCGCGCAGCGATGCGGCCTTGAGCCGGTGCCGGGCCTGCTCGTGGACCTGCTCCGCCTGGTAGTAGGCGCGCGCGCCGGACTTGCGCCGCGCCCACAGCGCGTCGGCCTCCTGTTCGAGCTGCTCGCGCAGGCGCCCCAGCGACGCGATTCCCGCGGCGGACTCGAACAGCACCTGGCCCACGTCGTCGTCGGTCGCCGACAGGATGCTGGCGCCGCCCCGCACCAGGCGGTCGTGGTCGAGGCAGAACATCTGCTCGAAAAAACGGGCGTCGGTGCCGCCGAGCAGGCCCGCCAGCGCGTCGTCGGGCAGCACCGTCTGGTCGGGTGCGCGCAGCGTGGCCCGGGACGCCTTGATGCGCTGGAACGCCAGCGTGGAGCCGTCGTGGCTGAGTTGCGCGCCCAGCCGCAGATCGGCCAGCGGGTGCAGGAAGGCGTAGGCGAACTGGCGGGTCGGGAAACCGTACAGCAGGTGGACCAGCGCCGAGCGCAAGGTGGACTTGCCGGCCTCGTTGGCGCCGACGATCACGTGCAGATCATGCTCCGCGCGCGGCAGCTCGACCGCGCGATCGGTGAACTTGCCGTAGCGGATCAGCTCGAGCCGGTCGATGCGCATCGATCACTCCGCGGCGCCGACGCGCGCCAGCAGCGACGGCACGGTGGCGCGCACGAGCTCGGCGTAGCGCGCGCCGCGAAGATCCTCGAGCAGCGCCACCGCCTGCGAGATGTCCGGCGGCAGCCGGCTCAGCAGTTCGTCGAAGTCGTCCTTCAGGCTGGCGAGCAGATCCGGGTCGGAGTCGGC
>JAKAXL010000105.1 GCA_021816585.1 Pseudomonadota bacterium | reverse complement strand
CTGCGCAAGGCCATGCTGCGATGGCGCGCGCGTGCCCGGGGCTGAGGCCGGGGCCGGCTACCATGGCCACGCGCCCGTGCCGCGCGCCCCGCGGCGCGGTGCGACGGGCCGTGGAGACCGCGATGACGAATTCCCCGCAGGCGCCCGACAGTCCCTACCGTCCGGCCGGACTGCGCGCACGCCTCGAGCGCGCGCTGGCCCGGCTGGCGCCGGACGGGCAGACGCCGGCGCCGCGGCAACTCGGCGCGCTCGACCAGTTCCACACCCGCGGCCTGGCGGCGACGCGGGAGCTGGCCGAACTCGCCGGGATCGCCGCGGACCACGCCGTGCTGGACGTCGGCTCGGGGCTCGGCGGCCCGGCGCGCTACGTGGCCGCGAGCTGCGGCTGCCGGGTCATCGGAGTCGACCTCAGCGAGGAGTTCGTCGAGGCCGCGCGCTACCTGAGCGCGCGCACCGCCCAGGCCGCCCAGGTCGAGTTCCGCTGTGCCAGCGCGCTGGTGCTTCCCTTCGACGATGCGAGCTTCGACCGGGTCCTGCTGCAGCACGTGGCGATGAACATCGGGCAGCGTGCCGAGCTGTACCGCGAAATGCGGCGCGTGCTCGCGCCCGGCGGGCGCCTGGCCGTCCACGACGTGGTGCGCGCGGGCGGCGAGCCGCTGTACCCGCTGCCGTGGGCGCGCAGCCCCGGGCACAGCTTCCTGCTCGATGCGACGGCGACCCGCGACGCGGTCGAGGCGGCGGGGTTTCGCACGCTGGCCTGGCGGGACGACACGCCGACGGCGATCGACTGGGCGCAGCGGCTGCCGCAGGCCGCGGGAGCGCCGCCGGCGCCGGGCCTGGCGGAGGTCATGGGGGAGGACTTCCCGCAGCGGGCGGCGAACCTCGCACGCAGCCTGCTGCAGCGGCGCGTGGGGGTGCTGATGGCGGTGTTCGAGGCCGCCTGAATCGCCGGCCGGCCTTGCCTGCCGCGGGTGCCGCGGGTGCCGCGGCGCGGGCGCTCAGGCGGCCATGCGGCGCGTGTCGTGGGCCGCGCGCACCTGCTTGACCAGCCAGCTGCCGAGGCGGTGGCTCGCTGCCTTGCGCTCGTCGGTATCGGGGGTCTCGTGGACGATGCGATGCCATTGCACGGCCTCGCGCGCGTCCGCGCCGTGCTCGGCGAGGAAGAACGTGAGCGGGCACTCGGCCAGCGCGTGGTCGCGGTGCGGCTGGAGTTCGTGCATGTACAGCCAGTGATAGGCCAGCGCGCCCAGCGCGCTGGCGAAGCGCTGCGGCGCGGACGCAGCCGCGCGCGAGCCGCGTTCGGCCTCGTGCCGGGCGGCCCAGCGCTCGAGTTCGGCGGCGGGCATCGGGCGTGCGATGCCGAAGCCCTGGCCGAACCGTGCACCCAGAACGCGCGCCGCTTCGGCGATGGCGGCGCTTTCCACGCCCTCGACCACGACCTGCTTCTCGAAGTCGCGGCCGATCTGGACCACGGTTCGCATCAGGCTCAGCGCCTTCAGGGGATCGCGCTCGATCTCGACGAGGATTCCGCGGTCGACCTTGATGATGTCGAAGGGCATGCTGGCCAGGCGCTTGAGGCTGCTGAAACCTGAGCCCAGGTCGTCGATGGCCAGGCGCACGCCGCGTTCCCGCAACGTCGCCACGGCCTGGTCGCGCACGGCCTCGTCCACTTCCTGCGATTCCAGCAGCTCCAGCACGAGGTGCGCGGCGGGCACGTTGTTGGCCTGCAGGGCCTCGTCGATCCACTGCACGCAGCCGGGGTTGAGCAGGGTCGACGGCGGCAGGTTCAGCGAGATGTCGATGGGCAGGCCCCGTGCATGCCATGCGGCGACCCAGCGCAGGCCCTGCGACAGGCCGGCGCGGAACAGGGCATCCAGGTCGGCCTCGCGCAGCGCCGGCAGGAAGCGATCGGGAGACAGCACCTTGCCGTCCGGGCCGGCCAGCCGCGCCAGGGCCTCCACCTTGGCGATGCGCCCGTCGCGAAGATCGACGATGGGTTGCACGTACAGCCGCATGCCGTCCGCGTACAGCCATTGCCGGTACAGCGCGGCGTCGCGCGGATCCACCGCGGGCGCGGGCCTTCGCAGCAGATCGTCGACCAGGTTCCAGCGGTTCTGCACCGCGGCGAGGAAGGTGAGGCCCTGCTCGGTGTCGAACTGGTTCGGGTAGGCGCCGTAGAGCACCATGACGGAGTCGGTCTGGCCCGCGCGCAGCAGCGGAATCGCGGCCACGCTGCGCAGGCCCAGACTGCGCGCGGCTTCGCCCCACGGCGCGAGTCCCGCCTGCGCTTCGTAACTGCGGGCGGTCATGACCTTCTCGGTGCGCCAGGCCTGCGCCGTCAGGCCCATTCCGGTCGGGCTGTTCGCGTCCAGCGTGGGCTGCATGTCCGGCTGCGCCAGCACGCCGGCCATGCCTTGTGCCTGCGGACCTTCGCAGGCGATGACCTGGAAGCGGCCGAGCGCGTCCGGGCGCAGCAGCGCGCAGCCCTGGATTCCCGGCAATCCGCCGAGCGCGCGCAGCTTGGCGCGCACCACCGCCGTCCAGTCCTGGCCGGCGTGGTCCAGCGGACGCGCGAGAAAGGCGTTGTAGGCGTTCTGCACCTCGAGCATGGCGTCGAGCTGGCCCTGCAGGTCGATCTGGATGCGCGCGTCGAGCACGCGCTGCAGGCGATAGCGTTCGCGCGCCACCAGTTCGGTGGCGTCGAGATGCCAGTGCAGCAGGTCGCGGTACAGCTGCATGGATGCGCTCAGCCATGACGCCGCCACGCCGACCAGCGCGTGCAGGGTGCCGAGGTGGCGCGCCCGCACCTGGATGTTGGCCGCCGAGGTCGCCGGGCTCAGCAGGAATCGCAGGTGCGCCGCCTGGCTGTTCTTGAGGCGCTGCAGGCCCTGCGGGTCGAGCCCGGAGAGTATCGCCGCCAGCTCGCTGCGCTGCGCCAGTTCGACGTAGAAGTTCTCGACGAACTGCTGCTCGACGAGTTCGAACAGGGATTGCACGCGCTGCAGCAGCGAGATGGCATCGCCGGCGAAGGGGTCGAAGGGAGGCTCCGCTTGCTCGTCCCCGGTGTCCGTGCCGGCGAAGGCCCACCATTGCGCCCGCGTGGCCTTGCGGGACTTGACCCGGTACATCGCGGCGTCGGCCAGGCGCAGCGTGGCGTCGGCGCTGCCGCCGTCGGCCGGCGCGACGGCCAGTCCCATGCTCATGCCGACCGTGCCCGAACGCCCGGACCCGAGGTCGAAGGGCGACTCGACGGCCTGGTGCAGGCGCTGCAGCAGGATGCCGAGCTGGGTCTGCAGCAGCTCGGGGTCGAGGTCCTCGATGACCAGCACGAACTCGTCCCCGCCCAGGCGCGCGATCATGTCCGAGGCGCGTGCCAGATGGCCCAGGCGCTCGCCGAGTTGCTGCAGCAGCGAGTCGCCGACCTCGTGACCCCAGCGGTCGTTGACCGGCTTGAAGTCGTCCAGGTCGATCAGGCCGACCGCCACCGCGGTGCCGATGCGCCTGGCGCGCGCGATGGCGCGTTCGAGGTGGAACTCCAGCGCGCGTCGGTTCGGCAGCCCGGTCAGCGCGTCGATCTGGCTCAGCCGCTCCATCTGCTGCATCAGGCGCTGGCGTTCGGTGACATCGACCACGGTCCAGACGATGTCGGTGAAGCCCTTGGCGTCGGCATCCATGCGCCGTCCCGACAGCGAGATGCAGGCGGGCCGGCCGTCGCTGCGCAGGATGTCGAGGGCCTCGAGCGTGGCCCGGCCGTGCTTCAGGGCCGCGCGCGTGGCGGCGATCATCGGGCCGCGCGACAGGCTGGGCGCCACCTCGGCGATGCGTCGTCCGGGCAGCTCGCGCGGGTCCCGCATGCCGAAGATGCGGGCGATCGCGGCATTGGCTTCGATGATCGTGGCGCCGGGGTGGCGCACCATCACCACGCCGGCCACCGAGTTGTCGAGCAGGCTGGCATGCTGGCGCTGCAGCTGCGCCTGGCTGCGCAGCAGGTCCAGGCGATCGAGCCCGTTCGAGACGTCGTCGGCGAGTTCGCGCAGCGCACGTTGCAGGTCGGGGTCGGAGGCCGCGGATCGCGGACCGTGCAGGTGCAGCAGCGCCCAGGTCGCGCCGCCGCGGCGCAGCTCGAGGCTCGCCGCCGGCGGCCCGCAGCTGCGCAGTCGCGTGCGCCACGGCTGCGCGTCGTCGGCCGCGGGCGGCGCGTCGTCGGCCGGCCACGTCGGGTCGGCGCAGTCCGCCGCGCTCGCCGCGGCCAGCGGCGGCGCCTGGTCCTGCGACTGCGGCGGGGCCACCCATGCCAGGGTGATCGGCGGCTCGCAGACGGCGAGACGGCACACCGCCTGCAGCAGTTCCGGCACCTCGGATGCCTGCACGATGGCCTGGTTGACCCTCGCCTGCAAGGTCCGGAAGCGGGCCAGCCGGGCGCTGCGCCGCAGCAGGCGCTCGCGGCTTCGCAGCAGGCGCCCGATCGACAGTGCGCCGACACCGAACAACAGCAGCACCAGGCTGCGCGCGGCGAAGCGCCACGGCAGGTTGCGGCTGTACAGCTGCCACACCATCGACCGCGGCCAGCCGACGCGCACGCTCAGCGGCCATCCGGCGATCGGCTCCTCCACGTGCGGGCGCGGCGGCGCGGGTGCGGCGGCGGCTCGCGGGCTGGCGGCGGCCGACAGGCTGCGGCCGTCGCGCAGGTCGCGCACCTCGATGCTCCATGCGCCGCGCCCGCGGCCGGCCAGCAGCTCGTCGATGCGATACGGCGAGCCGAGGAAGTACAGCGTGCGCCCATCGGCGCCGACCATGCGGTAGCGCATGGCCAGGATGCGCGTGCCGTAGCGCGGCGCGAAGCCCGCCTGGCCGAGCAGGAAGTCGGGGTGGGCGCGTAGCGGCATGAAGTCCTGCGCCAGCAAGACCGGCCGGGCCGGCTGCGGCGTGGTCGACCACACGATGCTGCGCCCGTTCGCGGACCGGATGTCGAGCCCGTGGAGCTCGGGATGCTCGGCCGCGAAGCGCGCCAGCAGCTCGCGCCGGCGCGGGTCCAGCGACTGCGGCGCGCGGGCTCCGACGATCGCGCGGGCGGCGAATTCGAACTGGTCGAACTGCTGCAGCAGACGCAGCTGGATGAGTTCTCCCTGCGCCATCGCCACGCGTTGCGCCCGCGCCTCGACCTGCGCGAGCGCGGCGCGGTAGGCAAGGCGCTCCTGGTTGACGAACCACGGCACCGCCAGCAGCGCGGGCAGCCACAGCAGCGCGTGGAGCAGTGCCCGGCGGGCGCGCCGCGCGTCGTCATGGGGCACGGGGCCCGTCGGGTGCATCGCGTGGTGACGGTCGGTGGATGAGGATGCGCGTTTGTAGCAGGCGCCGGCCCCGCTTCGTGCACGGCGCGCTCGCTCGCGCGAAAAACGTGGCGGATTCGTGACAGATCTTGCGCGCGGGCGATTTCCGGCGCGGGGCCGGGCATCGGCGGCGCCGCGGGCGCGGCGGGAGGGCTTGCCCCGCCTCGGGTGCCGCGTCGTGTGCCGTGAGGCAGGTGCCGGCGCCCCGGAAGCGATTTTGTGCACGGCGTCATGGGAGCGGCCGGGGTTCCGGGGGTTTTGAATGAGGGGATTAACCCTGATTCAAGCGGTCATATTAGTCGCCCTTATTTCGCATTGCGGATCCGGGTGGGGAAA
>JAKAXL010000104.1 GCA_021816585.1 Pseudomonadota bacterium | reverse complement strand
GACCAGGCCGTCCACCACCTGACCGTGCAGATCGCGGTGCACCAGGATGCGGCTGATCGCGGTGCAGCGCTGACCGCATACCGCAAACGCGGCGCCACTGATCGCGTCCAGCGCGGCGTCGACGTCGGGGGTGTCATGCACGATGGCCGCGTTCTTGCCCCCCAGTTCCAGCGAGAGCTCCGCCAGCGATCCGGCAGCCGCGGCGTAGATGCGCCGACCGGTTGCGATCGAGCCCGTGAAACTGATGCCGTCGACCCCTGGGCCCGCCACGAGCGCCGCGCCCAGCGCTCCGTCGCCGTTGACCAACTGCAGCAAGCCATCGGGCAGCACGCCGCGCGACGCGTCGGCGGCGATGCAGGCGGCAGCGGGCGTGAACTCCGAGGGCTTGAGCACCATCGCATTGCCGTAGACCAGCGCCGGCACGATCTTGCGCAACGGGGTCATGATGGGAAAGTTCCACGGACTGACCGCGACGATCACGCCGCGGGGCCGGCGCAGCACCAGATTGCGAAATCCGTTGCGTGCGGCCGGCATCACCTCGCCGTGACCGCGCAGCGCCAGGCCCAGCATCGCGCGAGCCTCGGCCAGCGACTTGCCCAGTTCGCCGCGCGCCTCGCCGAGCGGCTTGCCCTGCTCGCGTACCGTGGCCTCTGCGATGGCGTCGCCGCGAGCCTGCACCGCGTCGAGCCAGCGTGCGACCGCGGCACAGCGTTCCAGCGGGGGGACCCGGCCCCATGCGCGTTGCGCGCGTCGCGCCGCGGCAAGCGCCTGCCCGGCCTCGGCCACCGCGCCTGCGGCGTACTCTCCCACCACTTGCCGCGGGTGAGCCGGGTTGTGGGTGCGCAGGCCGGCGGCACCGGCATCGCTCCAGCGACCATCGATCAGATGGCCCCAACGATGGATCTCGGTCATGCCTTGACGATCGACAGGTAGAGACTCGGGTCGAAGTACCTGGCCGCGGGGACCGGGTTGCTGATGTTGCCGGTGTGCACGAAAAAGTCGGTCACCCGCTGCAGCCACTGGGTCAGCGTGCCGTCCGCGTACAGCTTTCGCCATTGCCGGGCGGTGAAGTATTTCGAGTCCTTGAATTGGGAGTGCAGCTGGTCCAGCGGCACCTGCGGGTAGTGCTTCTTCTGCAGTTCGGCCAGCGCCGCGTCGGTGTGGGACAGCAGATAGTCGTTGGCCTCGGTCCACGCGCGGATGATCGATCCGAGCACGGGCTTGTTGTGCTCGAAATAGTCGTTGCGCGCGGCCCAGCCGTCGACGATCGCCGTCTTCGGATAGAAGGCCGATGCGTTGAGCAGCATGTGCGCGCTGGGCATCTTCTCGCGGATGGGCACGTCGAACGGAACCCACAGCGCCACCGCGTCCACCGCGCCGCCGATGAACGAGGTCACGGACTCGGCCATGCTCTCGTTGACCACTTCGACGTCCTTCGACGGGTCCAGGCCTGCGCTGCGCAGCGCGGTGTAGAGGAACACGTCGGCCGTCGTGCCGACCGCGGTGGCGATCTTCTTGCCCCGCAGTTGCGCGATGGAGTGGATGTCCGGCCCCACCCAAAGCTGCGCCGTCGCGTACTCGATATCGTTGGCCAGGAACACCTTGCCCTGGCCGCGGGCCGGAAAGTTCGAGATCACCGCGCCGGTCGACAGCACGTCGACGCTTCCGCCCACCATGGCCTGGAAAAGGCCCAGCCCCGTGTCGAACTGGATCATGTCCAGTTCGAGTCCCTGCCTGGCGAAGGCCCCGATGTGCAGTCCGGTCCAGATCTGGCCGTCGACTGCCGGCGTGTGCAGATATCCCACCTTGACCTTGGTGCGCGAGCGCGCGATGGCGGGAAACGCGAGGGTGGAGGCCGCGACGGCCGCCGCGCCCTTGAGCAGGTCTCTACGCTGAATGTTCATGGCTGGGTCTCCTGGGTTCTGGATGGTGGCCGCATGCTCAGTCCGACAGGCGCACGCTCTGTCGTGCCTGGGCGGCGTACTCCTGCATCACGAGATCGCGGATTCGCGAGCGCAGCTCGCCGAAGCGCGGATCCTCGTGCAGGTTCTCGGCGCGTGGATAACCGAAGGGGACTTCGATGACCTCGCGGATGCGCGCCGGGCGCGCGGTGACGACGACGATGCGCGACGACAGGTAGATCGCCTCCTCCACCGAGTGGGTGATCAACATCACCGTCTTGCCCTCGGCCTGCAGCACCTGCAGCAGCAGGTCCTGCATCGAGCTGCGGGTCTGCGCGTCGAGTGCCCCGAAGGGCTCGTCCATCAGCAGGAACTGCGGCTTGACGGCGTAGGCGCGCGCGATCGCCAGGCGCTGGCGCATGCCGCCCGACAGGTGCTTGGGGTAATGGTTTGCGAAGTCCCGCAGCCCCATCAGGCCCATGTAGCGCTCGCAGATCTCGTCGCGCTGCGCGGCCGCGACCCGGTTGGCGGCCAGCGACAACCCGAAGGCGATGTTCTGGCGCACCGTCAGCCACGGGAACACGCCATATTCCTGGAAGATCACGCCGCGCTCCGGCCCCGGCCCGGTGATCGGCTTGCCGTCGAGCTGCACCGAGCCCGAACTCGGGCGCACGAAGCCAGCGGCGATGTTCATCAGCGTGGTCTTGCCGCAACCCGAAGGCCCGATGATGGAAACGAATTCGCCCTGGCGCAGGTCCAGCGAGACGTCGTCGAGCACACGCATGGGGCCCTGCGCGGTCGGGTACTCGACCGAGACGCGGTCGAAGCGGATACGGACGGGTGAGGTTTGCATCAGATGCGTTCCTGCCAGGCAATCAGGCGACGAGCCACCAGGCGCAACACCAGGTCCATCAGCAAGGCGATGACGCCGATGCAGATGATCCCGACGTAGATCGTGTCGAGCTGGAAAAAGGATGCGGCGTTCTCGATCAGCGAACCCAGCCCGCGGTGCGCGGCGATCAGTTCGGAGGCCACCAGCGTGGCCCAGGCCACGCCGAGCGCCACGCGCAGCGCGGTGAGCATGTGCGGGATCGCCAGCGGCACGATGACCTTCAGGAAGATCTCCAGGTCGCTGGCTCCCAGGGTTCGAGCCACCCGCACGAACAGCGGGCTGATCTGCGAGATGCCCTCGTACATCACGATCACGCCGGCGAAGAACGAGGCGTAGAACAGGATCGCGATCTTCGCGGTCTCGCCGATGCCGAAGTAGACGATCACCAGCGGAATCAGCGCGATGGGAGGCAGTGCACGAAAGAAATTGATCACCGGGTCCAGGAACAGGCCCAGCCCCTTGTACCAACCCAGCAGGAAGCCGACCGGCAAGGCCACGGCCACGCCCAGCAGCACGCCGAGCACCACGCGCTGCGTGGACGCGACGATGTCCTGCGGCAGGCGCCCGTGCATCAGCGTGATGAAGGTCTTGAGCACATCCTGCGGCGACGGGATCAGCGCCGGATTGATCCAGCCGCTGCGACCCACCAGGTACCACGCCAGGATGATCAGCGCCCACGGCAAGGCAATCAGCCCGCCTCGTCGCAAGGTGCTGGCACCGCGGCGGGCTGCCGGTTTGCGGGGTCTTGCCGGATTGGTTGCGGACATCGTTCGGTCCATCGCGGAAATTTGAGAAAATAGGTGATCTGGTCGTATACTCTTCCTATCAAGCATACGTATCGAAGTCCGGCAATGTCAATCGACTTTTCCCAGGACAGCGGCGTGGCCCGCTATGTACAGATCGCCGACCTCATGCGCCAGCGCATCGCGCGCGGCCATTGGGTGCAGGGCGAACGCCTGCCCTCGCTGGAAGCGCTGGTCGCCGAGTTCGGCGTGGCCCGCGTGACCGTGCGCCAGGCCGTCGAACTGCTCACGCGCGAGGGTCTGGTGTCGCCACAGCAGGGCCGCGGCACCTTCGTCACCGGCCAGCCCGCCACCCGCCACTGGCTGAAGGTCGAGACCTCGCTGCGCGATCTCGCCGAGGGCTACACCGATACGCGCCCGGAGATCGTCAACATCGACGAATCGATCGTCAGTGCCCCGCTGCGACCCGAGGACGGCACTCCGGCCGAGCGCTACGTGTTCATGCGCCGCGTGCATTCGCGCCAGGAGCAGCGCTATTGCGTGATCAACATCTATCTCGACGAGCGCATCTTCCGCACCGCGCCCGAGCGCTTTCGCACGCAGACCGTCATCCCCATCCTCGCCTCCATGAAGACCGGCGGCGTCGCGCGGGCGCGCCAGGTCCTGACCATCGGCACGGCGGACGTCGAGGTGGCGCGCCTGCTGCATGTCCCCGTGAACGCGCCGGTGGCGGAGGTCCGCCGCGTGTTCAACGACGCCGACGGGCGCGTCATCTACCTCGGGGAGGTGACGTACCGAGGCGATTTCATCCACCTCGAGATGGATCTCAAACCCACGCTGGAGAACTCGCGTTGACCGAGACGAACCTGGAGCTTCGTCGCGTCGAGCTGCGCGCGCATGTGCTGCGCCTGCCGATCAGCCAGCCCGTGCGCACCTCCTTCGGCACGATGCATGATCGTCCCGCGGTGCTCGTGCAAGCGCGCGACGCCGACGGAGCCGAAGGCTGGGGCGAGGCCTGGTGCAATTTCCCTCCCTGCGGCGCCGAGCACCGCGGCCGCCTGATCGACACCGTGCTGAGCGCGCACCTGCGCGAGCGCGAATTCGAATCCCCGGCGGCGGCCTTCGCCCACCTGCACGAGGCCACCGCCGTGCTGGCGCTGCAGTCGGGCGAACCCGGCCCCTTCGCGCAGGCCATCGCCGGGGTCGACCTGGCCTTGTGGGACCTGGTGGCAAGGCGCAACGCGCAACCGCTGTGGCGCCTGCTGGGCGGCAGCGACCCGACCGTCGGCGTGTACGCCAGCGGCATCAACCCCGAACACCCCGAACGCGTGGTACGCGCCCGCCGAGACGACGGCTACCGGGCCTTCAAGCTCAAGATCGGCTTCGGCACGGACATCGACATCCCCAACATCGAGCGTGTCGTCGAAGCCGCTGGCGACGGCGCCACCGTCATGGTCGACGCCAACCAGGGATGGAGTCTGGAGCAGGCGCTGCGGATGGCGGTCGTCCTGGACCGCTTCGACCTCGCGTGGATCGAAGAGCCCTTGCGCGCCGACCGCCCCTGGAGCGAATGGCAGGAACTGCAACGCCACAGCCGTACGCCCCTTGCCGCCGGCGAGAATGTCGCCGGCGCGCGAGGCTTCGAGGAACTGCTGGCCAGCGGCGCAGTCCGCGTGGTGCAGCCCGACGTGGCCAAATGGGGAGGCATCTCCGGCTGCCTTCCGGTGGTGCGACGCATCCGCGCGCAGGGTGCGACCTACGCCCCGCACTTCCTGGGGGCCGGGATCGGTCTTCTGCACTCCGCGCACCTGCTGGCGGCCACCGGCGGCGGAATGCTGGAGGTCGACTCCAATCCGAACGCGCTTCGCAGCCTGCTTTGCGGCCCGCTGGCGCGCCCCGGCGACGGCCGAGCGACCCTTACCGAGGTCGAGGGCATCGGTGTGCGCCCGGACATCCCGGCGCTGCGCGAGTTGTGCGCCGCGTCCCGGTCTTCGGACTGATCCGGGCTGCCGACACGCGCAGACCAGGCGCCGCGGCGCGACTCACTCCTGCAACATGCCCAGGTAGGTGGCCTCGACCTTCGGGTCGTGCAGCAGCTGCCCGGCCGGCCCGTGCATCGACACCTCGCCGAGTTCGAGCACGTAGGCGTGGTCGGCCACCTGCAGCGCGGCGCGCGCGTTC
>JAKAXL010000103.1 GCA_021816585.1 Pseudomonadota bacterium | reverse complement strand
TCATCCACCAGCTCTGCAGCGCCGGCACCAGCGGCTCGATCTGCGACTGGCCCTGCACCAGGCTGAACCACAGCAGGAAGCCCACCGCGGCGCTGACCACGAGCATCGCGAAGGCGCCCATCGCGCGCGTGCGGTACTTGTGCTCCATGTAGAGGTACAGCGTGGTGGTCAGCCACGAGAACAGCACGAACACCTCGTACAGGTTCGACAGCGGGATGTGACCGACGTCGGGGCCGACCAGGTAGCTCTCGAACCAGCGCATCATCGTGCCGGTCAGCGCCATGGTCACGGCGACCCAGGCCAGGCGCGAACCGAAGTACTGCGGGAAGTTCGAATGCCAGCCGCCGGTGCCGCGCGCGACCGTGCCGTCGGCCGTGGCGACTCCGCCGCCGCTGAACATGCCCACCCAGTAACTCGCGGTGGACATGAAGATCAGCAGCGACATCCACAGGATCGCGGTCTGGCTCGACAGGAAGAACTTCAGCAGGAAGTTCTGGTCGCCGCGCGCCAGCACCGCCACGCCACCGGGCCCGTAATACTGGCTGATGCCCAGCAGCGAAAGCGCCGCCACGGCGATCGCCAGGTTCTTGATCGCACCCCAGCCCCAGCCGGCCAGCAGCAGCGCCAGCGAGGCGCCGAGCAGGATGAGCTGCACCCAGTAGCCCATCGCCGCGCCGAAGCGGTGCAGCACATAGGCGTCGCCGAGGCCGATCAGGGCCAGGTAGCCCCAGTCGTAGCCGCTGCGGCGGCGCAGATAGCTCAGCGGCCCCGATTGGTGCGCCTCACGCTGCGCGCCGTCGAGGTCGATGCCTGCGTGTTTGCTTGTCAGTTCCATCGCTTCGGTCCTTCTCAGGTTGGGTCGGTGCTTGCCGCGGACGAACTCGCGCCCGTGGGCTGCAGGACGGCATCCCGCAGCGCGCCGAATTCACGCTCGAAATCCATTGTGCGCCGATTCGTGCTCATTGCCATCAGCGTCTTCGATCCCTCGCCCTCGTCCTTCACCAGGAACCAGGCGCGGCGCTCGCGAATGTAAAGCATCGTGAACACGCCGAGGATCAGCAGCCCGGCGCCGAAGTACACGATCACCTTGCCCGGTGCTCGCGCCACCTGGAACACGCTGGCCTCGACCTGCTTGAAGCCGGTCAGCTGCATGTACAGCGGGGCGGGGTAGAAGGCGGCGTCCGACAGGGCCAGCACGGCGGCGTTGAAAAAGCGCTGGTTCGAGGCATCGGCCTTCGCCGGGGCCTGGCCGTTCTGCGCCCGCGCCACCTGCCACAGCTGCCACAGCGTGCCGTTGAGCACGTCGATGAACACCTTCGAGGCCTTGTCCAGCTGCTGCTTCGGAACATTGCGCTGCAGGAACTCGGCCAGCGCGGGCAGTCCGCCCGGCGAGCTCAGCTCCGGCTTGCCGGTGGACGGATCGCGCGGGATGTCCCCGGCGAACACGTCCAGCGTGCGCCCCGCGGTCTCGCGCAGCTGCGCGGCGAGCTTCGGCGCCGCGCTGGGCGGAAGCGCGTCGCGCACGTAGGCGTCGACCGCCTTGGCACGCATCGCGGGGTCCTGCAGCGCGGCGCGCAGTCGCATCCAGCCGTCGATCGTGCCCTTCGAGTCGGCGGGAATGCGCAGGTAGCGGTAGCTGCCGCCGATCTCGCTGCGCTCGCCGGCGACGAACATCGGCATGCCGTCGAGTTCGATCGGCAGCATGTAGTTGAAGAATTCGTGGGCCTGCCCCGCCGCGTCGCGCAGCTTGTAGACCACCGCCGGGCCGACGTTGGTCGGGCGGTTGGCGGGGTTCTCGCTGACCGCGGCGCCCATGTGCTTGTCCAGGGTCGCGAACAGCCCGCGGGCGCGGGGTGCCGTCTGCGACTTCTGCTCGCCGTGCAGGTTCTCGACGTTGATGTCGCGGAAGTTCGTGAGCTCCAGGGTCAGCGACTGCTGACCGTCGCTGAGCTTGCGCGTCGTGCCGACGTCGCCATCGAGGGCGAAGGGCTTGTCGCCGGCGCCGCGCATCGGCCATGCCTTGAGTTGCAGGTGCGAGCCGCCGTCCTGGAAGCCCGACTGGAAGATGGTCACGCCGTCGTAGGTGAAGGGTGCGTTGACCTTGATCACCGCCGGAACGGTCTTGTCCTTGCGCGGGTCGTGGATCAGCACCTCGCTCTCGAACAGCCTGGGCATGCCGGTGGAGTAATAGTCCACCTTGAACTTCTTCAGGCTCAGCGTGAAGGGCAGCGGCTGCAGCACCGAGCCGTCGCCGATGGTCAGCACCGCGGTGTTGGAGCTGCCGCCCTCGGGGATCTGCAGGTTGCCGCGGAAGCTCGGGTTGTGCGCCGACAGCACGTAGCGCGACGGCACCTGCGAGATCTGCATGTTCTGCGTCAGGATGTGCTTGCCGGTCAGCAGCATCTGCAGCCGGATCATCATGTCCCCGTCGAGCAGCCCGCCGACGCAGATCAGCACGAAGGCGCTGTGGGCGAGGATGTAGCCCAGGCGGTTGAGCCCGCCGGTCTTCGCCGCCACCAGCGTGCCGCTTTCGGTCGGCTGCACCCGCACGCGGTAGCCGCGGCTGCGCAGCCGCGCCTGCACGCGCTGCACCATCTGCACGCGCGGCAGCGGCATCGACGCCTCGGCGCGGTCGTGCAGTGAGCGCAGACCCTGCTCGCGCACATGGGTCTTGAAGCTGCGCAGGTCGGCGATGATCTTCGGCGTGTTGCGCACCAGGCACAGCGTGGTCGACACGACCAGGATTCCCATGATCAGCAGGAACCACCACGACGCGTAGACGTTGAACAGGTCCAGGCGGTCGAACACCGAGGACCAGAAGGGGCCGAACTGGTCGATGTAGTTGTTCAGCGGCTGCCCTTGCACGAGCACCGTGCCGATGATGCTGGCGATGGCCACGATCACCAGCAGGGCGATGGCGAAGCGCATCGACGACAGCAACTCGACGCCGCTGCGCCAGGCGCGCGAGCCGCGGCGCAGCTGCAGGCCGGAAGTGCTGAGAATCGTGACTGGGGTGGAGGACATGGACTGCCGGTCGGATACCTAGGGGCACGCGTGCGCCGCGCACGCGTCGGGGCGGCAGGCGGGCCGCGCAGTCTCGCGCGGTGCCGTCAGCGCCCGGGGTGAGGGAGAGTTGCGCGTTCCACGGAGGCACGCGGCGGCGGGAGCTGGCCCCGAACTTCGCGGCGATACCATGAGGTGTATACGCGGTAGACCCGGAATCAGGCCTCGCGACACGAAACCCGACCTGCGCAATATAGCAAACCCGCCCCCTGATCGGGGTAACAACGCATGCAGCAAATGCAACATGTGTGCGGGTGCCGGACAGGCGGCGGCAGGACGGGGCGTGACAGCGCGCATCAGTGCAGGCCCGCGGCGAAATCGGCGACGTCCTGGATCTGCGTCGCGGTCATGCGCGATGCGATTTCGCGCATCGGGCCATGGTCGTCGCGCGTGCCGTCGCGGAACGCGCGCAACTGGCTGACCAGATACCCCTGCCACTGGCCCGCGAGCGACGGATACAGCGGCGGGATGCCGTGCCCGTCGGCGCCGTGGCAGGCCGCGCAGGCCGGCACTTCGCGGTTGCGGATTCCGCCGCGCCAGATGCTGGCCCCCAGCGGCAGCTCGGCGGCGTTGCCGGCCAGCGCCGGGTGCAACGGCTGCGACGCGTAGTACGCCGCGAGGTCGGCCCGGTCCTGCGCCGACAGCGACTGCGCGATCGGGTTCATGATCGGGCTGCGGCGCAGCGGTTGCGCCCCGGCATGCGCGGCGCGGAAATGGTCGAGTTCGCGCTCCAGGTAGGAGGCGCCCTGCCCGGCCAGTTTCGGGAACTGCGGCCCCACGGCATTGCCGTCGACGCCGTGGCAGGCCGCGCAGCTGCGCTCGGCCAGCGCATGCCCGCGCGCGATCTGCGCGGCCCCCGCAATACTGGCGCTGGCGATCTCGGGGGCGGCGGCGGACGCCGGCCCCGAGTTCCAGCCCAGCCCGGCCAGCAGCGCCACGGTCACGGCGATTCGGCGGGGTCGCGAAGACGTCTTGGCGGCGGGCGTTGCGTCGGGCATGGCGGGGCTCGTGGTCACGACGGGGGTCCGGGAGCGGGCGCCGGCAGGCGGCGCAGGGCTAAGATGCCGCATGCTAGCGATATATAAGTCATGACGAATATAGGGAATTCCAGCAGACCCCGCCCCGACACCAGCGCGCTGCTGCAGTCGGCGCGCTTTTACACGACCGCGGCCGAACTGCGGCAGCTGCCCGACAGCGACTGGCCCGAGGTGGCCTTCGTCGGGCGCTCCAACGCGGGAAAGTCCACCGCCATCAACGTGCTGTGCGGGCAACGCCGGCTGGCGTTCTCGTCCAGGACCCCAGGGCGCACCCAGCACATCAACCTGTTCGCGGTCGGACTGGCAGACGAGATCCACGGGCTGCTGGCCGACCTCCCCGGCTACGGCTACGCCTCGGTCCCGCTGGCCACCAAGCAGCGCTGGGAGCGCTTCATCGCCCACTATCTCGCCGAGCGCAGGCAGCTCGTCGGGCTGGTGCTGATCGCCGACAGCCGGCAGGGGCTGACCCCGCTGGACTGGAACCTGCTGCGCTATTTCGCGCCGTCGGGCCTGCCGGTGCACGTGCTGCTGACCAAGGCCGACAAGCTGCCGCGCGGCCAGCAGCTGCGCCAGGCGCAGGCCGTGCGCGACGACCTGCAGCGCAACGGCGCCCGCGCCGGGCTGCTGGCACCGACCTCGGTGCAGCTGTTCTCGGCCACCGCCCGCCTGGGCCTGCAGGAAGCCAGCGAAGTGATCGAGGCCTGGCTGCAGCCCCCCGCGCACCCCGCCTGACCAAGGGTGCTAACAAGCAGTTGACCAAACCGCCGCCATAGCGGGCGCGGTATCTGGCAGGGAATGCGGTCAATGAGCCACAATGTAGCTACAATGTGGTAGCATCATAGCCTTGTCGAAAAAAGGGGGGGTGAACCATGTTGACCGTTGACGTTCGTGCCCGTGTCGAGCCTGAGCTCAAGCGCGAGGCCGCAGCAGTGCTGGAGGCTGCGGGGCTGGACGTGAGTACGGCCATTCGGTTGTTTCTGCGCAGCGTGGTCGAAAAGGGTGGTCTTCCCATGGAACTACCTCGCGCCAACCCCACGACGCTGGCCGCCATCCGTGATGCGAAGGCCGGCAGGACCACCCGTACGACGCTCGAGGACCTCTGAGGGTGCCGCGAGCGCTTGAAGAAACCAGTCAGTTCAAGCGCGACAAAAAGCGCGTCAAGAGCTCCGGCCGCCATGCCTGGACCAAGATGCGCGACTTGGTCGCAGAACTGATGAACGACCGCCCACTCGACCAGAGGCATCGAGACCATGCGCTGTCCGGAGAGTACGAGGGAGTCCGGGAGTGTCACATCGCTCCGGACTGGCTTCTCATCTACGTCAAACAGGGGCCCGTCGAGGGCGGCCTCCTGAAGCTCGTCCGAACCGGGTCTCACAGCGAGCTATTCTGAGGGTGCAGCAACGTCCGACGGCTCCTTTTGTTGGCTTGCTGAGTCATGGTTGCGTGCCAAGTTCTCGATATGACGAGGCTTTGGTCATCTGCTTATTTACACCCCTGACCAAGGGTGTTATGCCTCTGATGGCCCAAAAGTGCCCCTAGTGGCAGCTGTTGAGCCCCTTGAGGGGTGCAATTAGGCGCGGAAGTCGCTGTACTGAGTGTCCCGACCACCTTTCGCACAGCGCATGACTTACCAAG
>JAKAXL010000005.1 GCA_021816585.1 Pseudomonadota bacterium | reverse complement strand
GTGATGTAGCCGCCGTTGCTGCGCGCCATGCCACGCTGCTCCAGGCGCGTGTTGCGCACCTGCTGGTGCAGACCGCGCGCCTGGGCGCCCGTGAGCTCGCCTTCGCGCCGCTCCTGGCGGATGCGCGCATTCAGGTGCCGGGTGCGGTCGAGCACCTGGTCGCGGCGGGGATGGGCGCGTTCCCAGGCGTTTGCCGCGTGGGCCGAAGCCAGCGGGGCCAGCGCACCCAGCGCGAGCGCGCACAGCAAGGCCGGCGAGGGGAGGATTCGTCGATTCATGGAAAGACTCCGCAATGTGAGCGATCGGAACAATCTGCATGCATTGCGGGCCATAACGAGATGCGCGTAAGCATTCGCGACAGCCGACGCCGACGAATTGCAAGAGAGTGTTACCAGGCGGTGCCCGTCTCGCGCCTTGTCGCGCGCCGCGCGGGCCTTCGTCAAGGCGAACGTGCGGGCAGCAGCGCGCCGCGCGCGGCGCGGCGCACCTCCCGGGTCAGATCGTCCAGCAGGCGCGAGGCCGCGCGCGCGTAGTGCCAGTGCAAGGCGATGTCCAGCGGGGTGTGCTCGACGAGTTCCACCAGCGTGCCGTCGCGCAGATGGGACGCCACCAGCGCCAGCGGATGCATGCCCCAGCCCATGCCCGCCAGCGCGGCCGCGACGAAACCCTGAGGCGACGGCAGGACGTGCCGGGGCAGATCGACATCGCGGCGGCAGCGCCTGCGCACCCAGCGCGCCTGCAGCTCGTCCTGGGCGTTGAACACCAGGCAGGGCGCGCGGGCCAGGCTGGCGGCGTGGACCCCGTCGGGGAAATGCGCTGCGACGAAGCCGGGGCCGGCGGCGGCGACGTAGCGCATGGACCCCAGCGCCTCGCTGTTGCAGCCCCCCGGGGCGCGGGCCTGGGCCGACACCGCGGCCAGTACGGCCCCGCTGCGCAGCCACTCGACCGTATGGCCTTCGTCGTCGATGGAAAGGTCCATCAGGACCGGCGCCTGCGCGGCGTAGCCGCTGGCCACCGGCGCGAACCACGTCGCCAGGCTGTCCGCGTTGACGGCCACGCGCAGCGTGACCCGGGCACCGGCGTCCAGTCCTGGAAGCGGCAGCGCTTGCGCCAGTTCCTGCTCCAGCAGATGCACGCGATCGAGATGCTGGCACAGCCGTTGCCCGACCGCCGTCGCACGGCATGGCTGCCCGCGTTGCACGAGGGTACAGCCCATGCGTTCCTCGAGGGAGCGAATTCGCTGGGACACGGCGCTGGGCGTGACGTGCAGCGTGCGGGCCGCGGCATCGAAGCTGCCCTCGCGCACCACCGCGGCCAGCGCGGCGACGGCCGCGTAGTCGAGCATGGATCAGTTCGGCTAATGTGGGAGAAGAAAAGATAGTTTGCCTTTGATGGGGCGATCCAGCAAGCTGGCACCATGGATGGACGCAATGCCATGGACATCGCCTTCGGACCCTTCGCCCTGGGTTTCAGCCTGAGCCTCGGACTTCTCGTGGCCATCGGCGCCCAGAATGCCTTCGTGCTGCGCCAGGCGATCCGCCGCCAGCATGTGCTCGCCGTGGTGCTGTGGTGCGTGCTGGCCGACGCGGTGCTGGTCATCGTCGGCGTCTGCGGCGTGGCGCGGGTGCTCGGCCACAGCCCCCGCCTGTCGCACGCGCTCGCGCTGGCCGGGGTGCTCTTTCTCGTGGCCTACGGCGCGCGGGCCCTGGTGCACGCGCGCCGACCCCGCGGCCTGGTGACCGCGGTGGGCGCGCCGGACCCGGGCTGGCGCGCGGTGATGCTGCAGGCCGCGGCCTTTACGCTGTTGAACCCGCATGTCTACCTGGATACGGTGCTTCTGGTAGGCAACCTCGGCGCCCGCCAGCCCGCCGGCCTGCGCGTGTGGTTCGTGGCCGGAGCCATCGCCGCGAGCACCTCGTGGTTCGTGCTGCTGGGGTTCGGCGGGCGGTGGCTGGCGCCGTGCTTCGCGCGCGCCCGCGCATGGCAGATCCTCGACATGCTGACAGGCACCACCATGTGCGTGCTCGCGCTGCGGCTGCTGGCGGGATCCATCGTCTGAGGCAGGCGTGACGGCGCGCGGGCCCGCGGCGCGGCCGCTTCGTCGCATTTTGAATGCACGGGTTCACGCAAACCTTGATACCCTCGACCAAAGTCGGCCGCCGCGCCGGCTCGTCGGATGGCGAGCACGATGCGCCGCCGACTCCATCCGCCCGCACCGCGCAGCCGTCCCGCGCGAACTCCTGCACTTCTTCCAAGGCGATCGACCCATGTACTTTCGCGGTATCGGCACCGCCACGCCCGCGGCGCGCTACACGAAGGCGGATTGCCTCGACGCGTTCCGCCAGTCCGAATGGTTCGCGAGGCTCGATGCGCGTTCGCACTTCATCGCCAACACCGTCCTGCAACGCGACAACGGCATGCAGGCGCGTCACCTCGCGGTGGACACCCTCGACGAGGTCTTCACCATCGAGCCCAACACCCTGGCGCAGCGCTTTGCCGACAACGCCCCCGCCTTGGCCGCGCTGGCCGCCGAGCGCGCACTGGCGCAGGCCGGACTCGAGCCCGGCGACATCGATGCGGTCATCGTCAGCACCTGCACCGGCTATCTGTGCCCGGGACTGTCGGGTTACGTGGTCGAGGGCCTGGGCCTGCGCCGCGACGTGGCGGCCTTCGACCTGGTGGGGCAGGGCTGTGCCGCGGCCCTGCCCAACATGCAGCTGGGCCGCGCGCTGCTGGGCGCGGGCGCGGCCGAGCATGTGCTGTCGGTGTGCGTGGAGATCTGCAGCGCGGCGATGTATCTGGACAACGACCCCGGCGTGCTGATCAGCGCCTGCCTGTTCGGCGACGGCGCCGGAGCCGCGGTGCTGTCGAAGTCGCCGAAGCCGGGTGGGCCGCGGATCGCGTGGAAGGACAGCATGTCGCTGATGGAGCCGGGCGAGCGCGAGGCGCTGAGGTTCGAGCAGCGCGACGGCATGCTGCGCAACATCCTCACCCGGGTCGTTCCGTCGCTGGCCGCCGAACATGCGCAACAGGTCCTCGGTGTCGTGCTGGGGCGAGCCGGGCTCGCGACCGGCGACATCGCCACCTGGGCCCTGCATGCCGGCGGGCGCGACGTGCTGCTGGCGATGGAGCGCCGACTCGGGCTGTCGTCGCAGGATCTGCGCTACAGCTCGGCCATGCTTCGCGAGTACGGCAATCTGTCGAGCGCCTTCGTGTATTTCGTGCTGGAGGCCGCGCTGGCCGACCACGCCGCGCCGGGCTGGTGGTGGCTGTCGTCCTTCGGCGCCGGCTTCAGCTGCCACGGCGCGCTGCTGGAGGTCGACGCGTGAACCCGCTGCCGCGCATCGTCGGCGCCGAGACCCTGGACGGCCTGGCGGAGGACGACCCCGCCGCGATGCGCTCGCGTCGCGATCTGCAGCGCGTGCATCGGGTCATGGGCACGCGATCCATCCTGCTGGGGAGCCTGCGGGAATGGTCCCTGCCGCGCGCGCAGTCCGACGTGCTGCGCGTGCTCGAACTCGGCGCCGGCGACGGCACGCTGATGCTGCGCGTGGCGCGCTCGCTGGCCCCGGCATGGCCGCGCGTCGAGCTGACGCTGCTCGACCGGCAGGCGCTGGTCCGGCCGCAGACCCTGCGGCAATACGCCGGGCTCGGCTGGACGGCGCGTGCGCTGCGGATGGACGTGCTGGACTGGGCCGCCGAGCCCGATCCACCTCCGGGTCCGCGCGACTCCGGCCCGCGCTGGGACGTGATCGTGGCCAACCTGTTCCTGCATCATTTCCAGGGGGCGCAGCTGAACGACCTGCTGCGGGCCGTCGCCGCACGCTGCACCCACTTCCTCGCCTGCGAGCCGCGGCGTGCGAGGGTGGCGCTGATCGGCAGCCATCTGATCGGCGCCCTGGGCGCCAACGCGGTCACGCGCGAGGATGCGGTGCTGAGCGTGCATGCCGGCTTCCAGCGGCGCGAGCTCGGCGCGCTGTGGCCGGGGCGCGACGAGGCGTGGACGCTGCGGGAGGGTCCGGCCGGCTTGTTCAGCCACTGCTTCAGCGCGGTGCGCGCGCAGGGCGCGTGATGCAGACCCGGTTCGACGCCATCGTCATCGGTGCCGGGCCCGCTGGCTCGACGGCCGCCATCGTGCTGGCGCGCGCCGGGTGGTCGGTGGCGCTGGTGGAAAAGCGCCGGTTCCCGCGGCGCAAGGTCTGCGGCGAATGCCTGGCTTCCAGCAATCTGTCGATCCTGGACGCGCTCGGCGTCGGCCCGGCCTACCGGGCCGCGGCCGGCCCCGAATTGCGGCGCCTCGCCCTGCTGCGCGGCGACGGCCAGGTGCTTGCCGAGCTGCCGCCGGGCGACGTCGAGGGGCGGCGCTGGGGGCGAGCACTGGGGCGCGAGAGCCTGGACACGCTGCTGCGCGACCAGGCCGCCGCGGCCGGGGCGGTGCTGCTGCAGCCGTGGCTGGTGCAGACCGTGCAAGGCGGGCGAGGCGACTGGCACGTCGGGGTCCGCGCGGCGGAGTCGAACACCCTGCTCACGCTGCACGCGCCGGTGGCGATCGCCGCCAACGGCTCGTGGGAAGCCCTGCCGTCGGGCGCTCGGCAGCGCGTGCGGCGCCGCGGCGCGGACCTGCTGGCGTTCAAGGCGAACTTCCGCGGCGCGCTGCAGGACGAAGGGCTGTTGTCGGTGCTCGCGCTGGACGGCGGCTACGGCGGCATGGTGCTGGCGGACGGCGGCATCACGACCGTGGCCTGCTGCGTGCGCCGCGACCGCCTCGAGGCCTGCAGGCGCGAATGGCCGGGGCTGCGCGCCGGCGACGCGGTCGAACACTGGCTGCGACAATCCTGCCGGGGCCTGCGCGAGGCGCTGGCGACGGCGCAGCGGGAAGGGCCGTGGCTGGCGGTGGGGCCGCTCGACCCGGGGATCCGGCTGCGCGCCGACGATGCGATGTTTCGCATCGGCAACGCGGCGGGGGAGGCACATCCGCTGATCGGCGAGGGCATGAGCATGGCGCTGCAATCGGCCTGGCTGCTGGGCACGCGGTTGCTGGAGCGCGGCGCCGGCAAGGCAAGGCCGCGCGACGGCGGGGCGGATGCACACTGGCAACACGAGGTCGCGGTGTGCTATGCCAGCGACTGGAGGCGTCGCTTCGCACCGCGCCTGCGGCTGGCCGCGGCGTTCGCGCACGCCTGCATGCGCCCGGCGGGTTCGGCCGTCGTGGTCGGCGCCGCCCGCATGTGGCCGGGCCTGCTGACCCGGGGGGCGAGCTGGAGCGGCAAGACGCGCGAGATCCTCCGCGGCGAGCGTGTCGCGTCGCCGGGCACGAACGCAGACCACAGGGCCCCATCGGGCCTCACCAAGGAACAGCCATGAGTACTACCTTCGAGCGCCTGAGCGCGATTCTGGTCAAGGACTACAAGATCGCCCCGCAGGTCCTGGTGCCGCAGGCCACGCTGGAGAGCCTGGGCATCGATTCCCTTGCGGCCGCCGAGCTGTTCTTCAGCGCGGAGGACGAATTCCACATCGCCTTCCCTTCCGAGCCGGTGCCGCTGCCGACCCTCGGCGACGTGGTGGCCTACATCGACGGCCTGATCGCCGCGCAGCAGGCGGGCGATATCCCGCTGCCGGCGGCCGTTGGCATCGCACGGGATCCGGCGCGGCCATGAGGCGGGTGGCGGTCACCGGCATCGGCGTGGTGAGCCCGCTCGGCCACTCGCCTGCCGAGGTCTACGAGCAGGCGCGGGCGGGGCGCTCGGGCGTGCGGCGCATCGAGGCGCCCTACGCCCGGCGTCTGCTGGCGCCGGTGGCGGCCATCGTCGAGGACTTCGACGCCGACGCGCACTTCGATGCGCCGCGGCTGCGCATGCTCGATCGCGTCAGCCAGTTCGCGCTGGTCGCCGCGCGTCGGGCGCTGGCCGAGGCCGCGGACGGCCCGGCGGCTTGCGATCGCACGCGGGCCGGGGTCTTCGTGGGCACCGGCATGGGCGGCTGCATCAGCAACGACGAGGGCTACCGCACGCTCTACGGCGACGACTCGGACCGCATCAAGCCCTACACCGTGCTGCTGGGCATGCACAACGCGCCTGCCGGGTGGATCAGCCTGGAGCACGGCCTGCTCGGCCCCAGCCTGAGCTACTCGACGGCCTGCTCGTCGTCCGCGGTGGCCCTCGGCGAGGCCTGGCTGCGGATCGCCGGCGGCAGTCTGGACCTGGCCGTCGCCGGCGGGGCCGAGGCGCCGCTGGCGCTCGGCTCGCTGAAGGCCTGGGAAGCGCTGCACACCCTCGCGACGGTCGACCCCGCCGATCCCGCCGCGTCGTGCAAGCCCTTCGCGCGCGACCGCAGCGGCATGGTGCTGGGCGAGGGCGCCGCGATGCTGGTGCTCGAGCCCTGGGACGAGGCCGTGGCGCGCGATGCGACGGTCTACGGGGAGATCGTCGGCTACGGGCTGACGACCGATACCGGCCACATCACCCGTCCGAGCGTCGAGGGCCAGGCCGCGGCCATGCGCGCCGCGCTGCAGTCCGCCGCGCTCGCGCCGTCCGACATCGACATGATCAACGCCCATGGCACCGGGACGCAGGCCAACGACGCGGCGGAAACCGCGGCGATCAAGGCGGTGTTCGGCGCCCGTGCGCCGCGCATTCCCATCAGCGCGACCAAGGCGCTGCACGGCCATCTGCTGGGCGCCGCCGGGGCGCTGGAGTGCGTGCTGTCGCTGCTGGCGCTGCGGCACGCCACGGCGCTGCCGACGATGCACCTGCAGTCGCCCGACCCGGCCTGCGACCTGGACTACGTGCCCAACGCCGCGCGCGACGGCGTCGCGGCGCGCACGATGATCTCCAATTCCTTCGCGTTCGGCGGAACCAACGCGGTGCTCGTGCTGCGCGCGGCGGACGATCGCTGAGAGAGATCGTCGGCGCTCGCGCGGGCGCCTGCCGCGTCACGCCGGGCGTGACGGCGGCGACGGCGCCTCGGCATGCCCGTCCGTCAGGCACTGGACCACGCTGGCCAGGATCGACTCGATGCACAGTTCGCGCAGGGCCTCGAAATCCTGCCAGGGGTAGCGCGGGTTGGCGAAGCGCGCCTGCAGATAGCCCATCATGAACGCCACCCGAAGCTCGGCGGCCAGCGTGATGCGTTCGTGGCCCGTTCCCAGTTCGTCGGCGAGCTCGCGGGTGATGGTCGCAGCCAGCGTGATGACGTCGCCGTACGAGGGCATCAAGGCCTCGGGCATGGGCCGCTCGATGCGCAGGCCGTTCCCCGAGGTGCGGTAGACGAGCTGGTAGTAGTCGGGGCGGGACTCCCAGAATGCCAGGAAGGACTCGACCAGCGCGCGATGGCGCTGCGCGGGCGTCGAATGCCGTTCGACGCGGCTGCGCACCTCGAGCAGCAGCTCGGCGTACACGACCCGCCAGAGCTCCTGCAGCACCGCCTGCTTGTTCTCGAAGTAACGGTACAGCGACATCGCGCTGCGACCCAGCGAGCTCGCCAGCGCCTGCATGGTGATCGCCTCGGTGCCGCCCTGCTGGAACAGCTCGAAGGCCGCTGAGACGACGGCAGCCTGCAGCCGGCGGTGGTCGTCGCGGTTGCCCCTGCGGACGCGGCTGGGGACGGGCGTTGCGCCGGGGCTGGGAGGAAGCGTCGGTTCCATGATGCGGGATAACCCTAATATCTTAACGGGTACGTATACGTTTACGCATAAACATATAGGATAATTGCAGTCTATCGGAGCTTGCCCTGTCTTACCAGACAGTGTCCCCAAGAGGTGCGGGTCTTTTCAGGAAGGCCTGCGGCGCGAGCTCAAGTCGCCCCGACCCGCGAGCGGGCGGGGCCCACCCGAATCCATCCGCTGCGGTTACCCCCCCTTCCGAGCGCCCGGTCCTACCCGGTCCGGGCCGTGTCGAGACCTTTGTGCGCAGGCGCATGGCCGCTACCGCGGCCGCGGCGCCTTCGCGGTTTTGTCCAAGAAGACGATGACGGCAGCCTCATCGGTTGATACGCATGAGCTCCTTGGACATTTGCCAGCTGTACGTTGCCGCGTGCGGCATGATCGACGACGCCAGCCCATCGGCCGCTGCCTTGTTCGGAGCGCCCCCGGGCACGCTGCAGGGGCAGCTGCTGCTCGACCGCGTCGACGCCCCCTCCCGCGAGCAGTTGCGCGGACTCTGGCGCCGCTGGTCGCAGGCCCCGGTGAAGCCGGCCGGGAGCTGCGAACACACGTTGACGGCGCTGCGCAGCGACGGCAGCCGGCTGCCGTGCCTGGGCACCTTCCGCCTCGCCGGCGACGGGGAGGCCGGGCGCTTCGTGCTGCGGCTGCAGCCGCTGGCCGAGCGGCCCTTGCTGGGTGGGGCGCAGCTTCCGGAGTCCCTTCATGACCCGTTGACCGGCCTGCCCAATCGGCGCGGGGCGCGCGAATTGATCGAGGCTGCGCTGCAGATGGGCGTGCGGGCGGCCGAGAGCGTCTCGGTGGTGTGCATCGACCTCGACAACTTCCGCAGCATCAACGAGGGCTACGGCCACGACGTCGCCGAAGAGGTGCTGCGCTGCGTCGGCGCCAGGTTGCGGCAGCGCGCGCTGGGCCTGGGCCGGGTGTGCCGCACGGCGGGCGACGAATTCCTCGTGATCCGCCGTGGATCCACCAGCGAAGAGGAGATGCGCCGCCTGCTGCCGCAGCTGATGCGCTGGATCCAGGAGCCGATCGAGGTCGGGGACGAGACCCTGATCGTCACGGCCTCGGTCGGCGTGGCCACCCACGACTGCGCCGCGGGCAGCTTCGATGCGCTGATGCAGCGCGCCGGCTACGCCATGAGCCGGGCCAAGCGCCTGGGGCGCAACACCTGGTACTTCGCCTCCCGCGACCCCATTCCCTGCCTGCAGCACCAGGCCTTGAAGACGCGCCTGTACCGCGCGCTGGAACAGGGGCGACTGGCGCTGCACTACCAGCCCATCGTCGACCTGCGCACCGGCGAGGTCCGCGCCTTCGAGGCGCTGATGCGCTGGCACGACGAGCAGCTCGGCGAGGTCAGTCCGGCCCGGTTCATTCCGGTGGCCGAAGAGTCCGGGCTGATGGGGGCCCTGGGCGCGTGGAGTCTCGAACAGGCGTGCCGGCAGTCGGCGTCGTGGCTTGCGCGCCATGGCACGACCAGGCCGATCGCCGTGAACGTCTCGGCGGTGCAGTTGCAGCGTGGCGAGTTCGAGGAGGACCTGCTGCGCATCCTGCGGGAGTGCTCCGTGCAGCCGGGGATGCTCGAGCTGGAGGTCACCGAATCGGCGCTGATCCACGACAGCGCGCACCTGGCCGCGCTGAGCCTGCGGTTGCGCGAACTGGGCGTCGGCGTGGCCATCGACGACTTCGGCACCGGCTACTCGAACCTGCTGTACCTCAAGCATTTCCATCCGGCGAAGATCAAGATCGACCGCAGCTTCGTGCACACCATGGCCAGCACCGCCGAGGACCGCGCCATCGTGCGCGCCGTCATCGACCTGGCGCACGCCATCGGCGCCCGGGTCGTCGCCGAAGGGGTGGAGTCCGGCGAGGTCGTGCGCATGCTCGGCGAGCTGGGCTGCGACGAGGCGCAGGGCTACCACTACGCACGTCCTTGCGCCGCGCAGGGCCTGTCCGCGTGGCTCGAGCGCGAGTCGTCCAGTGCGGCCCTGCCGCCGATGCCCTGAGCGCACGCGGCGAGCCGCGCGTCGCGGCGCTCGAACTCATGGCGCCGCGCGTCGGCGCGGCCGCGGCGCATCGACGGCCACGTAGCGGTGGCGCTTGATGGCCTCGGTGAAGCCGCTGCGCGAATGGCTGGCCCGCTCGATCAGCCCGACGCGCCGCAGCACGTCGATGCCCTCCAGGTCCAGCACGCGCAGCGCACGGTCGCCGCGCCAGTTCACGTTGGCCAGGCGCGGCACGATCGACACGCCGAAACCCTGACGCACGATCTCCAGGATCGCCTCGACCGAGTTCAGCTCCATCTCGTCGCGCGCGTCGACGCCGCAGCGACCCAGCACCTCGTCGACCAGCAGCCCGGTCCAGGTGTGGCGGTCGAAGCGGATGAACGGCGCGCGCTGCAGCACCTGTCGCGGCGCCGCGGGCAGTTCGAACTGCGGGCGCCGCGGCACCACCAGCACCATCGGCTCGGTGTACAGCTCGGTCCAGCGCAGCGCGGTGCGCAGTTCGTGGGGAGGGCGCGTGACCACCGCCGCATCGAGTTCGCCGCGTTCCACACGCGCGACGAAGTCGCTGGACAGTCCGGCGAGGATCTTCACGTTCAGGCGCGGGTTGTCGCGCTTGACCGCGCGCAGCGCATCGGCGAAGGCTCCCATCAGCGCCGACACCAGCGCGCCGACGACGACGGTGCCCGACAGGGCCGCGTCGTCGCCACGCTCGGCCAGCGCGTCGAAGTCGCGCAGCAGTTGCTCGACCCGCGGCAGCATGTCGCGCGCCGCCGGGTTCAGCACCACGGCGCGCGCGCCGCGGTCGAACAGCGGCTGCCCGAGCTCCTGCTCGAGCGCGCGCATGCGCAGCCCGACGGCCGCCGCGGTCAGCCCCACCTCGGCGCCGGCGGCGGCGAAGGAGCCCAGCCTGGCGACGGCCAGGAAGGTCCTCAGGGTGCGCATCGAACGCATGGCTCGAAGGGTCCTCCGGGTGGGCGCCGCGTCCGCGGCCTGGCGTCGATCATAAAGATTTTCTTGATCTTTTCCAAAAAAACATTCGCTTTGCATTGACCTCGCCACGGCCCACAATGCGCCGCATGGTCTGTCGAGACGCGAGCGAGCCATGAATCCCGATTCCCCGCCGGAGCTGCTGCGCGTGTCGGTATGGCGCGGCAAGGAGCAGGGGCGCTTCGTGCGCTACGAGGTCCCGCGCCTGCCCAGCCAGACCGTGCTCGACGTGGTCACCCACATCCAGCGCCGCATCGACCCCGGGCTGGGCTATCGCTATGCCTGCCGGGTGGGCATGTGCGGGTCCTGCGCGATGAGCGTCAACGGGGTGGCGCGCTGGACCTGCCGCACCCATGTGTCGCGCGTGGCCTCGGCCGACGGCGAACTCGAGATCGCGCCGCTGCCCAACCTGCCGGTGATCAAGGACCTGGTGGTCGATATGCGCGAGTTCTTCGACAAGTGGGCGAGGGCGATGGGGCGTTTCCACGGCAGCGCGGGTCGCCACGACGAATTCGCACGGGTCGATCCCGCCGGCGAGCGGCGCCGCGCCGCCGACGCCGGCATCGAATGCATCGGCTGCGGCGTGTGCTACGCGTCCTGCGACGTGGTGGCGTGGCGCCCGGAGTTTCTCGGTCCGGCGGCGCTCAACCGCGCGTGGACCCTGGTCAACGACGAGCGCGACGTGCAGCGCGACGCGCGCCTGCGCGCGACCTCCGGCAACCGCGGCTGCCATGCCTGCCACACGCAGGGTTCCTGCACCGAGCGCTGCCCGAAGGGCATCGCGCCGACCGCGGCCATCGCCGGGCTCAAGCGCCTGTCGCTGCGCGCCCCCGGCACGCAGCGGGGAGACTGAAGCCGTGGATGCGCGACTGCAGGTGCGGCTGTGGCTGCTGCAACGCGCCAGCGCGGCCGTGCTGGCGCCGCTGGTGCTGCTGCACCTGGCCGTCATCGTGTATGCGGTGCGCCGCGGGCTGAGCGCCGCGGCCATCGTCTCGCGGCTGCACCACAACCTGCTGTTCGGCGCGGTGTACGCGCTGTTCGTGCTCGCCTGCGCGGCGCACGTTCCGGTGGGCGTGGCGCGGGTCGCCGAGGAGTGGCTGGGCTGGCGCGAGCGCGACGCGCTGGCGGCGGGCCTGCTGCTCGCCCTGCTGCTGCTGGCGGGCGGATTGCGCGCGGTGTGGGGGCTGTACGGCGCATGAGACCCCCGACCCGTCGCAACGACCGGCGCGCGCACCGCCACGCGGCCTGGTGGGCGTTCTGGCTGCACCGCGTGTCCGGACTGCTGCTGGCGCTGTTCCTGCCGCTGCACTTCTGGGCGCTGGGGCAGGCGCTGCGCGGCGCCGCCGCGCTGCAGGGCTTTCTCGACTGGGCCGACCAGCCGCTGGTGCACGTGGCCGAATGGGGACTGGTGGCGCTGCTGGCGCTGCACATGACCGGCGGCGTGCGCCTGCTGCTGATCGAGTTCGGTCCCTGGTCGGGGCTGCGCAAGGACTGGATCGCCGTGGCAGTGGGGGCGGCGCTGGCCGCCGGCATGGCGTATGCGCTGGCGCTGCTCGGCTGAGCCGCGCCGGCGGGAGAGCGAGGACATGGACATCCGACCCGAGACCATCGAGGACGTGGCGCGCGAGCTGTACATACGAGCGCTGAAGATCCTCCCCCCCGACGTCAAGCAGGGCTTCGCCACGCTGCAGTCCGGCGAGACCTCGCAGCGCGCGCAGGCGGTGCTGCGCACGATGGTGCGCAACATCGAGGTCGCCGAGAGCACCGACAACCTGTTGTGCCAGGACACCGGGGTGCCGATCTACAACCTGCGCATCGGCAGCGGCGTGCGCTGCGACGGCCACGCGCTGAAGCAGGCGATCCGCCGCGGCTGCGAGCGGGCGACCCGCGAGTACCCGTTGCGCTCGTCGGTGGTGCACCCGCTGACCCGGCGCAACGAGCACACCTCCTGCGGTATCGAGGTGCCGGTGATCCACGTCGACTTCATCGACCTGCCGGGGGTCGTCGACCTCGAGATGATCCCGAAGGGCAGCGGATCGGAGAACAACTCCTTCCTGAAGATGGCCATTCCGGCCGAAGGGATCGACGCCATCAAGACCTTCGTCGTCGACTGTGTGATCGCCGCCGGCGGCAAGACCTGCCCGCCGACCATCGTCGGAGTCGGCATCGGCGGCACCTCGGACCTGTGCGTGGCGCTGGCCAAGCGCGCGGCCACGCGCGCGCTCGGCACCCGCTGCGCCGACGCCGACGGCGCGGCGCTGGAGGCCGAGCTGTCGCAGGCGGTCAACGCGCTGGGAGTGGGGCCGCAGGGGCTCGGCGGCGACTCCACGAGTTTCGCCGTGCACATCGAACTGGCGGCGACCCACATCACGATGAATCCGGTGGCGGTGAACATGCAGTGCCATTCGGCGCGACGCGCCAGCGCGCGGCTGAGCGACTCCGGCGTGCAATGGGGGTTCTGAACGCGATGGCCCATCACGAGATTTCCACTCCAGCCTCCGAGGCGCAGATCCGCGCGCTGCGCACGGGCGATACCGTGACCCTGCAGCACACGCTGTACGGAATCCGCGATGCGACGCAGATCCACATGTTCGACCGCGGACGCCGCACCCGCTTCGACCTGCGCGGGCATGCGGTGATCCACACGGCCCCCAACGTGCGCCGCGTGCCCGTCGACACGCTGCATCCGGCCGGCTACGCGCCGGTGTGCATCGGCACCACCACCTCCGACCGCATGGAGCGCTTCACGCGCCCGCTGATGCAGCAGTACGGGGTGCGCATGATCGTCGGCAAGGGGGGCCTGCGCGAGGAGTCGCTGCGCGCCTTCGCCGAGTTCGGCGGGGTGTACCTGGCGATCGTCGGCGGTACCGCGGCGCTGGAGAGCACCTGGATCGAGGCCATCGAGGACGTCGATCTCGACGACCTGAACCCGGAATCGCTGTGGAAGTTCCGGGTGCGCGACTTCGGGCCGCTGCTGGTCGGCATGGACAGCCATGGCGGCAGCCTGTACGAGGAGGTGCGCGAGCAGGTGCGCGACCGCCGCGAGCAGGTGCTGCAGCGCCTGGGCGTGACGCGGAGTTGAACATGGGAGCTGCCGCCGGGAGCGTCGCGCCGCGCGTGCTCGACACCGACATCCTGATTCTCGGCTCCGGCGGCGCCGGGCTGTTCGCCGCGCTGCATGCGCGCCAGGGAGCCCCCGACGCGTCGATCACCATCGCCGTGAAGGGGCTGCTGGGCAAGTGCGGCTGCACGCGCATGGTGCAGGGGGGCTACAACGTCGCGCTGGCGCCCGGCGACTCGGTGGAGCGCCATTTCATGGACACCATCGAGGGCAGCAAGTGGCTGGCGCGCCAGGACCTGGCGTGGACCCTGGTGACCAAGGCCGTCGAGCGCATCCACGAGCTGGAGAACGAGCTCGGCTGTTTCTTCGACCGCAACCCCGACGGCAGCGTGCACCAGAAGGCCTTCGCCGGGCAGACCTTCGACCGCACCGTGCACAAGGGCGACCTGACCGGGATCGAGATCATCAACCGGCTGGCCGAGCAGGTGTGGGCGCGCGGCATCGACCGCCTGGAGGAGCATCGCGCGGTCGAGCTGATCCCGGCCGCCGACGGCAGCGGCCTGGCCGGCGTGCTGATGATCGACATGCGCAGCGGGGACTTCGTGCTGGTGCGCGCCGCCGCGGTGCTGCTGGCCACCGGTGGCGGGCCGACCATGTACCGCTTCCACACCCCGTCGGGCGACAAGAGCTGCGACGGGCTGGCGATGGCGCTGCGCGCCGGCCTCGGACTGCGCGACCTGGAAATGGTGCAGTTCCACCCCACCGGGCTGCTCGCCGGCGAACACACCCGCATGACCGGCACCGTGCTCGAGGAGGGCCTGCGCGGCGCCGGCGGCTGGCTGCTCGACGGCGCCGGCGAGCGTTTCATGCAGCGCTACGACCCGCGCGGCGAGCGCGCGACCCGCGACGTCGTGTCGCGCGCCATCTACACCGAGATGCGCGCCGGGCGCACGTCGCCGGCGGGCGGCGTGTACCTGCAGATGAGTCACCTCGGAGCCGACAGCGTGCGCCGGCAGTTCAAGGGCATGGTCGAGCGCTGCGCCGACTGTGGATTCGACCTCGCCGGCGGGCGCGTCGAGGTGGTGCCGACCGCGCACTACATGATGGGAGGCGTCGAGTTCGAGCCCGACTGCCGCACCGCGATGCACGGACTGTTCGCCGCCGGCGAGGACACCGGAGGCGTGCATGGCGCCAACCGGCTCGGCGGCAACGGGGTGGCCAACTCCACGGTGTTCGGCGGCATCGCCGGCGAGACCATGGCGGCCTGGCTGCGCCGGCACCCCGGGCGGCGCGAGCCGGACGCGCGGGCGATCGCGCGCGCGATCGCCGGTCACGAACTTCCGCTGCGCCTGCCCGCCGGCGACCTGGAGTCGATCCGCGAGCAGCTCTACGCCTGCATGTGGGACGACGTCGGGATCCTGCGCGACGCGGCAGGACTGGCGCGCGCCGACGCCTGCCTGCGCGGCCTGCAGCAGCAGCTGCTGCGCACCGGGATCGGCGACGCCGCGCGCGACTTCAACCTCGCCTGGCACGACTGGATGAACCTGCGCAACCTGATCCAGGTCAGCCGCGCCATCACCGCGGCGGCGGCCAGCCGCGAGAACTCGCGCGGCGCGCATTTCCGCGAGGACCATCCGCAGGCCGGCGACCTGCTGGCGTCGACCTACACCGTGGTGCGCGAGCAGGCCGGCGAGCCGCGCGTGGAGCATGCGCCGGTGGAGTTCTCGCGCGTGCGCCCGGGACAGAGCCTGCTCGAGCCCGCCGCGTAGCCGCCCGGCACCATCCCTTCAGAGGTTGCGCAGCAGCAGGCCGGCGCCGGCGCTCAGCAGCACCACCCACACCGCCTGCACGACGCGCTGCGCCGGCAGCCGGTGGTGCAGGCGCGTGCCCAGCCAGAGTCCGCCGAGCATGAAGGGCAGCAGCAGCAGGCTGCGCGGCAGCACCTGCGGCTGGCGGTACAAGCCGACCGACGAGAACAGCAGCAGTCGCACCAGGCCGCTGCCCAGGATCAGCGTGCTGATGGTGGCGCGCAGCGGCGGCGGCTGCAGGATGCGTCGTGCCAGATAGGCGACGTAGATCGGCCCGCCGGTGCCGAACATCGCCGTGAACAGGCCGCCCACCAGGGCCACCGGAAAGCCCCAGAAGGCGCGCACCGGGCGCAGCGGCGGGCGCAGCACCAGGCTCCACGCGGCGTACACGAAGATGAACACGCCCAGCGCCAGCAGCAGCAGACGCTGCGGCGCATGCACCAGCAGGGTCACGCCCACCACCATGCCGGCGGCCATCGGCGGCGCCATGCGGGCGAGTTCGCGCCAGTCGACCTGGCTGCGGTTGCGCAGCCCCACCATGACGCCGGCGGCGAGGTCGAACAGCAGCATCATCGGCACCACCTGGCGCAGCGGCAGGAACTGCGTGAGCAGCGGCACCGCGGTGATCGACGAGCCGAAACCGGTCAGTCCGTACACCGTGTACGCCAGCGCGATCACCAGCCCGCCGCCAGCCAGCGAGGCGTCGGGGGCGGGCCAGTGGATCAGCATCGCCGGGGGGCGCGGCGTCGCGACGTCGGCATCAGGCGCCGGCCAGCTGGCGCAACTGCTGCTCGAGCGCCGCGGGCAGCTGCAGCCCGTCGCGCGCCGCCGCTTCGGCGAGTTCGAAGCGGCGCTGCCCCGGCAGGCGCACGCCGTCGTCGGCCAGCATCGCCGCCAGCAGGGTCTCGATGCGCTCGTGGAACACCTCCTCGCCGGCCAGCGCCCGCGGGTCGATCGCCAGGAAGGCCTGGCCGATGCGCGGGCGGTTTCCCTGGTCGACGAAAAAGGAGTCGGCCTCGAAGCCGAACGAGGCTCCGGTCAGCGCGCAGCACAGCAGTTCGACGATCAGCGCCAGCATCGCCCCCTTCACGCCGCCGGTGGGCAGCATCGAGCCCTCGAGTCCGGCCTTCGGGTCGGTGGTCGGCTGCCCGTCGCGGTCCAGCGCCCAGCCCGGCGGAATGCTGCGTCCCTCCCTGGCCGCCACCATCAGCTTGCCGCGCGCGACTTGCGACAGCGACAGGTCGATGACCAGCGGCGGCGCGCCGCGGCGCGGAAACACCGCGGCGATCGGGTTGGTGCCGAACAGCGCGCGGCGTCCGCCCCACGCCGGCATCGCCGCCGGCGAGTTGCCGAAGCCCAGCCCGACCATGCCGGCCTGCGCCAGCGGCATCAGGTGCTGCGCGGCGACCCCGAAATGGTGGCTGCGCGTGACCCCGGCGAAGGCCGCTCCGCCTTCGCGCGCCCGTCGCAGCGCCTCGCGTACCGCGAGTTCGCAGGCCGGGAAGGCCAGGCCGTCGTCGGCGTCGATCAGGCAGGCCGCCGCGCGCGCATGGATGACTTGCGCGGTGGCGGCCCCGTTGACCCGCCCCAGGCGCAGGTGCGCGCAGTACTGCGCGACCCGCGACAGCCCGTGCGAGGCCAGGCCCTGGGCCTCGGCGGCGACCAGCGCCTGCGCGGTGGACTGCGCCATCTCGGCGCCGGCGCCGGCGCCGCGCAACGCGGCCCCGGCGAGTTCGGTGGCTTCGGAAAGGGTCAGTGCGGGCATCGGCTGGCAGATGGTGGAACGCGGCGGAAAGGGAGCGGCAGCGTCGGGCTCAGCCCGCAAGCGCGAGCAGGCTGGCGCCGACCCGTTCGGCGATCATCGAGCTCACGCGCAGGTTCGCTTCGCGGGTGAGCCCGGCGATGTGCGGGGTCAGCAGCAGGCGCGGCGCGCCGGCCAGCGCCGAGCCGCCCGCCAGCGGCTCATGCTCGAACACGTCCAGCGCGGCGCCGCCCAGACGTCCGTCGCGCAGCGCGGCGGCCAGCGCGGCCTCGTCGACCACGCCGCCGCGCGCGGTGTTGATCAGCACCGCGCCCGCACGCATGCGCGCCAGGCGCGATGCGTCGATCAGCCCGCGGGTCGCGGGGGTCAGCGGCACGTGCAGGCTGAGCACGTCGCAGCCGGCGAGCAGCTCGTCGAGTTCGCAGCGCTTCGCGCCGGACTCGATCCACAGCGGGGAATCCGCCGCGAGCTGCGGGTCGCAGGCCAGCAAGCGCATGCCCAGCGCGCGCGCCAGGCCCGCGGTGCGCCGGCCGATGTCGCCGAAGCCGACGAGGCCAAGCGTCTTGCCGGCGATCTCGCGTCCGTCGGACAGCGGCGCGCGCGGCCACGTCCCGGCCGCCACCTCGGCGCTGCTGGAGTAGGCGCCGCGCAGCAGCAGCATCGCGGTCGCGACCACGTACTCGGCGACCGCCTGCGCGTTCGCGCCGGTGGCGGGGAGCACCTCGATGCCGCGCGCGCGGCAGGCGTCGAGATCGATGTTGTCGAGCCCGACTCCGAGACGCCCGACGACGCGCAGCTCCGGGGCCTGCGCGAGCAGCTCGCCGCGCACCTGCGTGCGGTTGCGCACGATCAGCGCCCGCGCCTGCGCCAGCTCGGCCGCCAGCGCGGGCGCGTCGTCGACCAGCGCGGGCCCGTACACGACCTCGAAGTCGGCGCGCAGCGCGTCGACCGCCTGCGGGTCCATGAACTCGCTGATGACGATGCGGGCGGCCCGGCTCACGCCTGCATCCCCCACTTGCGCACGGTATGGCGTTCGATGGTGCGGAACACCAGGTTCTCGACGATCAGGCCGATGATGATGATGGTCAGCAACCCGGCGAACACCTTCGAGATCTCGAGCAGGTTCTTGTATTCGTAGATGTACCAGCCCAGCCCGCCCGAGCCCGAGCTGACGCCGAACACCAGTTCGGAGGCGATCTCGGTGCGCCACGCGAAGGCCCAGCCGACCTTCAGCCCCGTGAGGATGCTCGGGAAGGCGGCCGGGATCAGGATCTTGCGGATGTAGGCGAAGCCGCGCAGCCCGTAGTTGCGCCCGGCCATGCGCAGCGTGTTGGACACCGCCAGGAACCCCGACTGGGTGTTCAGCGACACCGCCCACACCACCGAGTGCACCAGCACGAACACCAGGCTGGCGTCGCCGAGTCCGAACCAGATCAGCGCGATCGGCAGCAGCGCGATGGCCGGCAGCGGGTTGAACATCGCGGTCAGGGTCTCCAGCAGGTCGGCGCCGATGCGCGTGGCCACGCCGAGCCCGGTGAGCACGGCGGCCAGCAGCACGCCCAGCCCGTAGCCGGTCAGCAGCACCTTCAGGGAGATCCAGATCTTGGTCTCCAGTTCACCGCTGAGCAGCGCGCGCACCAGCGCCCGCATGGTCTGCGCGAACGACGGCAGCAGCAGGTCGTTGTGCAGTGCGCTGGCGCCGATCTGCCACGCCAGAATGAGCAGCGCGATGATGACCGCCTTGCGCAGCAGCGAGCTGTTGTAGAAGGTCTCGAAGCGGGATAGGGGCTTTTCGACAACGCCGAACCGACTGGCGTCGACGGGTTCGTGAAGAATCTCGGGACGCGCGGACGTCGCGGTGTCAGCCATGCTGGCCCTCCTGGTGCAGGTTCTCGGTGCCGAAAAGCAGTTCGTTGATGCGCGCGTCCAGCGCCGCGACGGCCACCCGGTCCTGGTTGCCGCCGGGCAGGCCCGCGAGTTCGGCGCGCACCTGTCCGGGGTGCGGCGACAGCAGCAGGATGCGGGTGCCCAGCTTGATCGCCTCGGGGATCGAATGGGTGACGAAGATCACCGTGAAGCGGGTGCCCTCCCACAGCTGCAGCAGCTCGTCCTGCATCTTGCGGCGGGTCAGCGCGTCGAGCGCGGCGTAGGGCTCGTCCATCAGCAGCACGTCGGGCTCCATGGCCATGCCGCGCGCGATCGCCACGCGCTGCTTCATGCCTCCCGACAGCATGTGCGGGTAGTGGTCGGCGAACTGCGTCAGCCCGACCTTGTCGAGATAGTGCATGGCCTTGTCCGCGGCTTCGCGGCGCCGCACCTTGTGCGAGGAGACCAGCGGGAACATGACGTTCTGCCGGACCGTCTTCCACGGCAGCAGCTGGTCGAACTCCTGGAACACCATCATGCGGTCGTGTCCCGGCTTGGTGACGACCTTGTCCTTCAGCCGGATCTCGCCCTCGGTCGGGGTCAGGAAGCCGCCGATGGCCTTCAGCAAGGTGGATTTGCCGCAGCCCGAGGGGCCGAGCAGGATGTAGCGGTCGGAGGTGCAGACCTGGAAGTCCACGCGATAGGTCGCGGTCACCAGGTGGTTGGTGGTCTTGTACTGCAGGGTGACCCCCCGCACGTCCACAAGCACCTGCGGGTCGGGGTCCGAAGCTGGAACGGGAACTGCGTTCATCGTCACCACTCGTTTCGTGGGAGGGCCGGCGGCAGCCGGCGCGAGGGCCGCGGCAGCGCCGCGGCCCGCCAGGACACGGCGGTGCTCAGCTTCCCGGCAGCGAGTCCACGTTGGGGAAGAACAGGTCCTTCCACGAAGCGGGCAGCACCTTGATGGTTCCGACCTCATGCATGAACCGCACGTACTTCATCACGTGCTCCGGGGTCATCGTGTAGACCAGCTGCGGGTTGTCCATCATCTTCATCAGGAACGCCACCGAATCCTTCTTGTCGTGGGTGTCCTTCAGGTACTCCTCGGCCGCGGCCTTCTTGTCGTGATTGATCTCGTCGATGGCCTCGTGCAGCGCGGCGACGAAGGCGGCGTAGATCTTCGGGTTTTCCTTGTAGAACTTGCTGCTGGTCCAGACCACGTTGAAGGTGGCCGGGCCGCCGAGCACGTCGTAGGAGTTGAGGATGGTGTGCACGCCCGGAAGCTGCAGCTCCTGGTATTCGAAGGGAGGAGCCCCGAAGTGCGCGGTGATCTCATGGGCGGCCAGCGCGGCCATCGCGTCGGGGTGGCTCATGGTCACCGTCAGCGGGTCGAGCTTGTGCACGTCCTTCGGGCCGAAGACCTTCGCGCAGGCCATCTGCAGGGTCACGGCCTGGATCGAGACCTTCACGGCCGGCAGGCCGATCTTGTCCTTCGCCGTCAGGTCCTTGATGCTCTTGATGGCCGGGTTGTTGGTGTTGAGCAGCAAGGGCATCGAGTTCAGCGCCGAGACGCCCTTGATGTCGTAGTTGCCGCGGGTGCGCGCCCACGCGATGACCATCGGCGCGACCCCGCCCGACGCGAACTGCAGGCTGCCCGACAGCAGCGCCTCGTTCATGACGTTGCCGCCGGCGAACTTCGACCACGTGACCTTCAGGTCCTTGATTCCGCGCGCCGCCGCCTGCTTCTGGATCAGGTGGTGGTCCTGCATGACCATCAGCGGCAAATAGCTGATTCCGAACTCGCGGGCCACCGTGATGTGGCTGACTTCGGCATTCGCGGCGCTCGCCGCTCCCAGGCTCAGGCCGGCGCACAGGGCGGCGGCGATCAGGCGTCTTCTCATGATGTCTCCTCATCCGTGACGGCGAAGAATCGGACGGCGTGGTCGCCGCCTCGGGTCATGCGGGACCGCGTCGCCTGCGGCCCCCGCGGCGCCTCCGCCGAGGGCGCCGCGGTGCAATCATGAAGCCTCAGGCGCTTTCGTACAGCCGGGTCAACACGAATTCGCGGTGTCCCAGCGCCTCGGCCGCGGTGAGCCGCCCGTTGGCGGTGCGCAGCATGCACTCGAGCAACTTGTCGCCGGCCTGGTCGAGATTCATCTCGCGCTGCAGCAAGCCGGTGACGTCGACGTCGACGTGCTCGCGCATCAGCCGCACGGTACGCGGATTCGCGCACAGCTTGATCACCGGCAGGATCGGGTTGCCGATGATGTTGCCCTGCCCGGTGGGGAAGAAGTGCACGACGAAACCGCCGGCCGCGCACAGCGTGACCATCTCGGCGGCGGCCGACGACGAGTCCATGAACCACAGCCCGGAATGGGTCGGGGTCTCGGCCTTGTCCAGCACGCCGTCGACCAAGCATTTGCGGCCGATCTTCTGGATGTTGCCCAGCGCCTTCTCCTCGATGGTGGTGAGGCCGCCGGCGATGTTGCCCTTGGTCGGCTGGCTGTCCGTGAGGTCGCTGGTCTTGTGGCGGTTGATCATGTCCTGGTAGCGGTCGAACATGAACATGAAGCGCTCGCGCACCTGGTCGTTGGCGCAGCGCTCGGCCACCAGGTTCTCGCCGCCGGTGATCTCCGAGGTCTCGCCGAACAGCAGCGTGGAGCCGAGTTCGTAGAGCTTGTCGAAGGCGTTGCCGACGCTGGGGTTGGAGCCGCAGCCCGAGGTGGTGTCGCTCTCGCCGCACTTGGTCGACACCCACAGTTCGCCGATCGGGCAGGGTTCGCGCTGCTTCTCGCTGGCCCATTGCACGAACTCGCGCGCCGCCTGGCTGGCGCGCTTGATGGTCTCGTGGTCGCCGTGCCCCTCGATGCCGAAGCCGATCACCGGCTTGCCGGTGGTCTTGATGCCCTCGACCACCTTGCCGGTCCAGCCTTCCTCGATGCCGATGACCACGACGGCGGCCACGTTCGGGTTGCAGCCGGTTCCGATCAGGGTGCGGAAGTGCAGGTCGAGGTCGGCGCCGAACTGCAGGCGTCCATAGGGGTGGGGGATCGCCAGCGCGCCCTTGATGTTGTGCGCGACGGCCTCGGCCGCGGCGTTCGACAGGTCGTCCAGCGGCAGGATGATGACGTGGTTGCGGACCCCGACGCGGCCGTTCTCGCGACGGTAGCCGAGGATGGTGGTGTCTTTGCTGATGACGGACATGGAAGGTCTCCGGGACGGATCGTGGAAGGCGCCGCGGCGCCGGCGGCGGCAGGCGGCCTACCAGCGCTTGGTCTTGATGTTGTGCACGTGGGCGTGCTCGCCGGCGCGGATCGGCGCCACCACCTTGCCGATGTCCACCGCGTACTTCCACACCGTGTCGCCCGTCGCCATGTCCCGCAACGCCACCTTGTGGCCGATGGGGATGTCCTGGGTCGCCTTGACGCTGGTCATGCGGTCCTCGTCCATGATCCAGCCCTTCAGATCCATGCCGGCCTTGACGCCCTCGACGACGACCACGGCCACCGAATCCTTTGCATCGTGTTGCACGAAGTGAATCATTTTTGCTCCTCGATAGGGGACCAACCGCGCCGCCGCGCAGCGACGCGGTTGTCAGGGCGCAGCATAGACATGCAGATCATCCGGGTCAACTAGATGACATAGATGAATGGGCGGATAGAATGCCGGCATGGATTTCGGGACGCGGCTCGCGCCCGGCACGATCCGCCACCCCAGCGCCCGCTTCGACCCCGATGAATCCGCAACGATCCGAACCGCCGGGACCCGGCAATCACCTGTACAAGGAAGTCAAGCACAGGATCCTCGAGTCCCTGCGCACCGGCGAGTGGAAGCCCGGCGAGGCGATCCCGTCGGAGAAGAAGCTCGGCGAGCGCTTCGGCGTGAGCATCGGCACGCTGCGCAAGGCGGTGGACGAGCTCAGTGCGGAGAACGTGCTGATCCGCCACCAGGGCCGGGGAACCTTCGTCGCGTCGCACGGACGCGGGCGCTACTTCTTTTCCTTCTTCCACATCGTGCGCCAGGACGGGCTGCGCGAGTACCCCAGCGTGGAACTGGTGGATTTCGCGCGCGGCCAGGCCGACCAGGCGACCGCGGCGGCGCTGGACATCGGGGTGGGTGACAAGGTGCTGCACTACACCAACCGGCTCAGCCTGCAGGGCCACGCGGTGATCCTCGACGAGATCACGGTGCCGGCGGCGCTGTTCCCGCGGCTCAGCGAGCGCGCGCTTCGCGAGCGCCGCAGCACCGTCTACCAGCTCTACCAGGAACTGGCCGGGGTCAGCGTGATCCGCACCCGCGAGCGCGTGCGCGCCACCAAGGCCGACCCGGCGCGCGCGCGCCTGCTGCACGTGGCCGCGGGGCATCCGCTGCTGCTGCTCGTGCGCATCGCGCGCTCCTTCAAGGAGCGACCGGTGGAACTGCGCCACTCCTACGTGTGCACGGACCGCCACGAATACGCGGTGGACCTGCTCGGCGACGAAGCCTGAGGCGGTGGGGCGGCCGGCGCGGCACAAGCGTGCCGGCCGCCGCTTCAGAACAACTGGGTGCTCAGCCAGCCATAGAGCAGCGCGTTGTCCGGATCGGCGACGTCGACGTCGAAGCCGACGTAGCTCAGCAGCTTTTCGCCGCCGGGCGCGGGTGCGTTGATCGCGCTGGATGCCACGCCATGCACCGTCGCCCAGCTCAGCGCGCTGCCGCTCCAGTGCAGGCTGCCCAGCATCGCACTTCCCGACACGCCGTGCAGCGGGGTCAGCGTGTTCCCGGTTTCGACCACCGCGCCGCTGGAGGGATCGAAGCGGGTGTAGCTGAAGGCGTCGCCGCGCCCCATTCGCAGAAAGTGAGAGTTGGCCGGATAGCTGGGGCTGAATGTGAGGTCCAGCGCGGGCAGTTCGGCCCAGGTCATCGGCATCCAGTCGACCGGCACCTTGCCCTGGGCCTGGACCTGGTAGTTCGCGCCCTGCGGGTAGCCGGCGAAGGCCAGTGGCCGCGGCTGCGTCAGCAGCATCGGCGTGACCGCGTACACCAGCGTCGGCGCCTGCGCCACCGCCAGCGTGTCGACCTGCAGCTTCTCGTGGGGCTGGATCGTGTAGATCACGACGTCGGGCATACGCTTGACCATGGCCGCACCCGACGCCACCGTATCGACTCCGATTCCGCCGGCGCCGAAGTGCAGATCGTCGAAGGCGTGCCCGAGGGTGCTCCATCCGACCAGCCGCGTGCGGACCGGGTCGTTCCAGTCGACGCCGCGATCGAACCAGGCCTCGGACACCGCCAGCTCGATCGGGCCGTGGTGGATCGCGCGGTATTCCGCGGCGCTCAGTCCGTTGTAGAACAGCGGCAGCAGCACGTGCAGCGCGCCGAGCACCTTGATCTGCCGGATCGAGCCGTCGGCGTTCAGGCTCGGCATGCCGATGATCGAGGCGCTGCCGAGGTTCGGTGCGACCTGCATCACGCTGATGAGCCGGATCCGGCTGTCCAGCGCAGGGGTCGCGAACGGGACCGACTGCCGCTGCCCCGACGAGTCCGGCAGCGTCAGGCTCATGAAGGGGCCGGGCAGCTGCTCGTGGGCCCACCACGGCGGGTCGGCCCGCAGCACCGCGGGCGTGGTGTGCGCACGCTGCGGCGAGGGCTCGACGATGCCGCCGAAGTGCGAGCTGCGCAGGCTGGATTGGCGGCCCTCGCGGTCGTGGTAGCGGATCACGTAATGCGACTCGACGTAGGCCCCCTGCGAGTCGTCGGTGATGCGCCAGGCCACCTCGGCCTTGTCGCGCGAGCCGCCCGGGGACAGGCGCGTGCCGGGCTGCAGCAGCCCGTCCGGCGCGTAACGGCCGGCTTCGTCGGGCGGCGGGGCGTCGAAGCCGTGGCCGATGTCGTCGACGCGCTCGATCGCATCGATCACGATGGCGTTGTCGTCCCCGCAGTCGTCGCCGATGCAGGCGGCCCGCACGGTGTCGACGCGGGTGCGCGGATCCATCAGGTCGGGCCGGCGCTCGAGCTCGAGCACGACGTCGGCTTCCTCATGGTGTTCGCGGCGACTGATGCGCGGCAGCCCCGGCACGACCGGCGTGAGCCGGAAGCTGCGCCCAGGCTGCGGAGTCACCGACCAGGTCTGGCTGCCTTGCGCGAGATCGAGCGGTTGCGCCCCGGCCTGCTCGAGCTCCGCTTCGGGAGCTGCGGCGGCGGACGGTTGCGAGGCCGATGGTTGTGCGGCGGATGGTGGTGCGGCGGTCGCGTCGACATCCTGCACCTGGTACAGCGCTTCCTTGGGCAGCGGACGGATGTAGGCCAGGTCCGATGGGCGGACCACGCTGAAGCGCAGGATCAGCGGGTGCCGGTCGGCCTGCTCGTCGGGCAGGGCGTTGCGGCAGTGCACGGGCCACAGATGCGGCGGCGTGTGCTCGAGGGGGGCGGCGGCGCAGATGTAGCTTTCGGCCTCGCCGACCGCGGGAGCCGTCACGCGCAGCAGGTGCTCGACATTCACGCGCGCCGACAAGGCCAGGGTCCACGGGACCTGCCGTTCGGGCCTGCCCTTGTCCGTCACGAGCATGCGGACCTTGCGGCTCATCACGAAGGGGTTCGCGCGCGGCCCGGTATTGGTGCGCACCGTGAAGGGGACCGCACGCACCGCGCCCGGGGCCAGGTCGAAGGGGTCGACGCGGGCTTCGATCCCGTTGCCCTCCACGGGCCAGTCCTCGACCTGGTCCGGCTGGAAGTGCAGGGTCATGCCGCTGAAGTTGCCGATGTACGCGGTCTGTGCACCCAGACTCTCGGTCTCGTTGTTCTCCACGGCGAGGTGTGCCCGTATCTCGTTGACGAAACCGGAGTCGGCCGGCGCGGCCGTGGCTGCGGGCGACAGCAGCATCCCCAGAAGCAGGCCACAGGTCCAGCCGCAAACGATGCGGAGTTTTTGCACGGAGAGTTCTTGCATGGGGAGTCTTTCGCGGAGATTCGCGCAACGTCGCGGACAGCCGCGCGCATCGGAGCGGCACCACGACAGGTGATGTGAGGGGGGATGTGAAGGGGGATGTGATGACGGAGATGGAGCGCGGCCCGGCGACATGACGGCCCCGGCCTTCGCAGCCAGGGGTTGGACTCCGCGGGATGCGCGGAGTTCCTGCCGCGCAGGCTGCAGGGTCTTCGGGCCAGGTCGGGGATGTGCCTTGGACGCGGCCGTGCTATACTGTTTGAATAGATTCGCGCAAGACTGTTCTTCCAAGGTCCCGTCTGCAGCCCCGCCGGCCTTCCCAAGGCCCATTTTCGCGAGCGGCTCGCTTCAGCTTCACCCCCCGCTGATTGCTCTTGAGTGTTTCTGTCTTCGCACGCGGTTGTGCCCACGCGGTCGGGCCGTGTGCGAAGGGCATCTGCCCAATCTTTCATTTCCCAAGGAAACATCATGACGATTCAGACCGGTACCGTGAAGTGGTTCAACGACGGCAAGGGCTTCGGCTTCATCGCCCCGAGCAACGGCGGCAAGGACCTGTTCGCGCACCACAGTGAAATCCGCAACAACGGCGGCTTCCGCACGCTGGCCGAAGGCGCGCAGGTGGAGTTCGAGGTCAAGGACGGCCCCAAGGGCCCGCAGGCCACGAACATCCGCGCTCTCTGAGGCGACGGCCTCGCGGCCGGGCGCGAAGCCCGACCGCGATGGCGCCGGCGCGAAGGACTCTTCCGCAAACGGGGCCCTGCAGCGATGCAGGGCCCCGTTTGCGTTGCGTCTCGTGCATGCGCGGCACGCCACGGGCCGGGGCGGACGCCGGCAGCGCGCGCGATGTCCCGCTAGCATCCTCGTGGGCGTCCGAACGGCCGCGCGTGACGGGCCACGGGCCGAGCGCGGGCGCCGGACGATGCGTCAGGCCCTGTCTTGTCACGGAACCTTCGATGACCACGGAACTCACGACCCTGCGGGGGATCTCCTCGATGGCCACGCGGGCGATGCTCGCCGAGCTGGCCCAAAGTTGTCCGCGCGAGTGCGCCGTGGACATCCACTTCGAATCCGTGGGCGGTGTCGACGCCGCGCGCCGCGTGCGCGAGGGCGAGCCCTTCGACGTGGTGGTGCTGGCGGGGGACGCGATCGACAAGCTGATCGCCGCCGGCAGCGTGCTGCCCGACAGTCGCGCCGACCTGGTGGTGTCGAAGACCGTGGTCGCGGTGCCGCGCGGCGCGGCGGAGTTCGACGTCTCCACCGAGCAGGCGCTGCGCAAGGCGGTGCTCGAGGCGGCGGCGATCGGCCACTCGACGGGGCCCAGCGGCACCGCGGTGCTGGCGCTGCTGCAGCGCTGGGGCGTGCTCGACGCGGTGCGCGACCGGCTGGTGCAGGCGCCGGCCGGGGTTCCGGTGGGGCGTCTGCTGGACCAGGGCAAGGCGACGCTGGGCTTCCAGCAGACCAGCGAACTGATGGGCCTGGACGGCGTGCGCGTGCTCGGCGAGCTGCCCTCGGGCTGCGAGATCGTGACCCGCTTCACCGCGGGGGTCTGCAGCGTGTCGCGCCAGCAGCAGGCGGCGCGCGCGCTGATCGCCTACCTGGCGTCGCCACGCACCGCGCAGGTCAAGCGCAGCCACGGCATGGAGCCGGCCTGAGCCCGCTGCGCGGGCTCAGGGCAACTTCGACTTGAGCCACTCGTAGTAGATCTGCGCGTCCAGGCTGCTCATGTCGACATCGAATCCGGCGTAGCTCAGGTAGGACTCCTGCGTGTAGCGGGAGATGCCGACGGAGGTCGCCACGCCGCGCACCGTCGCGCTCATCAAGACGTCCTCGCCCCACAGCAGATCGCTGAGCAGCGGCGCGCCGGAGAACCCCTGGAACACCAGCAGGTCGTCCCCGTCGCGGATCGGCTGTCCGGTGCGCGGATCCAGGACGCTGTAGCGAAAGCTTCCGGGGCCGCCGAGCGACAGCGCGCGGCTGTTCAGCGCAAAGCTCGGGTCGGGCGCGTTGCGCAGGGCCGGGAAGCGCGCGCCGACCATCGGCAGCAGCTCGACCGAGGCCGGATCCGACGGGTCGAGCCGGTACCGCGCGGCCTGCGGATAGCCGAGCAGGGTGCTCGTGGCCAGCAGCGGGTCGCGCCTGGGCTGGATGTCGTAGTCCAGCATCGGCAGCCCGGTCCAGGCCATCGGGTTGAGGCGCATGGGTTCGGTGGGATGAACCGTGTACACGAGCACATCCGGAATCCGGCTGCCCGGCATGTCGGGCAGCGGCAGCGCGCTGACCTCGATCGTGGCATTGTGCCCGTTGCGGAACGCCTGTCCGAGCACCGAACCGGCGCCTGCCGCCTCCACTTCGGTGGGGTCGTACCAAAGCGGGTATTCGGAACCGAACCAGTAGCTCGACAGCACCACCTCGATCGGGGCCGTGTAGCGCCGGGTGTATTCCTCCGCGGTCAGCCCCTGGTGGAACAGCGGGACCAGCAGGTGCAGCGCGGTCAGCACCTTGAGGCTTTCGACGGAATCGTCGGGCCCCAGCTCCGGCAGCCCGACCACCGAGCCGCTGCCTCCGTAGGGCTCGGTGATCAAGGCGCTGAGCAGGCGCACATGGGTGTCCAGCGGCGGGGTTGCCCAGTCGATGGTCCGACGCGTGGAGCTCGCGTCGGGTAGCTCCACGCGCACGAAGGGACCGGGCAGCTGGTCGTGCACCCACGGCGGCGGGTCGGCGCGCAGCCGGCTGGCGGCGGCGCGCGCGGCGCGCTCGCGCTGCGTGGCGGACTCGAGGATGCCGCCGAAATGCGGGCTCGTGAACTCGCGCGGCATGCCGCCGCGCCCGTGGTAGCGCACCACGTAGTGCGACTCGACGTAGCGCCCCGGCGCGGCGTCGGTGATGCGAAACGCCACTTCGCCCTTGTCGTGGGGACCGCCGGGGGTCAGGGTCGTTCCGGGGCCGATCTCGCCGTTCGGTGCGTAGCGTCGCGACTCGGCGGGCGGAGGCGGCGCGAAGCCATGCTCGACATCGTCGACCCGTTCGACCTCGTCGATCACGATGGCGTCGTCGGCGCTACAGGTGGGGCCCAGGCACGCGGCATGGAGGGTGTCGACGCGGGTCAGCGGATCCATCAGGTCGGGGCGGCGCTCGACTTCCAGCACGACGTCGGGCTCGTCGCCCTGCATGCGGCGGCTGATCCACGGCAGCCCCGGCACGACAGGCTCCAGCACGTAGCCCAGTCGCGGGTTGGCGGGCAGGAAGGAATAGCCATGCTTGCCGCCGGCGAAGTCGACCTCGCATTCACAGGGGCAGTTCAGCGGCTCCTCGCGGCCGTCGACGTAGCGGGTGCGATAGAGGCGGTCGACCCACAACGGACGGATGTAGGGCAGGTCGGCCGGATCGACCGGACTCAGGTAGACGTTCAGCGGATAGGCACCGGCCTGGGCATCGGCCAGCGCGTTGCGGCAATGCACCGGCCACAGTTCGGGTGGCGTCTGCTCGAGTCGGACCGCGGCGCACTTGTAGCTCGCGGCCTCGCCGACCGCGGGTACCGCCACGCGCAGGATCCGCGCGACGTCGAGATGGGCCGACAGCACCACGGTCACCGTGGACGACCCGAGCGCGCGGCGGTCCGTCGGCGTGACTTCCCACGCGATGGTCCGGCTCATGCCGAACGGATGGTCCTGCGGGTCGGCGTTGGTGCTGACGGTGTAGGGGATCTGCTGCTGCGCCATCGGCTCGAGGTGGAACGAGTCGATGCGGGCTTCGATGCCGTTGCCCCGCGCCGGCCGGTCCTCGATGCGCAGCAGGCGAAAGTCCAGCGGCCTGCCGGTACCGTTGGTGAGGGTCAGGGTGTGGGGCCCGAGGCGGGTCGCCGTCTGGTTCTCCACCTTCACGTGGGCGCGGATGAACTTGTCCATGCCCGAGCCGGTGACGGGGGGCGTCGGCGCGGCGGCGGCGGGCGCGGGCACGGCCGCCTGCAACGCCCACGACAGCAGCAAGCCTGCGCAGGACCGGAGGACACGATGGGCAGGCATGATCACCTCGCTGGGTTGGCCGGAAGACTTGCGGAGCAGGCGGCGGCGCTGTGCGTGAGCCCGCGCGCCAGTGGCTTCGACTCCGCGCGTCGGCGGCGGTTCCGTGCTGCTGTGGCTGCGCCTCGTGGCGCCGGCGCGGAAATCGGCCATCGCGTGAACTACATCACACTCCCGGGGGTTTCGTGGAATGCGCAGGCTTCGCGATGCCGTGGCCTCTTGTTACGTTTCGTGTCATCCGGCCCGCATTGATGCCGCGGCGCGCCGAAGCATCCGAGAACCCGAGTCACCGAACCCGAGCCACCGAGCCTCCTCCACCATGACCTCCGATCTGCTGCAGGCGCGCGAGTCCGCGCCGGGCGTCGCCTCGACGGCCGGCGCCGCACCGGCGCTCGACGCGCTGTGGGATTCGCTGCGCGGCGGTGCCGATCCGGCCCGGCATCTCGGCGAAGCCCTGGTGCGACGCGGACTGATCACGCCGGCGCAGTTGTCGCAGACGCTGGCCCGCCAGGCGGCGGAGCAGTCCAGGCGAACGCTGGGGGCGATGCTGGTCGCCGACGGAGTGCTGCGCCAGCGGCAGGTCGACGAGGCCATCTCCGACTGGCTGGGGGTGCGGGTCGTCGACCTGCACGCGCTGACCCCGCAGCCGCAGGCGCTGCGCCTGGTGCCGCGCAGTCTCGCCGAGCGCGAGTCGGCGCTGCCGCTGCTGCTGCGCGACGGCCATCTCGTGGTGGCGCTGGCCGATGCGTGGAACGATCGCAACGTGCTGAAGGAACTGCGCCTGCTGACCGGCCTGGAGATCCTTCCGGTGACGGCGACCCCGGCGAGCCTGGCGCCGGCGATCGCGCGCGCCTATCGCGAGCTGGAGGGCGGCGACGCGCAACAGCCGCGCGGCGTGCGCGAGCTGGCCGAGGAACTGGCGCGCCAGCCGGAGGCGCCGCTGGTCAACGACGTGGTCGCGGCCAACGAGTCGGACAGCACGCTGGTGCTGTTCATCCATTCGCTGATCGCCGACGCCATCCGGCTGCGCGCGTCGGACATCCACATCGAGACCGGCACCGCGCCGCAGCCGGTGCGAATCCGCCTGCGCATCGACGGCGACCTCGTCGACCACCTCCAGCTGCCCGCGCGCTACAGCTTCGCCGTGGTCTCCCGGCTGAAGATCATGGCGGACCTGGACATCGCCGAGCACCGCAAGCCGCAGGACGGCAAGATCGATTTCGCGCGTTTCGGCGGGCCGCACGTGGAGCTGCGCATGGTCGTGGTCCCGACCTCGCACGGCATGGAAGACGTGGTGCTGCGCCTGCTCAGCGGGATGCGGCCGATTCCGCTGGACCACATCGACCTGGCCCCGGCGACTCTCGCCGCGCTGCGCGAGGTCATCGTCAAGCCCTACGGGCTGATCCTGATCTGCGGCCCGACCGGCAGCGGCAAGACCACGACCCTGCATTCGGTGATGCAGGAGATCAACACCGGCCGTCGCAAGATCTGGACCGCCGAGGACCCGGTGGAGATCACCCAGCCGGGCTTGCGCCAGGTGCAGGTCAACGCGCGCATCGGCTGGACCTTCGCGGCCGCGATGCGCACCTTCCTGCGTGCCGACCCGGACGTCATCATGATCGGCGAGATGCGCGACGAGGAGACCGCGCGCATCGCCGTCGAGGCCTCGCTGACCGGCCACCTGGTGATGTCGACCCTGCACACCAACTCGGCCGCCGAGAGCATCGCGCGCCTGCTGGAGATCGGGCTCGACCCCTTTACCTTCTCCGACTCGCTGCTGGCGATCCTGGCGCAGCGCCTGGTGCGCCGGCTGTGCGAGCACTGCCGGGTGCGCGAGCCGATGCCCGACGACGAACTGCAGCATCTCGCCGACCTGTACGTGGCCAGCGGCGGCGGTGCCGGCGAATCACGAGAAGCCTTGCTGCAGCGCTGGCGCCGCGAGCATGGCGACGACGCCGGGCGCGTGCTGCGCTACCGGCGCGTCGGCTGCGCGCGCTGCGACGGCTCGGGCTACCACGGCCGCATGGGCCTGCACGAGTACCTCGGCAGCGACGAGCGGCTGCGCGAGCTCGTGCGGCGCCGCGCGCCGGCACGCGACATCGTCGCGCTGGCGCAGTCGCGCGGCATGCCCACGCTGCTGCAGGACGGGGTCGAGAAGATGCTGGCCGGGCAGACCGACCTGTCCGAGGTGCTGGCCGCGACCAACCATTGAGCGCGGCGGGCGTGCGGGCGCCCCGGACTTCGCTCAGGCGGCGGGCGCGAAGGCCATGGTCCCGGCGGCGGTGTTGGAGATCGGGATGTGGTAGCTGGCGTGCAGCAGCTCGGCCCCGTCGCCCAGCGCGGCGCGCGCGGCCATCCACATCAGCAGTTCCACGCCCTGCGTGCCGGTGAGCTCGACCAGCTCGCGGATCGAATACTTCGCCGCCCAGGCCGGGTCGTCGACCAGGCTTTGCATGAAGCGCTGGTCGAATTCCTTGTTGATGAACCCGGCGCGTCGCCCGTCGAGCTGGTGCGACAGCCCGCCGCTGCCGATCAGCAGCACGCGTCGATCGGCCGGCCAGCGCCGGACGGCCTCGCCGACGGCGCGCCCGAGTTCCACGCAGCGCCTGGCGCTGGGCAGCGGGTGCTGCACGGTGTTGATGCACACCGGCACGGTGGGGAGCGGCCAGCTGCTGCCGGCGTCCGGCCACAGCAGCTTCATCGGCATCGTGAAGGCGTGGTCGACCAGCATTTCCTGGCAGCTGGTGATGTCGAAGTCGGACTCCACCAGATGCTCGATCAGCCGCCACGAGAGCTCGGGATCGCCGGGGAAGGCCGGCAGCGTCGGGATGCCCCAGCCCTCGTCGGCGTTGCGGTACTGCGGCGCCGCGCCGACGGCGAAGGTCGGCATCTTGTCGAGGAAGAAGTTCAGGCCGTGGTCGTTGTAGAAGACCACCGCGGCGTCCGGCCGCGCGCGGCCCAGCCACTCGCGGATCGGCGGGAAGCCGTCGAAGAAGGGCTTCCAGTACGGCTCGTGCTGCAGCCCGCGGGCGATGGCGCCGCCGATGGCCGGCACGTGGGAGGTGGTGACGCATCCGACGATGGTGGCCATGCTCAGTTCCCCGCGGCCTTCAGCATGGCCTGGAATTCCTGCTTGCTCATGCCGGTCTGCGCGGCGCCGAGGTCCTGCACGTCGAGGCCGAAGATGCCGGCCAGCTTGGCCAGGTAGTAGACGTTGCCGCCGGCCTCCAGCATGCCGGGCACGTCGCGCCGCAGCACGACGTCGCGCTGCTCCGGGCTCAGCCCGTAGCGATCGCAGTAGGCCTGCGGGTCGCGCAGGAACTCGGCCCGGTTGGCGGCATCGTTGAAGGAAAAGCACATCTTGTTCAACGCGTATGCTTTGCGGGCCTGCACGCCGTCGAACACGGTGGTTCCTTCGATCGGGTGCGGCTGCGGGCTGGGCGGAATCGGCATCGGGTCGTGGCGGGTGGGGGGCGACCCCCGCAGTGTCCCGGCAGCGGCCGCGCCGATCAACGCGGTGTCATCGAATCCATCCATGAGCCAGATCGATCATTTGGACATCGACGGCAGGCTGCTGCGCCTGCTGGTGGCCGTGCGCGACGCCGGCTCGGTGACCGGCGCGGCCGAGCGCCTGGGGATGTCGCAGTCGGCGGTCAGCCACCAGCTGGACCGGCTGCGCCTGATCGTCGACGACCCCTTGTTCGTGAAGGCCGGGCGCGGCATCGTGCCGACCGCGCGGGCCGAGAGCCTGGCCTTGCAGGCCGAGGTGCTGCTCGACGAACTGCGACGCTTCGCCACCGCGCCGGCGTTCGAGGCGTCGAAACTGCAGCGCGGTTTCACCATCGCCGCCAACGACCTGCAGCGCGACCTGCTGCTGCCGCGCCTGCTGGAGCGCCTGCGCGCACAGGCGCCCGAACTGAGCTTGCGGGTCATCGCCTCGGCCATCCCCAGCCCCGAGATGCTGCGCGACCCGGGCTGCGACCTGGTGGTGTCGCCGCGCCCGCCGGATGCCGCCGACGTCGTGCAGGCCCGGCTGTTCGACGACGCCTACCGGGTGTTCTACGACCCGGCGGTGCGCACGGCGCCGCGCGATCTGCGGGAGTACCTGGAGGCCGAGCACGTGACCGTGTTGTACGAGCCGTCGCGCCGCCTCGACATCGACGAGGCGCTGGCGGCCGCCGGCGTGCAGCGGCGCTTCGTCGTGCAGGTGCCGGGTTTCGCCGGGATCGCGGCGTTCCTGCGCGGCACCTCGCGCCTGGCCACGCTGCCGGGCCTGCTGCAGCGGGGGCTGCTCGGCGGCCTGGCCAGCGCAGCGCCGCCGCTGGCGTGTCCGTCGATGCCGATGTACATGCTGTGGCACCTGCGGCACCGCCATGAACCGGTGCACCGCTGGTTGCGCGAGACCCTGTGCGAGGTGGCGGCCGAGGTGCTCGGCGAGGCGGCGGGGACTCGGCGGTAGCGGCTCAGCGGCGGGCCACGATCACCGCTTCGGTGCCCTGCGCGAACAGTGTGGCCTGCGCCGGCATGCCGGCGCTCTCGAAGGCCTGCACGATCTCGTCCGGGCGCAGGAAGTGGTTGCCCTGGACATGTTCGGTCAGGTTCTGGAAGGCCATGTTGCGCCGCGCCGGCTCGCGCAGCGCCTGGCGGTCGTCGGTCCACGCGGGTTCCCAGACGACGGCGAAGCCGCCCGGCTTGAGGTTGTCGCGCAGCCAGCCGAACAGCGCCGCCGGATCCTTTTCCCACACATGGTGCAGCGCGCGGTTCATGGCGATCAGGTCGGCGGGCTCGTCGAGCCGAAGTTCGTGGATGTCGCCCTGCACGAAGCGCAGGCGCTGCTCCAGTCCCTGCTGGCGGGCCAGCCTGCGCGCGTGCTCGATGTTGGGCTCGAAACCGTCGATGCCCAGGCCGCGCAGCGTCGGGCAACGCCGTGCCAGCGCGCGCAGGTACCAGCCGTTGCCGCAACCCAGGTCGACGGCCAGGCCGCCGCGGGCGTCGACCTCGGCGAAGGCCGGGATCGCCGGGCAGATGGTGTTCTCGAAGGTGGCGGCGAAGTTGGCCTCCAGCATCGGCCCGAACCACGGCAGCACGGTTTCGCGCTCGGCCAGCACCTGCTCGCCGGGGCGCTCGCCGCTGCGCATCAGCGCGGCGGCGCGCTCGGCCATGTGCGCGGACAGCACCGATTGCACGGCCACCGGCATCAGCGTGCCGGGAAGCGACGGGCGCATCGCCCGACCCGTCTCGCTCAGGCCGAAGGTCTCGCCCTCGGCCTCCAGGTAACCGAAGGCGTAGGCGGCGTCGCACCAGCGCGCGACGTAGCCGGGGTCCATCGCGGCCGCCTTCGCCAGTTGCGCGGCGGTCGCCGCGCCGAGTTCGTGCAGGGTCTCGAACAGGGCGTCGACCACCCCGATGTAGGCGATGTTCAGGCTCAGCGCCCCCTGCGCCTGCTGGCGCAGCCGGGTCCGGAGTTCTTCGTGGGTCATGGTGCGGCGTCGCTCGTGCTGCGGGCCGCCACGCCGCGGCCCGCGATGCAATCGCATGCTATCCGAGGTATGCGCCGCGCGTCGCCGCCGTGCGCGCCGCGGCGCGCGCCATCGGGTTGACCAGAGGGAGGGTTTCGGTGCAACTTCTGTACCATCGGCCCACGCAGACGGTGGGGCGAAGCACTCCGCCAACCGCGCGCGGCAGGCCGCGCAACGATGATTCCAAGGAGGAGATGATGCACAGTGTGGCGATAGTGGGGCTGGGCAGGGTCGGGTCGCGCTTCCTGCAGGCCTTGCAGGGACGGGCGTCGAGCGGCGTGCAGATCGTCGCGGTGTCCGAACTGCAGGCGACTCCGGGCCGCGAGGCGGCCCAGGCGGCCGGGATTCCGGTGCTGAGCCTGCCCGAGCTGCTGGCGCGCGCCTCCGAGATCGACATCGTGTTCGATCTCAGCGGGCAGCCGTCGGTGCGCCAGAGCCTGCGCCAGGGGCTTGCGCGCAGCGGCAATTCGCGCACCGTGATCGCCCCGGAAAGCGTCGCCAGGCTGGTCTGGTCGATGGTGGCGACCGACGAGCTGCCTCAGGTGCACGCCGACGTCGGTTACTGAAGCGTTCGGAGTTCCCCCGGAGCCGGGCAGGAAGCAGCCGGCTGCTCGCGCCAGCCACGGCTGGCGCGAGCTAGCGATTTCTTACACCTTCTGCTGCGATGCAGCGTAAGCTGTGCGCAGTACGGCGCGCCGAGCGGCGCGACCGCGGTCGGAAATTGTCGCGCGAACCGCGACCCGCCACGACGGGCCGACGGCGCGAACGAGTCTTGGGGGGATGGGATGATGACGTCGCCGGACAGCGAACCCTTGTGGACCCGCCTGGGGGTACGCGTCGAGAGCTCGGAGGACCTGCGTCAGTTGCGCTGGCTGCTCGAGCGTTTCGACTCCGGGCGCATTCGCTACGTGGCGCGCTGCCTGCGCCTTCGCGAGGCGCCCAAGCCCGAGCGCATCGCGCGCGAACTGGGCGCCTGCATCCCGCAGCCGAGTTCCTGAGGAGCCTGGGCGGCGCCCACCAAGCCCTCACCCGCGTCCGTTCAAGCGCGTGTGCGCTGGAGTTCCAGGACGTAGGTCGGGCGCCTGCGGTCGGCGGCACGCAGTCCGGGGCGCGACGAGACCACGAGGCAGGGCGCCTGCGACTGCAGGCCATCCACCCGAAGCTGCTTGTCGAGGGTCAGGGGCTCGCCCTGGTTCAGGCCGAAATCGGCCAGCACCACCAGCACGTTGCCCGGGCGGGTGCCGACCAGCATCGCCGGCGAACCGGTGTTGATGCCGTGGTGGCTGCTCCACAAGGTCACCTGTTCCGGCGAGAAGCCGCCGCGTCGGTCGAAGCCGACATGCTCGAAGCCTTCCAGCAGGCTGTTCAGGGTCAGCGGGTCGCTGCCCTGGAGCGCGGGGGGAGGCATGCGCAGAAGCTTGGCGGAGGCTTTCATGGGAGTCCGGGAGGAGATGCGGTTGGGAGCGGCGCCGGGCAAATTGTCCAAGCATAGCCCTCGCGACGCGACAGATTCAATGGGTTCGGGTGTTTCACGGGATTGCGCTTCAGGCCTGTGGACGGGCTGACACACTACCGTCACGCGGCGCCGATAGTCTTGCAAGTGGCCTCGCCGGAGCCGCGCACGCGTCCGGTCGCGGCCCGGACGAGCCCCGTCCGCGAGCTGTGTGAGCGAATCTTCGGCCCGCCGCGTACCGGCGGGTTTTTTCTGGCGCGCATGCACGGGGTCCGGAAGTCCCCGATCTTCGGATTGCGCGGTCGCGCGGTTGACGCAGCGCAACGATCGCATGCGGATTCACGCGTAGCTTGGCATATGCAAGATATGCAACGCAATGCAAAGTGCGCGCCCCGGCAGCGGCAGGCAGCCTGGGGCAGGGAGACAGCCATGTTCATGCAGCCCAGCGAAAACCCCCCGCTCTGGATGCTCGGCGTGCGCATCGAATGCGCCGCCGACGCACGCCAACTGGCCTGGCTCGTCGAGCGCTGCGGAGTCGCCCGCATCCGCGCCGCGGCGGTGCGCCGTACGCTGGGCCTGGCGCCGCGTCCGGGCGCCATCGCGGCCGAACTCGAATTGCGCATCCCGGATCCGCAGGATCTGCCGGAGCTTGCACTTCGTTCGCGGCATCGCCGGGAACTCGTTCACCCGGCTTGATCGCGGCGCCGCCGCATGGCGGCGGGGCGGGCATGGCCCGGCCCCGCGCAAGGACGCTTACCAGCGCGGACGAGCGTGCCCGGCGAAGGTGTCGGGCAGCATGTAGTCGGCGGGAATATGCTGGTGTCCCTGGACCTCGAGTTCGAGCATGCGGCGCTCGAGGTCGCTGAGGTCGCTGGCCTGGGCGAGGTAGGCCTCGTCGAGGCGTTGTTGCGGGTCGAAGTGGATCAGCTGGTCGAAGAACTTGGCAGGGTTGAACATGGTGGTGCTCCCTCGTGGGGGTCGGTCGCCCGCTTTCGGGCGTCAGGGTTAACCCTAATATAGGACCGCACCGCGGGATTGCCAAGGGCTTTCTATCGCATGTTGTGAAAAGACATCGCACGATGCGAATTGAAGCTGCTGTCTGGCCGCGGGACGCATCGCTGGTGCGCGAGTTGTTCCGCGAGTACGCGCAGGGCCTCGGCGCATCTGCCTGGACACGCTGGCCAGCATGCACGCGGCGGTGGGTCTGTACCGCTCGCTGGGTTTTGAACCGATCGAGGCCTATGTGCACAACCCGCTCGAGGGCGCGATGTTCCTCGGGCTCGACCTGCGGTAACCCGTAACCCGCGCGACGCTGCGGGCAGGCGACGCGCGCGGGGCGGCCGCTCAGCGCGGCGCCGCGGCGAGAGGCCGGGGCGTGGGCTCGGGCTCCACGGCGAGTTCGCGCCAGCGCGCGCTGGCGAAGGAGTACAACTCGGCCAGCGCGGGCGACATGCTGCGCGCCGCCAGCCGCGCCAGCGCGTAGCGTCCCACCAACCGGGGCTGCGGCGGCAACGGGACCTCGGCCATGCGCCCGGCCGCGCGTTCGCTGCGGGTGATCGACAGCACGGCGAACAGCAGCGTGTCGGTGCTCAGCGCGACCTCGCGCAGCACGTCCAGGTTGTCGCAGTGCAGGCTGACCAGATCGTGCACGCCGGTGCCGGGACCGAGCGCGTCCAGCAGGATGCGTACGATCTGTTCGCTCAGCGTGGTGGAGGCCACCGGGTAGGCGCGCAGCGCATCCAGGTCGACGTGCGGCAGGCGCAGGATCGGGTGCCCGGTGCGACAGGCGACTCCCGCGCGCAACTGCCCGAGGGGCGTCAGCTCGACGTCGTCGGCCTGCTCCAGCACCCAGGCGTCGCCGACGATCGCATCGATGCGATCGTCGCGCAGCTGGCGCAGCAGTTCCTCGGTGGACTGGCTCTGCGCGCGCACCCGCACGCCCGGGCGTGTGCCGGCCATATGCGCCAGGAAAGGGGCCAGCAGCAGCGCCGTGGGGGCGGGCGCCAGTCCGATGCGCAGGCTGCCCTCCTGACCTCCGCGCAGCAGGTCCAGGCTGCGCCGCAGCTCGGTCTCCTCGATGCGCAGGCGGCGCGCGCGCTCGACCACCGCCTGGCCGAACACCGTCAGGTGGGCGCGGCGTCCGGCGCGGTCGAACAGCGGCACGCGCAGTTCGTCTTCCAGCGACTGGATGCTGCGGCTGAGCGCCGATTGGGTCAGATGCACGGCGCGCGCGGCCGCGGAGAACGTGCCATGTTCGACCACGGCGAGGACATGGCCGAGCTTTTGCGTATCCATGCGCAATCCTCATGCTTTGCCTGCAAATTTTGCATTTGAATCATACAAGTCATGCTCCTAGCATCCCCCGACGGGTTCGCCGCAGGGCATGCCGCCACGCGGCGCGAACCGAGGCACGGTCGCAGCGGACGCAGATCCGGGACCGTCGGATGGGCAGCAGGAGGAGGAGCGTGGACATGCTTCGGGTATTCATCGGATTGGGCATCCCCTATGTCGGGGTGATCGGGCTGTTGCCGTGGGTCGCCAGCCACGGTGGTTTCGTGATGGGAATTCCGTGGCTGTACGCGTGGATGTTCAGCTGGTTCGTGCTGACCTCGGCGTGCCTGGGCGTGTGCTGGGTGTGCTTCGACCGCCCGCGCGAGTCCGAGGCCGACGCCGAGCCGGGGAGGTCCTGACATGGCCAGCCTCGTCTTTCTCGCGCTCATCGCGCTGTCGCTGGGTCTGGCGCTGTGGTCGCGCGCCGGGCGCGGGCGCCAGTCCATGCACGATTTCTTCATCGCGTCGCGCCAGTTCGGCGCCGGGCTGGTGTTCTTCCTGGCCGCCGGGGAGATCTACAGCATCGGCACCATGGTGGGCTTCCCCGGCGGCATCTACGCCAAGGGGCCGACCTACGGTTTCTGGTTCCTCGGCTACATCCTGCTGGCCTACCCGGTGGGCTACTTCCTCGGGCCGCGCATCTGGGCGGCCGGGCAGCGCTACAACGCGATCACGCTGCCGGACCTGTTCAAGGGGCATTTCGGGCACCGCGCGCTGGAGGTGCTGGTGGCGGCCTCGGCCATCCTGTTCCTGCTGCCGTGGGGCGAACTGCAGTTCACCGGGCTGGTCGCCGCATTGCGCGGCCTGGGCTGGAACTTCCCGCCGCTGGAACTGCTGATCATCGCCGCGCTGCTGGCCTTCAGCTACATCGCCATCTCCGGCGTGCGGGCGTCGGCCTTCGTGTCGGTGCTCAAGGACATGCTGATGGTCCTGGCCATCGTGGTCACCGGGGTCGCGGTGGCCACCGAAGCCGGCTGGGGGCATGTCTATCACGCCGCCAGCCAGCACCTGGACGCGCGCATGAACCACCATCAGCTGGCGTTCTCGATGAGCACCATGCTGTTCCAGTCGCTGGGCTTCTACATGATGCCCTTCGGCGTGCAGAGCTTCTTCACCGCGCGCAGCGCCTCCACCATCCGGCGCACCCAGGTGTTCATGCCGCTGTACATGCTCATGTACCCGTTCCTGGTCGTCGCGTCGTACTACGCGCTGGCCGCCGGGCTGCACCTCGGGTCGCCGAACGAGGCCTTTTTCGCCGCCGCGGTGAAACTGCTGCCGCCGTGGCTGCTCGGGCTGGTGGCCGCCGGGGCCTCGCTGTCGGGCCTGCTGGTGCTGGCGGGAATCTCGCTGGCCATCGGGCCGATGGTCACGCGCAACCTGCTTCCCGGACTGAGCGAGACGCGCCAGAAGGCGGGCGCCAAGCTGGTGATCGTGGTGTACCTGCTGGGCTCGATCGTCATGACCCTGCTGACGCCGAAGCTGATGCTCACGCTGATCAACACCGCCTACTACGGCATCACGCAGTTCTTTCCCGGCATGATGGTGATCCTGTTCTCGCTGCGGGTTCGCGCGTCGGCGCTGGCGCTGGGCCTGCTCAGCGGACAGGTGCTGGCCATCGTGCTGTATCTGCAGGCGCCGGATCTCGGCGGAATCAACCTCGGCCTGGTCTGCCTGGCCGTCAACATCGTCGTCACCGCCCTGTTCAACCTGTTGCCGCGCGCGCAGGCCGCGACGGCGTCCTGAGACCCATGACCCGAGCCTTCGATCCGACCTCCGAGCTGCGCGTGTTCGCCGCGCGCGACATCGTCACCATGGACCCCGCGCGCCCTCGCGCCACCCACGTCGCCGTGCGCGGCGGCCGCATCGTCGCGGTGGGCGGCGAGGCCGAGATGGCGCCCTTCACAGGCGCGCCGCGCGTCGAGCTGCCTGCAGCAGCGGTGCTGCTGCCGGGTTTCGTCGAAGGGCATTCGCACATCATGGAGGGGGCGATGTGGGAGGCCGTGTACGTCGGCTTCTACGACCGCCGCGGGCCCGACGGAACCCTGCACCGCGGCCTGCGCAGCCTCGAGCAGGTGCTGCAGCGCCTGCGCGAGGCGCAGGCCGCCTTGCAGGACCCCGACGAGCCCTTGCTGGCCTGGGGCTTCGATCCCATCCTGTTCGGAACGCGCCGGCTCGACGTGCAGGGTCTGGACAGCGTGTCGCGCACGCGCCCGGTGGTCGTGCTGCACGCCAGCGTGCACCTGATGAACGTGAACTCGGCGATGCTCGAGCTGGCCGGGATCGACGAAGACACCGAGATCGACGGCATCGACCGCGACGCGCAGGGCAGGCCCACCGGCGAACTGCAGGAATTCGCCGCGATGTTCCCCGTGTACCGCCTGATCGGTCGCCGGCTGTCGATCGCCGCCAGCGAGAACCCGCGGGCGATCCGCGCGTTCGCGGACGTGGCGCGCCTGGCCGGGGTGACCACGGCCACGGACCTCGTCAACGACCTGTCCGAATCGGGCAACCGCAATCTGCACGAACTCAGCGCGCGCGACGACTTCCCGCTGCGCATCGTGCCGGCCTTCGCGCCGCAGCGCGACCCCGCCGGCGGCGCGCAACGGGTGCTGCGGGCGATCGAATCGAACACCGACAAGCTGCGCTTCGGGCCGGTGAAATTCATCGTCGACGGATCCATCCAGGGATTCACCGCGCGTCTGCGCGAGCCCGGCTACCTCGGCGGCAAGCCCAACGGCCTGTGGCTGGTCGCGCCCGGCGAACTCGAGGCGGCCTTCACGCCGTACCACTGCGCCGGGCTGCAACTGCACATCCACACCAACGGCGACGAGGCCACCGAGTGCGTGCTCGACGCGCTGCAGCGCATGCTGGAGCGCCACCCGCGTGCCGACCATCGTCACACGCTGCAGCACTGCCAGCTCGCCGACGAGGCGCAGTTGCGGCGCGCCGCCGCGCTGGGGGTGTGCGTGAATTTCTTCTCCAACCATCTGTACTACTGGGGCGATGCCCACTGGGAGCAGACGGTGGGCCCGCAGTGGGCGCAGCGCATGAACCCGGCGCGCACTGCGCTGCGTCTCGGGATCACCGTGGCCATGCACTCGGATGCGCCGATCACGCCGCTGGCGCCGCTGTTCACCGCGTGGTGCGCGATGCAGCGCGAAAGCGCCGGCGGGCGCGTGCTCGGGGAGGACGAGCGCATCGGGCTCGACGAGGCGCTGCACGCGATCACGCTGGGGGCCGCGCGCACCCTCAAGCTCGAGCACGAGATCGGCAGCATCGAGCCCGGCAAGCTGGCCGACTTCGCGGTGCTGCTGCAGCATCCCCACGAGCAGCCGCGGCTGCGCGACATCGAGGTCTGGGGCACGGTGCTGGGCGGACGCGTGTTCCGCGCCGGCGGGGACTGAGTCGCCATGTCGTCCGACGCGCGGACTGCGGCCGCGCCGCAGGCGGGGCAGCCGCGCATCCCCATCGTGGTGCTGGGCGGCTTCCTGGGTTCGGGCAAGACCACGCTGCTCAACGCGCTGCTGCGCCGGCGCGGCCTGCCGCGCCTGAGCGTGCTGGTCAACGACTTCGGAGCCTTGCAGGTCGACGCGTCGCTGATCCGCGCGCGCAGCGACGACATCATCGAGCTCGACAACGGCTGCATCTGCTGCAGTCTCGGCGAGGCGCTGATGCAGCGCCTGCTGGACATCGCGCAGCAGCGTCCGGCGCCCGAACTGCTGCTGATCGAAGCCAGCGGGGTGTCGGATCCGTTGCGCATCGCGCAGGTGGGGCTGCTGGACCCTGCATTCAGCCTGCAGGCGGTGGTGGTCGCGGTGGATGCGCAACACTACGAGCAGCAGCTCGCCGATGCGCAGATCGCCGGGATGCTGCGCCGGCAGGTGGCCGGGGCCAGCGTGCTGGCGTTGACCCATGTCGACGTCGCGTCGGCCGAGCGCGTGCGCCGCGTGCGCCGGCTGCTGGAGCAGGCCAACCCGCGCGCACCGGTGGTCGAGGCGCCGCGCGGCGAGCTCGCGCGACAGGTGTTCCTGGACGGGCCCGCGGTGCCGCCGCGGCGGCCCGGACTCTCGCTGCCGGGCGGCGACGGGCGCTGGCGGGCCGCGGGAGCGCAGCATGGCGATCTGGGGAGCTTCGTGCTGCGCACGCGCCGCGCCTTCGAGCCCCGGCAGCTCAAGGAGGTGTTGCGTGCGCTGCCGTGGCGCGTGCTGCGCGCGAAGGGTTTCGTGCGCCTGCACGGGCGCCCCGGGTGGTGGCTGTTGCAGATGGTGTGCGGGCGCATCGCGCTGAGTCCCGCGCCGGTACCGCAGCGCCCGGGGCTGGTGCTGCTCGGCTGCTTCTCGCCGGCCGACCACGCGAGCCTCGAGGCCCGGCTGCGTGATGCCCAGGTGGATCCCGCGACGGCGCGGGGACCGTCGGCGCTGGTGCACAATGCCGAGGATGCTGATCCAGCTGGCCTCCGACCTGCACCTGGACCGCCTGGCGGCGCGCTTCCCGGGTGAGACCCTGATCCGGCCGGCGCCGGATGCCGACGTGCTGGTGCTCGCGGGCGACATCGCGTGCGGCGTCGACGGCGTGCGCCTGTTCGCCGACTGGCCGGTGCCGGTGCTGTACGTGCCCGGCAACCATGAGTTCTTCGATACCGACTGGCAGCGCACGCGCGATGCGCTGCGCCGCGTCGCCGACGGCAGCTCGGTGCGCCTGCTGGACGAGGACGAATGCGTGTACGGCGGCGTGCGCTTTCTCGGCTGCACGCTGTGGACCGATTACCTGCTCGACCCGGCGCGAAGCCAGGCCGCGCAGATGTTCGACGCGGCGCGCTTCATGCGCGACCACGCGGTGATCCATGTCGGCGACGATTTGTTCAGCCCGCGGCATGCGCTGGCCGAACACGCCCGCAGCCGCGACTGGCTGCGGCGCCGCCTGCAGCAACCTTTCGACGGATCCACCGTCGTGGTGACGCACCACGGGCCCAGCGAGCGCTCGGTGCATCCGCGCTTCGCCGGGCATCCGGCGAACCCGGCCTACGTCAGCCACCTCGACGCCATGGTGTCGTGCGCCGATGCCTGGCTGCACGGGCATGTGCACGACAGCTTCGACTATGTCGTGCCGGGGGAGGGCGGCCGCGCTTGCCGCGTCGTGGCCAACCCGCGCGGCTATGCGCGCCGGCGCGAACAGGCGCGCAGCGCGGCGGAGCTGGACTTCGAGAACCCGCGTTTCGTCGCGCAGTGCCTGCTGCGCATCGACGAGCGCGCGGCCTGAGGGCGCGCATCGGGTTGACGGCCTGCAAGGCGTCGCTGGGGGTATGCACCGAGCACCGCGATATGCTGTGCGGCTCATACGGGTTCCGGCGCTCCCGAGTACCAGCGCATCGAAGGCATCGATGGATGTTCCTCGCATGAAGTCTTCAACGCATGGTGCCCCGCGGGTCGATGGCATCGGGCGCGCTTCGAGCACGCTGATGCAGCGCTACTGGGTGCTGGTGCTGGGATTTCTGCTGTGCGTCGGCGGCGCCTCGGGTTACTACCAGTGGCGTGCGGTGAAGCAGGACACGCAGGCCCTGCTGCTGGCCTACGCCAGCGAATACGCGGCGGCAGTGGGCGCGCGCATGCAGCACTTCGTGGGTTTGCTGCAGCGCAGCGCGCTGCGTCTTCAGGACGGCGGTGGCGACGCGTCCTCGGTGTTGCACGAACTGCTGGCGCGCGACCCGAACTTCCGCGCCGTGCTGCTGCTGGATGCGCAGGGCCGGCCGCTGCGCCGGGTCGGCGATGTCGGCGTCTATCCCGCCGACGACCCTCGGCTGAGTGGTCTCACGCGCTCCGGCTGGCGCGGCTGCCCCGAAGGGCACGCGGACTGCGTGGCCCCGCCGGCGCCCGATCCGCGGCACCCCGGGAGCTATGTGATCGCCAACCTGCACCGTCTGCAGCCTCCGGTCGGCGCGGCATGCTGGCTGGTGGCCATCCACCCGCAGGTCTACCCCGCGCTGCTCGCCGAGTTGCGCGTGCCGTTTCCGGAGGCCGCGATTCTGGCCTTGCGCCTGCACGATCACCTGCTGCAGATGCGCAATCCGCTGCCATCGCGGCGCGGCTACGGCATCCCGCAGACCGGCGTGCTGGTGCAGCAGTTGCTGGCGCATCCGCAGGCCATGCAGGGGCACTTCGTGGGCGCTCCCACCGCAGTCGGGCATGCCGTGCTGGGCGTGTTCGTGCGCCGACCCACGCTGCCCTTCGTGATCGCGGTGAACGTGCCCTTCAGCACCATGTACGCGATCTGGTTGCGCGCCATGGCTCCGATTCTCGCCGCACTGCTCGGCAGTGCGCTGCTCGGTACCTGGTTGCTGCGCAAGGGACTGCGCGGCCTGCGCGACGCGGAGGCGGCACGCGAGGCGACGCAGGACGCGCTGCGCGAGCAGATCCGCTTCAACAAGGACCTGGCGCTGCGCGACGCGCTGACCGGGTTGCTGAACCGGCGAGGCATGGACAGCGCGCTGGCCGATGCGCTGCAGCAGGCACGCGCGCACGGGGCCGGGTTCGGCATGATCCTGCTCGACCTCGATCGCTTCAAGGTGCTCAACGACTCCTACGGCCATCAGGCCGGCGACGAGGTGCTGCGCGTGGTCGGGCAATTGCTGCGCCGCACCCTTCGGCCGCAGGACGCGGTGGCCCGCTGGGGCGGCGAGGAGTTTCTCGTGCTGCTGCCCGGCAGCGACCTGGAGCAGACGCAGCAGGTGGCGCAGCGGCTGCGCACCGCCATCGCCGACGAGGTGGTGCCCTACCGCGGCCATGGCATCCACCTCACCGCCAGTTTCGGCATCGCCACCTGGAGCGGCGCGGGCTGCACCGCCGAGCGCCTGCTGTCGCGCCTGGACTCGCTGCTCTACGACGCCAAGCGCGGTGGACGCAACCAGATATGCGGCGCGCAGCCGCCGCAAAGTCTCAGCCTGTCGATGGGTTCGACCCTGCAGCTCGCGCTGCAGCAGCGGCGCGTGCGCGTGGCCTACCAGAAGCTGATCGACCTGCACACCGGCGAGATCGTCGGTCAGGAGGCGCTGGCGCGCCTGGTGGACATCGACGGCACGGTGCTGGACGCGGCGCAGTTCATCGACGCCGCCCACAGCCTGCGGCTGGAGCACAGCATCGACGAGCTGGTGTCGCGCCAGGCGCTGGAGCAGTGCGCGCGCCAGCTGCGCGAGGGCGCTGCGCCGCTGCGGCAACTGATCAATTGCTCGGCGGACTTCCTGTCGCGGCGCGACATGGTGCAGGGGCTGCTCGACAGCGCGCGCCGCCTGTGCCAATCCGTGCCGGAGCACGGCGATGCCGCCCCGAAGCCGCTGGTGATCGAGATCACCGAGCGCCAGCTGCTGGGCAACCTGCGCGAGACCCGCGCCATGCTGCAGCCGCTGGTGGACTTCGGCTTCGAGCTCGCGGTGGACGACTTCGGCAGCGGCTACTCGTCGTTCATGTACCTGCTGGACCTGCCGGTGCGCTACCTGAAGATCGAGCAGGAACTGGTGCAGCGCGCGGTGGTCGATGCGCGGGCGCGCGCGATGGTCGAGTCGATCCGCTCGATGGCCGCGGGCCTGGGGATCGCCACCATCGCCGAGGGCATCGAGACCCAGCAGGCCTTCGAGCTGATGCGCCGGCTCGGCGTCGACTGGGGGCAGGGGTTCCTGTGGGGGCACCCGCAGCTGCAGTGAGGCGCCGAGCGGGCGCGGTCTCCCCGCGGGGGATGCCGGGCGGACGCTCAAGTTCGCCTCGCGCGTGCCGTCACATCAGGCCGGGAGCTTCGCATCGATGCCGCGTCCCCGGCGCCTCCGGGTCGGCCCGGCTGCCGGTCCGCAGCTCGATGCGATACCCTGGCGCCTGCCCGAGGCGGCACGGCAGGCCGTGCCGCTTCGGGCAGGCAGCGAACCATCACGATCCTTCGCGTATCCCATGGCCACGTCCACGCTCCATCCAGCTGCCCTGCATGTGCTGCGCCAGGTCCTCGCGCCGGTTCCGACCTGCGAAATGCTGGTCGAAGCCAACGGCGCCGCGAGCGGCAGTCGCATTGCCTACCTGAACCCGGCCGCTGCGGGCCGGCTGGCGCCGCTGGGCGTCGAGCAGGGCGCGGCGCTGACGGCGTGGATCGAAGCCCTGGGCCTGGATGCGATGGAGTGCATGGCTGCGCTGCGCGAACTCACCACCGGCGCGCGCGACAGCTGCGAGCTGCGCAGCCCGGCGGACGATGGCGAACTGCTGCTGCACCTGCAGTCGCTGCGCGACGAGCAGGGCGCCATCGCCGGTTTCCATGTCTCGTGGGGGATCCTGGCGCCGCAGGCGCCGGCGGCGGACGAGGTGCCGGGCGCGGCGCAGGCCGAGCAGCTGGTGCACGCGCTGCTGCAACGCCCGGTGCTCGCCAGCGAGCAGCAGATCGCGCGATTCGACGGCCCGCAGCGCGAGATCCTGGAGTTCCTGCGAGACAAGGCGCTGGCCTGGGAGCGCGGCTCGACCAAGGTCGGGCTGGCCGCGGCGCGCGGCTACTTCTCGCCCAAGGGCTCGGTGCAGGTGTTCAAGGAGCGCCAGGTCGAGCAGGACCAGCTGATCCGGCATGTGGGCGAGCGGGTACGCCACGTGGTCGAGGCGAACCAGGCGATGGAGGCCAACATCACGCGCGCCGCCGAGCGCTCGCAGACGGTCGTGCACATCGCCGAGGCGCGCCAGCGCGATCTCGGCGCGGCGCGCGAGCAGTTCCAGGCGTTGACCGAGCAGAGCGCTCGCAACGGCGAGCACCTCGACCGCATCCACGAGCACGCCAAGGGCATCACCCGGGTGCTGCACGTGATCCAGGATATCGCGGGACAGACCAACCTGCTGGCGCTCAACGCCGCCATCGAGGCTGCGCGTGCGGGCGAGGCCGGGCGGGGCTTCGCGGTGGTGGCCGACGAGGTGCGGCGACTGGCGACGAAGGCCGCGCAGACGGTGGTCAGCGCCGGAGAGTCGATCGAGGCCATCCAGGAATCGGTCTCCGTGGCGCACCAGGCCTCGCGCACGCTGGGCGAGGCGGTCGAGCGCAGCTCGGGCCAGATGGGCGGGGTGCTGCAGGGTTTCGCCGAGATCCGCGAGGGCATCGGCGAGAACCAGCAGGTGTTCGACGAGATCACCCGACTGGGACAGTCGGCGCTGCAGGCCATCGGCGAGCTGTCGTCGAGTTTCGAGCAGATGTCGGCCGGCATCCGGCAGGCCAACGAGGAAGGCATCCAGGGAGCGGAAGAGATCTCCGCGCAGTTGCTGGAGACCCTGAACGAGAACAAGGTGCTGCTCGAGATGAACCTGGATTTCGACACCGGTTCGGACCTGAGCGTCGCGTCGCGCGCCGCGCTCGACGGCGCGGTGGAGATCGGCGAGGCGCTGAGCCAGGCGCTGGCCGAGGGCCTGATCACCGAGGACGCACTGTTCGACGAGCAGTACGTGCCGATCCCCGGCTCGCAGCCGCCGAAGTTCCGCACGCGCGCCAGCGCGCTGTTCAAGCAGCGCGTGCAGCCGCTGCTCGACCGCACGCTGGGGCGCAGCCCGGTGCTGCGCTTCGCCTTCGCGGTCGACCGCAACGGCTATACGCCGACCCACAACACCATCTACGACAAGCCGCTGACCGGCGACCCGCAGAAGGACCTGATCGGCAACCGCGCGATGCGCATCTTCAACGACGCCGCCGGCCTCGAGGCGGCCCACAACGGCAAGCCCATCCACCTGATGATCTACGCCCGCGACACCGGCGAGATCCTGCGCGAGCTCGACGTGCCGATCCACGTCGGTTCGCGCCAGTGGGGCAATCTGCGCGTCGGCTTCCCATGACATGAAAAAACGGCCGACCCCGAGGGGGCCGGCCGCTGCCTGTGCGGCGACGACGGGCCGGGCGCCGCCCGGCCCCGATGGCATCAGAACAGCGCGGCCGCCTTCTGCAGCGCGATGAACACGCCGATCAGGAAGGGGATGCCGATGGCCAGCCACGACACCACGCCGAGCGCGCCGAAGCTGCCCCGCGCGGAGGTGTGGGCGTGCTCGCCGCCGTGCTTCTCGTGCTGCAGCGCACGTTCGCGGGCCAGGCGCTCCTCGTCCATGTGGTGCTTCTCGTGCACCGGGCGCACCATCATGTTGAGCACCAGCCCGGCCAGCAGCAGCGCCGACAGCGTGTACAGCGTGCGGTCGTAGACCAGGTTGTGGGCAACCCCCGCGTTGATCTGCGCCTGGCGCAGGTGCGCGATCAGGTAGGGACCGACGATGCCGGCGGCCGACCACGCGGTGAGCAGGCGGCCGTGGATGGCCCCCACCATCTGCGTGCCGAAGATGTCGGCGAGGTAGGCCGGCACGGTGGAGAAGCCGCCGCCGTACATCGACAGGATCACGCAGATCGCCACCACGAAGGCGCCGGCCATGCCGAGGTGCCCGAGGGTCGGCAGGCTGATGTACATGACGATGCCGATGATGAAGAACAGCATGTAGGTCATCTTGCGACCGATGTGGTCGGAGATGCTGGCCCAGAAGAAGCGCCCGAGGCTGTTGAACAGGCTGATCAGGCCCACGAGCCCGGCGGCCGACGCGGCGATCGCGGCCTTCTGCGCCGTGCTCAGCGTGGTCACCGAGTCGAGCCCGATGAGGTGGCCGCCGAACACGTCCTGCAGCATCGGGCTGGCCATCGAGATGACGCCGATTCCGGCGGTGACGTTGAGGAACAGCACGCCCCAGATCAGCCAGAACTGCGGGGTCTTCCACGCCACGTCCAGGTGCACGTGGCGGCTCGTGACCATCGCCTTGGCGGAGGCGGGCTCGGTCCAGCCCTCGGGCTTCCAGCCGCTCGGCGGCACGCGCATGCCGAAGGCGCCGAGGGACATGACGATGACGTACAGGATGCCCATCGTGATCAGCGTGGCCGCCACACCCGCCGGTGCGCTGCCGCCGCCGTAGTGCTTCATCAGCGCCACCGCGATCGGCGCGCCGATCATCGCGCCGCCGCCGTAGCCCATGATGGCCATGCCGGTGGCCATGCCGCGGCGGTCGGGAAACCACTTGATCAGGGTCGAGACCGGCGTGATGTAGCCCAGCCCCTGGCCGACGCCGCCGATGATTCCGCAGCCCAGCCACAGCAGCCACAGCTGGTGCATCTGCACGCCGATGCCGCCGACCACCATGCCGCCGCCCCAGCACAGCGCGGCGATGAAGCCGGCCTTGCGCGGGCCGGCGTGCTCGAGCCAGCCGCCCCACAGCGCCGCGGCCAGGCCGAGCACCGCAATGAACATCTCGAAGGTGGAGGTGACCAGCGGCACGCTCCAGTTGCAGCTGGACGAGAACATCAGGGTGCCGACTCCGGCCCCCGTGCAGGTGGCGCCGGGGCCTTCGAGCAGCTTGCTCATCGGCAGCCAGAACACGGAAAAGCCATAGGCCATGCCGATGCACAGGTGGATCGCCAGCGCCGCGGGGGGCACCAGCCATCGGTTGAAGCGGGGACCGGCGACGATGCGCGCTCGGTCGAGCAGGCCGGGGCCTGCCATGCTTGGGGTGAGAGCCTCAGACATTTCGTCTCCTCAGGGCTGATTTTGTGTATGCGACGGGGCCGGGTTGCACGGGTCCGGCCTCGCGGGTCTTTATAACCGGATGGGTGTGCGCGTTTCCAGAGTTTTCGGTACAACTGGTAGCGAAAAATTTCGAATGCCCGTTCGCTTTCGGTGCATGCGCCCGCGTGGCGAGGTCCATGCCGTGGTGCAGCATCGGCGCGCCGTGCGCGGCGCGGGAACTCGCAGGGGGGGGCCGTTCAGCCCGGCGCGCGGCGTGCCGGACGAGCGTGCGCGCGCTCGAAGGCCGCGGGCAGCGCCGCCACGCCCGGCGGCAGCGCCTCGCGAAGCTGCGCCGCCTGCACGACCTGGGTGGCGGCGTCGCGCAGCAGTTCGACGCAGACCGGCTGCGGATTGCGCGCCAGCGTGATGAGGCCGGTTTCCCACGCCACCTCGGGTTCGACCAGGCGCAGCACCCTGACTCCGCGCGGCACGCCGACGACGTCGAGCACGCTCAGCGGGAGGATGGTGCACCAGTCGCCGCTGGCGACGTGCGACAGCAGGCTGACGATCGAATTGGTCTCCAGCCCCGGCTGCGGGCACAGTCCGAGACCATCGAACACGCGGTTGATGGTCTTGCGGTTCTGCATGTCCTGGGTGAGCAGGCACAGCGGCTGCTGGCCGGCCTCGGTCCAGCTCAGGCTGTCGCGCGCGCAGGCACTCGTGCGATGGCCGGCGATCAGCACATGTCGCTCGTTCCACACCGGCAGGTAGTCCATGCCGTCGATCTTGCTCGACTCGGTGTAGACGATTCCGCCGTCGAGCTCGAAAGTCTGCACACCGCGCACGATGGCATCGGTGGTCAGCGAAAGGATCTCCAGGGTCAGCGTGCGGTTGCGCCGATGCAGTTGCGCCGACAGCCCGGCCACGACCGACAGCGCGGTCGGGATGACGCCCAGGCGCAGACGTCCGTCGAGTCCGCCGGTGAGCTTGCTCAGGTGGAGGCGGAAATCCGCCTCCACCGCCGCCATGCGGCGCGCGTAGTCGAGCACCGCCATGCCCTCGCCGGTGAGCCCGGCGAAACTCTGCCCGCGCTCGACGATGGCCACGCCGAGTTCCTGCTCGAGGTCGCGGATCGCCGCCGACAGCGTGGACGGCGAGATGTGGCAGGCGGCGGCGGCGCGGCCGAAGTGGCGCTCCTGCGCCAGCGCGATCAGGTAGCGGTACTTGCGCGAGAGCACCGTGGATCCCGGCTCATGCGGGCACGCACGAACCGTGCGTGCGGCTACGAAGCTGCCGCGCGATCAGCGGCAGCCATGGCGACCGGCTTTGCATGCTGCTGCCCTCCCCGAGCGTTGGCTGCGCGTCGCGGCTGCATGGGGCGCGACGTCGTCGATGCTTCCGGATGTTGCCACAGAAACAAGTTATGTGCCTTGCGGGTTGTTCCGCACCCGGCCGCCACGCGGGCGCGGCCTGCGCTGCATGGAGGCTTCCGGCGAGGCCTGCACGCGCAGCGCGGGGAAGGCCTCGTCGAGTTCGAACACGCGTCCGCAGTTGTCGGCCTGGTACCCGGGCAGGCGGTCGACCTCGGCGCGGAAGTCCGCTTCGCGCAGGGTCTGCAGCATCTGCCGCAGCGCCGGGTCCGACAGCTTGCGTTCGTGGCACAGCAGGAAGTAGCGCTCGGTGTGCATCGGCACGAAATCGAGGTTGAAGCGCCGCGCCGGGGTTTCCACGCCGAACCCCACGTCGGCCATGTCGCTGGCCACGTAGGCGGCCACCGCGGCGTGCGTGAGTTCGCATTGCTCGTAGCCGTTGACCTGGGCCGGCTCGATGCCGGCGCGCCGCAGCAGCAGGTCCAGCAGGAAGCGCGTGCCCGATCCGGGCTGCCGGTTGATGAAGCGCAGCTCGGCGCGCGCCAGGTCCTCGATACCGTAGATCTTCTTCGGATCGCCGCGCGCCACGATCAGCCCGACGCGGCGCGTGGCCAGCCCGATGGCGCGCTGCGAGTCGGGTTGCAGCCACGGCCGGTAGTGATCGAGCGCGGCGCGCTCGAATTCGCCGCCGGGGATGTGGAAGCCCGCCAGTTCGCAATTGCCCAGCGCCAGCGACGCCACGGCGTCGACGCTGCTGCAGTAGCGCAGCTCGTTGAGCACTCCGGCGCGGTTGAGACGGTGGTGCAGCGCCTCCACCGCGAAGCCGTGGCTGGCGCGTATGCGCAGCGGCTGCTCATGCTCGTGCTGCACGCGCCCGATCTCGGCCTCGAGCTCGGAGGCCAGCGAATCCAGCGTCGGCGACAGCCGCGCGGCGACGCGGCGATCGGCCCATACCAGGCGCTCCGACAGCGGACTCAGGCGCGAGCCCTTGCCGCGCTCCATCAGCAGCAAGGGCATTCCCAGCAGCGCCTCGCCGTCGCGGATCAGGGCCCAGGCGTGGCGATACGACACCCCCACCGCGGCGCACGCACGCAACAAGCTGCCGTGCTCGGCCACCGCGCACAACAACGCGATGGTGCGCTCGGACAGCGCTTCTCCGTTGTCCAGGCGCAGCGACCAGCGAGGTTCGATCGTGACCTCAAACATAGGGGTTTTGCCTTATGAGTCCGGTTGCTTATGGGGTGCGGCGGCCAAAGCATATTGCGCATCGCATTCGAGGATCCTAAAGTGGACTGAGTAGAAACGCTGGCGGGGATTCGGCGGCGATCACCGCTGCGCTCCCCGCCCGATCGTTCCCGCTTCACCGCACGGAGACATCATGCGCGAAACCCCGCAAGGCGCAGAGCACCCGGACGCAGGCGAAGTCGTTGCCCGCGCACTGGCGCGCTGGGCCGACCAGCCCGGCCCGCTGTTGCCGATCCTGCACGAGATCCAGGACACCCTCGGTTACATCCCCGGCGACGTGTTGCCGCAGATCGCCAGGGGACTGAACCTGTCGCGCGCCGAGGTGCACGGGGTCGTCAGCTACTACCACCACTTCCGCACCGAGGCCCCGGCGCGCCACGTGGTGCAGGTGTGCCGGGCCGAATCGTGCAAGTCGATGGGGGCGGATGCGCTGTACCGCCGCGCCGTCGAGCGCACGGGCTGCGACGTACGGGGCGCGAACGGCCACGGCTGTCGCAGCGCCGACGGGCAGTTGCAGGTCGAGCCGGTGTACTGCCTGGGGCTGTGCGCGGCGTCGCCGGCGCTGACGGTGGACGGCGCGCTGCATGCGCGCGTCGACCCGGCGCGACTGGACACCTTGCTGAGCGGACTGGAGGGCGGGCAGCGATGAATTCCGTGACGGTCTATGTTCCCCGCGATTCGGCGGCACGCGCGCTGGGCGCCGACGCGGTCGCGCAGACCCTGCTCGCCGAATGCGAGCGCCGCGGCCTGGCGCTCAAGCTGGTGCGCAACGGCTCGCGCGGCCTGTTCTGGCTGGAGCCGATGGTGGAGGTGGCCACCGCGGGCGGTCGCATCGCCTACGGCCCGGTGCGGCCCGGCGACGTGCCGGGGCTGCTCGATGCCGGGATGCTGAGCGGCGGCGCGCATGCGCTGTGCCACGGTCCCACCGAGAAGATCGAGTACCTGGCACGCCAGCAGCGCCTGTGCTTCGCCCGCATGGGCGTGACCGACCCCTTGTCGCTGGCCGACTACGAGGCGCACGAGGGCTGGGCGGGGCTGCGCGCGGCGCTGGCGCTGCAGCCGGCGCAGGTGGTCGAGCAGGTGATGGAGTCGGGGCTGCGCGGGCGCGGCGGCGCGGCGTTCCCCACGGCCATCAAGTGGCGCACCGTGCTGAACACCGCGGCGCCGCAGAAGTACGTGGTGTGCAACGCCGACGAAGGCGATTCCGGCACCTACTCCGACCGCATGACCATGGAGGGGGATCCCTTCATGCTCATCGAGGGCATGACCATCGCCGCGCTGGCCACCGGCGCCACCCGGGGCTTCGTCTACATCCGCTCCGAATACCCGGATTCGATGGCGACGATGCAGCAGGCGATCCGGCTGGCGCGCGACGCCGGCTTTCTGGGCCCCGACATCCTCGGCTCCGGGCGCGGCTTCGAGCTCGAGGCGCGCCTGGGCGCCGGCTCCTACGTCTGCGGCGAGGAAACCGCGATGCTGGAAAGCCTGGAGGGCAAGCGCGGCGTGGTGCGCGCCAAGCCCCCGCTGCCGGCCATCGCCGGGCTGTTCGGCGCGCCGACGGTGATCAACAACGTGATCAGCTTCGCCTCGGTGCCGCTGATCCTGGCGCGCGGCGCGGCCTTCTATCGCGACTACGGCATGGGGCGCTCGCGCGGCACGCTGCCGATCCAGCTCGCCGGCAACGTGAAGCGTCCCGGGCTGGTCGAACTGGCCTTCGGCGTGACCCTGCGCGAACTGCTCCACGACTTCGGCGGCGGCAGCGCCAGCGGACGCCCGATCAAGGCGGTGCAGGTCGGCGGCCCGCTGGGCACCTACATGCCCGAGTCGCAATGGGATCTGCCGCTGGACTACGAGGCCTACGCCGCGGTGGGCGCGGTGGTCGGCCATGGCGGCATCGTCGTGCACGACGACACCGCGGACATGGTCGCGCTGGCACGCTACGCGATGGAGTTCTGCGCCATCGAGTCCTGCGGCAAGTGCACCCCGTGCCGCATCGGATCGGTGCGCGGAGTCGAGGTGATCGACCGCATCGGCGCGGCGACCGACGCCGCGCAGCGCACGCAGCAGGTGCATCTGCTGCGCGACCTGTGCGACACCATGCTGCACGGCAGCCTGTGCGCGATGGGCGGCATGACGCCCTATCCGGTGCTGTCGGCGCTGAACCACTATCCCCGGGATTTCGGGCTCGATGCGAAGGACGCGGCGGCCGCCTGACGGCGACCCGCGCATTCCCCTGCATCCACGGACACGGAGACTAGCCATGCTCGAGCAACTCAATCAAGCGGATCTGGGCACCCCACGGCGTGAGGCCGAACGCGAGGTGACGCTGGAGATCGACGGCGTGCAGATCACGGTGGCGGAGGGCACGTCGCTGATGCGCGCGGCGGCCGAGGCCGGCGTGATGGTTCCCAAGCTGTGCGCCACGGACAGCCTCGAGCCCTTCGGCTCGTGCCGGCTGTGCCTGGTCGAGATCGACGGGCGCAAGGGCTTCCCGGCGTCGTGCACCACCCCGGCCGAGGCCGGCATGAAGGTGCGCACGCAGTCGCCCAGGCTGCAGGAGCTGCGCAAGGGGGTGATGGAGCTGTACATCTCCGACCACCCGCTGGACTGCCTGACCTGCGCCGCCAACGGCAATTGCGAGCTGCAGGACATGGCGGGGGTCACCGGGTTGCGCAACGTGCGCTACGGCTACTCCGGCGCCAACCACCTGGCCGACGCCAAGGACCAGTCGAACCCGTACTTCACCTACGACCCGGCGAAGTGCATCGTGTGCAACCGCTGCATACGCGCCTGCGAGGAGACCCAGGGCACCTTCGCGCTGACCATCAGCGGTCGCGGCTTCGAGTCGCGCGTGGCCGCCGGCATGGACGAGAGCTTCCTGGCCTCCGAGTGCGTGAGCTGCGGCGCCTGCGTGCAGGCCTGCCCGACCGCGACCCTGATCGAGAACACGGTGATCGAGCTCGGCCAGGCCGAGCACAGCGTGACGACGACCTGCGCCTACTGCGGCGTCGGCTGCGGCTTCAAGGCCGAGATGAAGGGCAACCAGGTCGTGCGCATGGTGCCGTGGAAGGACGGCGCCGCCAACGAGGGCCACAGCTGCGTGAAGGGGCGCTTCGCGTGGGGCTACGCCACCCACAAGGACCGCATCACCACGCCGATGATCCGCAAGAGCATCGCCGATCCGTGGCAGGAAGTCAGCTGGGAGGAGGCCATCGCCTACGCCGCTTCCGAGTTCAAGCGCATCCAGGCCAAGCACGGGCGCGGCTCGATCGGCGGCATCGTGTCGTCGCGCTGCACCAACGAGGAAGGCTACCTGGTGCAAAAGCTGGTGCGCGCCGCCTTCGGCAACAACAACGTCGACACCTGCGCGCGGGTATGCCACTCGCCCACCGGCTACGGCCTGAAGAACACGCTGGGCGAATCGGCCGGCACGCAGACCTTCAAGTCGGTGGAGAAGTCCGACGTGATCATGGTCATCGGCGCCAACCCGACCGACGGCCACCCGGTGTTCGCCTCGCGCATGAAGAAGCGCCTGCGCGAGGGGGCCAGGCTGATCGTCGTCGACCCGCGGCGCATCGACCTCGTGCGCACGCCGCACGTGCAGGCGCAATACCACCTGCCGCTGCGCCCGGGGACCAACGTCGCGGTGCTCAACGCGCTGGCGCATGTCGTGGTGACCGAAGGGCTGGTGCACGAGGCCTTCGTCGCCGAACGCTGCGAGCCCAAGGCCTTCGAGCAGTGGCGCGAGTTCGTCGCGCGTCCGGAGCATTCGCCGGAGGCGGTGGAAGCCGTCACTGGCGTGCCGGCCGCCGACATGCGCGCCGCGGCCCGCATGTTCGCCACCGGCAATGCCGAGGGCAAGCTGGGCGCGCGCCGCCCCAACGCGGCCATCTACTACGGCCTCGGGGTGACCGAGCACGCGCAAGGATCGACCGCCGTGATGGGCATCGCCAACCTGGCCATGGCCACCGGCAACGTCGGGCGCGAGGGCGTCGGCGTGAACCCGTTGCGCGGCCAGAACAACGTGCAGGGTTCGTGCGACATCGGCTCCTTCCCGCATGAGCTGCCGGGCTACCGCCACATCTCCGACAGCACGGTGCGCGGCCAGTTCGAGCAGTACTGGGGCGTGAACCTCGAGCCCGAACCGGGCCTGCGCATCCCGAACATGCTGGACGCCGCGCTCGACGGGTCGTTCAAGGGCCTGTACTGCCAGGGCGAGGACATCGTGCAGTCCGACCCCGACACGCAGCATGTCGCGGCGGCGCTGGCGTCGATGGAGTGCATCGTCATCCAGGACATCTTCCTCAACGAGACCGCGAAGTACGCGCACGTGTTCCTGCCGGGCTCGTCGTTCCTCGAGAAGGACGGCACCTTCACGAACGCCGAGCGTCGCATCTCGCGCGTGCGCCAGGTGATGCCGCCGATGGGCCGCTATGCCGACTGGGAGGCCACGCAGCTGCTGTCCAACGCGCTGGGCTACCCGATGAACTACGGCCACCCGAGCGAGATCATGGACGAGATCGCCGCGCTGACCCCGACCTTCCAGGGCGTCAGCTTCGATCTCATCGATCGCCTGGGCAGCGTGCAGTGGCCGTGCAACGAGGCCGCGCCCGAGGGCACCCCGACCATGCACGTCGGCACCTTCGTGCGCGGCAAGGGGCGCTTCCTGATCACCGAGTACGTGCCCAGCGACGAGAAGGTCACGCCGAAGTATCCGCTGCTGCTCACCACCGGGCGCATCCTGTCGCAGTACAACGTGGGAGCGCAGACCCGGCGCACCGCGAACGGGCACTGGCACGACGAGGACCGCCTGGAGATCCATCCGCACGACGCCGAGGACCGCGGGATCCGCGACGGCGACTGGGTGGGCATCAGCAGCCGCGCCGGCGAGACCGTGATGCGCGCGGTGGTCAGCGAGCGCATGCAACCGGGCGTGGTCTACACCACCTTCCACTTCCCCGAGTCGGGCGCCAACGTGATCACCACCGACAGCTCGGACTGGGCCACCAACTGCCCCGAGTACAAGGTGACGGCGGTGCAGGTGATGCCGGTGTCGCAGCCGTCGAGCTGGCAGCGCGAATACACGCGCTTCAGCCGCACGCAGGAGCAGCTGCTGGCGCAGCGCCGCGCCGCGCACGCCCTGGGCGAGGCGAAGGCGGCGCAGGCGCGCGTGACGGCCACGTCCAGCTGATCGCGCCATGGCCGCCTTGCGCAGCGACACGGCCGCGCCCGCGCAACCGGATCGCGCCGGGGACGGGCCTGGCGCGGTCCGGCTGCGCGTGCTGCGCTGGCGTGACGCACGCTCGCGGCCGCTCGACGACTGGCTGGCCGAGGAGGTTCCGGTGGCGCTGCAGTACAACGGCGTGTCGCACGCGGTGATGCTGGCCACGCCGCTGGACCTGGAGGACTTCGCGCTGGGCTTCAGCCTCAGCGAGGGCATCATCGCCGAGCCGGGCGAGCTCTACGACTGCGAGGTGCTGCGCGAGCCGCGCGGCATCACGCTGCAGCTGGAGGTGGCCACGCGCTGCTTCGAGGGCCTGCGCGAGCGCAGGCGCAGCCTGGCCGGGCGCACCGGATGCGGCCTGTGCGGCACCGACAGCCTCGACCAGGCGCTGCGTCCGGTGCCGCCGCTTGCGCCGCAGGCGGGATCACGGCCCGTCGCGTCGCGCGCGATCGCCCGCGCCTTGCGTGCGCTGCGTGCGCGCCAGCCCCTGAACGAGCTCACCGGTTCGGTGCACGCGGCGGGGTGGTGCGACGCCGAGGGGCGGCTGCTGCTGCTGCGCGAGGACGTCGGACGCCACAACGCGCTGGACAAGCTGATCGGTGCGCTGGCGCGCGCGGGCGCCGACGCCGGCAGCGGTTTCATGGTCGTGACCAGCCGCGCCAGCGTGGAGATGGTGCAGAAGGCCGCACAGGCCCGGGTGCCGCTGTTCGTGGCGGTCTCGGCGCCCACCGCGCTGGCCGTGCGCACCGCGCGCGACGCCGGCATGAGCCTCGTCGGACTGGCGCGGGGCGACGACCTGGTGATCTACAGCGGCGAGCAACGCATCGCCCTCGAAGCTTCCCCGAGCCCATCCAGGAGCCTGATTCCTACATGAACACCGAACATCTGATCTCGATGGTCAACCGCATCGGCCAGTTCTTCGAGGCCATGCCCGACCGCACCGAGGCCCTGGAGGGCATCGCGCTGCATGTCAAGCGCTTCTGGGACCCGCGCATGCGGCGCGAACTGTTGAGCTACCTGGACCGCGACAACGGCAAGGGCATCGATCCGGTGGTCCTGGAAGCGCTGCGCCTGCACCGCCAGATGCTGGCCTGAGGCTGCGCGTGCGCGGCTTCAATCGCCGCGCAGCATGCGCGCGGCGATGTCGCGCGCGGCCTCGTCGCCATGTTGCAGGGCCTGCGCCAGCGCGAGCTGCGCCTGCCGCGGATGGTTCTGGCTGAGCTTGAACTTGGCCTGCACGCGCGTGACCTCGATGTCGATTCCGACCACGCCGCGCACCATCGACTGCAGGTAGTCCTGCGGCGCGTCGCGCAAGGCCCACGGCGCGTCGCGACCCGACTCGTGCAGCTCGGTCAGTTCCCCGACCAGCCCACGCACCCAGGCCGCGTCGTCCACCGCACGCAGCGTGCCGGCAACCTGCACGACCACATAGTTCCACGTCGGCACCACCTTGCCGTCGAGCGCCTTGCGCGGGTGCGCCGACGGACTGACATAGGCCTGCGGCCCGTGGAACAGCACCAGCACCTCGCAACCCTGCGTGCCGGCGCGCCGCCACAGGTCGTTGGCGCGCGCGACATGTCCGCGCAGGCGCTGCAGGCCGCCCTGCGGCCCCGCATCGGCAAGCAGCACGACCGGATTGGCGTCCAGCCCTGCGGCGTCGTGCGTGACCAGCGTGGCCAGCGGGTGGGTACGCAGCAGCTCGAGCACCTCGACGGGATCCTCGACGGCGAAATGGGGCGGCAGGTACATGGCGGTCGTGCGGCAGGCGCAGGGGTGTGCGTGCATTGTGCCTGCGGCCGGCTCGCTGCGGCCCGCGCGGGCCACGTCGCGGACGGCCCGGTCGTGCAGGGGCCGGTGCGCAGCCGCCATAATGGCGCTCAGCGTTCGTGCCGGTGCGCGCAGGTGCCGGAACGGACACCGTCTGCCCATGTCGAACGATTCCCCGCTGCAAACCTTTTCCGGCCCGCCCCCCCGCGGCGCCGGCGCGCGCCCGGGCCGTGCAGCGGCGTGGCTGCTCGTGTCGTGGCTGCTCCTGAGCTGGCTGGGCGTGGCGCGCGCGGCCAGCGCGGCGCCGGTTGCGGCGGCAGCGCCGAAGTCCGCGGCATCGGCGCCTCGCTATGTCGTGCAGATCGACTCGCCCGAGGCCTTGCGCGCGCCGTTGCAGCGCGGGCTGGACATCGAGCAGTGGGAGCACTTCCGGGGGTTGCGCGAACAGCAGTTGCGCGAACTCGTCGACGCGGTGCCGCGGCAGGCGCGCAACGTGCTGGAGGCGCTGGGCTATTTCTCGCCGCGGGTGCAAGCCAGCCTGGACGCCTCGCAGCAGCCGCAGCGCGTGCTGCTCAAGGTCAGCCCGGGGGAGCCCACGCGCGTGGCCTCGGTGCGCCTGCTCGTGCGCGGACCCGACGGTCGCGAGATGCCGGGGCTGGCCGCCGAGCTGCTGCGCAATTGGGGGCTTTCCGTCGGCAGCGTGTTCGTCAGCGCGCAGTGGCAGGCCGCGAAGGGCGACGCGCTGCTGCGCCTGAACACGCTGCGCTACGCCGCCGCGCGCATCGCCGAAAGCCGGGCGCAGGTGGACCCGGCGACGCACCGGGCACGCCTGACGCTGCGTCTCGACACCGGTCCCGACTACCGCTTCGGCCCGCTGAGCATCCACGGATTGCACCGCTACCCGGCGTCGGTGGTGCGCAACCTCGTGCCCTGGAGTCCCGGCGACGCCTATTCGCAGGCCCGGCTGCTGCAGCTGCAGGCGCGGCTGCAGGACAGCGGCTACTTCGCCAACGCCACGGTGGCGGCGCCGCTGGCGCAGGCGCGAGGTGATGAACTGCCGGTGACGGTGGACGTGCTCGAGCAGCGTGCGCAGCAGTTCGGCGTCGGCATCGGCTACAGCAGCAACACCGGGGCGCGCACCCAGTTCGACTACGCCGACCTGAATCTGTTCGGCCGCGCCTTGCGACTGGACACGAAGCTGCGCCTGGAGACCTTGCAGCAGTCGCTCGACGCCACGGTGCGCCTTCCGCGCCGCGCCGACGGCGCCGACTACAGCCTCGACGCGCAGGTGCAGCACTCGAACATCCAGGGCCTGACCACGCGCAGCCAGACCCTGGGCGTGCAGCGCCAGCGCATCGACGGCGCGGTGGAGGCCGTGGAGTCCTTGCAGTTCATCAACGAACAACAGCAGATCAGCGGCGACGGCATCAGCTCGAGCATGGCCCTGATGCCCGGCTATGCGTGGACGCGGCGGCGTCTGGACAGCGCGCTCGATCCGCGGCGTGGCAACTTGCTGAGCGCGCAGGTCGCCGCCGGCGCCAGGGCGCTGCTGTCGGACCAGGACTTCGTGCGCCTGTACCTGCACGGGCTGCAGTACATCGAATTCAATCGCCGCAACCAGCTGGTGCTGCGCGCGCAGCTCGGCGACGTGCTGAGTCGCTCCGCGCAGGGCATCCCGCAGCAGGAGCTGTTCCGCGCCGGCGGCGTCGGTTCGGTGCGCGGCTACGCCTACCAGAGCCTGGGCGTCGCGCAGGACGGTGCGGTGGTGGGCGGGCGCGCCTTGCTGACGGCCAGCATCGAGGGGGTGCACTGGGTGGAGCCGCGCTGGGGCGCCGCGGTGTTCGTCGACGCCGGCGATGCGGCCGACAGCTTTCGCGCCTTGCACCCGGTGGTCGGCTACGGCGTCGGCGTGCGCTGGCGCAGCCCTGCCGGGCTGATCAGCGTGGACATCGCGCACGGTCGTGCCACCGGCGCCACACGCCTGGAGTTCAACGCCGGGGTCAGTTTCTGAGCCATGCCCGCGATGCCCCCACCGCCTGCGGCCCCGCAACCCGACACGCCGGATGCGCGCGCCGCGCCGCGGCCGCCCCGCCGGTGGCTGCGCGGGTTCGCGGCCGTGCTGCTGGGACTGCTGGCCGGCGCGTTCCTGCTGGGCGCGGCGGTCGCGTGGCTGGGCAGCGCCTCCGGCATCTCCTGGCTGGCGCGCCAGCCCTGGTTCGAGTCGCGCAGCGGGCTGCGGCTGCAGGGCGTGCAGGGCAGCATGTGGCGCGAGCTGCGCGTGCGCCGCCTGGCGTGGAGCGGCCCGCGCGACAGCGTGCAGGCGCAGCGCGTGCTGCTGCGCTGGAGTCCGCGTGCGCTGTGGTCGGCGAGTCCGTCGCTGCATGTTCTCGCGCTCGACGTCGACGAACTCGACGTGCGCGTCGCCGCGGCGGCGCCGCAAGGCGCGGCCGCGGCGACGCGACCACCGGGCTCGCTGCTTGCGCCCCTGCCGCTGCGCCTGGACCGCCTGCGCATCGGGCGCCTGCGCCTGCTGCGCGCGGGACACGAGCGCTGGCTGGATCTCGGAACCGTGCAGGGCTCGCTGCGCGCCGATGCCCGCCAATGGCATGCCGCGCTGCAGGGCAGCGGATCCTGGGGGCAGCTGCGGCTGAGCGCGCACATCGCCACGCAGGCTCCCTTCGCCTTGCACGGGGAAGTCGGCGCGGACGTGCGCCTGCAGGGCCGGCAAGTGCAGCTTCGAGCGAAGGCCGGCGGCACGCTCGCGCGCGTGCAACTGCGCGCGCAGGCTGCGGCGCTGGATGCGCATGCCACGGTGCAGGCCGAGCTGCTGGCCTTCGACCCCGTCTGGCTGGGTCCGCTGCACGTGGAAGTCGACGGACTCGATCCGCGACGGCTCGATCCCGCGTGGCCGCAGGCGCGTCTGCGTCTGCTGGCGCAGCTGCGCTCGGCGGGCGGCGATGCGCTGCTGGGAACCCTCGACCTGCGCAACGAGCTGCCGGGGAGCCTGGACGCGAAGCGCCTGCCGCTGCATCGCCTGCACGCCGACGTGTCGCTGCGCGACGGCGCGTTGCGCGCCGATGCACTGCACGTCACGCTGGACGGCGGCGCCACGCTGGACGGCAGCGCGAGCTGGCATGGTGGCGGCGCCGCGCGGCTGCGGCTGCAGGCCCACGCGCTGGACCTGCACGCGCTGTACGGGCGCCTGCTGCCGACCCGCCTGAGCGGTCCGCTGCAGGTGCAGGCGGACGCAGCGACGCAGGCCCTGCAGGCCACGCTGATGCAGCCGGGCTGGCATGTCGAGGTGCAGGCCAGGCGCGAGGGCACGCGCATCGAGCTGCAGCGCGCCGAGCTGCAGGCGCAGGGCGCCACGCTGAGCGCGCGCGGCAGCGTGGATACCTCGGCCGGCCAGGCCTTCGAGGCCTCGCTGCGGGTGCGGGGCCTGCGCCCGCAGCGTTTCGGCGACTGGCCCGCGGCGAGCCTGAACCTGGACCTGCGGGCCCACGGGGAAGTCGCGTCGCGCAGTGCGCATTTCGCGCTGCAGGTGCTGCCGAGCCGATGGCGTGCGCAGGTGTTCGCCGGCCGCGCCAGCGGATGGATCGCCCCGGGCACGGTGCGGGATCTGCAGGCACGCCTGCGCCTGGGAGACAACAGCCTGCAGGCGCAAGGGGGCTTCGGGGCTCCCGGCCAGCAGCTTCGCGTGCACCTGCAGGCGGGCGCGCTGCGCCAGCTCGGAGCGCCGTGGCAGGGCAGCGCGCAGGTCGATGCGCGGCTGCACGGCAGCCTCGCGGCGCCGTCGGGCCGGATCTCGCTGCGCCTGCACGAGCTGCGCGCGCCGGGCGGGGTGCAGGTGGCCGGGCTGTCGGCCGAGGTCTCGCTGCAGCGCGGCCTGCAGGGCCCCCTGCAGGGGCAATTGCAGGCGCAGGATCTGCGCGTCGGCAGCCAGCGCCTGCACGCACTCGAACTGCAGGTGCACGGAACGCTGCGCAACCAGGTGGTGCAGCTGCGACTGGACGACGCCCCGCGCCTGCGCCTGCAGGCGCGGGCGCAGGGTGGCTGGCAGGCGAGCCGAGGCTGGAGCGGGCGCATCGACGCCTTGCGCAACGCCGGGCCCTACGCCTTCGAGCTGGCCGCGCCGGCGCAGCTGCGCCTCGGTGCCCACGGTGGCGTCGACCTGCAAGGCGTCGTGCTGCGCAGCGCAGGCGGAAACGTCGAACTGCAAAGCCTGCGGCGCGACACCGCCGGCTGGTCGAGCCGCGGCTCGGCAAGCGCCCTCGACCCCGCCTACTGGGCGCGGGCGGCCGGCATCGGGCTGCACGGCGTGCACTCGGACCTGCGTCTGGACGCGCGCTGGGATCTGCGCACCGGGCCCGAGCCGCTGGCGCACCTGCGGGTGGCGCGCAGCTCGGGGGACATCACGTTGCCGACCCGGCCTGCGCTGCGACTCGGGCTGTCGCGCCTGCAATGGACGGTGGACCTTGCAGCCGGATCGTGCAGCACCGCGATCGACGCCGTCGGCGCGCACCTGGGGGAACTGCAGGCGCACGCCCAAGTCGCGTTGCAGCACGATGCCGGCGGCTGGGGCGTGGCGCCCGACGCGGCGCTGCAAGGCGGCGCGAGCCTGCGCCTGCCCGATCTGGCCTGGGTCTCGGTGCTGCTGCCGCAGGCAGCGCATGTGGCCGGCTCGCTGCAAGGCCGCTTCGAGCTGGCCGGAAGCGCACGCGCACCGAGCCTGCGCGGCAGCCTGCATGGCAGTGCACTGGCGCTGGCCCTGCCGCGCTACGGGCTGGACCTGCGCGGGGGCAGCCTGGACCTGGGCGTCGACGGCGACACGCTGCAGCTGCGCTCGCTGCGCATGCACGACGCCGCGGGCAGCGGCGAGCTGCGCGCCAGCGGAAGTCTGGCGCTGGCGGGCGCGCGCCCCAGCGGCAGCATCGACGTGCAGTTGCAGCAGCTGCGAGCCCTGGACCGCCCGGGCCAGCAGGTGCAGCTCAGCGGCCAGGCCGCCGTGCGCGCGGACGTCGGCGGGCTGTCCATCGACTCGACCCTGCATGTCGACAAGGCCGACATCGAACTCAGCGGCGGCGATGCGCCGAAGCTGGCCGACGACGTCGTGGTCGAGGGCCGTGGCGCCCCCGCGCCGCCGACCTCGCAGGCGATGCCGGTGCATGCGCGTATACGCATCGATCTCGGGCAGGACTTCCATGTCGGCGGCCGCGGCGTGGACGCCACGCTGCGCGGCGCGCTGCTGCTGCGCGCCGACGCCGGGCAGCCGCTGCGCGCCGAGGGCAGCGTGATGGTGCGGCGCGGCAGTTATTCGGCCTACGGCCAGCAGCTCAGCCTGGTCGAGGGCAGCAGCGTGAACTTCTCCGGACCGATCGACAACCCGGGGCTGAACCTGTCGGCGCAGCGCGAGAACCTTCCGGTGCAGGTCGGCGTGCACATCACCGGCACCTTGCGCGAGCCGCAGGTCGCGCTCAGCTCCACGCCGCCGATGCCCGACGGGGCGATCCTGTCGTGGCTGGTGCTGGGGCAGGACCCGAGCACCGTCGGCAGCGACCAGAGCGCCTTGCTGCAGTCGGCCGCGGCAGCCTTGCTGGCGGGCGGCCAGGGCGCCTCGCTGACCGGCCGCGTGGCCGGCGCGCTGGGCCTGGATCAACTGTCGCTGAGCGGGCAGGGCGGCTTGCAGAACAGCGTGCTCACGGTGGGCAAGCAGATCAGCTCGCGCCTGTCGGTGAGCGTGGAGCGCGGGCTGGCGGCCACCGGCAACCTGTTCAACGTGCGCTACGAGTTCACGCGGAGGTTGTCGCTGCGCCTGCAGTCGGGCAGCGACAACGCGGTGGATCTGTTCTACACCTTCCGCTTCGGCTGAGCAGTGCGCGGGCCGGCGCCGCGCGCGGCTCAGGGAAAGGCCGGGATGTGCGGCTCGACGCCCTCGGGCCTGGCCTCGGGGTGCAGGCGCTCGACCATGGTCTCGATCTCGGCCACGCGATGCGGGGATACGTCGATCATCATCAGCAGTTGTCCCTGGTCGATCGCCTGCTCGTAGGGGCGCAGCCGCGGACTCCCGACACTGACCCCGATCATGCTGCTGACCCAGGCGCCGACCGCCGATCCGGCCAGCGCCAGGCTCAGCACCAGCGCACCTGCCGAAACCACCGCGCCGCCGGGCACCGCGATGACCACCAGCCCGGCCAGCGTGCCGGTCACGCCGCCGAGTCCGAGGCCGCGTTCGATGGCCGGGATCAGGTCGCTTTTCTGCGCCAGCCCGGCCTCCGGCAGGTTGCCCAGAGGCGTGCCCTCGCGCGCCACCACGTGGAGGTGCTTTTCCGGAACCCTCGCCAGCAGCAGTTCGTCGACGATCGCCGACGCCGTGGCGTGATCCGGGACCAGGAAATAGAGTCGTCGCATCGCGGGCTCCTGGTGGGGCTGGGAATCGGCCGCGCGGGCGCTGCGGCTCAGCGCGTTTCGCGCAGCGCCTGGCGCAGGGTGTCGGCCAGCCGGTCGATCTGTGCCCGCTCGATGATCAGCGGCGGCGACAGCGCGATCGTATCCCCTGTATAGCGCACCAGCGCGCCGAGTTCAAAGCAGCGCTGGAAGACCTCGTGGCCGCGCTGCCCCGCGGCGTCGCTGCGCGGGTGCAGTTCCACCGCGCCCATCAGCCCGAGATTGCGGATGTCGCGCACGTTCGGGCAGTCGCGCAGCGCGTGCAGCGCCTGCTCGAAGTGCAGGTCGAGGCCGTCTCGCCGCGCCCGCTCGAGCAGGCCCTCGTCGGCGTACAGGCGCTGCGTCGCCAGCGTCGCCGCGGTGGCCAGCGGGTGTCCGGAGTAGGTGTAGCCGTGCGGCAGCTCGATGGCGCCGTCGGCGGCGGCGTCGAGCACGGTATCGGCCAGGTCCTCGCGTACGAACACCGCGCCCAGCGGCACGCTGCCGTTGTTCACCGCCTTCGCCGTGACCATGATGTCGGGCAGCACGCCCAGCGCCTGTGCGGCGAAGGGCGCGCCCAGGCGCCCGTAGCCGGTGATCACCTCGTCGAAGACCAGCAGCAGCCCATGGCGGTCGCACAGGCTGCGCAGTCGCTGCAGGTAGCCGCGCGGCGGCACCAGCACGCCGGCGGAGCCGGCCACCGGCTCGACGATCACCGCGGCGATGTTGGACGCGTCGTGCAACTGCACCAGGCGTTCGAGCTCGTCGGCCAGATGGGCGCCCCACTCGGGCTGCCCGCGCGAGAAGCCCTGGTGCTCGAGGTCGTGGGTGTGCGGAAGATGGTCGACATGCGGCAGCAGCGCGCCGTGGAACATCTTGCGGTTGCCCGGGATCCCGCCGACCGAGATGCCGCCGAAACCGACGCCGTGGTAGCCGCGCTCGCGCCCGATGAACACGCTGCGCTGCCCCTGGCCGCGGGCGCGGTGGTAGGCCAGCGCGATCTTCAATGCTGTGTCGACGCTCTCGGAGCCCGAATTGGTGAAGAACACGCGTTTGAGGCGCCCCGGCGCGATCGCCGAGAGGGCCTCGGCGGCCTCGAATTCGAGCGGGTGGCCGAGCTGGAACGGCGGCGCGTAGTCCATGCGGGCGGCCTGCTGCTGGATCGCGCGCACGATGGGCTCTCGCCCGTGGCCGGCGTTGACGCACCACAGCCCGGAGGTGCCGTCGAGCACTTCGCGGCCGTCGGAGCTGCGGTAGTGCATGCCGTGGGCCGCGACCAGCAGGCGCGGTGCCTGCTTGAAGGCCCGGTTGGCGGTGAAGGGCATCCACAGCGCCTGCATCGAAGCTGCCGCGGTGTCCGGCTCGGCGGGGCTCGGAGTCGTGTCGCGTTGGTTCATGGCGATTTCCCAGGAATGCGAAACAATGTAAGGCATTGCATTGTCCATGGCGGCCGCGCCGGATTTCCGGCGCCGGACCGCCCCCTCGTCCATCCCGCTCTCTCCCGCGCCATGGCCCTCGGTCTGTACATCATCGGTGACGAAATCCTGTCCGGCAAGCGGCAGGACAAGCATTTCTCGAAGGTCCAGCAGCTGCTCGCGGCGCGCGGCATGCAGCTGCAGTGGGTCCAGTATCTCGGCGACGACCCGCAGGTGCTGCAGCGGGCGCTGCGCGCCAGTTTCGACAACGACGACGTGGTGCTGAGCTGCGGCGGCATCGGCGCCACCCCCGACGACCACACGCGCGCCGCGTGCGCGCAGGCGCTGGGGGTGCCGCTGCAGCTGCACCCCCAGGCGGCCGAGCTGATTCGCCAGCGCATCGCCAGCGCGTCGATGGGCGACCCCGATTCACCGGCCAACCTGCAGCGCCTGCAGATGGGCGTGTTCCCGGCGGGCAGCGAGATCATTCCGAACCCCTACAACCAGATCCCGGGTTTCTCGATTCGCCGGCATTACTTCGTGCCCGGCTTCCCGGTGATGGCGTGGCCGATGATCGAATGGGTGCTCGACGAGCGGCTGCGACCGATGCAGCGTCCGGCGGGCTACCTGGAGCGCGGGCTGGTCGTGCAGGGCATCATGGAGTCCGAGCTGACGCCGCTGATGCAGCGCATCGAGGCCGAGCATGCCCAGGTGAAGGTGTACAGCCTGCCCAGCGTCGACGATCCGAGCTGGGGGCGCCACATCGAGATCGGGGTCAAGGGCGATCCCGCGCGGGTCGAGCCGGCCTTCGAGGCGCTGCGCCGGGGGGTCGGCGAGCTCGGGGCCCAGGTTCGCACCGAAACGGTGCGTTCGATCTGAAACGCACGCTAATGGTGCATTCAGCACCCGCGCGGTGCGGCCTGACGGCGGCCCGCCGGATGCGTGCGCGCAAGGGCCGCGGCACGCCTCGGGCCTGCGCCGCAAGCCCTGTCTCATGCCGCGAAAACAGTCGAGCGTGGCATGGTTTCTGCTAGATTTGCGACCAGGCTCGCACCGGGCTCCGGCGCGCATGCGTGCGACACCGCACCCACGGCCTTCGGCCGGGCATGCGCCACGGGCCGCTGCCTCCACGACAGCCTCCACACAACCCGCATACCACCCCTTGGAGAACTTGCATGAGCAAACAGGTTGCTGACGTACTGAACATGGTGAAGGAAAACGACGTCAAGTTCGTCGATTTCCGCTTCACCGACACGCGCGGCAAGGAGCAACACGTGACGGTGCCGGTGTCGGCCTTCGACGAGAGCAAGTTCACCCAGGGCCACGCCTTCGACGGCTCGTCGATCGCCGGATGGAAGGGCATCGAAGCCTCCGACATGCTGCTGATGCCGGACCCGGCGACCGCGAATGTCGACCCGTTCATGGAAGAGACGACGCTGCTGCTGCAGTGCGACGTGCTGGAGCCGGGCGACGGCAAGCCCTATGACCGCGATCCGCGCTCGATCGCCAAGAAGGCCGAGGCCTTCCTGAAGGCCTCGGGGATCGGCGACACCGCGTACTTCGGCCCGGAACCCGAATTCTTCATCTTCGACCAGGTGCGCTGGAACGTCGACATGTCCGGCTGCTTCGTGAAGATCGACTCCGACGAGGCCTCGTGGGCCAGCGGCGACAAGCTCGAGGGCGGCAACATGGGCCACCGTCCGTCGGTCAAGGGCGGCTATTTCCCGGTCCCGCCGGTCGACAGCCTGCAGGACATCCGCTCGGAGATGTGCCTGATCCTGGAACAGATGGGCGTGCCGGTCGAGGTGCACCACCACGAGGTGGCGGGCGCCGGCCAGTGCGAGATCGGCACCCGTTTCTCCACGCTGGTGCAGCGCGCCGACTGGACGCAGGTGCTCAAGTACGTGGTGCACAACGTCGCGCACAGCTACGGCAAGACCGCGACCTTCATGCCCAAGCCGGTGGTCGGCGACAACGGCTCGGGCATGCACGTGCACCAGTCGGTGTGGAAGGACGGCAAGAACCTGTTCGCCGGCAACGGCTACGCCGGTCTGTCCGAGTTCGCGCTGTACTACATCGGCGGCATCATCAAGCATGCGCGCGCGCTCAACGCCATCACCAATCCGGGCACCAACAGCTACAAGCGCCTGGTGCCGGGCTTCGAGGCCCCGGTGAAGCTGGCCTACTCGGCGCGCAACCGCTCGGCGTCGATCCGCGTGCCCTACGTGCCCAGCGACAAGGCGCGACGCATCGAGGTGCGCTTCCCCGATCCGACCTGCAACCCCTACCTGGCCTTCGGCGCGATGCTGATGGCCGGCCTCGACGGTGTCGAGAACAAGATCCACCCGGGCGAAGCGGCGAGCAAGAACCTGTACGACCTGCCGCCGGAAGAAGACGCGAAGATCCCCACCGTGTGTTCCAGCCTCGACCAGGCGCTGGAATACCTGGACAAGGACCGCGCCTTCCTGACTCGCGGCGGCGTGTTCAGCAACGACTTCATCGATGCCTACATCGCGCTGAAGATGGAGGAGGTCACGCGTTTCCGCATGACCACGCACCCGGTGGAATTCGACATGTACTACTCGCTGTGATGTCTGCCGCGGCGGGCGCCGGGGCGCCCGCCGTGCCAGGCGCACCGCATGCAGCAGCTCCGGCGCCGCAATCGCGAGATTGCGGCGCCGGTTTGCCTTTACACTTGAAGCGCGCGCCGCCACCGCGTCCGCGGCCGCGCTTCCCGCCGGTGACCGGCTCGACTTCCAGGGTATCCGATGCGCACAGTCTTCGTTGGCCGCCTGCTCGTCCTGAGTTGCCTGGCGGCGGGCATCGCGGTGCCGGCCTCGGCGCAGGACGTCGACATGAGCCGGGTGTACCGATGCCCGGACAACTCCTACACCAACATGCTCAGCGTGGTGCGGGAGAAGAACTGCAAGCCCGTGGACAACGCGAACATCAGCGTCCTGTCCCCGGTGACGCCGCATGCTGCGTCCGGTGGCGGGGCGGCGAACCGGGCGTCGGCTCCGCGGCATGCCGCGTCCGGCGCACAAAGCGATCGCGACGCCGAGGCCCGCCAGCTGCTGCTCGGCGAACTGCAGACCCAGCAGGCCAAGCTGGCCGAGCAGATGCAGGCCTACAACGGCGGCCACCCGGAGCGCCTGGGCAACGAACGCAACTACCAGAAGTACCTCGACCGCGTGCAGTCGATGAAGCAGCAGATCGAACTCACGCAGGCCAATATCGCCGCGCTGCAGCGCGAGTTGCAGCGCTATTCGCAGTGAGCCCCGGCGTGCCCTGCGTGACGCGCGGCACTCCTTCGCTGCGTCGTCTCGCATCGCCCGCGACCGCCCGTGCAAGTCTTCGACGATCCGTCGCGCCTGCCTGAGCCCGAAGCCGGCGACGCGTCGTCCGCGGCGACGCTGGACTGGCTGGCGACGATGGCCGTCGTGGTCGATGCCGGCGGGCGCGTGGTGCATGCGAACGCCGCCCTCGAAGCCGGCCTGGGACTGTCGCGCCGCCAGCTGCTGGGGCAGGAGCTGGAACACTGGCTGACTCGTCACGGCCCGCTGCGCGAGGCCCTGCGCCAGGTGCTGGGGGAGGAGTTCTCCAGCAAGCGCTTCGATGACGCGCTGGTTGCGCGCCCGGGCGCCGACGCGATGCCGGTGCAGGTGATCGTCTCGCGCACCGATACGAATTCCAGGCTGCTCGTCGAACTGGTCGAGCTGGGCCAGCAGAGTCGTCAGGAGCGCGAGGAGCAGTGGCATCGCCAGGCGCAGGCGAGCAAGGACCTGATCCGCAATCTCGCGCACGAGATCAAGAACCCGCTGGGCGGCATACGCGGTGCTGCGCAGCTGCTGCAGGACGAGCTCGACAGCCGCGAACTGCGGGAGTACACGCGCGTGATCATCCACGAGGCGGACCGCCTGCAGGGGCTGGTCGACCGCCTGCTGGCCCCGCACCGGCGGCCGCACGTGGTGGCCGAGCTGAACATCCACGAAGTGCTCGAGCGCGTGCGCTCGGTGATCCTCGCCGAGTTTCCGCGCGGCCTCGACGTGGTGCGCGACTACGACGCCAGCCTGCCCGAGCTGCGCGGCGACCGCGAGCAGCTGATCCAGGCGGTGCTGAACATCGCGCACAACGCCGCGCTGGCGCTGGGCGAGCGTCGCGCCGCGGGCGACGCTCGCATCGTGTTCAAGACGCGCATCGCGCGACAGGTGACGGTGGCCAAGCAGCGCCATCGGCTGGCACTGGTCTTGCATGTGATGGACAACGGCCCCGGGGTCCCGGAACACATCCAGGATCGGATGTTCTTTCCGCTGGTCTCGGGGCGGGACGGGGGGTCCGGCCTCGGGCTGAGCCTGGCCCAGACCTTCATCCAACAGCATCAGGGGACCATCGAATGCGACAGCCAGCCCGGCCACACCGACTTCCGCATCGTGCTTCCGCTGGCCTGAGCCGCGCGCCGCGCCGCGGCGCATCGCGAGGCCTGCGATGAAGCCGATCTGGATCGTCGACGACGACCAGTCGATCCGTTTCGTGCTGCAAAAGGCGCTGGAGCGCGCCGGACTGCCGGTGCGCAGCTTCGCCAGCGCGCGCGACGTGCAGCAGGCGCTGGCCACCGAGCAGCCGCAGGTGCTGGTGTCGGACATCCGCATGCCGGGCGGCAGCGGCATCACGCTGCTGCAGGAGCTCAAGCGCAGCCAGCCGCAGCTTCCGGTGATCATCATGACCGCCTACTCGGACCTGGACAGCGCGGTGTCGGCGTTCCAGAGCGGAGCCTTCGAGTACCTGAGCAAGCCCTTCGACGTCGACAAGGCGGTGGACCTGATCCGGCGCGCCGTCGACGAGAGCCTGCGCGAGCAGGGGGTGGCCAGCGGCGGGCTGGAGACCCCCGAGCTGCTCGGCCGGGCGCCGGCGATGCAGGACGTGTTCCGCGCCATCGGGCGCCTGTCGCCATCGCTGGTGACGGTGCTGATCACCGGCGAGTCGGGCACCGGCAAGGAACTGGTGGCGCAGGCGCTGCACCGCCACAGCCCGCGCGCGCAGGGACCCTTCGTGGCCATCAACACCGCGGCGATCCCGCGCGACCTGCTGGAAAGCGAATTGTTCGGCCACGAGCGCGGCGCCTTCACCGGCGCGCAGACGGCGCGCCGCGGGCGCTTCGAGCAGGCCGACGGCGGCACGCTGTTTCTCGACGAGATCGGCGACATGCCCTACGAGCTGCAGACGCGCCTGCTGCGCGTGCTGTCGGACGGGCATTTCTATCGCGTCGGCGGGCACGCGCCGATCCGCGCCAACGTGCGCGTGATTGCCGCGACCCACCAGAACCTCGAGCAGCGGGTGCGCGACGGGCTGTTCCGCGAGGACCTGTACCACCGGCTCAACGTCATCCGGCTGCGCCTGCCGGCGCTGCGCGAGCGGCGCGAGGACATCGAGCTGCTGGTGCGGCATTTCCTGCACAAGAGCGCCGCCGAGCTGGGCGTGGAGACCAAGCGCGTGTCGGAGCAGGCGCTGGCGGTGCTGCAGTCCTACGCCTTCCCGGGCAACGTGCGCGAGCTGCAGAACCTGTGCCACTGGCTGACCGTGATGGCGCCGGGCCTGGTGATCGACGTGAAGGACCTGCCGCCGGAACTCGTCGGCACGCCCGCGGCGCCGGTCACGGCCGCAGCCGGCGTCGAGCCGGCACAGGGGCTGGCACAGGGGCCGGCACAGGGGCCGGCACAGGGGCCGGACGCGGCGGCGCCGGCGGGCGAGGCCGCCGCCCCGCGGGTACCGGCGCCGGCCGCGGCGTGGGAGATCCAGCTGGCGGCGCTGGCGCGCGAGATGCTGCAGGGTCCGGGCGGCGACGTGATGGAGCGCCTGACCCAGCGCTTCGAGCGCGCCGTCATCCTGGCGGCGCTGGAGAGCACGCACGGACGCCGCATCGAGGCCGCCCAGCGCCTGGGCATCGGGCGCAACACGATCACGCGCAAGATCCAGGAACTCGGACTCGACGACTGAGCCCGCGGGCCGCGCCGCTCAGGCGGCCGGCCAGTCGAGCTCGACGTACACCGGCGCGTGGTCGCTGGGGCGCTCGTTCTTGCGCGGCGCGCGGTCGATCGCGCAGGCGCGCACGCGGCCGCGCAAGGCCTCGCAGACCAGGATGTGGTCGATGCGCAGGCCCTGGTTGCGGCGAAAGGCCAGGTTGCGGTAGTCCCACCAGCTCCAGCTCTTCTCGGGCTGCTCGAACAGCCGGAAGGCGTCGACCAGTCCGAGCTCCAGCAGCTTGCGGAAATGCCCGCGTTCCTCGTCGGTGCAATGGATCTTGCCGCGCCAGGCCTCGGGGTCATACACGTCGCGGTCCTCCGGCGCGACGTTGAAGTCGCCCAGCAGCACCAGTCGCGGGTAGGCGGCCAGCTGCTGCGCGAGCCAGGTCTCCAGCGCCTGCAGCCAGTCCATCTTGTAGGCGAACTTGTCGCTGCCGGGCTCCTGCCCGTTCGGGAAGTAGGCGCCGACCACCCGCAGCCCCTCGACGGTGGCGGCGATCAGCCGCGCCTGCGGGTCCTGCAGCTGCGGCAGGTTGCGTTGCACGTCCTGCGCCGGGGTGCGCGACAGCAGCGCGACGCCGTTGTAGGTGGGCTGCCCGAAGCACTGCGCCTGCCAGCCCGCGGCCAGCAGCTCGGCATGCGGGAAGCGCGCGTCGACCAGCTTGGTCTCCTGCAGCACGACGATCTCGGGCTGCTGCTCGCGCAGCCAGTCGAGCAGTTGCGGCAGGCGCACGGACAGCGAATTGACGTTCCAGGTGGCGATCTTCACGATAGAGTGGAAAAGTTGCGAATTTTTGATCTAGCTGGCATCCAGCTACGCAGTTCGACCGCGGTGCAGGCGCGGGCGAATTCATCACCCAGGGGAGCAGCCTACCCACTTATCGCCGTGTTCGGTATTGCCGGGCCACCTCTTCATGTGTCCCCGACGGACTGGCGCAAGCTTGCCCTTGCTTGCGATGTGGCTGTCGCGTGGCTGCTCAAGGAGCAACTAGATCTAGTTGCTAAGATTTGGGCTTTCATTGATACTGCCAGCGTGTCGCAAAAGCACAAGCTGATCGCCAAGCTTCAAACGAAGTCAGGCAACTTCAGTTGGGACGACACGGTCGCGCTCATGCGCGTCTGCAATTTCACATTGCGCAACAATACTAGAGGTTCCGGACGTATGTTCGTGCACCAACGCACAGCAAGAAAGTTCGGCTCCATGAACCTCATCCTCGCAACACCTTGCTTCCCTACATGAGGGACTTGCTGATCGAAGGATTGCAAGACGCGGGCGAGTGGGAAGAATGAAGACACACACCAGAAGCACCCTTGAGTACAAGGGCTACATCGGCTCCGTCGAGGCGGATGTGGAGTCACGCGTCCTGGTAGGACGGCTGCTCTACATCAAGGACACGATCGGGTACAGCGGCGATACGTTCGAGTCGATTGAGGCCGCCTTCCGCGAAGCCGTAGACGACTACCTGGACGCATGCGCAGATGCGGGTGAGCAGCCGGACGTTCCATGCAAAGGGACGTTCAATGTGCGCGTCGGGTCTGACCGCCATCGTGAGGCGAACCTTGACGCGCACCGAAGAGGGCTGACGCTCAATGAATGGATGTGTCGAGCGATGGATTCTTTCCTCGAGGATCGGCGCAGCGTGAAGCATCATCACGAGCATCACCATACGGTTGAGGTCGGCGTGAACGTTATCGAACGCGACCTCGTTGCTTCCCAGGAGCTCGAACTGATCGATGGCTACATCGAAGTCTTCACGGCGCCGGCCAAGCGCGGCGACGCAGCCAGTCACCACTAGCTTGGCTGAGGGGCCAAAGCAGCTCACGGTCGACTTGAAGTCGCTGGCGACTCTCCTCGTAAAGCACTTCAACCTGCACGAAGGCCACTTCGAAGCCGGGCCCCAGCTAGCCATTGCCGTCGGACCTGTGGCGCCGGCCCCCGCCGGGAGCTCGGTTGCGCCGATACCCGGCGTGATCCTTGGAATTGGCGGTATCGCACTTCAGCGCACACCAGGGCCGACGCCTAACAGCGTGGATGCGGGCGTGGTCAACCCCGCTGGCAACGACTAGCCGAAAGACCGCGGGGAGTACGCCGCATAGGGCATCGCTGAGTACTTGGCGATTTTCATGCCGGCGTTTGCTCTTCAGCGCCGGCCCAGCGCGGCTTCGATCTTCTTGTCGGTCTTGTACTGGCCCAGCGCGTAGACCGCCCAGATGGCCGCCGGGATCCAGCCGAGGATGGTCAGCTGCAGGATCAGGCAGACGATTCCGGCGATGGGCCTGCCGATGGTGAAGAAGGCCAGCCAGGGCAGGATGATGGCGATGAACAGGCGCATGGCGAGGTCTCCGGTCGCGAATTCCCGTGGGGTCCGCTGACCCGCTTCGGATCGGATCCAGCGTAGCAAATCCTCGACGTCCCGCGCCGGGTCCTGCGCACTCGGTCAGGCCGTGGTCGCGTCGCCCTGCGAGGGGTGCGATCTCCTCCAGTGCCGGATGCCTTTGACGTTGATGCGGAAATAGGCCATGTCCAGCAGCGCCAGGGCCCACAGGCCCGAGCTGACGTGGACCACGAAGAGCACGACGTTGGCCAGCAGCCAGACATGGAAGCCCTGCACGCGCATGCGTGCGTTGAGTTCGGCGCCCACGTACGAACTCACGAGACCCACGATCTGCAGGGCCCAGTTCCACCAGGGCAGCCGGGCCCAGACCGTGTGCAAGCTGGCCATCCAATGGGCGATCACGTCGTTTCCCGGGGAAGCTTCTGGTGGAGCATCGGCCAGGCCCATGGCCACGCCATGCGCGCGGCGGGCCGGATCCGCGAGCCAGCGCAGGTCGATCGCCGCTGCCGCCGCGCGCCGCTGGCGAGGCTCCTGGAGTGCTGCTCCCGGGGGGCATGTTAACGGGCATGCCGCGCAGTCCTGCGCGGCACAGGCCGGTCCGATGCACTGCCGGGCGGCGCGCGGCATGGACAAAGGGCGGGCCGGGCTGCAAGAATTGCGGGCAGTGCAGGTCGTGCATGGCGTCGATGCTCCGTCGCCGCGTGGCTCCGGAGCTTCCCGGCCCGGCGCGGGCCGGTGACCGATCTGTCCAGACAGGCCGCCAGGAGATCGCATCATGTCGTCTTCGTTCGATCAGCAGCCGCGACTTCCGGTTTCGATGCAGCTGATGCCGATCGGGGCGGTGGTGGTGATCGTGATCGCCCTGCTGGCCGGCGGCAGGAACTTCAACCCCAGCACCTCCTATGTGCATGCGGCGCTGGTCGTCGGCATGCTGGCGACGCTGCTCCTGGCCTGGAGGATCCAGCCCCTGATCGTGGGCTGCTGGTACAAGCCGCGCTACAAGCCGCCCCAGCCGTACTCGGAGCTGGGGGCCTGGTGGCGAGCGCTGGCCAATGCCGTGCTCGCGGTCATGGCCGGCTCGATCCTCGTGGCGGCCGCCGGCAACGCGCTGTTCGGCACGGACCATTCGGGGGTCTACAGGGTGGTCTCGCACTTCGAGACCGATGGGCGGGGCGGGGCCTGCCACGGTCTCGACCTGCAGCGAACGAACCGCATGTCGGATTCGGTCCACCTGTGCGTCGCCCGCGCCGAGCAGGCGCGCCTTCCCCCGGGCACGAAGCTCGAAGTGGTCGAGCGCTCCTCATGGTTCGGCCGGGAAGTCGAAAGCTACCTTCGACTCTGAGCCATGCGCAGGACCCCGCCGTCCCGGTCCTGCTCCCGGCAACCCCGCGACGGCCCGCGCCCGATGCCGTGCCGGGCTCAGGCCGACACTGGCGAGGCCTCGGGAAGCGGCAGCACGGTGTCGATGGCGATGCCGCAGGCGGCGGCGACGCGGCGCAGCAGCTGCGCGTCGCCGTTGCTCCATGCGCGCAGCGGCGCCGCGGCGGCGCAGCCCGGCAGCTCGCCGGCCAGTCGCGCCGCCTGCGCGGCCACTGCGTCGGCCGGATCGAGCAGTTGCGGTGCCGGCTCGCCGAACACCCGCAGGATGGCTTCGGCGAGCAGCGGGTAATGGGTGCAGCCCAGCACCACGCGGGTGCAGCCGGCGGCCTTCAGCGGTGCGCACAGGTCGCGCAGCAGATCCAGGGTCGCGGGGTCCTGCGGGCCGCGGGTCTCGATGGCCTCGGCCAGCCCCGGGCAGGGCTGCAGCAGCACCGGGGAGTCGGCGCCGTGGCGCGCCAGCAGCGTGCGGAACCTGTCGCTGCCCAGCGTGGCCGGCGTGGCCAGCACCCCGACCGGACCGTCGGCCTGGCCGCGCGCGGCCAGCGCCGGCTTGATCGCCGGCTCGATCCCGACGAAGGGTACGCCGGGCCATTCGCGGCGCAGCTCGGCGATGGCCAGCGCGGTGGCGGTGTTGCAGGCCACCACCAGCAGCTGCGCGCCTTCGGCGAGGAGAAAGCGCGTGAGCACGCGCGAGCGCTCGATCACGTAGGCGGCGTCGCGCTCGCCGTACGGCGCGTACGCGGAGTCGGCGGCATACAGCAGGCGCGCCCGCGGCAGGCGCCGGCGCAGCGCGGCCAGCACGGTGAGCCCGCCCAGCCCGGAATCGAACACGCCGAGGCACGGCGCCGGCGATCCGAGGTCGGGGGTGGCGGCGGGCTTCACGTCGTCGCGGGTGCGCGCGGCCGGCGGCTCAGGCCGTGGCCACCGGGATCTTGCCGATGTGCGCCTGCCAATGCGCCGGGCCGCTGTTGTGCACCGACTCGCCCTGCGAGTCGACCGCCACGGTCACCGGCATGTCGCGCACCTCGAACTCGTAGATCGCTTCCATGCCCAGCTCCGGGAAGGCCAGCAGGCGCGAGCTCTTGATCGCCTTCGACACCAGGTAGGCGGCGCCGCCCACCGCGATCAGGTAGGCGCTTCGGTGCCTGCGGATGGACTCGATGGCCACCGGACCCCGCTCGGCCTTGCCCACCATCGCCAGCAGGCCGGTCTGGCCCAGCATGGTCTCGGTGAACTTGTCCATGCGGGTCGACGTGGTCGGGCCGGCCGGGCCGACCGCCTCGTCGCGCACCGGGTCCACCGGGCCGACGTAGTAGATCACGCGGTTGGTGAAATCCACCGGCAGCTTCTCGCCCTTGGCCAGCATGGCGCTGATGCGCGCGTGCGCGGCGTCGCGCCCGGTCAGCAGCTTGCCCGACAGCAGCAGGGTCTCGCCCGGCTTGAAGGCGGCGACCTGTTCCGCGGTCAGCGTGTCCAGGTCGACGCGGCGGCTGCGTTGCGTGTCGGGGGTCCAGTGCACCTGCGGCCACAGGTCGAGGCTGGGCGGCTCCAGGTACACCGGGCCCTGGCCGTCGAGCACGAAATGGGCGTGGCGGGTCGCCGCGCAGTTGGGGATCATCGCGATCGGCAGGTTCGCGGCGTGGCAGGGCCAGTGGCGGATCTTCACGTCGAGCACGGTGGTCAGGCCGCCCAGGCCCTGCGCACCGATACCCAGCGCGTTGACCTTCTCGTACAGCTCGATGCGCAGTTCCTCGAAGCGGTCGCGCGGGCCGCGGCTCAGCAGTTCGCTCATGTCGATGTCGTCCATCAGCGACTGCTTGGCCATCAGCATGGCCTTTTCCGCGGTGCCGCCGATGCCGATGCCCAGCATGCCGGGGGGGCACCAGCCGGCGCCCATCGTCGGCACCGTCTTCAGCACCCAGTCGACCACGCTGTCCGACGGATTGAGCATCGCGAACTTGGATTTCGCCTCCGAGCCGCCGCCCTTCGCGGCGACCTGCACGTCGACCGTGTTGCCGGGAACCAGTTCCACGTGCAGCACCGCCGGCGTGTTGTCGCGGGTGTTCTTGCGCTCGAACAGCGGGTCGGCCAGCACCGAGGCGCGCAGCTTGTTGTCGGCGTTGTCGTAGCCGCGGCGCACGCCTTCGTCGACGGCGTCCTGCAGCGACCCGCTCAGGCCCTCGAAGCGCACGTCCATGCCCACGCGCAGGAACACGTTGACGATGCCGGTGTCCTGGCAGATCGGGCGATGGCCCTCGGCGCACATCCGGCTGTTGGTGAGGATCTGCGCGATCGCGTCGCGCGCGGCGGGGCTTTGCTCGCGCTCGTAGGCCATCGCCAGATGGCGGATGAAGTCGGCCGGGTGGTAGTAGCTGATGAACTGCAGCGCGGCGGCGATCGATTCGACCAGGTCGTCCTGGTGGATCACGGTGCTTGCCATGGGGGCGGTCTCCGGTGCGGGGGATTTTTCAGGGTATCCCCCAATCTTAAGTCGTCCGCGGGCCCCCGGCGCGCGGTTTCACGCGTCCTGCGCGGCGTGCGCCTGCTGGCCCAGGATGATGGTGCGGGTCATCACGCGGTCGGTCCAGGCCACGGCCAGCGCCGACACCAGGAAGGTGAGGTGGATGGCGGTCTGCGCCACCAGCGCCTTCACGCTGTAGGCGTCGGCGTTGATGAAGGTGCGCAGCAGGTGGATCGACGAGATGCCGATGATGGCCATCGCCAGCTTGACCTTCAGCACCGAGGCGTTGACATGCGACAGCCACTCCGGATGGTCGGGATGCTCCTCCAGGTAGGTGCGCGACACGAAGGTCTCGTAGCCGCCGACGATCACCATGATCAGCAGGTTGGCGATCATGACCACGTCGATCAGGCTCAGCGCGACCAGCATGATGGTGGTCTCGTTGAGCCGCGTCACGGCCGCTCCGGCGGCCTCGACGCCGTGCATCGCAGTTCCCTGCAGCAGGTGCTGCAGGGCCTCGACGTTGCCGGTGGCCGCCAGCACGAGGTCGATCAGCTCGGCCCAGAAGTGCACCACGTACACCCCCAGCGCGACGATCAGCCCGACGTACAGCGGCAGCTGCAGCCAGCGGCTGAGGAACAGCAGGCGTGCGATCACCGGGATCGATCGGGTCGGATTCGAAGGGGCGGGGGCCTGGCTCATGGGAGCGTCGTCGTCGTCGGGAAGGGGGGGCGGGATCGCCGGGGCCGCGGCATCGCCGCGATTCCACACATGGTGAAGGGGATTTGGGACCGGGGATGATTCAAAGTGTAAATCCTGCGGCGCCTCGCCCGGCGGGGCGTCGCGCGCCTGTCGTGATGCGCGACGTCAGGGCGCTGTAAGAGCTCTCGGTACACAATCGGGACTCGACAATCTAAAGTCGGGCCGAGAACAGGCCCCGCCGGCCCGGCACGCCTGCGTCGATCCCAGCAGCGGCCCAATACCTGGAGACAGCCATGAGCGAACAACAAGCCACCGAGCCCCATACCCTGAAGACGTACTACCCGTCGGCGCAGTCCGTGCAGGGAGCGCGGATATCGGGGATGGACGCGTACCGAGCGCTGGTCGACGAGGCCGAGCGGGACTTCGAGGGGTTCTGGGCGCGGCTGGCGCGCGAGAACCTGAGCTGGCACAAGCCGTTCACGCACACGCTGGACGCCAGCGGGGCGCCGTTCTACAAGTGGTTCACCGACGGGCTGATCAACGTCTCGTACAACTGCCTGGACCGGCACGTGGAGGCGGGGCGTGGCGATCGCACGGCGATCGTGTTCGAGGCGGACGACGGCAAGGTGACGCGGGTGAGCTACCGCGAGCTGCTGGAGCGCACGTGCAAGATGGCCAACGGGCTCAAGAGCCTGGGGGTGAAGAAGGGCGATCGGGTGGTGATCTACATGCCCATGTCGATCGAGGGGGTGGTGGCGATGCAGGCCTGCGCGCGCATCGGCGCGACGCACTCGGTGGTGTTCGGAGGTTTTTCGGCGCAGTCGCTGCGCGACCGCATCGTCGATGCGGGGGCGGTGCTGGTGATCACGGCCGACGAGCAGCGCCGCGGGGGCAAGTCGCTGCCGCTGAAGTCGATCGTCGACGAGGCGCTGGCGCTGGGCGGCTGCGACAGCGTGCGCAACGTGGTCGTGTACCGGCGCACCGGGGGCGCGGTGGAGTTCAATCCGCGCGGCGACCTCTGGCTGCACGAGCTGGTGGAGTCGCAAGGCGCGCAGTGCGCGCCGGAGTGGGTGGAGGCGGAGCACCCGCTGTTCCTGCTGTACACGTCGGGCTCGACGGGCAAGCCCAAGGGGGTGCAGCACTCCACGGCGGGCTACCTGCTGTGGGCGCAGCTGACCATGCAGTGGACCTTCGACATCCGCCCCGACGACCTGTTCTGGTGCACGGCCGACATCGGGTGGGTGACCGGGCACACCTACATCACCTACGGGCCGCTGGCCTGCGGGGCGACGGAGATCGTGTTCGAGGGGGTTCCGACCTACCCGGACGCGGGGCGGTTCTGGAAGATGATCCAGGACCACAAGGTGACGATCTTCTACACGGCGCCGACGGCGATCCGCTCGCTGATCAAGGCGGCGGAGGCGAACCCGGTGGCGCATCCGCGCAACTACAAGCTGGACTCGCTGCGCATTCTGGGCACGGTGGGCGAGCCGATCAACCCGGCGGCGTGGGAGTGGTACTACCAGAACATCGGGGGCAGCCGCTGCCCGGTGGTGGACACGTGGTGGCAGACGGAGACGGGCGGGCACATGATGAGCCCGCTGCCGGGGGCCACGCCGATGGTGCCGGGCTCGTGCACGCTGCCGCTGCCGGGGATTTTCGCGGAGGTGGTGGACGAGACGGGGCACGACCTGCCGTGGGGCACCGGGGGCATCCTGGTGATCAAGAAGCCGTGGCCGTCGATGATCCGCACGATCTGGGGGGACCCGGAGCGCTTCAAGAAGAGCTACTACCCGGATGAGCTCAAGGGCTACTACCTGGCCGGCGACGGCTCGATCCGCGACCCCAACACCGGGTACTTCACGATCACGGGACGCATCGACGACGTGCTCAACGTGAGCGGACACCGCATGGGCACGATGGAGATCGAGTCGGCGCTGGTGTCGCACCCGCTGGTGGCGGAGGCCGCGGTGGTGGGGCGTCCGGACGAGCTGACCGGCGAGGCGATCTGCGCCTTCGTGGTGCTCAAGCGACCGGTGCCCACGGGCGAGGAGGGGGTGCAGATCGCCAATGAGCTGCGCAACCACGTCGGGCGCGAGATCGGCCCGATCGCCAAGCCGAAGGACATCCGCTTCGGCGACAACCTGCCGAAGACGCGTTCGGGCAAGATCATGCGTCGTCTGCTGCGCACGCTGGCCAAGGGCGAGCAGATCACGCAGGACACCTCGACGCTGGAGAACCCGGCGATCCTCGAGCAGCTGGCCCGCAACCACTGAGCCGAGGAAAAAACAAGGAAAAAGGGCGGACCGGACACCTTCCGGCCCGCCCTTCGCCCAGGATTCAGGCGTCGGCGAGAGCTACCGCCAGGGTTCCGCTGCGTCCGGGCACCGTGCCCATGCCGACACGGCGCACCGGCAGCGCCTGCCTGTCCAGCGCCGCGGCCTGCTGGCCCAGCGTGCCGATGCGCAGGCCGGCGGCCTGCCAGCCCTGCAGCAGGGCCTCGAACACCGGCGCCAGCTGGCCTCCCTCGAGTTCGGCGTGCAGCGTGTACACATGGTCGCGCCCGTCCAGCGACAGGCGCAGCAGCTGCGAAGCGACGTTGCCGGCGTCGATGCCGTCGAGCCCGATCAGTTCGTCCAGCGTCGGCAGCGTGGTCGGCAGCTGCGGCACCTGCAGCACGCGCTCGCCGATGCGCGGCAGGAAGGGCGCGTCGCCGCGTCCGTCGGAGGCGATGCGAAAGCCCAGTTCCTGCTCCAGCTCGTAGGCGGATTCGTTCATCTGCCAGCCGGCGGCCCCGTGCACTTCCGGAGGACGCCCGAACACGTCGCCGAAGCGCTGCACCGCCAGCTGCAGCTGGCGCTGCGTCCACGCGCGGTCGCGGCGCGCGACATGGTCCTGCCACAGCACGTGGTCCCAGGTATGCACGCCGACCTCGTGGCCGGCGCGCCAGGTCGCGCGCATCGGCTCGGCGGCGCGCAGCCCGATGTCGGGGCCGGGCAGCAGCGTGCCGTACAGCAGGGTCTTCAGTCCGTAGTTGCTGCCCACCGAGGTGCGGCGCACCTTGGCCAGGAAGCCGGGGCGGAAGATGCGCTTGAGGGCGCGCCCGGTGTGGTCCGGGCCGAGGCTGAACAGGAAGGTCGCGCGCAACCGGTGGCGCGCGAGCTGGCGCAGCAGCGCCGGCACCCCCTCGAGGGTGCCGCGCAATGTGTCGACGTCGACCTTCAGCGCGATGCGGGGCATCGGCGGCTCGTCAGTTTCCGCCCTCGTCCATCAGCGCGCGCGCCTGCGCGATCTGTCCGCGGTAGGCCTCGAAGATCTTGCGCAGCGCGGTGTCCATGTCGGTGCGCGGGGCCCAGTCGAGGTCGCGCATGGTGTTGGCGATCTTCGGCACGCGGTTCGCCACGTCCTGGTAGCCGGCGCCGTAGTAGGCCCCCGAGCAGGTCTCCACCAGGCCCACCTGGCGCGCGCTGTCGGCGTATTCGGGGAACTCGGCTGCCAGGCGCAGCATGCGCTCGGCGAGGTCGCGCACCGAGTGGTTGTTGGCCGGGTTGCCGATGTTGTAGATGTGTCCGCTGGCCACTCCGGCGGGGTTCTCGATGATGCGCATCAGCGCGTCGATGCCGTCGTCGATGTCGGTGAAGGCACGCTTTTGCAGGCCGCCGTCGACCAGGCTGATGTTCTCGCCGCGCACGATGTGGCCGAGGAACTGGGTGACCACGCGCGAGCTGCCCTCCTTCGCGGAGAAGATCGTGTCCAGCCCGGCGCCGATCCAGTTGAAGGGGCGGAACAGCGTGTAGTCCAGTCCTTCCTGCTGGCCGTAGCCGGCGATCACGCGGTCCATCAGCTGCTTGGAGCAGGCGTAGATCCAGCGCGGCTTGTTGATCGGCCCGTACACCAGCGGCGAGGACTCGGGGTCGAACTCGCCGTCCGGGCACATGCCGTAGACCTCGGAGGTGGACGGGAACACCAGGCGCTTGCGGTGCTTGACGGCGGCGCGCACGATCGGCAGGTTGGCCTCGAAGTCGAGCTCGAACACCCGCAGCGGCGCCTTCACGTAGGTCGCCGGGGTGGCGATCGCGACCAGCGGCAGGATCACGTCGCACTTGCGCACGTGGTATTCGATCCACTCCTTGTTGATCGTGATGTCGCCCTCGAAAAAGTGGAACCGGGGCTTGTCCAGCAGGTCCTCGATGCGGTCGGTGTTCATGTCCATGCCGTACACCTCCCAGTCGGTGCTGCCGAGGATGCGCTTGGACAGGTGATGGCCGATGAAGCCGTTGACTCCGAGGATCAGGATCTTTTTCATGATGAGCTAGGCACGAGTCGTGCGAGACGTTGCGGATCGAGGGCCAGGCCGGGCTGCGCGCTGTCCCAGACCTGTTGCAGGTGCAGCACGCCGCCGTCCCCGCAGCGCGCCAGCAGGAAACTGCCGCAAAGCTGCGGGCCGGGGGCGGCCAGCGGGTCCAGGCGGGCGGCCAGCGCGGACGCGGCGATGCGGGCGCGCGCCACCAGCAGGCGGCGACCGCCGGCTTCGAAGAAGGCGCCGGGGTAGGGCGGCGCGACGGCACGCATCAGGTTGTAGACCTGCGCTGCCGGCCGCGTCCAGTCGATGCGTCCGTCCTCGGGGCGGCGGCCGCCGAAGTAGCTGCCCTGCTCGAGGCGGTTGGGGCGCCGCGGCACCTCGCCTTCGAGCAGGCGCGGCAGCACCTGCCACAGCGCGATCTCGGCCGCCACCGTGACCTTGTCGAACACCTCGCGCGCGGTGTCGTCGGGCAGGATCGGCACCGCCTGCTGCGCCACGATGTCGCCGGCGTCGGGCTTGGCCTGCATCAGGTGCAGCGTCGCCCCGGTCTCGCGTTCGCCGTGCAGCACGGCCCAGTTCACCGGGGCGCGCCCGCGGTAGTGCGGCAGCAGCGAGCCGTGCATGTTCAGCGCCGCCAGGCGCGCCGACTCCAGCACCGCGGCCGGCAGCATGCGCCGGAAATAGAAGGAGAACACGTAGTCGGGCTGCAGCGCACGGACCCGCGCGAGTTCGTCGTCGGACAGCTGCTGCTCGACCAGCAGCACCGGGATGCCGTGTTCGGCCGCGACGTCGGCGACACGCTCGAACCACAGGTTCTCGTCGGGGTCGTCGGGGTGCGTGACCACCAGGTCGACGCGCATGCCGCCCGCCAGCAGCACGCGCAGGCAGCGCGCGCCCACGTTGTGGTAGGCGAACACCACCGCATGCAGGGCGGCCGGCGCGCCGGCGCGCGGCGGGTTCATCGCGCGGGTCCCGTGCCGGCCGCGGGCGTGTCGTCGAGCAGCGCCTGCACGACGTAGCGCGGGCGCCCGCGCACCTGTTCGTAGATGCGCCCGATGTACTCGCCCAGCAGGCCCATGCTGAACAGCAGCACGCCGAGCAGGCAGAAGGTGATGGCGAACAGCGTGAACACCCCCTGCACCTGCGAGCCGAACAGCAGGCGGTCGATCATCAGCAGCAGGAACAGCGCGCCGGAGGCCAGCGCCAGCGCGATGCCGAGGAAGGACATGAACTGCAGCGGGATCAGCGAGAAACCGGTGACCAGGTCGAAGTTCAGGCGCACCAGCTTGAACAGCGAGTACTTGGACTCCCCGGCGGCGCGCTCTTCGTGGGCGACCTCGATCTCGGTCGGGTTCAGCGAGAAGGTGTAGGCCAGCGCCGGCACGAAGGTGTTGACCTCGTCGCAGCGGTTGATGGTGTCGACCACGTGGCGGCCGTAGGCGCGCAGCATGCAGCCCTGGTCGGTCATGCGCACGTGGGTGATGGTCTCGCGCAGCCGGTTCATCCAGCGGCTGGCGTGGCGCCTGAACCAGGTGTCCTGGCGCTGGCGCCGGATGCTGCCGACGTAGTCGTAGCCTTCGCGCATCTTCGCCACCAGCCGGGCGATCTCCTCCGGCGGGTTCTGCAGGTCGGCATCCAGCGTGACCACGATCTCGCCGCGGCAATGCTCGAAACCGGCCAGGATCGCCATGTGCTGGCCGTAGTTGCCGTTGAACAGGATCACCCGTGTCACGTCGGGGCGCGCGCGTTGCTGCTCGGCCAGCAGCGCCGCCGAGCGGTCGCGGCTGCCGTCGTTGATGAAAATGATCTCGTAGGTCTCGCCCAGCGCGTCCAGCGCCGGGTACAGGCGGGCGAACAGCGCCCCCAGCCCGTCCTGTTCGTTGTAGACGGGCACGACCACCGACAGCGCGATCGGCGAAGGTGTAGGCTGGTTCATACCCCGAATTCTCGCAGCACCGCGTCCAGCGCCTGCGCCACGCGATCGATGTCGCCATCGCGCATGCCCGGGAACAGCGGCAGGGTCAGGATGGCCGCGCCGACACGCTCGGCGTGCGGGAAGTCGCCGGGTGCGAAGCCGAGCTTGCGGTACAGGCTGAACAGGTGGATCGGCGGGTAGTGCACGCCGCTGCCGATGCCGCGCGCCTTCAGCCGTTCCATGACCTGCGCGCGCGGCGCCTGCGCCGGCAGCACGATCTGGAACATGTGCCAGTTCGAGTCCTGCGGCGAGCGCGGCGGCAGCTGCACCCCGCGCTCGCCCAGGCGCAGCGCGTCGAAGGCCTCGAAGTAGTCCGCCGCGAGCTCGCGGCGGCGCGTGTTGAACTCCTCCACGCGCTGCAGCTGGCCCCAGCCCACGCGCGCCGCGACGTCGGTCAGGTTGGCCTTGCCGCCCACCAGGTCGACGTCCATGCCGTCGACGCCGAAGCGCCGCACCCCCTGCAGGCGGTAGCGCTCGGCCAGGCCCGGGTCGGCGTCTTCGGGCAGCACCAGGCAACCGCCCTCGATGCTGGTGGCGTTCTTGTTCGGGTGGAAGCTGAACGATGCGAAGTCGCCGAAGCTGCCGACGCGGCGTCCGCGCCACGTGCTGCCGATGGCCTGCGCGGCGTCCTCCAGCACGCGCAGGCCGCGGCGCGCAGCGATCTCGTACAGCGCGTCCAGCTCGCAGGGCAGGCCGGCCAGATGCACCGGCAGCAGCACGCGGGTGCGCGGCGTGATTGCCGCCTCGACGCGCGCGACGTCGAGATTGCGCGTGGCGGGGTCGATGTCGACGAACACCGGGCGCGCGCCGACCGCCAGCACGACGTTGGCCGTGGCCACCCACGACAGCGGGGTCGTGATGACCTCGTCGCCTTCGCCCACGCCCAGCATGCGCAGCGCGATCTCCATGGTCACGGTGCCGGAATTGAAGGCGCGCACCGTGCGCCCGCCGAAGTATTCCGACAGCGCCTGCTCGAAGCGGGTGTTCCAGGGACCGGTGGTGATCCAGCCCGAGCGCAGCACCTCGACGACTCCGGCGATGGTCGCCTCGTCGATCGTGGGCCGCGTGAAGGGCAGGAATTCGACGCTCGCCGCGTCGGGCTGGGAAGGAGCGGACATGGCAGCAGGGATTCGGTTCAGGGGCGCGCCAGCAGCACCACGCCGACGATGATGATCGCGATGCCCAGCAGCTTGTGCGGGTTCAGGGCCTCGCCGAACAGCCACCACGCGGCGAACGCGGTGACCACGTAGCCCAGCGACAGCATCGGGTAGGCGATCGACACCTGCACGCGGGTCAGCGCGAGGATCCACACCACCACCGAGATGGCGTAGCAGGCCAGCCCCGCGAGGATCTGCCATTGCATCGCGAAGTGCAAGCCGGCGCGCAGGATGTGCCCGGCGGTGAACGTGAAGTGCCCGGCGGTCTGCGCCCCGGCCTTGATCAGCAGTTGCGCGGTGGCGTTGAGCAGCACGCCGGTCAGCACGAGCGCGAAGGCCACGGGGCTCATGGTTGTTTCTCCGTCTGGGTCGGCGGGTTCCACGCCGCGGGCAGGCGCGCGCGCGCCTGTCGCGCCGCGGCGCCGTAGTTCTGGTCCGGCCGCGCCACCACGACATAGCGCGGCGTGCGCTCGACGACCAGCAGCGGCAGGTGCAGCGCGCGCAGCGCGCCCAGTTCGCCCGCCGACATGAAGGCCAGCGGCAGCCTCGCCGCGCGCCAGCGCGCGGCGAAGTCGTGCAGCGTCGGGATCCACGCCGCGGGCTGCTGCTCGATGCCGAAGTTCAGCTCGCCGCGGTACTTCACCACCGTGACCTCGCGGCGCAGGTAGAACGGCAGCGTCTGGTCGTAGGTGTCGACGGCGTAGAAGGGCTGGTCCGGGTGCAGCCAGGGCCGGATCGCCGCCACCACGTCGCGCGTCGACGCGGTGCGCCCGAGGATCTGGAAGGCCTGCGTGGCCACCGTCAGGCCGACGACGCTGCAGCAGGCCAGCGCCAGCACCGCCAGGCCGCGGCGTGCGCGCAGCTCCCAGCGCCATGCCGCCAGCGCACCGAGCAGGCTCAGCGCCGCGGTGATTTCCAGCCACCAGCCGTAGCGCTGGTACAGCGCGCCCGGCGTGATGGAATTGCCGGCGCGCCACAGCTGCGTGAAGCCTGCGGCCGCGACCACGCTGATCAGCGCCCACAGCGCGAACTGCCAGGCCAGCGCGCGTTCGCGCTGGCGCGCCAGGTACTCGCCCAGCAGCAGCGCCAGCGCCGGGAACATCGGCAGTACGTACGACGGCAGCTTGGAGTGCGAGGCGCTGAAGAACACGAAGATGAACCCGGCCCACACCAGCAGCACGCGCCGCGCGCGCAGCGACGTGGGGCTTTCGTCGCCGTGCGCGCGCAGGCTGCGCGAGGTGCTGCGCGCCAGCGCCGGGAACAGCGCGCCCAGCCAGGGCATGATTCCCAGCAGCACGATGGGAATGAAGTAGTACCACGGCCCCGGCCGCGACAGCGCGGGCGTGGCGAAGCGGTCGAACTGCTGGTAGATGAAGTAGTAGTGGAAGAACTCGGGGTTGCGCAACTGCACCAGCAGGTGCCAGGGCAGCGCGATGAGCAGCAGCAGCGCCAGCCCGGGCAGGATGTGCAGCCGGCGCCACAGGCTCCACTCGCGGCTCCACAGCGTGTACAGCACCAGGGTCATGCCGGGAAAGGCCAGCCCGATCAGGCCCTTCGACAGCAGCGACAGCCCCATGAAGCCCCAGCAGGCGAGCATCCACGCGCGCCGCGCGCGTGCCGTGGCCTGGTCGCGCTGCGCCAGCAGGAAGCTCAGCAGGCTGCCGCCCAGGCAGGCCGACACCCCCATGTCCAGCGTGTTGATGTGGCCCATCGCCAGCCAGTACACGCAACTGGCCAGCACCGCGCCGGCGTACAGCCCGACGCGGCGCCCCCACAACAGGCAGCCCGTCAGCGCCGTGAGGGCGATCCCGAACAGTCCGCTGAGCCCGGTCCACAGCCGCGCCTGCCACTGGCCGACGCCGAACACCTCGTAGGCCGCCGCGGTGGCCCAGTATTGCAGCGGGGGTTTCTCGAAGTACTTGAAGCCGTCCAGGCGCGGGGTCACCCAGTCGCCGCTGGCCACCATCTCGCGCGGGATCTCGGCGTAGCGCCCCTCGTCGGTGGGGACGAGGTCGCGCAGCCCCAGCACGCCCAGCCACAGCACGACCAGCAGTCCGCCCAGCAGCAGCAGCACGCGGCGCGACGGCAGGGGGTCTCGGAGGTCTTCGTCTGGGATCGGGGTCACGGCAAGGTTGCGCGGCCCCCGCGGGGGCCGCCGCGCAAGGCTTTCGGGCGGGGCGGGGCTGTGCCGCCCCTGTCGCATCGCGCGGCGCGCGTTGCGGGCTGCCGGCGCAGTTGCCCGCCCGTGCGCAGGCGCGGCAAGGACTCGCGCGGCGATGTCCAACGGGCATTGTAGCGGCCGCCCGCGCCAGTCCGTCGGGTTGTGCAATGCCCTTGCGCGCCTGGGCGACGGGTTCGGCCCGGCATCGCCGGCGAACGCTCGTTCACGGGGATGCGCAGCCCTTGTCGGCCTGCGTTCGCAGGCCGATGGCAAGTCGATTGCAGGCCGGCTGTCAAGGTTTTGGCGCTACAGGGAATTGCAAAATCACGCTGAACAAGCATTCGTTTGTGCAATGGGTCAACGAATTCTTGCGTAGTCACGGCGCAGAATTGCCGACATACGAACGGAGGCTACTGGCATGAACGAACTGGACCGCTTCGACCGCAGCATCCTGTCCTTGTTGCAGGAAAACGCGCGCATGCCCAACACCGAGCTGGCCGAGCGGGTGGGGCTTTCCCCGTCGGCCTGCCTGCGCCGCGTGCAGCGTCTGGAAAAGGTCGGAATCATCGCCGGCTACGTCGCGCTTCTCGATCCGCCGGCGGTGGGACGCGCCAGCACCGTGTTCGTCGAGGTCACGCTGCAGTCGCAGGGCGAGGAGGCGCTGGCCGCCTTCGAGCAGGCGGCCGCGGCCTGCCCGGACATCCTGGAGTGCCAGCTGATGTCGGGGGACTTCGACTACCTGCTGCGCGTCGCGGTGCCCGGCCCGCAGGAATACGAGCGCGTGCACAAGCGCGAACTCTCGCGCCTGCCGCACGTGGCGCGGCTCAAGAGCGTGTTCGTGCTGCGCACCGTGGTCAAGCGCACCGCCTACCCCTTGTGATGGGACGTGAAGGGGGCGTGCGCCCCAGGTCCGGACGGCGCACGGGCCCTTGCCGGGGTTTGGCGGGAGGGGCGTCGATGCGGTTTTGAAGGACTGTATTTTTATACAGTTTTTGGGTAGGCTTCGTTCCCCGCCCGGATTTTCCGGTGTCGGCGATTTCCGCGAGCCTGCCCGATGTCCGCCCCTCTTCCTTCCAGCCCGCTGCCCGCGCGGCTCGCCGCCAGTGTCTGGCGCGCGACCGATCTGGCGAGCTCGTCCGGGCCGGTGCTGCGCAGCGGCTGGGAGCGCCTCGATGCCGAACTGCCCGGAGGCGGCTGGCCCTGCGGCAGTCTCAACGAGATCGTGCTCCCGCAGCTTGCCTCGCTGGAATGGCGCCTGCTCGGGCCGGCGCTGCGCGGCGCGTTGCGCGGCGGCGCGAAACTGGTGCTGGCGGGGCCGCCGGCGCTTCCCCATCTGCCCGGCCTGCAATGCCAGGGCATCGACCCCGCGCAACTGGTCTGGGTGCGCAGCCGCGATGCCGGCGAAAGCCTGTGGGCGGCGCGCCAGGTGCTGCGCGCGGGCGGCGCGGCAGCGCTGCTGGTGTGGTTGCCGGCGTGCCGTGCCGACGCGCTGCGCCGGCTGCACGCCGATACCCAGGGCGCGCGCGCGCTGGTGTTCGCGCTGCGGCCGCAGCAGGCGCGCGCCGAGGCCTCGCCGGCACCGTTGCGCGTGCAGGCCCGCCCCGGTTCGCCGTGGGAGCTGCGCGTGCAGGTGTTCAAGCGCCGGGGCCCGGCCCACGACGCGGAGCTGAGCCTGCCGGCGCTTCCCGGCGGGCTCGGGCAGGCGCTGCCCGAGGCGGCGCGGCCGCCGGCGGGGGATGGCGCGCCGGCGGGAGCAGACCATGCTGTGGGTCGCATTGCTGGCCTGCGCCTGGCCTGAAGCGGCGGAGCCGCAGGCGGGCGCGACGGCGCGCGCGCTGGCCGTCTGGGGCCTGCAGTTCACGCCGCGCGTCGTGCTGCTGGAGCACGCGGTGCTGCTCGAGGTCGAACGCAGCCTGCGCCTGTTCGGCGGACTGCGCGCGCTGCAGCGCCGCATGCACCCGCAGGCCGTCGAGCTGGGGGCGCATGCGCTGGCCTGGGCCGCCACCGCGCAGGGTGCGCTGGCGCTGGCGCGTGCCGGCGTGTCGCCGACCCCGCCGCGCGAACTGGCGCGAGCGCTCGACGCGTTGCCGCCGCGGGTGCTGGACGCGGCGCTGGAACACGAGGCGGTGCTGCAGCGCCTGGGTTGTCGCAGCCTGGCGCAGCTGCGGCGCCTGCCGCGCGACGGACTGGCGCGGCGCTGCGGCACGCGACTGCTGCGGCAGCTCGACCAGGCCTATGGCGACGCCGCCGAGAGCCACGCCTGGTTCTCGCTGCCCGAGCGTTTCCAGGCGCGGCTGGAGCTGCCGGCGCGCGTGGACGACGCCGCGGCGCTGCTGTTCGGCGCGCGCCGGCTGCTGCTGCAGCTCGAGGGCTGGCTGGCGGCGCGCCACGCCGGCGCCACCGCGCTGCGCCTGGAATGGCGCCTCGACACCTCGGCGGCGCACGCCGCCGACGGGCAGCTGCCGCTGCGCAGTGCGCTGCCGCTGCGCAGCGCCGAGCAGATCGCGCGCCTGCTCGGCGAACACCTGGGGCACGTGCGCCTGCAGGCACCGGTGCTGGAGCTGCGCCTGGAATTGCTGGACATGCAGCCGCTGCCCGCGCGCAGCGCCGGACTGCTGCCGGCCGCGGCGGCGGCAGCCGGTGGCGCCGGCGACGATGCCGCCGTGGCGGGCGAACTGGTGCTGGCGCTGCAGCGCGTGGCCGCGCGCCTGGGCGCGGACCGGGTGCTGCAGGGCGTGGTGCTGCCCGAGCACCGCCCGGAATGGGCGCAGGCCTGGCGGGCCTTCGGCCTGCCGGTGCCCGCCGGGCCCTTGCCCGAACCCGGAGCCGCCGGGCCGCGACCGGCTTTCCTGCTGCCCGAGCCCTTGCCGCTGGCCAGCCGCGACGGGCGTCCGTTGTGGCATGGCGAATTGCAGTTGCTGCTGGGGCCGCAGCGCATCGAGGGCGGCTGGTGGGACGTCGAGGCCGGCGGCGGCAGCCGCCGCGTGGCGCGCGACTACTGGGTGGCGGCGCATCCCGCCTGCGGGCTGCTGTGGGTGTTCCGTCGCCGCGGTCGCGAAGCGGGCGCGGCGTGGTTCCTGCACGGACGGTTCGCATGACGGATTCGCCGACCGATGCGCCGACCGATGCGCCGGCGGAGTCCGCGGCGGACCCCGCGTCGCCTCCCGCCGTCGCTTTCGCGGCGCTGCGCTGCCTGTCGAACTTCAGCTTCCTGCGCGGTGCCAGCCATCCGGAGGAGCTGGTGCTGCGTGCGCGCGAGCTGGGCCACGCGGCGCTGGCGCTGACCGACGAATGCTCGCTCGCCGGGGTCGTGCGTGCGCACGTGGCGGCGCGCGAGGCGGGGCTGAAGCTGCTGGTGGGAAGCCAGTTCCGCGTGAACCTGGATGCGCGCCACGACGCCGTGCTGGTGCTGCTGGCGCGCCGCCGCGCCGACTACGCCGCGCTGTGCCGCTTCATCACGCAGCTGCGCCGGGCATCGCCCAAGGGGCGCTACCGGCTGCGCCTGCAGGATCTGCCGTCGCGGCCTGCCGGCGACAGCCTGGGCGTGCTGTGCCTGCCGCGCCGCGCCGACGACACGGCCTTGCGCGAATGGCTGGACGCGATGCGCGAGCGCCTGGGTGAGTCGCTGTGGCTGGGGGTGGAGCTGCACCGCGACCTCGACGACCCGCGCTGGCTGCAGCGCCTGCAGGCCTTGTCGCGCGATACGGGGGTCGGCCTGGTGGCCTGCCCCGACGTGCAGATGCACCTGCCGTCGCGCCAGCCGCTGCACGACACGCTGTGCGCGATCCGCCTCGGGCGCCCGCTGGCGCAGTGCGGCCTGCAGCTGCAGCCCAACGCCGAGCGCGCGCTGCTGCACGCGCGCCAGCTGCTGCGGCGCTACCCGCGCGAGCTGCTGGAGCGCAGCGCCTGGCTCGCCCGGCAATGCCAGTTCTCGCTCGACGAGCTGCGCTACAACTACCCGCGCGAGGTGGTCCCGCAGGGACTGGACGCCGACACCTACCTGCGCCGTCGCGTGCACGAGGGGGCGTGGCGGCGCTGGCGCGACGGCCCCGACGCGGCCATGCGCGAGCTCATCGAGCACGAGCTGGCGCTGATCCGCGAGCTCGGCTACGCGCATTACTTCCTCACCGTCGACGACATCGTCTCCTTCGCGCGCGCACGCGGCATCCTGTGCCAGGGGCGCGGCTCGGCGGCCAACAGCGTGGTGTGCTGGTGCCTGGGGGTGACCGAGGTCGACCCCTCGCGCATGCAGGTGCTGTTCGAGCGCTTCATCAGCCGCGAGCGCAACGAGCCGCCGGACATCGACATCGATTTCGAGCACGAGCGCCGCGAGGAGGTGATCCAGTACCTGTACGCCAGGTACGGGCGCGAGCGCGCCGCGCTGACCGCCAGCGTGGTCGGCTACCGCGCGCGCAGCGCGATCCGCGACGTCGGCAAGGCGCTGGGCTTCGAGCCCGAGGTGGTCGAGCGCCTGGCGCGCAACGTGCACTGGTGGGACGGGCGCGAGATCGCCGCCGAGCGCTTGCGCGAGGTCGGGCTGGACCCCGCCGAGCTGCGCGTGCGGCAGTGGATGGCGCTGGTGCGCCAGTTGCTGGGATTCCCGCGCCACCTGTCGCAGCACACCGGCGGCTTCGTGCTCACCGGCGATGCGCTGCACGAACTGGTGCCGATCGAGAACGCGGCGATGCCCGGGCGCACCGTGATCGAATGGGACAAGGACGACCTCGACGCGATGGGCATGCTCAAGGTGGACGTGCTGGCGCTGGGCATGCTGACGGCGCTGCGCAAGTCGCTGCAGGCCATCTCGCGCACGCGCGGCGCCGGCTTCGCGATGCAGGACATCCCGGCGGAGGACCCTGCCACCTACGACATGCTGTGCGCGGCCGATTCGGTGGGGGTGTTCCAGGTGGAGTCGCGGGCGCAGCAGAGCATGCTGCCGCGGCTGCGTCCGCGCTGCTTCTACGACCTGGTGGTGGAGGTGGCGATCGTGCGCCCGGGGCCGATCCAGGGCGGCATGGTGCATCCGTACCTGCGCCGGCGTCAGGGCCTGGAGCCGGTGCACTATCCGGGGCCGCAGCTGCGCCGCGCGCTCGAGCGCACGCTGGGGGTCCCGGTGTTCCAGGAGCAGGTGATGCAGATCAGCATGCTGGCCGCCGGTTTCAGCGCCGGCCAGGCCGACGGGCTGCGCCGCGCGATGGCGGCGTGGCGCCGCAAGGGCTCGCTGCAGGTGTGGCGCGAGCGCCTCGTCGGCGGCATGGTCGAGCGCGGCTACGACCCCGCGTTCGCCGAGCAGATCTTCGCCCAGGTGCAGGGCTTTTCCGAATACGGCTTCCCGGAGAGCCATGCCGCGTCGTTCGCGCTCTTGGTGTACGCCAGCGCGTGGATCAAGCGCCACCATCCGGCCGAATTCCTGCTGGCGATGCTCAACAGCCAGCCGATGGGGTTCTACACGCCGTCGCAACTGGTGCAGGACGCGCGGCGCCACGGAGTGCGCGTGCTGCCGCCGGACGTGCAGGCCGGCGCCTGGGACTGCGCGCTGGAGGACGGCGCGGTGCGCCTGGGCTTGCGCCTGGTGCGCGGACTCGGCCGCGAGGCCGCACGGCGCATCGAGGCGGCGCGCGCCGCCGGCGCCTTCGCCGACGTCGAGGAGCTGGCGCTGCGTGCCGCGCTGGGCGGCGCCGACATGCGCCTGCTGGCCGCCGCCGACGCGCTGCGCGGGCTGGCCGGCAACCGCCGCCAGCAGGTCTGGCAGGCCGCCGCGGTGCATGCGCTGCCGCCGCTGCTGCGCACGGCGGCGCCGCGCGAGCCGCAGCTGCCGCTGGCGCCACCGTCCGAGGGCGAGGACGTGGTGTTCGACTACGCGGCGATCGGACTGAGCCTGCGCCGGCATCCGCTGGAGCTGCTGCGCGGGCGCCTGCACCCGCGCTGGCTGCAGGCCTCGCAGCTGGCCCGGCTGGCCGACGGCAGCCGGGCGCGCGCCTGCGGCCTGGTCACGCTGCGCCAGCAGCCGGAGACCGCGCGCGGCACCACCTTCGTGTCGCTGGAGGACGAGACCGGGGTGGTGCAGGTGATCTGCTGGAAAAGCCTGCGCGAGCGCCAGCGCCAGGTGCTGCTGCACGCCCGGCTGCTGGCGGTGGCCGGGCGCTGGCAAAGCGACGGCAGCGTGGGCAGCCTGCTGGCCGAGCGGCTGTTCGACCTGACGCCGCTGCTCGGTCGGCTGCAGCTCGAGGTGCGCGACTTTCACTGACGGCCGGAGCGAGGCCGGCGGGTGAGCGCGGCGGGCCGCCGCGCGATACGATGGCCGCATCCACCGGGATCTCCCGCAACCACCTCGTGGCTTCGAGACCATGCATTCCGTCGTTTCGTCCCTGCTCGCCTTCACCGCCGCGGCACTGCTGCTGACCATCACGCCAGGCGTGGACACCGCGCTGGTGCTGCGCAGCGCGGCCGCCGGAGGCAGGCGCCGCGGCGCCGCGGCGGCGCTGGGTGTGGCGCTGGGCTGCTTGGGCTGGGGCCTGCTGGCCGCCGCCGGGCTGGCCGCGCTGCTGGCGGAGTCGGCGCTGGCCTACCGGGTGCTGCAACTGGCCGGTGCGGCCTACCTGTGCTGGCTCGGGCTGCGCATGCTGCTGCGCCCGCGTCGCGAGTGGCCTCAGCCGGGTGCGGCGATGGGCGCGCAGGGGCTGCGCGCGAGCGGGCTGCGCGGCCTGCTGACCAACCTGCTGAACCCGAAGGTGGGGGTGTTCTACGTCAGCTTCCTGCCGCAGTTCGTGCCGCATGGCGTGTGGCCGGCGGGTTTCCTGTTCCTGCTGGCCTGCGTGCATGTGCTGCTGACGCTGGCGTGGTTCGGCGTGCTGATCGCCGCCACCGCGCCGATCGGGCGCTGGCTGGCTCGCGAACGGGTGATGCGTGCGCTGGACCGCTGTACCGGGCTGGTGTTCCTGGGCTTCGGCGCGCGCCTGGCGTGGGAACGGCCGCTTTGATCGTCGCCACCGGGGCCGTGTCCCGTCCGGCCCGCCCCGATGCACGCGGCGGCCCGCGGGCTGCCCGGATTCGATTCCAGGAGATGGACGCATGAGCTTGCGCTTCGAAGGCAGTTCCGGCTACGTGGCGACGCCCGAGCTGAAGATCGCCGTCAACGCGGCCATCACGCTGCAGCGCCCGCTGCTCGTCAAGGGCGAGCCGGGGACCGGCAAGACCATGCTGGCCGAGGAGGTCGCGGGCGCGCTCGGGCTGCCGCTGCTGCAGTGGCACGTGAAGTCGACGACCAAGGCCCAGCAGGGGCTGTACGAGTACGACGCGGTGTCGCGCCTGCGCGACTCGCAGCTCGGCGACGCGAAGGTCCACGACATCGGCAACTACATCGTCAAGGGCGTGCTGTGGCAGGCCTTCGAGATGGACGGCCCCTGCGTGGTGCTGATCGACGAGATCGACAAGGCCGACATCGAGTTCCCCAACGACCTGCTGCGCGAACTCGACCGCATGGAGTTCCACTGCTACGAGACCCGCGAGACGGTGCGCGCACGCCACCGCCCGCTGGTGTTCATCACCTCGAACAACGAGAAGGAACTGCCCGACGCCTTCCTGCGGCGCTGCTTCTTCCACTACATCCGCTTTCCCGACCGCGAGACCATGTCCCGCATCGTCGACGTGCACTTCCCCGAGTTGCGCAAGGAACTGCTGAGCGAGGCGCTGGAGGTGTTCTTCGGCCTGCGCGACGTGCCGGGGCTGAAGAAGAAGCCGTCGACCTCGGAGCTGATCGACTGGCTCAAGCTGCTGCTGGCCGAGGACATCGGACCCGAGGCGCTGCGCAGCGACGACCACAAGGTGGTGGTGCCGCCGATGCACGGCGCGCTGCTGAAGAACGAGCAGGACGTGCACCTGTTCGAGCGCCTGGTGTTCATGGCGCGCCACAATCGCTAGGCCGTCCGGCCGCGAAGGCCGCGCGACGCACCAAGCCATGCTGATCGACTTCTTCCTGCACCTGCGCGAGAACGGGCTGGCGGTGTCGACGCGCGAGTACCTGAGCCTGCTGGAGGCGCTGCGCGCACGCGTCATCGGGCCGTCGATCGACGAATTCCATGCGTTGTCGCGTTGCGCGCTGGTGAAGGACGAGTCGCACTACGACAGGTTCGACCTCGCCTTCGCCAGCTATTTCCGCGGCGTGCGGCAGCTGCCGGGAATGCAGGCCGAGCTTCCCGAGGACTGGTTGCGCGAGTCGATGCGCCGGCACTTGTCGCCCGAGCAGAAGGCGCGCCTGGAAAAGCTGGGCTGGGACCGCCTGATGGAGGAACTGCGCAAGCGCCTGGAGCAACAAAAGGGTCGCCACGCCGGCGGCAGCCACTGGATCGGAACCGGAGGCAGCAGTCCCTTCGGGCATGGCGGCTACCACCCGGAGGGCGTGCGCATCGGCGGGCCCTCGGCCGGCAACCGCAGCGCGGTGAAGGTGTGGGAGCAGCGCGAGTTCAGCAACCTGGACGACCACGTCGAGCTGGGCACCCGCAACATCAAGGTCGCGCTGCGCCGCCTGCGGCGCTTCGCGCGCGAGGGCGCGCCCGACGAGCTCGACCTCGAAGACACCATCCGCGGCACCGCGCGCAACGCCGGCTGGCTGCAGCTGCACATGCGCGCGCAGCGCCACAACCGCGTCAAGGTGCTGCTGTTCCTCGATGTCGGCGGCTCGATGGACGACCACATCCGGGTCTGCGAGGAATTGTTCTCGGCCGCGCGCAGCGAGTTCAAGCACCTCGAGCATTTCTACTTCCACAACTGCATCTACGACCACGTCTGGAAGGACAACCGCCGGCGGCACTCCGAGCGCATCGACACGCTGGACCTGCTGCACAAGTACGGCGACGACTACAAGCTGGTGGTGGTCGGCGACGCCACCATGAGCCCGTACGAGATCATGCAGCCCGGCGGGGCGCTGGAATTCGACAACCGCGAGCCCGGCGCGGCCTGGCTGCAGCGCCTGCTGCAGACCTGGCGCCGCGCGGCGTGGCTCAACCCCAGCCCCTCCGAGCTGTGGAACTACCACCCGTCGATCCAGATCGTGCGCGACGTGTTCGGCGGACGCATGTACCCGATGACCCTCGACGGCCTCGGCCGCGCGATGCGCCAGCTCAACCAGTAGGGCGCCGGGCGGGCCCTCAGTCCCAGCGCGCCGCGACGCGATCGGCCAGCGTCGGCGCCGCGGCCGGCCCGTGGTCGGCGGGCGCAGGCGGCTCGGGCTGCGCGCTCGGCGTCGATTCGTGCATCAGCGCGCGCACCGAGGCATCGAGAAAGCGGCTGGGCAGCGCGTGCAGGTGCACGTCGCCGCGCGCGGCCTGCTGCGTGACGTAAAAGCGCTGCGGCACCAGCACCTCGAGGTGCTCGCGCGCGCGCGTCATCGCCACGTACAGCAGGCGGCGCTCCTCGTCGAGCTGGCGCGGGTTGTCGCAGGCCAGGTCGGAGGGAATGCAGCCGTCGACCGCGTTGAGCAGGTACACGGCCTTCCATTCCTGGCCCTTGGCCGAGTGCATGGTCGACAGGATCAGGTAGTCGTCGTCGCGCAGCGCCGGCCCGGCGAGGTCGCTGCCGAGTTCGGGCGGATCCAGGGTCAGCTCGGTGATGAAGCGCTGCGCGTCGGCGTAGGAGCCCGCGATGCGGCACAACTGGCGCAGGTCGGCGGCGCGCGCCGCGGCGTCGTCGTGCAGGCGCGGCAGCTGGGTCTCGTACCACGCGCAGGCGAGCTCGACGGGCCCCGGCCACGCCGGCTGCGCGTGCAGGCGCTGCCACAGGCGCAGCAGTTCGTCCCAGTCCTCGCGCGCGGCGGGCGGCGCGCGGAACTCGCGCAGCGCCTGCGCCGGCTCGGCCGCGGACTGCAGCTCGGCGAGCAGCCGGCGCGTGTGCGCGGGCCCGATTCCGGGGACCAGCTGCGCGACGCGGAAGGCGGCCAGGCGGTGGCGCGGGTTGGAGCTCCAGCGCAGCAGCGCCAGCACGTCCTTCACGTGCGCGGTGTCGATGAAGCGCAGCCCGCCGAACTTGACGAAGGGGATGCGCCGGCGCTGCAGCTCCAGCTCCAGCACCGCGCTGTGCTGCGAGGCGCGAAACAGCACCGCCTGCTGACGCAGCGCGAGGCCGCGCTCGCGCAGTGCCAGCACCTGCCCGGCCACCCGGTCGGCCTGCGCGGCCTCGTCGGCGACGTGCACCAGACGCGGCAGGTGGCGCGAGGCGCGATCGGTCCACAGGCGCTTGGCGTAGCCCTCGCCGGCCTGCGTCATCAGCGCGTTGGCGGCGTCGAGGATCGGCTGCGTGCTGCGATAGTTGCGCGTCAGCCCCAGCACCCGCGCCGGGTTCGGGTATTGCGCGGGGAAGTCCAGGATGTTGCGCACCTCGGCGGCGCGGAAGGAATAGATCGCCTGCGCGTCGTCGCCGACCGCGGTGACTCCGGCGCCGTCGGGCCTGAGTCCGCGCACGATGGCCGCCTGCAGCCGGTTGGTGTCCTGGTACTCGTCGACCAGCACGTGGTCGAAGCGGCTGCCGATGCGCGGCGCCAGCAGCGGCTCGGACATCATCTGCGACCACCACAGCAGCAGGTCGTCGAAGTCCAGCAGGTGCTGGCGCAGCTTTTCCGCGGTGTAGGCCTGGAACAGCAGGCGCAGCTCGGAGGCGTGGGCCGCGCACCACGGGAAGTGCTCGCGCAGCACCTCGCCCAGCGCATCGCCGCTGTTGATGCAGCGCGAATGGATGGCCAGGCAGGTGGATTTCAGCGGAAAGCGCTGCCGGCGCTCGCCGAAGCCCAGCGCTTGGCGCTGCAGGCCCAGCAGGTCCTCGGAGTCGCCGCGGTCGAGCACGCTGAAGTCGCTGGCCAGCCCGATGTGGCGCGCGTATTCGCGCAGCAGCCGGGCGCCCACCGAATGGAAGGTGCCGGCCCACGCCAGCGCCGGCGCCGGCTGCGCCGGCGGCAGGCCGAGCGCCTGCGCCAGCGCGGCGCCGACGCGACGCTGCAGGTCCTGCGCGGCGCGGCGCGAGAAGCTCAGCAGCACGATGCGCTGCGGGTCCGCGCCGTCGAGCACCAGGCGCGCCACGCGCGCGGCCAGGGTCGTGGTCTTGCCGGATCCGGCGCCCGCGATCAGCAGCAGCGCCGGCGCGCGCGCCTCGCCGCGGCCGTGCGCGACAGCCTCGCGCTGTTCGGGGTTGAGCCCGAACAGTTCACTGCAGCATTGCACGGAATCGACGACGGCGGACATGCGGGCACGGGGGATCGAGGAACTGTTCAAGCATACAGCACCCGAGTTCCGGCGCCGCGGTGGCGCGACGCGCCAAAAGAGGTAAAAGAGATTCCTCTTTTCGGGGAATTAGAGTACGCTGAATACCTATTCAAACCCGATTCGAACAGGAGTCGATCATGCATGATGTCGTCGATGCCGCGCAGCCGGCTGCCGCCGTGCCCGGCGATCTGGGCGGGCTCGCACTGGGCGAGCTCGCGCGCAGCCATCCGCAGGCCCTGGGCCTGCTGCGCCAGCTGCGCCTGGACTACTGCTGCGGCGGTGCGCGCACGCTGCGCGAGGCCGCCGCCGAACGCGGGCTCGAGCTGCAGCAGCTCGAGCAACAGATCGCCGAGCTCGCGCCGCAGGCCTGCGATGCGCCGAGCGACCCGGCCGAGCTGACCCAGTACATCCGCGAGCGTTTCCACGACACGCACCGTGCCGAGCTTCCCGAGCTGGCGCTGCTGGCGCGCAAGGTGGAGCGCGTGCACCACGACCATCCGCAGGTCCCGGCCGGGCTGGGCGAGCTGCTCGAGCGCGTGCTGCGCGAGCTGTCGGAGCACATGGCCAAGGAAGAGCAGATCCTGTTCCCGATGATGCAGCGCATGCCGCGCGGCACGCCGCTGAACGCGCCGATCTCGCGCATGCGCGACGAGCATGTCGAGCACGCGCAACTGCTGCAGCAGCTGCGCGACATCACGCGCGACGGCGAGCTTCCGGAGCAGGCCTGCAATTCGTGGCGCGCGCTGTACGCCGGCGTGGCGAAGTTCGCCGACGACCTGGTGCAGCACATCCACCTGGAGAACAACCTGCTGTTCCCCGAGTACGAATCCGCCTAGCCTGCGGCCGGCCGGCGGTGCGCGCCTCAGGCCGGCAGGCGCACGCTGCCGGGCTCGGCGCGCGCGAAGGCGCGCAGCGCGGGGTTGAGGCAGTCGGCCAGCGTGCTGCGGTCGAGTTCGGCGTAGAAGGCCTTCTCGGCCGCCGACAGGCGCCCGCGCAGATGGCACATCGGGTTGAGCCGGCAGGAGCCGCCGTCGTCGCGGAAGCATTCGACCAGCGCCTGCTCCTGCTCCATCCACGCCAGCACCTGGCCGAGGCGGATGGACTGCGGATCCTGTGCCAGCGACACACCGCCGCCGGCCCCGCGCGTGGTCTGCACGTAGCCTCCGGCGGCCAGGCGCTGGATGACCTTGACCAGGTGGTCTCGCGAGACCTGCAGTCGTTCGGCGAGTTCGGCGCTGGACCAGCTGGAGCGCCGTCCGGCGGCGAGCAGCAGCAGCGTGCGCAATCCGAAATCTGCAAAGGCGGTGAGTTTCATCGGCGGGGTCCGGCGGGGCAGGGTGGCCGGCGCCGCGCGGGGCGCGACGCCGATACTCCCCATTTTAATGGCATTTCCGATGCCGATTCAGGACTTCCGGCTTGCGGCTAAGCTTGACCCAAGAACCGGCAGCCGCCGTCCGCCGCGCGCGAGCGCACGCTCCATGACCTCCCCCGACTTCCCGCCCCCCGGCGTCGAGTCCTGCGATCCCTCGCGGTTGCTGGCGCAGATGCGCCGGCGCATGCAGACCGGCCCCCGGCATCTCGTCGAACCGGGACCCGACGCCGCGCAGCGCCGCCAGCTCTTCGAGGCCGCCGCGACCGCGCCCGACCACGGGCAGATCCTGCCGTGGCGCTTCGTGCTGGTCGGTGCCGACGCGCGCGAGCGCCTGGCCGCGGTCTTCGAGCAGGCGCTGCTCGAACGCGACCCCGCGGCGGGGGGCGACGAGCGCGCGCGTGCCCGCGACAAGGCCTCGCGGGCACCGTTCCTGGCGCTGGCCGTGGTGCGCGAGGGCGGCGATGCGCAGGGGCACATCACCCCGCACGAGCGCATGGTCAGCCTGGGCTGCGCGTTGCAGAACCTGCTGCTGATGGCGCATGCGCAGGGTTTCGGCGCCGGCCTGGTCAGCGGCCTGGCAATGGACAGCCGCGCGCTGCGCGAATGCTTCGGACTGCAGGGCTTCGAGCGCGCGGTGTGTTTCGTCGCCGTGGGAACGCGCGCACGCCTGCGCGAGCCGCGGCAGCGCCCGGCGGTGGAGCGTTTCGTCGGCGCACTGGCGCCGGCCGCGGACGCAGCCGGCGGCTGAGCGCGGCGCCGCCGGCTCAGGCTGCGGCGTCGGCGGCTGCGTCCGCGGCGGGGCGCGGACAGACCTGGTTGCGCCCGGCCTGCTTCGCCCGGTACATGGCGTCGTCGGCGCGCGCCAGCGCGGCCTCCCAGTCGGTCTCGCCGGCATCCAGCAGGGCCACGCCCACGCTCACGCTCAAGGACAAGCGCAGGCCCTGGCAGCGCAGCTCGTGCTCGCACACCGCGCAGCGCAGGCGTTCGGCCAGTTCCCAGGCCTGTTGCGACGAGGTGCCGCAAAGCAGTGCCGCGAACTCCTCGCCGCCGATGCGCGCCAGCAGGTCGGCGTCGCGCAGCACCGAACTCATGCGTCCGGCCAGTTGCTGCAGCACGAGGTCGCCGATGGCGTGGCCGTGGCGGTCGTTGATGCTCTTGAAGTGATCGACGTCCAGCACCAGCAGCGCCAGCGGGGCCAGTGCGGGGTCGCGGCTGATGCGTTCGGCACGCGCGAAGAAACCTCGCCGGTTGTGCAGCCCGGTCAGCGCGTCGGTGTGCGCGAGACGGCGCAACTCGTGCTCGTGGCGCTTGCGGTGGGTGATCTCGACCAGGCTGGCCAGCACCGCGCGACGCCCGTCGTAGCGCAGCCTGCGCGCGCTGAGCATGACGTCGAGCACGCGTCGCGCGCTGTCCTTCATGCGCAGGTCGAGTGGGCCGATGGCGTCGTGCCGCGCCAGCGAGCGCCCCAGCGTCGACGCCGTCTGCGGGTCGGCATAGAAGTCAGCCGCCTGCGCCAGCATCGGATCGGCCAGCGCGCGTTGCGGATCCAGCAGGTCCAGCGCCGCCTGGTTCACATGCAGCAACTGGCCGTGCGGCCAGCCGGCGAGCACCAGCGGCACCGGGCTGGCCTCGAACAGGTGGCGCAGGTTCTGCTCGGCGGCGACGCGGTCGGAAAACTCCGCCTGCAGGCGGCGGCGGTCGAGCCAGGCGTTGCGCTGCACGCGGTTGGCGTGCGTGGCCAGGCTCCAGCCGATGATGTTGACGCAGCCCAGCAGGACCAGGAACAGCAGCGCCTCGGCCGGCGCCGCGTGCAGCAGCGCCAGCTGCTGCAGCACGGCCAGCGCCAGCCACAGCGGCATGAACCAGAACTGCGGCGGGCGCAGCATCGGCGCGTAGGCGTAGATCGCCACGCAGGCGAGCACCGCGGCGATGCCCTGGTACGACGCGACCTGCCCGTGCAGTTGCACGACCACGCGCAGCCCGAGCAGTACGGCGACCTGGAACAGCGCCATCCACAGGCGCAGGCCCTGCACGTCGGGGGTGGCGCCGGGGCGCGTCACCCAGGCCAGGCGCAAGCCCAGCGCGAGCACCAGCAGGCGGGTCAGCAGCAGCGGCCCCCACGGCGTGGGCTGGCGCATCAGCAGCAGGTCGGCCAGCGTGCCGGCGGCGAACAGCAGCCCGCCCCACAGTCCGACGGCGCAGGCGCGCGGCGCCAGTTCGGCCCAGTTGCCGAGCACGAAGGCGTGTTCGTCGTCGGGGCGGCGCAGCAGCCCGTAGCGATTGAACGGCTGGGGCCCGGGGCGTGTCGGGGAGAGCGGGGGCGCGCTCATGGGCCGGGCCGGGGACACGTCAGGTCTGGCCGAAGTTGTCGGGCATCAGCACCGCCACCACCTCGCCGCGCGCGGTGGCCACGCCGCCGGCGTAGACCGTCGACTCGACCACCACCTTGCGTCCCTTGATCTCGCGGGCCTTGCCGCGCACCACCAGGGTCTCGCCCAGCGGGGTCGGGCGCAGGTAGTCGACGTGCAGGGAACCCGTGACGAAGCGCGGCGGCGGCCGGCCGGTGTCGCGCGCCAGCGGCTGTCCGCTGGCCGCGGCCATCGCTGCTGCCGCAGTCGCGGTGGAATGACAGTCGATCAACGATGCAATCACGCCGCCGTACACGAAACCCGGCACCGCGACGTGGCTGGCGTCGGGCGTGAACTCCGAGACCGTCTGTCCGTCCTCCTCGAAGGTGCGGATGTGGTGCCCCTGCTCGTTCAGCCGGCCGCAGCCGTAGCAATGGGCCAGGTGCTCGGGATAGAGGTCCTGGATCGCGGTGGGCTGCGGGGAACTGGACATGGCGGCAGGCGCGGGACGGGAGCGGGGAGGCGACGTTCCCGCAAGTGTATGCAGGCGCCGCCACCGCCGGCAAACTCGCTGCGGAGCGATCGGGTCGCGGCCTGTGCGCGGCCTGTGCGCGGCCTGTGCGCGGCCTGCGCGCGGCCTGCGCGCGGCCTGTGCGCGGCCTGTGCGTGGCCGTGCCGGGGCGGGGCGCGCCGCGCGCGCATGCGGCCCGCGTCGCGCAGCTTCAGCGCCTGGATTCGATCAATGTGCCGCGGTCGATGCGCGACACGTCGTCCAGCCCGCAAAAAGCCATCGTGAGGTCGAGTTCGTTGCGGATCAGCTGCAGGCAGCGCGTCACCCCGGCCTCGCCCATGGCGCCGAGGCCGTAGAGGAAGGCGCGCCCGATCAGCGTGCCGCGCGCTCCCAGCGCGAGCGCCTTGAACACGTCCTGGCCGCTGCGGATGCCGCCGTCCATCCAGACCTCCATGCGCGAGCCGACGGCGTCGACGATCGCCGGCAGCGCGGCGATCGAGCTCGGCGCGCCGTCGAGCTGGCGCCCGCCGTGGTTGGAAACCACCAGCGCGTCGGCGCCGCAGTCGGCGGCCAGCCGCGCGTCCTCGGCATCCATGACCCCCTTGACGATCAGCTTGCCGCCCCAGCGGCGCTTGATCCATTCGACGTCGCTCCAGTTCAGCCGGGGGTCGAACTGCTGGCTGGTCCACGACGACAGCGAGCTCAGGTCGTCGACGCCGCGGGCGTGGCCGACGATGTTGCCGAAGCTGCGCCGACGCGTACGCGCGATGCCCATCACCCAGCGCGGCTTGGTGGCCAGGTCGAGCAGGTTGCGCAGCGTCGGGCGCGGCGGCGCGGTCAGCCCGTTCTTCAGGTCCTTGTGGCGCTGGCCGAGGATCTGCAGGTCCAGCGTCAGCATCAGCGCCGAGCAGTTGGCGGCCTTCGCGCGGTCGATCAGGCGCTCGATGAAGTCGCGGTCGCGCATCACGTACAGCTGGAACCAGAACGGCGCGCTGGTGTGGGCGGCGATGTCCTCGATGGAGCAGATGCTCATGGTCGACAGCGTGAACGGAACCCCGAAGTCCTGCGCCGCGCGCGCGGCCAGGATCTCGCCGTCGGCATGCTGCATTCCGGTCAGCCCGGTCGGCGCCAGCGCCACCGGCATCGCGACCTCCTCGCCGAGCATGCGCGTGCGCAGGCTGCGGGTCTCGACGTTCACGGCGACGCGCTGGCGCAGCTGGATGCGCTGGAAATCCTGCTCGTTCGCGCGGTAGGTGGTCTCGGTCCACGAGCCGGAATCGGCGTAGTCGTAGAACATCCGGGGCACACGCCTGCGCGCCAGCAGGCGCAGGTCTTCGACGCAGGTGATCACGCTCATCGGCAAACTCCGGCGGCCAGGCTAGGCCTGTCCGCGCTGCGGGGGGACTGGGCAGCGGGGCGCCACGCCTCGCTTGCGATCAATGTAGCAGAGGTCATTTGGTCAGACCAATTCCTGATAGACTTGAAATGGACGGTTTCGGTCGATTGTGCAAGGACCACTCTGGTGGTCTTACCAATTTCCAGGCACTTCCCGTGGAAGGTTCCGAGGCATGCAGATCCAGCGCCTGTCCGATTCGGTGGCCAGCGAGATCGAGCGCCGCATGCTCGAGGGCTCGCTGCGCCCGGGGCAGCGGCTGCCGCCCGAGCGCGAGCTGGCGGCGCAGCTCGGCGTGTCGCGCCCGTCGCTGCGCGAGGGGCTGCGCAAGCTCGCGGCGCGCGGGCTGGTGCGCAGCCGGCAAGGCGGCGGGACCTATGTCACCGACCGCCTGCAGGCGGCCTTCGTCGACCCGTGGAAGGACATGCTCAGCCACCACCCGGGGCTGCAGCAGGACCTGCTGGAGTTGCGCCACATGCTGGAGGGGCAGGCGGCCGAGCTGGCGTCGCAGCGCGCCAACGAACTGGACCTGCAGCGAGTCGGCGAGGCCTACGGGCGCCTGCAGCAGGCCTACGCCGCCGAGGACCTGCAGGCCTGCGCCGAGGCCGACGTGGACTACCACCAGGCGATCGCCGAGGCCTCGCACAACGCGCTGCTGGCGCACCTGAGCGCAAGCCTGCATCGCCTGATCCACGACCTCGTGCAGCAGAACCTGCACTTCCTGCATGCGCGCCCCGACGACTGGGAGCAACTGCGCAAGCAGCATCGGGAGATCTGGCTGAACCTGCAGGCGCGCCGTGCCGGCGCGGCGGCGCAGGCCGCGCAGCGCCACATGCGCTTCGTGCGGGACACGATGGAGCAGCGCGAACGCGAGCAGCTGCGCCTGGAGAGCACCCGGCGGCGCAGCGCCGCGCGCTGAGACGTAGCCGCGGCGGCCGCCGCGGCCGCAGGTGCAACAATCGTTTCCCATTTGCCAGGTAAGGTTACAACGGGTCGGCGGGCGCGGCCCTACAGTGATCCGCACGCGGCATCCGGCCACGAGTCGGCCCGCCGCGCGACCATCCAACGAGGGATCCCCGCATGACGTCGTATCGCACACTGCGCCTGAACCTGCTGCCGCCTCATTCGCGCGTCGGCGACCCGGAATTCGCCGCTGCCGAGCCGCTCACGCTCGATCAGCCGGCGGAGCTGGCGATGACCGACCTGCGGCGCGTCGCCGCGGTGGCCATCCACCCGGATGCGACGCTGGAGGCCGCGCAGCAGCGCATGGTGCACGCGCATGTGCGCATGCTGCTGGTCACCGATGCCGCCACCGAGCTGCTCGGCGTCGTCACCGCGCGCGACCTGCTCGGCGAGAAGCCGATCCGCGTCGCGGTGGAGGACGGCGTGGCGCGCGACCAGCTGCCGGTGAGCCGCATCATGGTGCCGCGCGAACGCATCCAGGTGCTGGACTGGGCCGACGTGCAGCACGCCAGCATCGGCGATGTCGTGCAGACCCTGCGCGAGAGCGGGCGCCAGCACGCGCTGGTGGTGCAGCAGGGCCGCCCGGCACGCGTGTGCGGCATTTTCTCGGCGACCCAGATCGGGCGCCTGCTCGGCGTGCGCATCGAGGCCAGCGACAAGCCCCAGAGTTTCGCCGAGGTCGAGCACCTGCTGGCGGCCAGCTGAACCCGGCGCGGCCGCGGCGCAGGCGCGCTACGCGTTCGCCGCCGGCCGCGGCGGCCAGGGGTACAGGCCGCGTACCCGCGCCATCAGGCGCGTCAGTCCGAGCAGCGCGTCGATGTTCGGGGTGGCCACGCCGACGCGCCGCCCCAGTTCCCGGGTCGCGCCGACGATCGCGTCGAGCTCCAGCGTGCGCGACGCTTCCAGGTCCTGCAGCATCGAGGTCTTGAAGGCGCCCAGCCGGCGCGTGATCTGGTTGCGCTGCTCGGGGGTCTGCTCGATCGGGCAGCCCAGGCGCTCGCCGATGCGGCTGGCCTCGCGCATCGCGTCGTTGCACAGGGTCAGCACCAGCGGGTCGTCGAGGATCTGCTCGATGGTCGCGCCGGTCAGCGCCGACACCGGGTTCATGGTCAGGTTGCCCCACAGCTTGTACCAGATGTCGCGCCGCACATCGTCGGAATGCGTGAGCTCGAAGCCGGCCTGCTGCAGCAACGCGCACACGCGCTCGGCGCGCTGGCTGTGGCCGCCGCCGGGCTCGCCGACGATCAGGCGCGCACGCCCGTGCTGCAGCGACACCCCGGGCGCGCACACCGAGGTCGTCGCGTGCACGACGCAACCGAGCACGCGCCGCAGTTCGATGGCCGCGGCGATCGTCCCCTGCGGGTCGACACTGCGCAGCGGCGCCGCGTCGAGTCCGGGGCGGCCGCTGCAGAACCACCACGGCACGCCGTTCATCGCCGGCAGCACCATCGTGTGCTCGCCCAGCAGCGGCGCCAGGCCGCCGGCGACCTGCTCGAGCGCGGGTCCCTTGACGGCCAGGATCAGCAGGTCCTGCGGCCCCAGTCCGGCGGCGTCGGCATGCACGCGCGCCGGCGCCTGCCACACGCCGTCGTCGGTCTCGGCGCGCCAGCCGTGCTGGCGCAGCGCGCGCAGGGTTTCGCCGCGTGCGATCACCGCGGGGTCGCAGCCCGCGCAGGCGGCGAGCCTGGCGCCGAGCAGGCCGCCGATGGCGCCGGCGCCGATGATGCAGATCTTCATGGGCAGGGTCCTTCGGAGTCGGGGCGGCAGGCGCGGCGGCGCCACGCCCGCTCAGTTCGCGGCCGCGCGAGCCGACTCGGCAAGCTTGACCAATGCGTACAGGCTCAGGTTGGCCGGCGCAGTCATTCCCAGCGCCGCCGCGCGGCGCACGATCAGGCCGTTCAGGTCGTCGATCTCGGTGGGTTTCCCGCGGGCCAGGTCCTGCGCCGTCGACGACACCTGGCCCGCCATGCTGCGGCCGATGTGCTGCACCGCCTCGGCCGCCTGCCGCGGGTCGAGGCTGCGCCCCTCGGCCGCGGCCACCGCCAGCACTTCATCCACGACAGCCTGTTGCAGGTCGCGGATCGGCGCCAGTTCGACCATGCGGCCGTAGGGTTGCTGCGTGATCGCGGAAATCGCGTTGTAGGCGCAGTTCACCAGCAGCTTGGCCCACAGTTCGTTCATCACGTCGTCGGACACGCGCACCGCGACCCCGGCGCTGGCGAACAGCTCGACGACCTGCTGCAGGCGCTGGCGCAGGGCCTGGTCGGCGGCCTGCGCGGGGGTGGCCGGCCCGATGACCAGTTCGCCCCGGCCGAAATGCCGCACCACGCCGGGTGCGGGCATCGCGGTGGCGACATAGACCGCGGCCGGGATCACCGGCTGGCGCAACTGCGCCGCCAGCGTGGCCGGGTTCTCGACGCCGTTCTGCAGGCTCAGCACCAGCGCGTCGGGCGCCAGCAGCGGCGCCATCGCGCGCGCCAGCGCCTCGGTGTCGCGCGACTTCACGCTGACCAGCACCAGCGAGGCTTCACGCACCGCGTCGAGTTCGGTGGTGGCGTGCACGCGTATCGTGTGGACCTGGCCGCCCATGTGCAACTGCAGGCCGTCGCGTTCGACGGCTTGCGCGTGCGCGGCGCGGCCGACCAGGGTCACCGGATGCCCTGCGCGTGCCAGCAGCGCACCGAAAAAGCTGCCGACCGAGCCGGCGCCGACCACGGCGATGCGGGAAGGATTCGAAGTCATGGGGAGATCCGGATGTCTGCAGCAGCAATCTAGCGCAACTCGCGCACGCGGGGCGCCGCGCCTGCACGCGGGGGTGCAAATGAGTCCGGATGCAACAAAGGAAACCATGCGAGACGATGACCGCGCTGTCACGCGGCTTGCATGCTCGACGCGAAGAATGCGCCGAGGCCCCCGCCGGCCCGGCCCGTCGCGGCCGAGGCCTCGCGGGACCCCCGCCAGTCATCGTTTCCAGGGAGCCCTTCACATGTTGCGCAAGACCTTGCTCGCCACGTCCCTGATCGCGGCAGCGATCGGGGCCGGCACCGGTGCCTGCACCGCGACGGCCGGTCCGTCCGACCAGCCCGACCACGATCTCGCCGCGCCCGCGCGGGAGTTCCCGACCGCCACGCCGATCAAGCACGTGGTGGTGCTGTTCAACGAGAACGTGTCCTTCGACCACTACTTCGCGACCTACCCGCATGCGGCCAATCCCCCCGGCGAACCGGCCTTCCACGCCGCGCCCGGCACGCCGCGGGTCAACGGCCTGAGCGGCGCGCTGCTCACCGACAACCCGAACTCGACCAATCCGGTCAACGGCGCCGGTCGCACCAACCCCTTCCGCCTCGATCGCAGCCAGGCGGCCACCGCCGACCAGAACCATGGCTACACGGCCGAGCAGCAGGCCTACGACGGCGGCAAGGCCGACGCCTTCCCGCGCTACACCGGAACCGCCACCCACGGCGCCGTCGGCGCCTTCGGGACCACCGGCCAGGTGATGGGCTACTACGACGGCAACACCGTGACCGCGCTGTGGAACTACGCACAGCACTTCGCGATGAGCGACGACGCCTACACCGACACCTACGGCCCGTCGACTCCCGGCGCGCTCGAGGTCGTGTCGGGCCAGACCAACGGCGTCGAGCTGGTCAAGACGACCAAGAAGCCGTTCACGCTGGCCGCCGCGTCCTACTACATCGACGACGGCGTCGGCGGCTACACGCTGATCAGCGACGTCGATCCCGCCTACGACGTGTGCTCCAACCCGAAGGACCAGGTCCTGATGAAGGGGCGCAACATCGGGGACCTGCTGAACCAGCGCGGCATCTCCTGGGGCGGCTTCATGGGCGGCTTCAACCTGCAGACGGTCAACGCCAACGGCACGACCGGGTGCAAGCGCAGCACGACGTCCAGCGTGACCGGCACGCAGACCGACTACATCCCGCACCACGACTGGTTCCAGTACTTCCCGTCGACGGCCAACCCGAGCCACGCGCGGCCGTCTTCGGTGCGCGCGATCGGCCACACCTACGAACCGGGCACGCGCATCCACGATCCGGCCAACCACGAGTACGGGATGAACGACTTCTTCGCCGCGGTGAAGGCCGGCGACTTCCCGGCCGTCAGCTTCCTCAAGGCGCCGGCCTACGAGGACGCGCACGCCGGCTACTCCGATCCGCTGGACGAGCAGGCCTTCGTGACCAAGGTGGTCAACTTCCTCGAGCAGCAACCGCAGTGGAAGAGCACGGTGGTGATCGTCACCTACGACGACTCCGACGGCTGGTACGACCACGCCTTCGCGACCCCGACCAACCCCTCCTTCGACGCGCAGGCGGACCAGCTCGACGGCCCCGGCGTGTGCGGCAGCGGCACGCCGCTTCCCGGTCTGAAGGGCCAGCCGGTGAACGGGCGCTGCGGCCCCGGCACGCGCATCCCGTTCCTGGTCATCTCGCCGTGGGCGAAGCCGGACTACGTCAGCCACCGCCCCATCTCGCTGGCCTCGGTGACGCGCTTCATCGAGGACAACTGGCTGCACGGCGAACGCCTGGGCGGCGGCTCCTTCGACGCCACCAGCGGCAGCATCATGAACATGTTCCGCTTCGACCGCGACCACGATTCCGAACACCGCGGCAGGCACGGCGAACGCCTGGATCCCCGGCTGTACCTGGATCCGGCGCGGGGCACGGTGCTGCGCCGCGCGCCGGCGGGAAGCGACTCGCCGAGCTCGAGCTGATGCGCGGGCGTGCGTGGCCCGTCGCGGCGGCGCTGCTCGCGCTGGCAGCGTGCGCGGGGTGGACGGCCGCGCACGCCGTCGCCGCGCCTTCCGGCACGGCCGGCGCGGCATCCGCGCCGGCCGTGCTGGTGCTGCCCGACGGCGCGAACCCGCACCCGGTACGTCTGAAGCTGCCGCCGCGGCACCCTCTGAGCGCGGTCGCCCGGCTCGGGCGCGTGCTGTTCCACGACCCCGCGTTGTCGGGGTCGGGACGCATGTCCTGCGCGTCGTGTCATGACCCGCACCATGCCTACGCACCGGCGAACTCGCTGTCGGTGCAGTTCGGCGGCGGCGCGCTGAACCGGCCCGGCGTGCGCGCCGTGCCGTCGCTGGAGTATCTGTACCGGCAGCAGAACTTCAGCATCGGCCCCGACAACGAGGAGAACGAGACCATCACGCTGCAGCAGCTGGTGGCGCTGGGCATCCGGGCCCCACGCGTGCGCAAGACCGCGCACGACACGCAGGCCAGCGGGGCCAACCTGGTGCCGCAGGGCGGGCTGTTCTGGGACGGACGGGTCGACACGCTGCAGCAGCAGGCCGACGGGCCGCTGTTCAACCCGCTGGAAATGGACGGCGGCAGCGTCGCCACGGTGGCACGCAAGCTGCGGCACGCGGCCTACGCGAAGCAGTTCGCGATGCTGTTCGGCCCCGCGGTGCTGCACGAGCCCCGATTGCTGGTCAGCGAGGCGCTGTTCGCGCTGGCGCGCTACCAGATCGAGGACCCCAGCTTCCACCCCTTCGACAGCAAGTTCGACGCCTGGCTGCAGGGCAGGGCGCGCTTCACGCCGGCCCAGCGGCGCGGCTACATCGACTTCAACGACCCGCGCAAGGGCGACTGCGCGGCATGCCATCTCGACCGGCCGAGCCCCGACGGCCTGCCCCCGCTGTTCACCGACACGCAGTACGAGGCGCTCGGGGTCCCGCGCAACCCGGCGATCCCGGCGAACCGCGACCCGCGCTACTTCGACCTCGGCATCTGCGGCCCCTACCGCAAGGACCTGGCCAAACAGACCCGCTACTGCGGCATGTTCCTCACGCCGACGCTGCGCAACGCGGCGACGCGGCATGCCTTCTTCCACAACGGTGTGTACCACCACCTCGCGCAGGTGCTGGCCTTCTACGACTATCGCGACACGCGCCCGTGGAAGATCTACCCGACGGTCGACGGGCATGTCGAGAAGTTCAACGACCTGCCTGCGCGCTACCGCGCCAATGTCGATCGCACCGACCCGCCGTTCAACCGGCACCTCGGCCAGGCTCCGGCGATGAGCCGGCGCGACATGCGCGACATCATCGCCTTCCTGAAGACCCTCGACGACGGATGGCACCGGGGGCGGGCGGGCGTCGCCGATCGAAACGTCTCGGCAACGACCCAGCAACACTCGCCTCCTAGATTGGAGCCCGGATTCACGGCTCCCCGATGATTGACCCGGCCTTAGCGCCGGGTTTTTTTTGCGCGCCGCGCCACGAGGCATGCGCCGTGCGCCGCGCCGCACCCCGCTCTCCCGGGGTGGCCGCCGTCGGGCTTCATGCTTCGGTCGACGTGAAATCACGCATCCGTGCATCGATTTTTCCAGATCGATCCCGGATCATCCCCGACCAGCCCCCGGACCGATCGCACGGGCCCTTCGACGTCGCGGCATGGCGGGCGGACCGCGACACGCATGGCTCCAAGGCCCCCGGTTGCCACACGCCGGCCTTCCCCGGGGAAAGCCCGCCCGGCTCGACTTGCGGAGCCCGCACCCCATCATGACCAGCAAGCAGATCCTGCTCATTGTGTTGCTCGCGGCTGCGCCTTTCGGTGCCGCCGCGCACGCCCAGTCGGGGTTCACGGTCGGTGGCGACATCGGCGTCACGAATGCCCCGGGGCATGGCCGATCCTACGATTTCGGCCTCGACGCCGGCTATCGCCTCGATTCCGTGCTCGGCCTCGAGTTGAGCTACGCGTCGTTGACCCACTACGAGACGACCCTTGTCGGCGCCAGTGCGATCGTGCATCACCCGATCGCCAGCCGCCTGCACCTGCTCGGCCAGTTCGGCCTGGTGTTCTGGACCGAGAGTCCCACCGGCTACGATGGCAGCGGCGAGGCCCCGTTGCTGGGGGTCGGCCTGTCCTATGCGCTCGCTCCTGCCAGCAGCGCGCGGGTCGAATACCAGCTGGTGCCGGGCGCGAGCGGCAGGCTCGGAGCGAACCTGGACACCTTGATCGTCGGGTTGCAGCAGCGCTTCTAGCAGGCAGTCGCGCAGGCGGTGGCGTACCTTGCGCGGCGACAGCAGTCCGGGCGTCGCGAGGCCCGGGATCGCGTGTGGCGAACCCGGCCGTGAATCGCGCATGGCGCTGGAAATAGCCCTTGAACGCCTGCGGGTCCACGCCGTCGCCGTCCTGCCCGTCGAGCCTGGCACGTTCGCTGAGCATGCGGGCCCAGGCACGGTCGAATGATCGGCAGCCTCGGCGTGGTGCGCGAACACGCCGGCACCGGCGCCGACGAGAGCGGGCGCATCGGCGACCTGCTGCGACGCTCGGCGCTGCGCATCGAGGGGCGGCTCGAGGGCCTCACCGCGAAGCGTGTCCCCGGGAAAAACGAAGGCCACCCGGAGGTGGCCTGAGTTCTTGATGTTCCTGGTGCCGGTGAAAGGAATCGAACCCTCGACCTTCTCATTACGAAT
>JAKAXL010000102.1 GCA_021816585.1 Pseudomonadota bacterium | reverse complement strand
CGGCTGCCGACGGCCGGCTTGCGGCTGGCGCGCATGTGCGCGATCACTTCACGGCCGTCGAGCACGCGCTCGACCAGCAGTTCCACGGCGCCGCCGGAAGCCTTCGTGCCGAACAGCCGCGCCTTGATGACCTGGGTGTCGTTGAACACCATCAGGTCGCCGGGCTGCAGCAGCGACGGCAGTTCGGCGAACACGCGGTCGTGCAGGCCGTCGCGGGCATCGAGCAGCCGGCTCGCGCTGCGTTGCGCCGCCGGGTGCTGCGCGATGAGTTCAGCTGGAAGCTCGAAGTCGAAATCGGACAGCGAGAGCTGCCCGGGCCGTAGCGGGGTCGGGGCGGAAGGCATGAAGGCGAAAAGGGAGCGGCGCGGCCGGCGCCGCGCGACCCGCTATTGTCGCCGCCCGACGGCAGGGGCGCCGATTCGCGCCCTGCCGTCGTCCCCGGGGGCGGCTACCGCGCGTCGATGCGAATCCACGTGGTCTTCAGCTCGGAGTACTTCTCCAGCGCGTGCAGCGACTTGTCGCGCCCGTTGCCGGACTGCTTGACTCCGCCGAAGGGCACCGTGATGTCGTCCTCGTCGTACTGGTTGACGTGCACGGTGCCGGCGTGCAGCGCGCGCGAGACGCGCACCGCGCGGTCGAGGTTGCGGGTCCAGACCGCCGCGTGCAGGCCGAAGCTGGAGTCGTTGGCGATGGCCAGCGCGTGGGCCTCGTCACGGAAGCGGATCACCGACAGCACCGGGCCGAAGATCTCCTCGCGGGCGATGCGCATGGTGTTGTCGACGCCGTCGAACACCGTGGGGGCGACGAACTGGCCGCCGGTGTGCTGCAGCACCTGCTCGCCGCCGGCGACGCAGCGCGCGCCCTGTTCGAGCCCGCTGCGGATGTAGCCCATCACGGTCTCGGTCTGGCGCGCGTCGACCAGCGCGCCCAGGCGCGTGGTGGGGTCGAGCGGGTCGCCGGGGGCGTAGCCGGGCGCCTGCGCCGCCACGCGCTCGACGAAGTCGTCGGCGATGGATTCCTGCACCAGCAGGCGCGACGGCGCGTTGCAGGACTCGCCCTGGTTGTAGAACATGCTGCCGGCGGCGGTCGCGGCGGCGCGGTCGAGGTCGTCGAAGTCGGCGAACACCAGGTTGGCCGACTTGCCGCCGAGCTCGTTGTACACCCGCTTGAGGTTGCTGCGGCTGGAGTAGTCGAGCATGCGCCGCCCCACGCGGGTGGAGCCGGTGAAAGCGATGGCGTCGACGTCCATGTGCAGCGCCAGCGCCTCGCCGGCCTCGTCGCCGAAGCCGGGGACGACGTTGAACACCCCTTCGGGCAGCCCGGCCTCGAGCGCCAGTTCGGCCAGGCGCAGCGCCGTCAGCGGCGACTTCTCGCTGGGCTTGAGCACGACGCTGTTGCCGGCGGCCAGCGCCGGGCCGAGTTTCCACGACGCCATCAGCATCGGGTAGTTCCACGGCACGATCGCGCCGACCACGCCGACGGGCTCGCGGCTGATCAGCGCCAGCGCGTCGCCGCCGGTGGGGGCGATCTCGCCGTAGACCTTGTCGACGGCCTCGGCGTACCACTGGATGCAGCGCGCGGCCCCGGGGACGTCGGCCGACAGGCTGGCCGCGATCGGCTTGCCCATGTCCAGGGTCTCCAGCAGCGCGAGTTCGTCGCGCGCGGCGCGCATGCGCTCGGCGAAGGCCATCAGCACCTTCTTGCGCGCGCCCGGAGAGCGGGCGCTCCAGCGCCCGTCGGAGAACGCCGCGCGGGCGCTGGTCACCGCCAGCTCGACGTCGGCGGCCTGGCCGCGCGCCACGCGTGCGATGACCTTGCCGTCCAGCGGGGAGATGCAGTCGAAGCAGCGCCCGTCGACGGCGTGGTAGCGCCGGCCGTCGATCAGCAGCCGGCCGTCGATTCCGGCGGCGATGCGGTCGGCGGCGCGTGCATGCCAGACCTCGCGGGCAGTGGGTTGGTTCATCGCAGGCTCCGGGGGGGGGCGCCGAAGGCGGCGCCTCAGGAGCCGATGATGGCATGCCCTGCCGCGACCGGCAAGGCAAGGCCCCGCGCAGGGATCACAGTTCGTTGACCGGCTGCACTTGCGCGGTCGGTCGCGCCCTGTCGCGGTTGAGCCAGAAGGGGAGCAGCCCCAGCAGGATGCCGCCGATGCCGATCACGTTGGCCGTGGTGTCGAAGGTGGGCAGGCTGTACACGGCGATGAACCACAGGAACAGTCCCGAGCCCAGCGGCCACAGCACGAACACCAGCATGCGGAACATGCTGACGCGCTCGGATCTCCACACGTGCCAGGCGCAGGCCAGGCAGGCCAGCCCGTAGTAGAAGGAGGCCTGGAACCCGATGGCGTCCACCGAGTCCTGGATGATCGCGTTGACCGTCGGGATGAACGAGGCCAGGAACAGCAGCAGCAGCCCGAAGCCGGCGATCACCAGCGTGGCGATCCACGGCGTGTCCCAGGTCGGGTGCAGGTGGGCGTAGCGGTGGTGCAGCATGCCGTCGCGGCTTTGCGCGAACATGGTCCGCGTGAATTGCAGGATCGAGGTCTCCAGCGTGCCCAGGGTGCTGAGCATCACCGCCAGCACCGCCATGTAGCTCCAGGGCTTCGGGAACAGCTTGTCGGCGATCGCCAGCACCACGTTGGTGTTGGCGCGCTGGATCTCCTGGTCGCTGAGCACCATCAGCGCCACCACCGCGAACAGGATGAACATGGCGATGATGATCAGCATCGCCAGCAGCGAGCCGACGCTGGCCACCCAGCTGCCGTCGCGGGTCTCCTCGTTCAGGTTCACCGTGACGTCCCATCCCCAGTAGAAGAAGATGGCGGTCAGCGCGCCCAGCGTGAACACGTGCGGCGAGAAGGATCGCGGGTCGAAGTCCGACCAGTGCAGCGGATGCACCGGGGTGTGCCAGAACTTCCACAGCGCGACGCCGACGATGACGGCCAGGATGGCCAGTTCCAGCGCGGTCAGCGTGACCTGCACGTAGCTGGTGAGCTTGATGCCCTTGAGCACCACGGCGCTGACCAGGATCAGCCAGCCGGCGGCGACCAGCGTGACGATCGCCGTGTTGCCGACCTGCGACGGGCTGATCAGCGCCAGCGTGGCGGTGGCCGCCGGCACGGTCCCGGAGACCATGAACATCGCGGAGGCGACGAGCAGCGCCCAGCCGGCGAGGAAGCCCAGGGTGCGGTTGAAGATGCGGCTGACCCAGGCGTAGGAGGCGCCGGCGTTGGCGTCCAGCCGGTTCAGGTGCATGTAGGCGAAGATCACCCCGCACATGATCAGCCCGCAGTACAGCAGGCTGGCCGGCGCCAGCACGCCCACGCTGCCGACCAGGGTCGCGGTGGTCGCGGCGATGGAGAACACCGGGGCCGCGCCGGCGACGCCCATGATCGTCGACTCGGTCAGGCCGAGCGCGTTGGTGTTGAGCGCGGAAGGTTCCGGACGGTGGGGCATGGCGGGTGGAGCGGGGCTGGACGGATGGTGGCGTGCGCATTATCCGTGCAGCGCGCCATGCCGTCACCGCATCCAGCCGTCGCGGCGCAATCCCTGCAGCGTGGCGTCCAGCGCCGTGCCGATGCGCTCGATCATCCGGTCGATGTCGGCCTCGGTGCTGACCAGCGGTGGCGCGATGATCATGCGCGAGCCCACCGCGCGCATCACCACCCCGGCGTCGAAGCAGGCGTCGCGGCAGCGCAGTCCGGCCGCGGCCTCCGGCGGGAAGGGCTCGCGGCGCTGCTTGTCGCGCCACAGCACCAGCGCGGCGGTCATGCCCAGTCCGTCGACGTCGCCGGCCAGTTCGTGCCCTGCCAGCGTCGCGAAGCGCCGCTGCAGGTGGGGCGCGAGCTGCGTGCGCACGCGCTCGAGCACCTGTTCGTCGCGCAGCGCGCGCAGGCTGGCCAGTGCCACCGCGCAGCACACCGGATGCCCCGAGTAGGTGAAGCCGTGCGCGAAGTCGCCGCCGCGCGTGCCCAGCACCTCGGCCACGCGCGGTCCCACCAGCACGCCGCCCAGCGGCAGGTAGCCGGAGGTCACCCCCTTCGCGAAGGTCAGCAGGTCGGGCTCGATGCCGATGTGCTCGTGCTCGCAGCCGAACCAGTGCCCGAGGCGGCCGAAGCCGCAGATCACCTCGTCGCTGACCAGCAGCACGCCGTGGCGGCGGCAGATGCGCTGGATCTCGCGTGCGTAGCCGGCCGGCGGCACGATGACCCCGCCGGCTCCCTGCACCGGCTCCATCACGAAGGCGGCGACGCGATCGGCGCCGAGCTGCTCGATGCACTGCTCCAGCCAGGAGGCCGCGCGCAGCCCGAAGTCCGTCTCGGACTCGCCGGGCCGTCCCAGCTCCAGCCGGTACGGCTGCTCGATGTGCTCGAAGCCCGGCAGCGGCAGGTCGCCCTGCGCGTGCATGTCGGGCATGCCGCCCAGCGAGGCCCCGCCCAGCGTGCTGCCGTGGTAGGCGTTGCGCCGCGACACCAGGATCTTGCGCCGCGGCTGGCCCATCAGGTCCCAGTAGCGGCGCACCATGCGCACCATGGTGTCGTTCGCGGTGGAGCCGCCCTCGGTGAAGAAGACCTGGCGCATGCCGGCCGGCGCGATGGCGGCGAGTTCCGCGGCCAGCTGCGCCGCCGGGAGCGTGGTGGTCTGGAAGAAGGTGTTGTAGTAGGGCAGCTCGAGCATCTGCGCGCGCGCCGCGTCGACCAGGTCGGTACGCCCGTAGCCGAGGTTCACGCACCACAGGCCCGACATGGCGTCGAGGATCTCGTGGCCCTGCGCGTCGCGGATGCGCACGCCTTCGCCGTGCACGATGACGCGCGGCGGACGCCGGCGCAGCTGCTCCGGGTCGCTGAACGGGTGCAGGTGATGCGCGACGTCGCCGGCCTGCAGCGCCTGCAGATGGTGGGGGTCCCGGGCCGCGGTCTGCGCCGCGCTCAGACGTGCTGGAGCAGGTGTTCGCGTTCCCATGGGCTGATGACCTTCATGAATTCGGCGTGTTCGCTGTTCTTCACGGCGCGGTAGATCGCGCAGAACCGGCGACCCAGCAACTCCTCGATCTCCGGCGCTTCGCCGAGCAGGCGCACGGCCTCGGCCAGCCCCTGCGGCAGCGCGATGGCGCTGGGGCGGGCGCTGGCGTTGCCGTGGATCTCCGGCAGCGCGTCGATGTGCCGGAGCAGGCCGAGGTACCCGCAGGCCAGCGATGCGGCGAGCGCCACGTAGGGATTGGCGTCGGAGCCGGCCAGGCGGTTCTCGACACGCCGGTTGTGCGGGTCGGAGTCGGGCACGCGGATTCCGGCGGTGCGGTTGTCGGTGGCCCACTCGACGTTGGTGGGGGCGCCGCCGCCGCCCGCCAGCCGGCGGTAGGAGTTCACGTAGGGCGCGAACAGCGCCACCACGTGGGGCAGGTACTTCTGCAGGCCGCCGATGTAGTGGAAGAACGCGGGCGACGGCGAGCCGTCGGGCTGGCTGAACAGATTGTGCCCGGTCGCCCGGTCGAGCACGCTCTGGTGCAGGTGCATCGAGCTGCCGGGTTCGCCGGCCATCGGCTTGGCCATGAAGGTGGCGTACATGTCGTGGCGCAACGCGGCCTCGCGCATCGTGCGCTTGAAGAAGAACACCTTGTCGGCGAGGTCGAGGGCGTTGCCGTGCAGGAAGTTGATCTCCATCTGGCCGGCGCCGATCTCGTGGATCAGCGCGTCGACGTCCAGCTCCATGGCCTCGCAGTAGTCGTAGATGTCCTCGAACAGCGGGTCGAACTCGTTGACGGCGTCGATGCTGTAGTGCTGGCGCGCGGTCTCGGCGCGCCCCGAGCGCCCCAGCGGCGGGCGCAGCGGCAGGTCGGGGTCGGTGTTCTTGGCGACCAGGTAGAACTCCAGCTCCGGCGCCACGACCGGCTGCCAGCCCTGCAGTTCGTACAGGCGCAGCACCTGCT
>JAKAXL010000101.1 GCA_021816585.1 Pseudomonadota bacterium | reverse complement strand
AGCGGGCCGATGGCCAGCTTCGACTTCGGCGCCGAGCGCGTCGACGAGATCACCCGCGAGAGCTTCCTGGATGTCGTCGACGGGCGCCTGGAAGCGCTGGGCTTCGAGTGTCCGGACGCTCCACGCGGACTCGACGCCGCCGGCGTGCTGTGGGGCGGCAACCTGAGCATGGTCGCCGCGCTGACCGGCACGCCCTATCTGCCGCGCAAGCGCGGGGTGCTGTTCCTGGAGGACGTGGCGGAGCACCCGTACCGCATCGAGCGCCTGTTCACCCAGCTGCTGCTGGCCGGCGTGCTGCAGCGCCAGCGCGCCGTGCTGCTCGGCGGCTTCACCGACTACCGGCTGGCGCCGCATGACGCCGGCTACGACCTGGACTCGGCGGTGCAGTGGTTGCGCGGGCAATTGCGTCCGCACGGCGTGCCGGTGCTCGGCGGGCTGCCGTTCGGGCACCTGCGCACCAAGCTGACGCTTCCGCACGGAGCGCGCTGCCGGCTGGTGCGCGACGGCGCCGAGGCCTACCTGGTGTTCGGGCACCACCACGGTGGATTGCACGTGGCAGCGACGAAGGCGGGTGGCCACGCGCATTCGCACGACCACTCCGACGACGATCCGCACTGAAGCGCGGCCGGCTTGCCTGTCGGCAGGGGGCAGGGCCGGCCCGACGCGCGGCGCGTTCAGGCGCTGGCGTCGGCGCCTTCGGTGGCGTGCACCAGCGCGGCCAGGTCCTCGGTCGACAGCACGCGGGCGATGTCGAGCAGGATGATGAAGCCGTTGTCCACGCGGGCCATGCCCTGGATGAATTCGCGGCGCAGCCCGGTGCCGAAGGCCGGCGGGGGCTCGATCTGCGACGCGTCGAGGTCGAGCACCGCGTTGACGGCGTCGACCAGCACGCCCAGCGCCTGCGCACCGTCGGTGTTGGGGACCTCGACGATGACGATGCAGGTGCGCGCGTGCAGCTCGGTGGGGGCGCGCCCGAAGCGCTGCGCCAGGTCGATCACCGGAACGACATGGCCGCGCAGGTTGATCACCCCGTGCACGAAGCCGGGCATCATCGGGATGGTGGTCGGGCGCGCATACTCGATGATCTCGCGCACGCCGAGGATGTCGACCCCGTAGGACTCGCCCTGCAGCGAGAAGGTCAGGTACTGGCCGGGCGCGGCATGCGCGCCGACGATGGACTGGATCGGCGCGGAGGCGCCTGCGGCGACGGGTAGGTTCATGGCGTGGTCGAGGGGGTGGGCCTGGGCAGGTTGCGGAACTTGCGGGAGACGCGGCGGAGCGGACTCAGGCCGCCTGGGCGGAGCCCGCGAGAGCGGCCCTGGGGGCCGCTGCCAGCAGCGCGGGAACATCGAGGATCAGCGCCACCCGGCCGTTGCCGAGAATGGTGGAGCCGCCAATCCCGCGCAGGTGCGCGAACAGCGAGCCCAAGGGCTTGATCACGGTCTGGTATTCGCCGAGCAGGCGCTCGACCACGAGCCCGGCGCGCTGGCCGCCCGCCGACACGACGACCACGTTGCGGCGGATCGGCGCCGCCGCCGCGGACTCCGTCGGGGCCCCGAGCGCGCGCTCCAGGTGCAGCAGCGGCAGCACCTCGCCGCGCAGGTTGATGTAGCCCTGCTGCGGCGGCTGCGCCGGGTACTGCAGGCATTCGACCACCGCGTCCAGCGGCAGCACGTAGCTGCGCCCGGCACTTTCGATCAGGAAGCCGTCGATGATGGCCAGGGTCAGCGGCAGGCGCAGGCGCATCGTGGTGCCGGCGCCCGACTCGCTGTGGATGTCGATGCTGCCGCGGATGGCCTCGATGTTGCGCCTCACCACGTCCATGCCGACGCCGCGTCCGGACAGGTCGGTGATGGTCTCCGCGGTGGAGAATCCCGGCTCGAAGATCAGCTTCCAGACTTCGGCGTCCGGCAGCGACTCGGCCGCGTCGGGCGCCAGCAGCCCGCGCTGCACCGCCTTCGCGCAGATGCGCTCGCGGTTCAGCCCGGCGCCGTCGTCGGACACCTCGATGACGATGCTGCCCGCGTCGTGGCTGGCCGTCAGGCGCAGCGTGCCCTGCGCCGGCTTGCCGCCGGCGACGCGCACCTCCGGCTTCTCGAGGCCGTGGTCCATGGCGTTGCGCACCAGGTGCATCAGCGGGTCGGCGATGCTTTCCACGAGGGACTTGTCCATCTCGGTGTCGCCGCCCTGGATCAGCAGCGCGATGTCCTTGCCGAGGTCGCGCGCGGTATCGCGCACCACGCGCTGGAAGCGCGCGAAGGTCTCGCCGATCTCCACCATGCGCAGCTTCAGCGCGCGCTCGCGGATCTCCTCGACCAGTCGCGTGACCTGCGCCGCGGCCTCCACCTGCTCGGGCTGGCGCGCGTGCAGCGTGTTGCCCGCGCTGGCGATCACGAGCTCGCCCACCAGGTCGATCAGCGCGTCGAGCTTGTCGGCCGCCACGCGCAGCATCTGGCCCTCGCGGCTGCGCCGCTCCTTGGCCTGGCGCTGCTTGTCCAGCGCGGCCTGCACGATCGGCTCGTGCGTGGCGCCGCCGCGCACCAGGATCTGTCCCAGCGGCTCGTGTTCGCCCTCCGGGGTCTGCGACTGCTGCTGCTCCTGCAGCGCGTGCTCGAGCTCGTGGCGGGTCAGCGTGCCCACCTCGACGAGGATCTCGCCGAGTCGCAGCTCGTCCTCGGGCAGCGAGCGGATGCGCTCGACGTACTCGGCGATGCGGCTGTGCGCCGGCAGGATGCAGATGTCGCTGTCGTCGCGCACGAACTCGAACACCGCCTCGATGTCGGCCTTGCTGGCGTCGCTGCGGAAGTTGATCTCGAAGCCGAGATGGCAGGCCTCCGGGTCGAGGTCGGCGAGCACCGGCACGGCGTCGTCCAGCGTGGCCAGCGCGACGATCTCGCCGAGCCCGCGCAGGTAGCGGATGAAGGCCAGCGGGTCCATGCCGTTGCGCAGGCAGTCGCGTCCGAAGCGCAGCGAGATATGCCAGCTCGCCGTGCTCGCCTGCTGCGGCTGCAGCCGCACCACGGTGTCCTGCGGGTCGGCATGGGCGAGTTCGACCTCGCTGCCGCCGGCCGCGGCGGTCGCCGCGGCCGCGGGGGCCGGTGCCTGCGGCAGCCCGCCGGGGGACTGCAGGCTTTGCAGCCGCGCCACCAGCGCCTGTTCGTTCGGCCCCGGCTGCTGACCGTCGCCGCCGTCGGCGATGGCGTCGATCAGGCCCGCCAGGTGGTCGCGCGCGTCGAGCAGGGTGCCGATCACCGCGTCGTCGGGGCCGATGACCCCGGCGCGCATCTGGTCGAGCAGGCTTTCCATGTGGTGGGTGAAGCGGACCACCCCGTCGAGTCCGAACAACCCGGCCGAGCCCTTGATGGTGTGGGCGGCCCGGAACAGTTCGTTGACCGAATCGGACTGCGCGTCGGTCTCGAGCTGCAGCAGGCTGTGCTCCATGCCGGCCAGCAGGTCGCGCGCCTCGGTGATGAAGGCCTGCAGCGCCTGCAGCATCTGCTGTTCGAAACTCATGGGACTACCCTCCTCGCTACGCTCGACTCCCCGAGGGAGTGGAGCGCCGCTTCGGAACGGCCGTGCGCGGCGCTCAGGACTACCCTCCTCGCTACGCTCGACTCCCCGAGGGAGTGGAGCGCCTCTTCGGATCGGCCGTGCGCGGCGCTCATGTGTCGGTCTCCCTGCCGAAGCGCGCTCCCGCCGTTTCCACGACCGGGTCGCCGAAAAAGCCCAGCAGCTGGCACAGCTCCAGGGTCTCCAGCACCGCCGGGCTGTGCGCCACCAGTCTGAGGGTGCGCCCCTGCGCCGAGGCCGTGCGCTTGGCCGACATCAGCAGTTGCACCCCGGCGGTGTCGATCTCCTCGACCCGCGACAGATCCAGCTCCAGCCGCGGGTGGGCGCGCAGCAGCTGCTGCAGCTGCGCGTGCACCTCGCCGGCCGCGTAGATGTCCAGTGCCCCGCCCAGCTCGACGCGGCCGGCGCCGAGGTCCTCGCGCAACATCACGTCCATGGTGGCTGGCTCCCCGGCTCAGGCGGGCATCAGCTTGGCCACGGCGGCCAGCATCTGCGCGGGTTGGAAGGGCTTGACCACCCATGCGCGGGCTCCCGCGGCCTGGCCTTGCGCCTTCATGTCGGCCTGGCTCTCGGTGGTCAGCATGATGATCGGCGTGAACTTGTACTCGGGCTTGGCCTTGACCTGGCGCACCAGCTCGATGCCGTTCATGTTGGGCATGTTCACGTCGCTGATGATCAGGTGCACCTTGCGCCCGTCGAGCTTGGACAGCGCATCGACGCCGTCGCAGGCCTCGAGGACTTCGTAGCCCGCGCTGGAAAGGGCGATGTTCACCACCTGGCGTAGCGAGGCGGAATCATCGACGATGAGGATGGTCTTGGCCATGGCAGGGAAAGGGGGCAGGCGCGCCGAGCTTAGCAGCGCGCGCCATCAGAAGAAAGTGATGTCGGCGTCGCCGGCATCGTCCTGTGCCGGGGTCGCCGCGCCGTCGTGGGTCAGGCGCTGCTCCTCGGTGGTGTAGCCGTCGGCGATGCGCGCCAGCGCGGCCTGCCCGTCGACCAGCAGGGAGCCGCCGGCGACGAATTCGTTCGACAGATCCTGCAGCGCGCGCGCGGCGTGGTCGAGGATCTGGCTGACGCGGTCGCCGAACTGCAGCGCGACCATCACGCGTTCCACCTCCTGCTGCACCTGCTCGCCCTCGGCGCGCAGCGTGGCGGCGGCGCGACCCTGCGCGTCGGCGATCTCGTGCAGCCGCGCCAGCACCGACTGCACCGCCTGGTCGCTTTCGGCGAAGGTCTGCTTCTCCTGCTCCCCGGAGCGGATCGCCGCCTGCGCCATCGCGTTCATTTCACCGCCGATCGCGGCGACGCGTTCGGCCATGTCCTGGCTGGTCTTGCGCGATTGCGCCGACAGCTTGCGCACCTCCTCGGCGACGATGGAAAAACCGCGCCCGTGCTCGCCGGCTCGTGCCGCCTCGATGGTGGCGTTGAGCGCCAGCAGGTCGGTCTTCGCGGCCAGCGCGGCCACGCGCTCGACCAGGCCCTGCAGGGCGCTGGCGTGGGTGGTCACGGCCTGCGACTGGCGTGCCGCATCGTCGCGGCGCTGCAGGGCCTGGCGCAGACCCTCGAGCACCTGCTCGAGCTGCGTGCGGCTTTGCGTGAACACCGCCCCCACCGACTCGCCGGCCTGCGTCGCCGCGGCGGCGTCGGAGGCGCGCATCGACTTCTCCAGGCTGGCGTGCAGCAGCGCGAAGCGGCGGCTCAGGTCCAGCACCGCGGTGTCCATCTGCGCGCGCGCGCCCTGCACCTGCTGGGCGAGCACCTGCATGGCGCGCGCGCCCGGAGCATCGGTGGGGACAGAGGAAATGGATTCGGCCATGGAGGGGTTCCCGGGGTTCGCGGCGCTGGGCAGGGTGGTTCGCATCCAGCGGTCTCAGATGCCGAGTTCGGAAAGCAGGTCGTCGACGTTGCCCTGGTCCAGGCGCCCCGCGCCGAAGGTGTCGTCGCGCACCGGGGCCTCGAGCGGCGCGGCTCGCTGGAAGCCGGCCCCGGCGAGTTGCGCCAGCGCCTCCTGGATGCGCGACTCCACCGCCTGCAGCAGGGCAATGGTCCTCTTCAGGCGCTGCCCGGCCAGGTCCTGTCCCTGCTGCGTGGTCAGGATGGTCTGCAGGTGCCCCTCCAGGCGCTGCAGGCGCTGGTCGATGAAACCGCCGTTCGCGGCGTGGATGGATTGCAGCTCGGCCTGCGCGGCCTCCACCGCCTCCAGCGTGCGCATCGCCTGCTGTTCGCTCAGGTGCAGCACCTCCTGCAGCGGATGGGTGGCGCCCGGCAGATCGCTGGAGGCGTGCAGGATGCGTTGAACGCCCTGCGTGAGCAGCGCGTCGGCCTCGCGCAGGTTGTGCAGCGCCTGGCCGGCGGCCGGCGCCTGCGGCGGCTCGCCTTGCGCGTCGCCGGCGTCGTGGGTCCGGGTCATGCGGGCTGCCCTCCATGCAGTCGCTGCAGGATGGAGTCGATCTTGGCCTTCAGGGTGTCGGCGGGGAAGGGCTTGACGATGTAGCCGTTGACCCCCGCCTGCGCGGCGGCCAGGATGTTTTCCTTCTTCGCCTCGGCGG
>JAKAXL010000032.1 GCA_021816585.1 Pseudomonadota bacterium | reverse complement strand
TTAGAGACGTACAGAATCGATGTCCCCACGTTAAACGAGGCCGGCATAACAGTTGATCAGCACCAGTCGACCCGTGATGTCTCGGGCGATCCGATGCGCTCGGCCCAAGCCCGGCATATCTGGCGGGAACAGAGGTGATTGTAGAACGGACCATGCCCGCCTTCTCCTGCTACTTCGGCATCGACTATTCGGGCGCGGAGACGGCGGAATCCAGCCCCAAGGGGCTGCCGGTCTATCCTTGAGCACATTGGTTTAGATCATGGCGGTGCTGACGTTCGAGTGCTTCTGCAACTCGAATACCATAACATTATGCCGGCTTCGACCCATTGCAGCGATTCAATGGCACCACATTAGATTATCAACGTAGAACTATGGCAACTGCGATTCGTTTCGCGCATGCTCGGTAGATTACAGGCTTAGGCATTGGTGGCTTGGTATCGTGCTCCGCTGATTCACGCACAAAGTCTATGCAGCTTTTCGAGGATGGAGTCGTAAGCTCCCCCGCCGAAGAGGCAGTCCGAGAATAGACACCTCCGCATCTTCGAGGAAGAGAGCGATGAGAAAATCGATGTTCACGGAGGCCCAGATCCTAGGAATCTTGGGTGAAGGCGAAGCGGGTCTGCCGGTGGCGGAGGTCTGTCGCAACCAAGGCATCAGCACGCCAGCGTACTACCTCTGGAAGAGCAAGTTCGCCGGGATGTCGCCCAACGAGGTCAAGCGGGCCAAGGGGCTGGAGTCGGAGAGCGCGCGGCTCAAGCGCATGTACGCCGAACTGGCACGGTAGAACGCGGCGATCGCCCGCTCCGCACCCCCAACGTGTCGACGAGGGCACCGTTCTGTGAACGAGCGTAGCGGCTGCCGAATCTGTTCCATGGGGGGCACTATTCGTGAAAATTCCTAGTTTCTGCGACAATCTCCACCTGCCAAGCCCCCTGTTTCTGCGACAATCTCCACCTGCCAAGCCCCCTGTTTCTGCGACAATCCCCATCTGCCAAGCCCCCTGTTTCCGCGACAATCTCCGCCTTCCGAGCCACCCGTTGCTGCGACATGGCGGCACGAACGCGTGGCCACCGCATCCACTCACCGACAGCACCTAGCGAAGGCGCAGGCCATCGCCGCGAAGGAAGTGCGCGCCTTCCGGAGGAGGGGACACGACAACCTCAGGGGGCTTGGCGTCGCCGACCGAAGCCCGAACCTGTACGTGGCTCCAAAGTTCGGCTGTGCCTTAGCTCCCCGAGTAGCGTGAGGGCCGTCCCCCAAGCATCCAAGGGCTTCACGAACGGCTGGTCTTCGATCTGTCGCGGAAACAGGCGCACTTGTCGCAGAAACTGGTGACGAGAGCGCGGTGGGGCGCAGGCCTGTCACTGGCTGGGTGGCGCAATTCCGCGGCGGCATACCGGCTTGAGGAGCACCTGCAACGCACCCTCGTCGGATAGACTTGAGAATCTGTGACGAGCCAAGCGATCGTGGCATTGAACCTCGTCAGCAAGAAGAAACGAGAAGCGGGAGATAACTGCGCCAGGATTCGGCGCTCGACCAGCGGCATCGAGCCCTCAGCTTCGGGCTTGTCGCAGGTATGGGCAGGGCGTGCAGCAAAAATCGTTGGCGAACTCCGCGTCCACGCATCCGGGTCCGGGTCGTGGCGGCAGAGGTGGCCGATCAGTACGCCGTATTTGAGGCAGAAACTGGCTTGCTTGTAGGTCAGCGCGATATGGTGTGCGTACTCCACCGCCAATTCCATACTCGAAAAGCTGCATCGACTTTGTGAACGAACGAATCAGCGGGCCAAGGCACTAGCCTGGATATTTCGCGAGCAAAAAGGTCGGCCGCTTGATCCGGTCGTGCGTTTCAGAGGTATCGAGACTCGAAACGTGACGAACAAAGGAGGAAGCGGCCGATGCCAAAGTGTACCGAGGGCGTGGTGGATTTCGGGCGTGTCGGGCGCCGCGTGGTGCAGGCCGCGTTTGACGGCGGTGACATCGTCAGCGATGGCGGGGTCATGCTGCTGCGCCAGATCGACGAGCGTATCGGGCTGACACGCGCTGCAGCGGGAGTGTTCACCGATGGACGCCGCGCCGCCAGCGTTCGCCACAGCATGCACAGCCTGCTGGCGCAGCGCATCTACGGCCTGTGCTGCGGCTGGGAGGACGTGACGGACCACAACACGTTGCGTCGCGACCTGGCGCTGCAGACGGCGGTGGGACGGGCCGAGGAGCTGGCCTCGGCCCCCACGTTCAGCCGCCTGGAGCGCTCGGCCACGCCAGCGCATGCCGCGGCGCTGCATGGGGTGTTGCTGGAGACGTTCATCGCCGGGCGTGGCGAGGCCCCGCGCGAGCTGGTGCTCGATATCGACGCCACCCACGTGCCGTTGTACGGACAGCAGGAAGGGGCGCACTTCCACTTCCACTACGACAGCTACTGCTACTTGCCTCTGTACGTGTTCTGCGGCCAGGACATGCTGGCGTGCGTGCTGCGTCCGAGCTGGCGCGACCCGGCCAGCGTGCTCAGTGCGCTGATCAAGCTGCTGGCGCGCCGGCTGCGCCAGGCCTGGCCGGGCGTGCGCCTGGTGGTGCGCGCCGACTCCGGATTCTGCCGCCCCCGTGCGCTCAAGCGCTTCGATGCCTGGGGCATCGACTACATCATCGGGTTGGCGAAGAACCCCACGCTGCAATGGCAGGTGGCCATCGCCGAGCGGGCCCTGGCCGAGCAGTATCAGGACTGCGGCACCAAGCAGCGGCTCATCGGCGAGTTCCCCTACGCGGCGCGAAGCTGGGAGCGTGAGCGGCGCGTGATCGCCCGGCTCGAACATGGGCCCCAGGGACCCAATCCGCGCTTCGTCGTCACCAGCCTGCAGGGCGATTGCACCGAACTCTACGAGCGCCTGTACTGCGCGCGCGGCGAGGCCGAGAACCGCATCAAGGAAGCTCAGCTCGATCTCTTCGGTCGCCGCGCCAGCGCCCATCGCTTCGCCGCCAACCAACTACGCCTGTTGCTGGCGGCCTTCGCCTACACGCTCATCATCCAGTTGCGCCGGCGCGCGCTACAGGGCACCGAACTCGCGCGTTCCTGCGCGGCCTCCATCCGCATCAAGCTGCTCAAGATCGGCGCGGCCGTCGTGCGCAACACCCGCCGCGTGCGCCTGCTGCTGGCCTCCAGTCATCCTCTCAAGCACGTGTTCCTCAGCGCCGCCCACGCCCTGGCTCCTTGAGCGATCAAGAGTGCTGTCCCCGGCACGTTGATGAACAACGGGGGTCAGGGGGTATTGCGCCCTGCGTTCGCCAATACCCACGTGCCGAGGCTTCCGCCCCTCATCCGCGATGCCAGTCGCCTCGCGCTCGAGGCCACGCCCGACCACGATGGCGACTGATGAAATATCCAGGCTAGCTGGCGGGCTTTCCGGTTAGCCGGTGCTTTCTCGGAGACGCGCGGCCGTGGCGCTGATCGCGCGGCACAACGCCCATCCCGAGAGCGCAGTTGGACTGCCTAAGGCCTCGGCGCCCTGCACGTACCGCGTGCTGCGGATGGCGCGCGCACTGGCCGATCTGGGGGCGGCCCGGCACTGGCACGCGGACACTTGGCCGAGGCGCTGCAGCTGCGTCGGGCCCGCCGTTCAGGCCGCGGCCAGCGCCTGGTCGAGGTCGGCGATCAGGTCGTCCACGTGCTCGATGCCCACCGACAGGCGCACCATGTCCGCGCTGACCCCGGCCGCGGCGAGCTCGGCGTCGTTGAGCTGACGATGCGTGGTGGTCGCCGGGTGGCAGGCCAGGGACTTGCAGTCGCCGATGTTGACCAGGCGCGTGAACAGCTTCAGCGCGTCCTGGAAGCGCGCGCCGGCCTCGCGCCCGCCGCGCAGCCCGAAGCTCAGGATCCCCGACGCGCGCCCGCGCATCAGGCGCTGCACGACGTCGTGGTCGGGATGGTCGGGCAGCCCGGCGTAGCGCACCCATTCGACCTTCGCGTGGCGGCGCAGGTGCTCGGCGATGCGCAGCGAGTTGTCGCAGATGCGGTCCATGCGCAGCGGCAGGGTCTCCAGCCCCTGCAGCAGCAGGAAGGCGTTCATCGGCGACAGCGCGGCCCCCATGTTGCGCAGCGGCACGACGCGCGCGCGGGCGATGAACGCGGCGGCGCCGAAGGCCTCGGTGTAGCTGACTCCGTGGTAGCTGACGTCGGGCTCGACCAGCAGCGCGAAACGGTCGCGATGCGCCGCCCAGTCGAAGCGCCCGCCGTCGACGATGGCGCCGCCGACGCTGTTGCCGTGTCCGCCGATGTACTTGGTCAGCGAATGCACGACGATGTCCGCGCCATGCTCGAAGGGCCGGCACAGGTAGGGCGACGGCACCGTGTTGTCGACGATCAGCGGCACTCCGGCGGCGTGCGCCACCGCGGCCAGCGCGCCGATGTCGGTGACGTTGCCCAGCGGGTTGCCGATGCTTTCGCAGTACACCGCCCGGGTGCGCGAGTCGCTCAGGCGCGCGAAGGACTGCGGGTCGGCGGGGTCGGCGAAGCGCACCTCGAGCCCCTGGCGCGGGAAGGTGTGGGCGAACAGGTTGTAGGTGCCGCCGTACAGCCGGCTGCTCGACACGATGTTGTCCCCGGCGACCGCGATGGTCTGGATCGCCGCGGTGATCGCCGCCATGCCGGAGGCCAGCGCCAGCGCCGCCACGCCGCCCTCGAGGGCCGCCACGCGCGCCTCGAGCACCCCGGTGGTGGGGTTCATGATGCGGGTGTAGATGTTGCCCGCGACCTTCAGGTCGAACAGGTCGGCGCCATGCTGCGTGTCGTCGAAGGCATAGGACACCGTCTGGTACACCGGAACGGCGACCGCACGCGTGCTCGGGTCGGGGCTGTAGCCGGCGTGCACGGCCTGGGTTTCAAAGCGCATCGAGGTCTCCTGCGAGGGTGGGTTCGAGTTCCGATTGTGCAACCGCGAGTTGCGCCGCGGCGGAGTTGCGCCGCGCCGCGCCGAAGTAGGCCGCCGGAGTCGTTCCGAGCGCGACGCGGAAGGCCTTGATGAAGGCGCTCACGCTGTCGTAGCCCAGCGAGAGCGCCACGTGCTTGACCGCCTGCCCGGTGGCCAGCCATTCCAGCGCCTGGGTCAGGCGCGCCCACTGACGCCACTGGCCGAAGCTCATGCCGGTCTCCTCGACGAACTTGCGGCTCAGCGTGCGCGCGCTGAGCTCGCCGAAGCGCGCCCACTGCTCCAGGCGCCGGCTGCTGGCCGGGTTGGCCAGCAGCGCGCGCGCGATCGCCAGCAGGCGCTCGTCCTTCGGCCATGGCAGCTGCAGCGACTGCGTGCCGGCCTGCGCGAGTTCGTCGAGCAGCACCTGCAGCAGTCGGCGCTGCGGCGGCGCCAGCGGCGCCCCGGGCGGCCAGTCCAGCGTGCGCTGCATCAGCAGCGCGGCCAGCGCGCTGGCCTCGAACTGCGCCGGATGCGCCGGCAGCACGGCGCTGTGGCGTTCGCTGAGGAACACGCCGACACCGGCGGTGGGTCCGAAGGACTGCACCGAATGCGCCACGTGCGGCGGCATCCAGCCGATGCTGCGGGGGCCCGCGATGACCCGCCCGCGCGTGGTCTCCACCGCCACCAGGCCCTCGGTGAGCAGGAACAGCACGCCGCGCGGCACCTGGTGCGCGCTGTTGTCCAGCGGCTGGTCGTTGCGCACGCGCACGGCGATCAATTCGGGGTCCGCGGGGTCGTGGATCAGCGCGTGAAGTTCTTGGGGAATGCCCATGGCGAGGCGCCTGTGCGGCAGCTGGGAGGGGATTGGCTCAATTGCGATATTAATTGGCCGGATCAAGCAACTTCGCCACTGGGCCAAACCCTAAGATCGCGATGACATAAAAAAGATCAGGATTTTGCGCATGCTCCGTTCGACCGTCTCCCCGCGCGCCGGCCTGTCCCTGCTGGCGGCCGCGCTGCTTGCCGGCTGCACCACGGTCGGGCCGAACTTCAAGACCCCGCCGCCGCCGAGTGCGAAGGCCTATACCGCGACCGGCTTGCCGGCGAGCACCGCATCCGCCCCCGGCACGCTGGGTCCGGCGCAGCGCTTCACGCCGGCGGCATCGGTGCAGACGCAATGGTGGACCAGCTTCGGCTCGTCGCGCCTGGACGCGCTGGTGCAGCAGGCGCTGCACAACAGCCCGACGCTGCAGGCCGCCCAGGCCACGCTGCGCCAGGCCCGCGAGACCTACCGCGCGCAGGCCGGCTCGACGCTGTACCCGACGGTGACGGCCAAGCTCGGCGCCAGCCGCAACGGGATCAACGGCGCGACGCAGGGAGTGGGCGGCAATACGCAGCATATCTTCAACCTGTACAACGCCGGCATCGCGGTCAATTACAACCTGGATTTGTTCGGGGGCAACCGGCGCGCGCTGGAGGCGCTGGCCGCGCAGGCCGACTACCAGGCCTATCAGCTCGCCGGGGCGCGCCTGACCCTGGCCGGCAACGTGGTCACCACGGCCTTCGCGCAAGCCCAGCTGCGCGCGCAGATCCAGGCCACCGAGGCCATCGCCAAGGCGCAGGCCGACGAGCTCGAAATCACGCGCAAGCAGATGCAGCTCGGCGCGGTCTCGCTGGTCAACGTGCTGAGTCTGCAGACCCAGTACGAGCAGACCCTGGCCGGGCTGCCGCCGTTGCGCAACAAGCTGCAGCAGGCGGACCACCTGCTGGCCGTGCTGCTCGGCGAGGCGCCTTCGCAGGCACGCATCCCGCGCTTCGAGCTGGCGGACTTCCATCTGCCGGCGCAACTGCCGGTGGTGGTGCCGTCCGAGCTGGTGCGCCAGCGCCCCGACGTGCAGGCCTCGACGGCGCTGCTGCACGTGGCCACCGCGCAATACGGGGTCGCGGTGTCGAACCTGTACCCGCAGATCAACCTCAGCGCCAGCCTGGGTACGCAGGCGCTGACCACCGGCGCGCTGTTCGGCCCGGGCTCGGCGATCTGGACCCTGGCCGGCGCGCTCGCGCAGCCGCTGTTCAACGCCGGGCTGCACGCCGGGGCCAGCGCCGCGCAGGCCAACCTGCAGGCCGCCGGAGCGAACTACCGCGCGACCGTGCTGCAGGCCCTGCGCAACGTGGCCGACGCGCTGCGCCAGCTCGACAACGACGCGCAGACGCTGCGCGCGCAGGCCGCCGCCGACACCTCGGCGCAGCAGTCGCTGCAACTGGTCGATCAGCAATACCGGCTGGGCGCCGCCAGCTACCTGCAGCTGCTGACCGCGCAGCAACAGGCGCAGAACGCGCGCATCGCGCTGCTCGCCGCGCAGGCGGCTCGCCTGGCCGACAGCGCCGCGCTGTACCAGGCGATGGGCGGCGGCGTGCTGCCGGCGCAGCAGGCGCAGCAGCAGGGAGCCGCGAAGGCTTCCTGAGCCCTTCGCGCGCACCACCCGACGAAGGCGGGCGCGCAGCGCCCGCCGCACTAGACCTGCGTCGCCGCGGCGGCGCGGATTCGAGGACTGGATTCACCACACGAACACGCACATGTCGACGACCGGACGCACCACCCTACGCATGATCATCATGCTCGTCATCGCGGCCGTGCTCATTGGAGCCGTGACCTGGTTTCACGTCTTCAAGGGTCAGATGATCGCCAAGTACATGAAGAGCATGTCCAACCCGCCGCAGACCGTGTCCACCGCGGTGGCGAAAGACGAGACCTGGCAGCCGACGGTGCAGGCGCTGGGCACGCTGCGCGCCAGCCAGCAGGCCAGCCTGGGCGCGCCGGTGGGCGCGCTGGTCACGGGCATCCACTTCAGGTCGGGCGAGCAGGTGCGCGCCGGGCAGGCGCTGGTCGACCTCGACCCGGCGCCGCTGCGCGCCCAGTTGGTGCAGCTGCAGGCCCAGCTGCATCTGGCGCAGCTCAACCTGCGGCGCGACCGCGCGCAGCTGGCCGCGCATGCGGTGAGCCAGGCGGTGGTCGACACCGACGAGGCCACGGTGCAGTCCGACGAGGCCGGGATCGCCGCGCAGAAGGCCCTGCTGGCCCAGCATGTCATCGCCGCGCCCTTCTCCGGTCGCCTGGGCCTGCGCCAGGTCGACCTCGGGCAGTACCTGGCCCCGGGCGGCGTCGCGGTCACGCTGCAGAAACTCAACCCGATGCTGATCGACTTCGACGTCCCGCAAAAGCAGATCGACCTGATCCACGTCGGCATGAAGGCCGAGCTGAGCACCAGCGCGGTGCCGGGCAAGACCTTCGTCGGCGAGGTCACGGCGGTCGAGCCGCAGATCGATACCTCCACGCGCAACCTGACGGTGCGCGCACGCGTGGCCAACCCGGGCGACGAGCTGCTGCCCGGGGTGTTCGCCAGCGTGACGCTGCAGCAGGGCGCGCCGAAGCAGTACATCACCCTGCCCAACGCCGCGGTGGTCTACAACCCCTACGGCGACACCGTGTACCTGGTGAAGGACGAGGGCAAGGGCCCCGACGGCAAGCCCCGCCTGGTGGCCGAGCAGCGCTTCATCACCACCGGCCCGCAGCGCGGCGACCAGGTGGCGGTGCTCAAGGGCCTGAAGCCGGGCGACACGGTGGTCACCTCGGGCCAGCTCAAGCTGCGCAACGGCACCCCGCTGCTGATCAACAACAGCGTGCAGCCGGGCGACAGCCCGGACCCGAAGGTCTCCGACAACTGATGCGCGCGCACAGGCCCGAAGCATGAGCACGAACAAGAAATTCACCGACATCTTCATCGAGCGCCCGGTGCTGGCCACCGTGGTCAGCCTGGTGATCCTGGTGCTCGGGCTGCGCTCGGCGGGCCTGCTGCCGGTGCTGCAGTACCCGTTCACGCAGAACGCGGTGGTCACCGTGACCACCGACTACCCGGGCGCCTCCGCGGCCACCGTGGCCTCGTTCATCACGACGCCGCTGGAGAACTCGATCGCGCAGGCCAACGGGATCGACTACATGACCTCCACCAGCGTGCAGGGGGTCAGCACGATCACCATCAACCTGCGCCTGAACTACGACCCGGACAAGGCGCTGACCGAGATCAACACCAAGGTCAACGCGGTGCTGAACCAGTTGCCGCCGCAGTCGCAGACCCCGACGCTGACGGTGGCCATCGGGCAGACCATCGACGCGATGTACATGGGCTTCTACAGCAATGTGCTGAAGCCGAACCAGATCACCGATTACCTGACCCGCTCGGTGCAGCCCAAGCTGCAGGCCATCCCCGGGGTGCAGACGGCGGAGTTCATCGGCGCCAAGAACTTCGCGCTGCGCGCCTGGCTGAACCCGCGCGAGCTGGCGGCCTACGGCCTCACCGCGGCCGACGTGTACTCGGCGCTGGCGGCCAACAACTACATCACCGCGGCCGGCCACACGAAGGGCCAGATGGTGCAGATCAACCTGTCGGCCAACACCAACCTGACCTCGCTGAACGCCTTCCGCAACCTGATCGTGAAGACCGTCAACGGCCGGGTGGTGCGCCTGGACGACGTGGCGCAGGTCTCGCTGGGGTCGGACGACTACGACACCGCGGTGGCCTTCGACGGCAAGTCCTCGGTGTTCATCGGCATCCAGGTCGCCCCCAGCGCCAACCTGCTCGACGTGGTCAAGCGCGTGCGCGCGGCCTTCCCGGCGATCCAGGCGCAGCTGCCGCAGGGCCTGAGCGGGCGCATCGTCTACGACTCGACCAAGTTCGTCGACGCGTCGATCAACGACGTGATCAAGACGCTGGTCGAGGCGGTGCTGATCGTCGCGGCGGTGGTGTTCATCTTCCTCGGCTCGCTGCGCTCGGTGGTGGTGCCGCTGCTGGCGATCCCGCTGTCGATCATCGGCACCTTCACGGTGATGCTGGGGCTGGGCTACTCGATCAACCTGCTGACCCTGCTGGCCATCGTGCTGGCCATCGGGCTGGTGGTCGACGACGCCATCATCATCGTCGAGAACATCAGCCGCCACCTCGAGGAGGGCATGCCGCGCAAGGACGCGGCGATCCGCGCCGCGCGCGAACTGGCCAACCCGATCCTGGCGATGGCGGTGGTGCTGGTGGCGGTGTACGTGCCCATCGGCTTCATGAGCGGGCTGACCGGCGCGCTGTTCACCGAGTTCGCCTTCACCCTGGTGGGAACGGTGGTGATCTCGGCGATCGTCGCGCTGACCCTGTCGCCGATGCTGTGCTCGCGCCTGCTGAAGGCCCCCGACCCGCAAAGCCGCAGCTGGCAGGACCGGCTGGTGCTGTGGCTGGACCGCGCCTTCGAGCGCCTGCACGGGCGCTACGAGCGGCTGCTGCACGGCTCGCTGAACTACCTGCCGGTGACCGCGGTGCTCGGCGTCATCGTGCTCGGCTCGATCTATTTCCTGTACACCTCGTCGACCACGGAACTGGCGCCGCAGGAGGACCAGGGGGTGCTGCTGGCGATGGCCTTCACCAACCCGACGGCCACGCTGGAGCAGCGCGCGCAGGTGGTGCACCAGGTCTACGACGTGTTCAAGAGCTTCCCCGAGACCGACCACATCTTCCAGATCAACGCCCCGCTGCAGAACATCGGGGGCATGGTGCTCAAGCCCTGGGACGAGCGCAAGGCGACGACCAACCAGCTGCAGCCGATGCTGCAGCAAAAGCTCAGCCACATCGCCGGCGCGCAGATCGCGGTGTTCCAGCCGCCCTCGCTGCCGGGTGCGCGCGGGCTGCCGGTGCAGTTCGTGATCACCACCGCGGACCCCGTCGACAGGCTGTACCCGGTGTCGCAGAACTTCCTGCACGCCGCGCTGAGGACCGGCGACTTCGCGTTCATGCAGTCGGACCTGCGGGTCGACCTGCCGCAGACCACGCTGGTCGTGAACCGCAACATGGCGGCGCAGCTGGGCCTGACCATGCAGCAGATCGGCTCGGCGATCTCGGCCATGATGGGCGGCGGCTACGTCAACTTCTTCAACCTCGACGGCCGTTCGTACAAGGTGATCCCGCAGGTGCAGCGCGGCTTCCGCCTGACCACCTCGCAACTGCTCGACTACTACATCCGCACGAGCAGCGGCAAGATGGTCCCGCTGTCCACCGTGGTGAGCCTGAAGAACGAGGTCGAGCCGGAGACCATCAACCACTTCCAGCAGGCGAACTCGGCGACCCTGAACGCGGTGGCGATTCCCGGCGTGTCGCAGGGCAAGGCGCTGGCCGACCTGAAGGCGCTGGCCGAGCGCACGCTGCCGCAGGGCTACAGCTTCAACTACGCCGGCCCGTCGCGCCAGTACGTGCAGGAATCGGGAGGCCTGCTGCTGACCTTCGGCTTCGCGCTGGTGATCATCTTCCTGGCGCTGGCAGCGCAGTTCGAGAGCTTCCGCGACCCCATCATCATCCTGGTGTCGGTGCCGATGGCGATTTCGGGAGCGCTGCTGTTCATCAACCTGGGGGTCGGCGGCGCGACGCTGAACATCTACAGCGAGGTGGGTCTGGTGACCCTGATCGGGCTGATCTCCAAGCACGGCATCCTGATCGTCGAGTTCGCCAACAACCTGCAGCGCGAGGGGCGCAGCAAGCGCGAGGCGATCGAGCATGCCGCCGGCATGCGCCTGCGCCCGATCCTGATGACCACCGCGGCCATGGTGCTGGGCGTGATGCCGCTGATCACCGCCACCGGGGCCGGCGCCGCGAGCCGCTTCAACATGGGGCTGGTGATCGCCTCGGGTCTGGCGGTGGGCACCATGTTCACGCTGTTCGTCGTGCCGGCCGTCTACATGATGCTGGCCGCCGACCACAGCCACGAGGCGCGCGCGCAGGCGCTGCGCGAAGCCGGGGAGGAAGAGCGCGCGATGCACCACGAAGGGCCGCGGGGCGCCTGAACGCCGCGATCCGGGCATGCGCGGGGGCGGCCGATGGCCGCCCCTTTTTCATGGCCGTCGGCGCGCGCGGCGCCGGCCCTCAGACCAGCCGATCGGCCTGGCGCTGCACCGCCTGCAGGCGCCGGCCGCTGCGGCTCTCCCAGTCGGTCGCCTGGTCGTCGCCCACCGGGCCGACCTGGAAGTAGCGCGCCTGCGGGTGCGCGAAGTAGAAGCCGCTGACGCTGGCCGCCGGCAGCATCGCCCAGCTCTCGCTCAGGCTCATCCCCAGCTGCTGCGCCCCCAGCAGCTCGAACAGGTCCTGCTTGACCGAATGCTCGGGGCAGGCCGGGTAGCCCGGCGCGGGCCGGATGCCGACGTAGTCCTCGTGGATCAGCTGCTCCAGCGACAGCTGCTCGCCGGCCGCGTAGCCCCACAGCTCGGTGCGCACGCGCAGGTGCAGCCACTCGGCCAGCGCCTCGGCCAGCCGGTCGGCCAGCGCCTTCAGCACGATGGCGCCGTAGTCGTCGTGCTCGGCGACGAACTGCTGCACCCGCTGCTCGGCGCCCAGCCCGGCGGTCACCGCGAACATCCCGATGTGGTCGGCGCCCTCGCCCTTCGGCGCGACGAAGTCGGCCAGCGCCAGGTTGGGCCGGCGCACGCCGTCGACCACCGGGCGCTCGGTCTGCTGGCGCAAGCCCCACCAGGTCATCAGGGTGCGGTCGCGCGATTCGTCGGCGTAGATCTCGATGTCGTCGCCGACGCTGTTCGCCGGGTACAGGCCCAGCACCGCGTTGGCCTGCAGCCAGCGCCCGTCGATGGCGCGCTTGAGCATGGCCTGCGCGTCGGCGTACACCTGGCGCGCCTGCTCGCCGACCACGGCGTCGTCGAGGATCGCCGGGAACGGCCCGGCCAGGTCCCAGGTCTGGAAGTACGGCCCCCAGTCGATGTAGCGCGCGACCTCGGCGAGGTCGACGTTGCGGAATTCGCGGCGCCCCGGCGCCCGCGGGGCCGCCGCGATGCCCGCCGGCCACTGCAGGCGCAGCCGGTTGGCGCGCGCCTGCTCGAGCGGGATCAGCGGGACCTGGCGCTTCGCCGCATGCTGGGTGCGGATTCGTTCGTAGTCGGCTCGCAGCTCGTGCAGGAAGCCCTGCACGCCGTCGGACAGCAGGTTCTGCGCCACGCCCACGCTGCGCGAGGCGTCGGGCACGTACACCACCGGCCCGTCGTAGTGCGGCGCGATCTTCACCGCGGTGTGCACGCGGCTGGTGGTCGCGCCGCCGATCAGCAGCGGGATGTTGCGTTCGCGGAAATACGGGTCGCGCTGCATCTCGGCCGCCACATGCTGCATTTCCTCCAGGCTGGGAGTGATCAGCCCGGACAGCCCGACGATGTCGGCCTCGTACTCCTTGGCGCGCGCCAGGATGTCCTGGCACGGCACCATCACGCCCATGTTCTCGACCTCGAAGTTGTTGCACTGCAGGACCACGGTGACGATGTTCTTGCCGATGTCGTGCACGTCGCCCTTGACGGTGGCGATGACGATGCGGCCGCGCGAGCGCGGGCTGCCGCCGGCCTGCTGGTCGCGACGCTTGTGCTCCTCGATGAACGGGATCAGGTGCGCCACCGACTGCTTCATCACGCGCGCGCTCTTGACCACCTGGGGCAGGAACATCTTGCCCTGGCCGAACAGGTCGCCGACCACGTTCATGCCGTCCATCAGCGGTCCTTCGATGACGGCCAGCGGCGGCCGCCCCTCGGCCTCGAAGCGCGCGCGAAGTTCCTCGGTGTCGTCGACGATGAAGTCGGTGATGCCGTGCACCAGCGCGTGGCTCAGTCGCTGCTCCAGCGGCAGCTCGCGCCAGGCGTTGCGCGTGGCGTCGTCGCGCGCGGTGCCGCGCACCTGCTCGGCCATCGCCACCAGGCGCTCGCCGGCGTCGGGGCGACGGTCCAGCACCACGTCCTCCACCGCCTCGCGCAGCGTCGCGTCGAGGTCGTCGTAGACGCCGATCTGCCCGGCGTTGACGATGCCCATGTCCATGCCGGCGCGGATCGCGTGGTACAGGAACACGGTGTGGATGGCCTCGCGCACCGCGTCGTTGCCGCGGAACGAGAAGCTGACGTTGCTGACCCCGCCCGACACCTTCGCGCCCGGCAGGTTCGCCTTGATCCAGCGCGTGGCCTCGATGAAGTCCACCGCGTAGTGGTTGTGTTCCTCGATGCCGGTGGCGATGGCGAAGATGTTGGGGTCGAAGATGATGTCCTCGGGGGCGAAGCCCACCTCGTCGACCAGGATCCGGTAGGCGCGCGTGCAGATGTCGATGCGGCGCTGGTAGGTGTCGGCCTGGCCCTGCTCGTCGAAAGCCATCACCACCGCGGCGGCGCCGTAGCGCCGCACCAGCGTGGCCTGGCGCACGAACTCCTCGGGGCCGGACTTGAGCGAGATCGAATTGACCACCGCCTTGCCCTGCACGCAGCGCAGCCCGGCCTCGATGACCTCCCACTTCGACGAGTCGATCATCACCGGCACGCGCGCGATGTCGGGCTCCGACGCCAGCAGGTTGAGGAAGCGCACCATCGCGGCGCGGCTGTCGAGCATCGCCTCGTCCATGTTGACGTCGATGATCTGCGCGCCGTTCTCGACCTGCTGGCGCGCCACCGCCAGCGCCTTGTCGAACTCGCCGGCCAGCACCAGTCGCGCGAAGGCCTTGGAGCCGGTGACGTTGGTGCGCTCGCCGATGTTGACGAACAGCGAACCCGGGCCGACGATCAGCGGCTCCAGGCCGGCCAGCACCAACGGCGCGACTTCGGGGCGGGGCTCGGCGGGGCTGGTCTCGGCGGAGTTCATCGGCGTGGGCGGGCTGGCGCCGCGCGGCGCGGCGGCGCGCACGGCGTGAAGGAGGTGGAGGACTCGAAGGGCGTGAAGGACGAACAGGCGCGGCCCGGCGTGCGACCGACGAGCGCCGCGCGCGGGTGGTCCGGGCCCGCCGCGGAGTGCGACAATGCGCGGCGACAACGCATCATCATTCTAGGCAAGCCCTCCATGTCCCTGTTCAGCAGCCTCCGGGCACGCAAGCCCACGCCGGGCACCGGCGAGTGGACGCCGCGCATCGTCGACGCGCTGTTGCAGATGCCGGCGTGGATGCCGCTGTCGCGGGCCGAGGCGCTGGCGGTGGCCGAGCGCATGCAGGTGCGCAGCATGCCGGCCGGCTCGGCCTTCATCCGCCAGGGAGACCCGACGCCCGGCAGCGGCATGATGCTGCTGCTCGACGGCGAGGTGGCGATCGAGAAGAAGGCCGGCGGGCCGCAGGGCGACAGCCTGGTGGTGTCGCTGGCGCGACCCGGCGCGCTGCTCGGCGAGATGGGAATCCTCAACGACGCACCGCGCTCGGCCAGCTGCGTGGCCAGCACCGACGTCGTGCTGGGCCTGCTCAGCAGCCAGGCGCTGCAGGAACTGGTCGAGCAGTCGCCGCGCGCGGCGGCCAAGCTGGCGCTGAGCATCGCGTCGCGCCTGGCCGAGCAGCTGCGCTCGACGTCGAACAAGCTGTCCACGCTGTCGCAGGTCACGGCGGCGATGCACCCGACGCTGGACGCCGCGTCGCTGACCGGCGCGGCGCGCCGCCAGCGCGGCTGAAGCCTCGGCGCGCCGCCGGCTTCAATCGTTGCGCCGCAGCGCGAGGCGCTCGGCCTGTCCCACCGCCTGCGGATCCGCCAGCTCGATCGCGATCTGCGTGCACACCATGCGGCACAGCTGCATCGCCTGCTGGCTTTGCACGCGGTACTGGATGCTGTTGCCGTTGCGCCGACGCGAGACGATCCCGGCCAGGTACAGCACCTTCAGGTGCTGCGACACGTTGGGTTGCGTGGAATGGACGTCGGCGACGATGTCGTTGACGCCCTTTTCCTGGTCGCAGATCGAGTTCAGGATGCGCAGGCGCAGCGGGGTCGACAGCACGCCGAACAGTTCGGCGGCCGCCGCGAACACGCGCTCGGCCTCGCCGTCCGCGGTCGACGCGGCTTCGACCAGCGCGCCGCTGCGCAGCGCGGGTGCGGGAGGCGTCGCGGATACGGCTTCGCTACGCAGGCTGTTGCTCGGCGGCATGGAAGGCTCCTCGGCGCGACGTTGCGCGCGGATGCTGGTCCTCGACCGCGTCATGGATCGCGGCGATGTGTTGGGGGGTGGTTCCGCAGCAGCCGCCGACGATGTTGACCAGCCCCTCGGCGGCGAAATCGTGCAGCAGGCGCGACGTCACCTCCGGGGTCTCGTCGAACCCGGTGTCGCTCATCGGATTGGGCAGGCCGGCGTTCGGATAGCAGCTGATGAAGGTGTCGCCGGCCACGCGCGACAGTTCCTGCAGGTACGGGCGGATCAACGCCGCGCCCAGCGCGCAGTTCAGCCCCACCGCCAGCGGATGCGCGTGGCGCACGCTGGCCCAGAACGCCGGCACCGTCTGGCCGGACAGGATGCGTCCCGATGCGTCGGTCACGGTGCCGCTGATGATCAGCGGCAGGCGTTCGCCGCTGGCCTCGAACCATTCGTCGATGGCGAACAGCGCGGCCTTCGCGTTCAGCGTGTCGAAGATGGTCTCGACCAGGAACAGGTCGACGCCGGATTCGCCCAGGGCCGCGACCTGCTCGTAATAGGCGCTGCGCAGCTGCTCGAAATCCACGTTGCGCGCGCCGGGGTCGTTGACGTCGGGACTGATGCTGGCGGTGCGCGGCGTCGGGCCGATGGCGCCGGCGACGAAGCGCGGCCGGCCGGGGCCCGCATGGCGGCGTGCGCTGTCCAGCGCCAGCGCCGCCGAGGCGCGGTTCATCTCGTCGGCCAGTTCGGCCATGCCGTAGTCTTCCTGGGCGATGCGGGTCGCGCCGAAGGTGTTGGTCTCGACGATGTCGGCGCCGGCGGCGAAATACGAATCGTGGATGTCGCGGATCAGCTGCGGCTGCGTGAGGCTGAGCAGTTCGTTGTTGCCCTTGAGGTCGCGCGGCCAGTCGCGGAAGCGCTCGCCGCGGTATTGCGCCTCGCCCAGGCGCAGGCGTTGGATCATCGTGCCCATCGCGCCATCGAGGATCGCAATGCGGTTTCGCAGCAATTCCGGCAATTCCTTGCCGCGGGTGTATTCCTGACGGCTGCCGGTCACGGGTTCCTTGCTCATATCCCGATTCTAGAAGCGTCCCTGTCCCGCTGCCCACCAGGGCCTTCGGGGCCGCCCTACGATGGTTTCGTGCTCGCCGCGCGCGATGCGAACCCGAACAGGAGCCCGTCCCATGGCCATTCCGCACGAAATCCCGCACGAGATCCCCCACGAGATCCCCCACGAGATCCCCCACGAGATCCCCCACGAAATCCCCCACGAAATCCCCCTGGCTTCGAGCCTCCGAGCGCCGCGCAACGCCCGCCGCTGCGCGCTGCGCGCCGCCTGCGCCGGTGTGGCGCTCGCCTGCGCCGGCCTGGGCAGCGCGCTGGCCGCGCATCCGCAGGTGAGCGTGCACGACGCCTGGATCCGCTGGCTTCCGGCCGGCCTGCCGGCGGCCGGCTACATGCGCGTGGAGAACCACTCGTCGAAGCCGGTGACCCTGGTCAATGCCGACAGCCCGCGCCACTACAGCAGCGTGATGCTGCACGAGACCCTGAAGAGCTCCGGCCTCGCGACCATGGGCAAGGTCGACGGCGTGGTGATCCCGGCGCACTCGGTGCTGCACTTCGCCCCCGGCGGCTACCACATCATGCTGATGAACCCGAAGCACGCGATCAAGCCCGGCGCCAGCATCCCGATCGTGCTGCGCTTCGCCGGCGGCGGGCACGTCACCGCGCACTTCATCGTGCGCAAGAGCGACGCCTCGGCCGATGAGGGCGAGGCGCCGGCCAGGCCCGCCGGCGATGGCGTCGAGTCCCCCGGCGCGGATGCCGCGCCGGGCGGCGAAGGCGCCTGAGGAGCGCGCAGGCGCCTCCCCGCACGCCCTTCGCGGCGCCCCGGGGAGGCCGCGCCCGCCCCGGGGCGCCGCGGCGGCCCGGGAGCGCGCGGCAGCCGGCCGCGCGATTGCCCCCCGCTTCCTACAATGGCGTTTTTGGTATCCGCCATGAACGCCCCTCAAGCACCGACCCCGCAACTCGACGTCGTCGAGCCCGCGACCCCGCAAGTCGCGCCGGACGACGCCCCGGCGCGCCTGCGCGAGATCCCCTACAACTACACCTCGTTCTCGGACCGCGAAATCGTCATCCGGCTGCTCGGCGCCGACGCCTGGGGATGGCTGGACCAGCTGCGCCGGCAGCGCCGCACCGGGCGCAGCGCGCGCATGCTCTACGAGGTGCTGGGCGACATCTGGGCGATCAAGCGCAACCCCTACCTGCAGGACGACCTGCTGGGCTCGGGCAAGCGCCGCCGCGCGCTGATCGACGCGCTGTGGCACCGCCTGCGCGAAATCGAGAAGCGCCGCGACTCCGGCGGCGATGCGCAGGCGCAGTCGCGCGACCAGCTGGTGGGACAGTTGCTGGAGCGCGCGCGCGGCGCGGTCAACGAGTTCGCCGCCTGGTTCGACGGCGTGGCCGCGCTGCGCCGGCGCGCGCAGCGCGAGCTGGCGCGCCACACCCGGCGCGACAACATCCGCTTCGACGGACTGTCGCGCGCGGCGCACATGACCGACGCCACCGACTGGCGGGTCGAGGTGCCGTTCGTCGTGCTGTGCCCGGACACCGAGGCCGAGCTGGCGGCGCTGGTCAGCGCCTGCGTCGCGCTGGGCCTGACCATCGTGCCGCGCGGCGGCGGCACCGGCTACACCGGCGGCGCCGTGCCGCTGGTGTGGAACAGCGCGGTGATCAACACCGAGAAGCTGGAGGAACTGGGCGAGGTCGAGACCCTCGAGCTGCCCGGGGTCGCGCACCCGGTGCCGACCATCCGCACCGGCGCCGGCGTCGTCACGCAGCGTGTCACCGACCGCGCGGAGAGCTCCGGGCTGGTGTTCGCGGTGGACCCCACGTCGGCCGAGGCCTCGTGCATCGGCGGCAACATCGCGATGAACGCCGGCGGCAAGAAGGCCGTGCTGTGGGGCACCGCGATCGACAACCTGGCGTGGTGGCGCATGGTCGACCCGCAGGGGCGCTGGATCGAGGTCACGCGCCTCGAGCACAACCTGGGCAAGATCCACGACGTCGAGGTGGCGCGCTTCGAATGCCGCAGCTTCGCCCCCGACGGCACCACGCTGCTGGACACGCGGGTGCTGGAGATCCCGGGCGCGCGCTTTCGCAAGGAGGGCCTCGGCAAGGACGTCACCGACAAGTTCCTCGCCGGGCTTCCGGGCGTGCAGAAGGAAGGCTGCGACGGCATCATCACCAGCGCCCGCTGGGTGCTGCACCGCATGCCGCCGCGCATCCGCACCTTCTGCCTGGAGTTCTTCGGCCAGGCGCGCGAGGCCATTCCGTCCATCGTCGAGATCAAGGAGTACCTGGACCAGCGCCCCGGCGGAGCCATCCTGGCCGGGCTCGAGCACCTCGACGAGCGTTACCTGCGCGCGGTCGGCTACGCGCCCAAGAGCAAGCGCGGCGCCTTCCCGAAGATGGCGCTGTTCGGCGACATCGTCGGCGAGGACGACGACGCGGTGGCGCGCGCCACCGCCGAGGTCGTGCGCATGGCCAACGCGCGGGTCGGCGAGGGCTTCGTCGCCGTCAGCGCCGAGGCCCGCAAGAAGTTCTGGCTCGACCGCAAGCGCACCGCGGCGATCGCCCGCCATACCAACGCCTTCAAGATCAACGAGGACGTGGTGATCCCGCTGCACCGCATGGGCGAGTACGTCGACGGCATCGAGCGCATCAACATCGAGCTGTCGCTGCGCAACAAGCTGCAGCTCGCGGCCGAGCTCGACCGCGTGCTGCGCGGGCCGTGGACCCTGGGACGCAACGAGGAGCTCGCGGAGGGCGAGACCGCGGTGGCCGACGACGAGCTGCTGGCGCTGCGCGAACAGGCGCTGCAGCTGGTGGCCGCGGTGCACGCGCGCTGGACCTTCCTGCTCGAGTACATCGACACGCCGCTGCCGCAGCTGCTGCCGGTGCTGCGCGAGCCGCTGCTCGGCGGCGGCAGCGCGCAGACCGCGGCGATGCAGATGCTGCACCGGGCGCCGCGCGCGAACCTGTTCCACCTGCAGCAGGAGCACAGCCTGCGCGCGTCGTGGAAGGGCGAGCTGCGCAAGCCGCTGCACACGCTGCTGGCCGGCGCCGCGTTCGCGCCGCTGCGCGCGGAACTCGACAGCGTGCACAAGCGCGTGCTGAAGGGCCGCGTGTGGGTGGCCCTGCACATGCACGCCGGCGACGGCAACGTGCACACCAACATCCCGGTCAATTCCGACGACTACGCGATGCTGCAGGCCGCGCACGACGCGGTGGCGCGCATCATGGCGCTGGCGCGCTCGCTCGACGGCGTGATCTCGGGCGAGCACGGGATCGGCATCACCAAGCTGGAATTCCTCGGCGACGACGAGCTGCGCCCGTTCACCGAATACAAGCGCGCGGTCGACCCCGAGGGGCGCTTCAACCGCGGCAAGCTGCTGCGCGACGCCGCGCTGCCGGCCGACCTCACCAACGCCTACACGCCGAGCTTCGGGCTGATGGGGCACGAGTCGCTGATCATGCAGCAAAGCGACATCGGCGCCATCGCCGACTCGGTGAAGGACTGCCTGCGCTGCGGCAAGTGCAAGCCGGTGTGCGCCACCCACGTGCCGCGCGCGAACCTGCTGTATTCGCCGCGCAACAAGATCCTCGCCACCTCGCTGCTGGTCGAGGCCTTCCTGTACGAGGAGCAGACGCGCCGCGGCATCAGCGTGCACCACTGGGAGGAGTTCGAGGACGTGGCCGACCACTGCACGGTCTGCCACAAGTGCGAAGCGCCCTGCCCGGTGGACATCGACTTCGGCGACGTGTCGATGAACATGCGCAACCTGCTGCGCAAGATGGGCAAGAAGAGCTTCCATCCCGCCAGCGCGGCCGGCATGTTCTTTCTCAACGCCACCGACCCGCGCACCATCAAGGCCGCGCGCGGCGCGATGGTCGGGCTGGGCTTCAAGGCGCAGAACCTGGGCTACCGGGCGCTGCGCGCCCTCGGCGCGCGCCAGACCGAGGCGCCGCCTTCGAGCAGCGGGCGCTCGCCGTTGCGCGAGCAGGTGATCCACTTCGTCAACAAGCCGATGCCCGGCGGGCTGCCGAAGAAGACGGCGCGCGCGCTGCTGGACATCGAGAACCCGGACTTCGTCCCGATCATCCGCAACCCGGCGACCACCACGGTGGATTCGGAGGCGGTGTTCTATTTCCCGGGCTGCGGCTCGGAGCGCCTGTTCTCGCAGGTCGGGCTGGCCACGCAGGCGATGCTGTGGCACACCGGGGTGCAGACGGTGCTGCCCCCGGGCTACCTGTGCTGCGGCTACCCGCAGCGCGGCAGCGGCATGTACGACCGCGCCGAGAAGATCATCACCGACAACCGGGTGCTGTTCCACCGCGTCGCGAACACGCTGAACTACCTGGACATCAAGACCGTGGTGGTCAGCTGCGGCACCTGCTTCGACCAGTTGCAGGGCTACGAGTTCGAGAAGATCTTCCCCGGCTGCCGCATCGTCGACATCCACGAGTTCCTGCTCGACAAGGGCGTGCGCCTGCCCGGCGGCGACGGCACCGCCTACCTCTACCACGACCCCTGCCACAGCCCGCTGAAGCAGCGCGAGCCGATGAAGACGGTGCGCGGGCTGCTCGGCGACGACGTGCGCAAGGCCGATCGCTGCTGCGGCGAGAGCGGGCTGCTGGGGATCCATCGTCCCGACATCTCGACCCAGGTGCGCTTTCGCAAGACCGAGGAGCTGCGCCGCGACGAGGCGGCGCTGCGCGCCGCGGGCCATCAGGGCGACATCAAGATCCTCACCTCGTGCCCGAGCTGCCTGCAGGGGCTGTCACGCTACCGCAACGACCTGCAGCACGGCCTGCTGGAGGCCGACTACATCGTCATCGAGATGGCGCGGCACATCCTCGGCGAGAACTGGATGGCCGAGTACGTGCGGGTCGCCAACTCGGGCGGCATCGAGCGCGTGCTGGTATGAGTTCGCGGCACGGCGCCGAGCACGAAGCTCCCGGGCCGCGCGACGCGGCACGGGCACCCTGCCCGCTGTGCGAGCAGCCCGGCGGGCTGCCGGTGTGGAGCTCGGCGTGGATGCGCCTGATCCGCGCCGACGAGGCGCTGCACCCGGCGACCTACCGGCTGGTGTGGAACACCCACGTGGCCGAGTTCAGCGAACTGCCGCAGCTGCAGCGCCTGGCCTGCGTGGATGCGCTGGCGCTGGTCGAGCGCGAGATGCTGCGCCGGCTGCGCCCGCGCAAGATCAACCTGGCGGCACTGGGCAACCTGGTGCCGCACCTGCACTGGCACCTGATCGCCCGCTGGGACTGGGACGCGCACTGGCCGCAGTCGGTGTGGGCGCCGGCGCAGCGCGAGCCCGACGCGGCGCGCCTGCGCGAGCTGCGCGACGTCCTGCCCGGCCTCGACCAGGGGCTGCGCGACGCGCTGCAGGCGCGCTTCGGCGCCGACGCGCCGGCCTGAGCGGGCGCCGCGCCGGCAGCGCGGCCCGCGGGCCTCAGATCACCCGCGAGTAGCGCGCGCCCTGCAGCTGCGCGACGGGGTCGTGCAGGTAGCGGTCGAACTGCATCGCGATCACCCGCACCAGCAGCCGGCCCTGCGGGGTCACGCGCAGGCGCAGCCCGTCGATGTCGAGCAATCCGGCCTGCGCCAGCGGCTGCAGGCGGCGCAGGTCGGCGTCGAAGCGGGCCTGCGCGTCGGGCACGGCGTGGGCCCGGGCGAGTTGCTCCAGGTCAAGCGCGAAATCGCACATCAAGCGCTGGATCGCGTCGCGACGCAGCAGGTCGTCGTCGTCGAGGGTGTAGCCGCGCTCCACCGGCAGCCGCCCCTCGGCCAGCGCCGCCCCGTAGGCCTCCAGGGTCTTGGCGTTCTGCGCATAGTGGCGACCGAGCTTGGAGATCCCCGACACGCCGAAGGCCAGCAGGTCGAGGTCGGCGTGGGTCGAGTAGCCCTGGAAATTGCGATGCAGCAAACCCTCGGACTGGGCGCGCGCGAGTTCGTCGTCGGGCAGCGCGAAGTGGTCCATGCCGATGTACACGTAGCCGGCGTGCTGCAGGCGCCGGATCGCCAGCCCCAGCAGCAGCAGCTTGGCCTCCGGCGTCGGCAGCTCGGCGGCGTCGATGCGCCGCTGCGGCGTGAAGCGGGCCGGCAGGTGGGCGTAGCTGTACACGGCGACTCGCTGCGGACGCAGGTCCAGCACCTTTTCCAGCGTGGCCGCGAAATTGAAGGCGTTCTGCCGCGGCAGCCCGTAGATCAGGTCCACGCTGACCGAGGCGAAACCGCTGGCGCGCGCGGCGTCCACCACCTCGCGCGTCTCCTCGAAGCTCTGGATGCGGTTGACCGCCTGCTGCACCGCGGGGTCGAAGTCCTGCACGCCCACGCTCATGCGGTTGAAACCCAGGCGCGCCAGGTGCTCGACACGGCGCGCCCCGACCTTGCGCGGATCGATCTCGATGGAGAACTCGCCGCCGGGCTGCAGATCGAAGTGCTCGCGCGTGAAGTCCATCAGGCGCTGCACCTCGGAGTCGTCGAGGAAGGTCGGCGTGCCGCCGCCCCAATGCAGCTGCGCGACCGGGTTGCGTTGCGGCAGCAGACCGGCGACGATGCGCATTTCCTGCTCCACCTGGTCCAGGTAGGGGCCGCTGCGCGCGTGATTGCGGGTGGGAATCTTGTTGCAGCCGCAGTAGTAGCACAGCGTTTCGCAAAACGGAATGTGCACGTACAGCGACAGCGGGTCCGGTCCGCGTTCACCCAGCGCCGCGGCATGCTGCTGCGCGGTGTAGGCGCCGCCGAAACGGTCGGCGGTGGGGTAGGAGGTATACCGCGGTCCGGAGACGTCGAAACGCCGGATCAGTTCAGGGCGGAAATCGAGGGACGAAGCGGGGTTTGGCATGATGGTCCGATCATGGAGCCTGCCCCGACGAAGGGTCTTGACTTGAGACAAAGCGTCCCGTTGTTGCCCTCGGACAACGTAGAGAGCACCATGTTGCTTTGCAGCAAACTAAGATGGCAAGCCTTGTGACAGGAGGGTCCCCGCCGGCGTCACGCGTCGCGGCACGACACAACACCGATGCACGAAACCAAAACACATGAACAGGGGTCGATGGCGGCACTGAGCCTGGGGGCGCTCGGAGTCGTGTACGGAGACATCGGCACCAGCCCGCTGTACGCCTTCAAGGAGTCCTTCAACCCGCAGCACGCGCTGGGCATCGATCCGGCCAACATCTATGGCGTGCTGTCGCTGATCTTCTGGGCGCTGACCATCATCGTCACCGGCAAGTACGTCGGGCTCGCGCTACGCGCGGACAACGACGGCGAGGGCGGCATCCTGGCCCTGATGGCGCTGGTGATGCGGCGCTACGCGGCGCCGTCGCGCGGGCGCGTGCTGGCCGTGGCACTGGGGCTGATCGGCGCCGCGATGTTCTACGGCGACAGCATCATCACCCCGGCGATCTCGGTGCTGTCGGCGATCGAGGGCACGGCGGTGGCCACGCCGCTGCTGCAGGACGCGGTGATCCCGATCACCGCGGCGGTGCTGATCGGGCTGTTCCTGGTGCAAAAGCGCGGCACCGCGCTGGTCGGAGCCTACTTCGGGCCGGTCATGATGGTGTGGTTCGCAGCCATCGGGCTGCTCGGCCTGACGCACATCGTGCACCACCCGGTGGTGCTGCGCGCGCTCGATCCGCTGTGGGGCATCGAGATGTTCGTGCGTGAGCCGAGAATGGCCCTGTTCCTGCTGGGGGCAGTTTTCCTGACCCTGACCGGCGGCGAGGCGCTGTACGCCGACATGGGGCATTTCGGCCGCGCGCCGATCCGCCGCGCCTGGCTGGGCGTGGTGATGCCCGGGCTGCTGCTGAACTACTTCGGCCAGGGCGCGCTGGTGCTGGCCAACCCGGCCGCCGGCAAGAACCCCTTCTTCTACATGGCGCCGTCGTGGGCGCTGTGGCCGCTGGTGATCCTGGCCACGCTGGCCACCGTGATCGCGTCGCAGGCGGTGATCTCGGGCGCCTACTCGATGACCACGCAGGCCATCAAGCTGGGCTACCTGCCGCGCATGCGCGTGCTGTTCACCAACGAGCGCAACCAGGGGCAGATCTACGTCCCGTTCATCAACTGGACCATGCTGCTGTTCGTGCTGGCGCTGGTGTTCGCGTTCCGCAGTTCGGACAACCTGGCGGCGGCCTACGGCATCGCGGTCAACATCACGATGGTGACCACCACCATCTTCCTGTGGATGGTGGCGCCGCAGCGCTGGGGTTGGGGACAGCGCCGCACCGACATGGTGTTCCTGCCGCTGGCGCTGGTGGAAATCCTGTTCCTGGCTTCCAACTCCTTGAAGATCGACCACGGCGGCTGGTTCCCGCTGGTGTTCGGCGCCGCGGCCTACTCGATGCTGTCGACCTGGAAGCGCGGGCGCAGCCTGCTCAAGCGCCAGCTGCAGGAGCATGCGCTGAACCTGAAGGACTTCGTGCACAGCCTGTCCACCTACCCGCCCACGCGGGTCGAGGGCACCGCGATCTACCTCACTCCCAACGCCGACACCGTGCCGCATGCGCTGCTGCACAACCTCAAGCACAACAAGGTGCTGCACGAGCGGGTGGTGTTCCTGTCGGCGCAGACCGCCGACGTGCCCCATGTGCCGCCGGAGCAGGGAATCGAGCTGCGTCCGATGGAAGAAGGCATCTATCTGCTGCACGTTCGCTTCGGATTCAAGGACGAACCCGACATCCAGCGCCTGCTGAAGGATTGCGAGCGCATGTCGGGCATGGAGTTCCACCTGATGGAGACCTCGTTCTTCCTCGCCCGCCAGACCATCATCCCGTCGAAGATCCCGGGCATGGCGTTGTGGCGCGAAGTGCTGTTCTCGTGGATGAGCCGCAACGCGCAGGAAGCCTCCGACTACTTCCGCATTCCGCCGAACCGCGTGGTGGAACTGGGGACCCAGATCGAGATCTGAAGGGCCGCTGCCGGCCGCCTGGGCGAGCGCGGGCGCAGGCCCAGCGGTGAAAAACCAACATCGCGCGCCGGCCTTCAGCCTGCGGGGGCGCACTCTGGCATCATGCATGCACCGGCCGGGGTCTGCGCAACCGGCGCACAGGAGGTGCAACATGCCCATCGCGATGGCTGCCTACAAGTCCGTCTATGCGGTCGAGGACGTCGAACGCAAACTGCAGGCGCTTCCCGGGGAAGGCCAGGATGCGCTGCGCCAGACCTACGCGCGCATGATCGAGGCAGGCGGCCAGCGCCTGGCCATCAAGCCGGCGGCCCTTCCCGACCGCGACAGCCTGCAGGCCGAGCTGCCCAACTTCGCCGAGCCGCTGGAGCACATCCTTCGCGCGGTGGCGCTGGCCGCCGACAGCCGCGACCCGGTGGAGGTCACGCCGATGCTGCTGCTGGGCGAGCCGGGCATCGGCAAGACCCACTTCGCGCGTCGGGTCGCCGACATGCTGGGCACCGGCTGGGCGCTGGCGCCGATGAACGCGCTGACCGCCGGCTGGATCCTGTCCGGTTCGTCGTCGCAGTGGAAAGGCGCGCGCCCCGGCAAGGTGTTCGAGACCCTGGTGCAGGGCGAGTTCGCCAATCCGGTGGTGGTGATCGACGAGATCGACAAGGCGGCTTCGGGGGCCCAGTACGACCCGCTTGGCGCGCTCTACAGCCTGCTCGAGCACGACACCGCGAGGCATTTCACCGACGAATTCGCCGAGGTGCCCATCGACTGCTCGGCCGTGGTGTGGGTGGCCACCGCGAATGACGCGTCGGCGATTCCGGAGCCCCTGCTGAACCGCCTCGACGTGTTCGAGCTGGACGCTCCGGACGAACTCGGCCGGCGCTCCATCGCGTCGCGCCTGTACCGCGAACTGCGCGAAGGCCACGACTGGGGCGGCGCCTTCCCGCCGGAGCTGGGCGAGCCCGCGCTGCGTGCGCTTGCCGAGGCGAGCCCGCGCGAGATGCGCCGCCTGCTCAGCGCCGCCTTCGGCGCCGCCAAGCTCGACGGACGCCACGAGCTCCTCGAGCGCGACTTCAGCCGCCACCGCAGCCGCCGCGGCGCACGCATCGGATTCGTTCAATGAGCCTGATCGCCGACCACTCCCAAGCCACGCAGCTGATCAAACCGCTGGTCGCGCTGCTGGCCATCATCAATCCCCTGGGAATCGTCCCGGTGTTCCTTGCGCTGACCGAGGGCTTCACGCCGGAGCAGCGCAAACGCACGATCACCACCTGCTCGATCTCGGCCTTCCTGGTGATCGCGGTCAGCGCGCTGCTCGGCACCCGCCTGCTGCAGTTCTTCAGCATTTCCCTGCCCTCGTTCCAGGTGGGCGCCGGCCTGCTGCTGCTGATCAGCGGGATCGGCATGCTGAATGCGACGCCGACCGCCTTCCGCTCGACTCCCGAGGAGATGGATGAGGCCGAGGCCAGCCGCAGCATCGCGGTGGTCCCGCTGACCGTGCCGCTGCTGACCGGGCCGGCCACCATCTCGACCGTGATCGTGTATGCCGACAAGGACCGGCACTGGCCTTCGTTGCTGGTGCTGGTCGGCTACGGCGTGGTCGCGGCGCTGGTGATCGCGGCGGCGTTTCGCGCCGCCGAGGGCATCGCCGGGCTGATCGGCAAGACGGGGATCAACATCATGACCCGGCTGATGGGGCTGCTGATCGCGGCGCTGTCCGTCGAGTTGATGAGCGAGGGCCTGCTCAAGCTGTTCCCCGGGCTCGGGCATTGAGTGCGGTCCGGGTGCCCGCGCATCCTGTCCCCCCGCTCGCGGGAGCGGGTTTTCCCGTGTGGGCAAGCCAGGGGTAGCGGCGAATAATCGTCGAGGTCGCCCGCCAAGGCGTCGGCGGCGTGGATTCAGGAGCGAGTAACGAGGAGACGATCCGACCGGGCGCGTGCACAAGCGCGAAGCACCGGCAAGCATCGGCGCCAAGACGCCGAGAACCCGAACGCCAGATCCCCGTGGGGTCTGGCGTTTTTTCATGGCGCATCGCGCAGCGCGATGCAGGAGCCCAGCGATGTTCCACGTGGAACATCGCCGCGGAGGCAGCCGCCGTCAACCGCCCTTTTTCATCGGGCAGGTGTTGATGCCCATCAGCGCATACGCCGGGCACACCCCGGCGATCCCCGTCAGCAGCGGGATGATCCCGATGTAGCCCCAGACGCCGATGGTGCCGGTGGCCGACAGCGCGATCAGCACCAGACCGACAACAATGCGCACCGCACGGTCCAAACCGCCTTCGTTGATTTTCATGATCGGACTCCTCCTCGGGACAGTTCCAGGGTATGAAACATAACTCTATCGGGTATGCAAGCCCCTTGAGATGATCCCGATCATGCCCGATGCGAGATATGTGTTCCACGTGGAACATCGGCAGGTTCGCGACACGCCCTGAACGCCCCCCGACGGCTGCCGCCTACAATGCGACACTCGCAAGCGGTGGAATCCATGGAATACCCGAAGATTTTCGATGTGATCGTGGTCGGCGGCGGGCACGCCGGGACCGAGGCGGCCCTGGCCGCTGCGCGCATGGGCGCCACGACCCTGCTGCTGACCCACAACATCGAGACCCTCGGCCAGATGTCCTGCAACCCGTCGATCGGCGGGATCGGCAAGGGGCACCTGGTGAAGGAGATCGACGCCCTCGGCGGCGCGATGGCCGCGGCCACCGACGAGGCCGGCATCCAGTTCCGCATGCTCAACGGCAGCAAGGGCCCGGCCGTGCGCGCCACCCGCGCACAGGCCGACCGCGTGCTGTACAAGGCGGCGATCCGCTCGCGCCTGGAAAACCAGCCCGGGCTGTGGCTGTTCCAGCAGGCGGTCGACGACCTGATGCTCGAATCGGACGGGCAACGCGAGCGCGTCTGCGGCGCCGTCACGCAGAGCGGCATCCGCTTTCGCGGCCGCAGCGTGGTGCTGACCGCCGGCACCTTCCTCGACGGCAAGGTCCACATCGGATTGCAGAACTACCCGGCCGGCCGTGCCGGAGATCCGCCCGCCGTCTCGCTGGCGCACCGCCTGCGGGAAATCGGGCTCCCGCAGGGGCGCCTGAAGACCGGCACCCCGCCGCGAATCGACGGTCGCAGCATCGACTTCTCGCGCATGGAGGAGCAACCCGGCGACCTCGATCCGATCCCGGTGTTCAGCTTTCTGGGCGACGCCGCGCAGCATCCGCGCCAGCTCCCCTGCTGGATCACCCATACCAACCCGCGCACCCACGAAATCATCCGCTCCGGGCTCGATCGCAGCCCGATGTACACGGGAGTCATCGAGGGCGTCGGCCCGCGCTACTGTCCCAGCATCGAGGACAAGATCCATCGCTTTGCCGGCAAGGACTCGCACCAGGTGTTCCTGGAGCCCGAAGGCCTGCACACCCACGAGTTCTATCCCAACGGTGTGTCGACCAGCCTGCCCTTCGACGTGCAGATCGAACTGGTGCACAGCATCCCCGGACTGGAGAACGCGCACCTGCTGCGCCCCGGCTACGCCATCGAGTACGACTACTACGACCCGCGCTCGCTGAAGGCCTCGCTGGAGACCCGTTCCATCGCCGGGCTGTTCTTCGCCGGCCAGATCAACGGCACCACGGGCTACGAGGAGGCTGCCGCGCAGGGCCTGCTCGCCGGGGCCAACGCCGCGCTGCTGGTACGCGGAGATCCCGCATGGACCCCCGGGCGCGAACAGGCCTACCTGGGCGTGCTGGTCGACGACCTGATCACCAAGGGGGTCAACGAACCCTACCGCATGTTCACCAGCCGCGCCGAATTCCGGCTCAGCCTGCGCGAGGACAACGCCGACCTGCGCCTCACCGAGGCCGGGCGCCGCCTCGGGCTGGTCGACGACCTGCGCTGGGACGCGTTCTGCCGCAAGCGCGACGCCATCGAGCGCGAGCGCCAGCGCCTGCGCGACACCTGGGTGCAGCCGCAGCACCTCGCGGCGCCCGACGCCACCGAACTGGTGGGCCAGCCGATCGAGCGCGAGTACCGCCTGGAAGACCTGCTGCGCCGCCCGGGCGTCGACTATGCCCGGCTCACCACGCGCCTGGCCGGACGCTACGCGCCGCCGCAGGCGCTGCAGCCCGCCGAGGCCGAGCAGGTGGAGATCGGCGTCAAGTACTCGGGCTACATCGAGCGCCAGCAGCTCGACGTGCAGCGCGCCGCCGAATTCGAGAACATGGCCCTGCCGCAGGACCTGGACTACGCCTCGGTGCAGGGCCTGTCGATCGAGGTGCGGCAAAAGCTCGGGCGCGCCCGGCCGCACACCCTCGGCCAGGCTTCGCGGGTCTCCGGGGTCACCCCGGCGGCCATTTCCCTGCTGCTGGTGCACCTACGCAAGCGCCGCCTGCGCTCCCCGGCGGCCTCCGCCGGCCGGGCCGCCGGATGAGTTCGGCCCCCCGCGGCCCCGGCGACGGCCCGCGCGTGGCCAACCCGCGCCCGGACGCCGACGCAGCCGCCCGCCTCGATGCGGTGCTGCAGGCGCTGCGCCTGCCGGCCGATGCCGGACAGCGCGCGCAACTGCTGCAGTATCTGGACCTGCTGCAGCGCTGGAACCGCGTGTACAACCTGACCGCCGTGCGCGACCCCGAGCGCATGCTCAGCCTGCACCTGGCCGACAGCCTGTCGCTGCTGCCGGCGCTGGACCGCACGGCGCCCCGCCGCGTGCTCGACGTCGGCTCCGGCGGCGGGCTGCCCGGCATGGTGCTGGCGATCATGCGCCCGCAATGGCAGCTCGTGCTCGTCGAGGCGGTGCAGAAGAAGTGCGCCTTCCTGCGCCAGGTGGCCGCAACCCTGCGTCTGCACAATGTGCAGGTCGAGCACGCCCGCGTGGAGCAGCTCGAGCTCCCGGGATTCGACTGCATCACCAGCCGCGCCGTCGGCGACCTTGCCGAACTCGTGCGCATCAGCGAGCATTTGCTGCTGCCGGGCGGAGCGTGGGCCGCGATGAAGGGCAGCGTCCCGCAGTCCGAGCTGCAGGCGCTGCCCGCGACCCTGCAGCATGAGGTCGAGGCGCTGCAGGTGCCGGGGCTGCAGGCGCAGCGCTGCGTCGTCTGGCTGCGCCCGCGACAGCCCGGCCGGACGAACCCGGATCAGGTCACTTCCTAGGATTCTTGCGATGGCATCGGTATTTTGTGTGGCCAACCAGAAGGGCGGCGTCGGCAAGACCACGACCAGCGTGAACCTGGCCGCCGGGCTGGCGCGCGTCGGCCAGCGCGTGCTGCTGGTCGACCTGGATCCGCAGGGAAACGCGACCATGGGCTCGGGGGTCGACAAGCGCCAGCTGCACCCCAGCGTCTACCAGGCCCTGCTCGGCATCGCCCCGCTGCGCGAAGCGCGTCGCACCAGCCCGCAAGGCGGCTACGACGTGCTGGGGGCGAATCGCGAGCTCGCCGGCGCCGAAGTCGAACTGGTCGACGAGGAGCGCCGCGAACACCGGCTCAAGCAACTGCTCGCCGAGGTGGCCGACGAGTACGACTTCGTGCTCATCGACACCCCGCCGGCGCTGGGCCTGCTGACCCTGAACGCGCTGTGCGCGGCGCGCGGCGTGATCGTGCCGATGCAATGCGAGTACTTCGCCCTCGAGGGCCTCACCGACCTGGTCAACACGGTGCGCCAGGTGCACGCCAAGCTCAACCCCGAACTGGTGCTGATCGGCCTGCTGCGGGTCATGTTCGATCCGCGCATCACGCTGCAGCAGCAGGTCAGCGAGCAGCTCAAGGCCCACTTCGGCAGCAAGGTGTTCGACGCCGTGATCCCGCGCAACGTGCGCCTGGCCGAGGCGCCCAGCTACGGCCTGCCCGGCGTCGTGTTCGACCGCGCCAGCCGCGGTGCGCAGGCCTACATCGAATTCGCCGAGGAGATGGTGCGCCGCGTGCGCACCGAAGGCCTCGCCTCCCGCAGCCCAGACCCCACCCCCGCATGAACGTCACACCCAAATCCACGCCGCCGGCCCCGAAGAAGCGCAAGGGCCTGGGCCTCGGGCTGGAGGCCCTGCTGGGCGCCCAGGGGGCCGACATCGCCAGTCCTGCGCCATCGTCGCTGCCGCTGGACGCGCTGGTCCCCGGCCGCTACCAGCCGCGCACCCGCATGGACGAAGGCGCGCTGTTCGAGCTCGCCGAGAGCATCAAGGCGCAGGGCATCATGCAGCCGATCCTCGTGCGTCCGCTGGCTTCGGGCAAGTACGAGATCATCGCCGGCGAACGCCGCAGCCGCGCCGCCCGCCTGGCCGGGCTCGAGCAGGTTCCGGTGCTGGTACGCGAGGTCCCCGACCACGCCGCGCTGGCCATGGCGCTGATCGAGAACATCCAGCGCGAAGACCTCAACCCCCTCGAGGAGGCCCAGGGAATCCGGCGTCTGATCGACGAGTTCGCCTTCACCCACGAGCAGGCCGCGCAGGCCGTCGGGCGTTCGCGCGCGGCGGTCAGCAATCTGCTTCGACTGCTCAACCTCGCGCCGCCGGTGCAGGACATGCTGCAGGCCGGCGACCTCGACATGGGGCATGCGCGCGCCCTGCTGGCGCTGGACGGCGCGACCCAGGTGATGGCCGCGCAACAGGTGCAGGCGAAGCGCCTGTCGGTGCGCGAAACCGAGCGCCTGTGCGCGCGCCAGCAGCAAGGCGCGGCGGCTGCGCCCCGCGCGGCCGCCGCACAGCCCGAACGCCGCGAACTCGACCGCCTCGAACATGAGCTGGGCGAGCGCCTCGCCGCCCCCGTGCACATCCGCGCCAAGGGCAGCGGCAGCCGCCTGCGCGGCGAGATCTCGCTGGCCTTTCATTCGCTCGACGAGCTCAACGGGCTCATCGACCACCTGCGCAAGGGCGACTGAGAACCCGGCCGAACCAGGCATTCACGGCCTTCCCGCGAAAGCGAACACTCACATCGCGGGGTCCTGCCCGAACACCCGCAGCACCGACGCGTAGGCATGCACGCCCGCGCCGGAGAACTCGCCGGCCGCCCGAAAGCCCACCAGCGGCACCCCGCCCAGCTGCGCGCCGAGCAGCTGAAGCTCGCTGCGCAGCGCCTCGCCACCGCGGGCCGCGCAGGTCACGAACACCGCGCCGCGCATCGTCGCCGCCTGGCTGCCCGGACGTCGCTGCCCGGCCTC
>JAKAXL010000031.1 GCA_021816585.1 Pseudomonadota bacterium | reverse complement strand
GTGGACCCACTCCTTCCCATCCCGAACAGGACCGTGAAACGCCTCAGCGCCGATGATAGTGCGCATTCGCGTGTGAAAGTAGGACATCGTCAGGCTCCCCTTCCAGCCCGTCTACCTGTGAAAAACAGGTAGACGGGTTTTTGTTTTGGCGCGCGCGCTGCGCTTCCCGGCGAATCGCGCGAAAATCCAGCCCGGACCGATTCCACCGATTCCGTCGTCCGATTTCCCCGTCCATGAACATCCCTGCACCCGAGACTTCGGCTGCGACTCGCGGCCGTGCCGACGCGTCCTGCGCCGACGACGGTGCGGCGTGGCGTGCCTGCGTCGCGCCGATGCTCGACTGGACCGATCGCCACTGCCGCTACTTCCACCGTCGCCTGAGCCGCCAGGCCCGGCTGTACACCGAGATGGTGACCACCGGTGCGCTGCTGTACGGCGACCGGGCGCGGCATCTGGACTTCGACCCCGCCGAGCAGCCGGTGGCGCTGCAGCTGGGGGGCAGCGAGCCGCAGGCGCTGGCCGAATGCGCGCGCCTGGCGCTGCGCTGGGGCTACGCCGAGGTCAACCTGAACTGCGGCTGCCCGAGCCCGCGGGTGCAGCGCGGCGCCTTCGGAGCCTGTCTGATGGCCGAGGCGCCGCTGGTGCGCGACTGCGTGGCGGCGATGCGCGACGCGGTGGGCGATGCGATGCCGGTGACGGTCAAGCATCGCATCGGCATCGACCGCATCGAGCACTACGGCTTCGTGCGCGACTTCGTGGGCGAGGTGGCGCGGGGTGGTTGCGAGGTGTTCATCGTGCATGCCCGCAATGCGTGGCTGGACGGGCTGAGTCCGAAGGACAACCGCGAGGTCCCGCCGCTGCGCCCCGAGTTCGTGTACCGGCTCAAGCAGGAGTTCCCGCAGTTGCGCATCGTGCTCAACGGCGGGGTGCGTGACGACGCGCAGCTGCGCGAGCACCTGCGCCATGTCGACGGCGTGATGGTCGGCCGCGAGGCCTACCAGCGGCCGTGGTGGCTGGCGAGCTGGGATCGCGACCACTTCGGCTGCGACGTGCCGCAAGCGGCCGACGCGCAGGCCGTCGAGGATGCGATGCTCGGCTATTGCGAACGCATGGCCGCGCAGGGCGTGGCCCCGTTCGCGGTGGTGCGCCACATGCTGGGTCTGTGGAAAGGCGCGCCGGGTGCGCGCGCCTGGCGCCAGGCCATGAGCGATCCGCGCCACCGGCGCCTGGATGCGCGCGGCCTGTTCGAGGCCGCCACGCGAGCCCGCGTCGAGGCGGCGGGCGCGAGCCTGGCCGCGGCCTGAGCGGGCCGCCCGGCCCGCGCTGCGCGATCGTCCCCGCGGGGGGACTCCAGACGCCTGCTACGAGCGGCCCGGCGCGTCGCCGGGCTGGGCATCGCCGAGCACTTCGTCCAGCGACTCGCCGGGCTTCCAGGGGCGCCCCAGGCGCTGTTCGATGTAGTCGCGGACCAGGCGCCGCACCACCTGCGAGGGGGTCTGGTCCTCGCGGGCGCACAGGTGCTCGAACAACTCCTTCTTGCGCGGGTCGATCAGGACGGTCAGCCGGGTGGTTCGTTGTTCCATGATGATGCTGATTGTATTACCATGGCATGCACATCGCATGTGAATTGCATGTGCCCTTGAATCGACCATGAACTCTCGCCTGCTGCTCTCCGCCGCGCTCGGCGTGGTGGTGTGCTGGGCGCTCGCGGGGGTCGCCGCGCTGCTGCGCCCGCGGTCGACGCGCTGGGTTGCGCACCGTGTGTTCCCGGTCGGCGCGGCGCTGTGCGCGGTGATGGCGGCGGTGGGGCTGGCCGCGGTGTTCACGCAGCCGGCCGAGGCCTCGCTCGCGCTCGGTGCCAGTGGTTTGGTGCTGCACTGGCGGCTGGATCCGCTGGCGGGCTTCTTCCTGATGCTGCTCGGGGCCTCGGCCTTCGGCAGCACCCTGTTCGGCTGCGGCTACTTCCGCGTCGGCGAGGGCGCGCCGCCGGGGCAGATCGGGCTGGCCTACCACCTGTTCCTGGCGGCCATGGCGCTGGTGCTGCTGGCCGACGATGCCTTCGGCTTCCTGCTCGCGTGGGAAGCGATGGCGCTGAGTTCGTACCTGCTGGTGCTGACGCGCGACGACGTGCAGGAGGTGCGCGAGGCCGGCTTCCTGTACCTGCTGATGGCCCACCTGGGCGCCTTGTGCCTGGTCGTCATGTTCGTGCTGCTGGCGCAGTCCGCGGCTCCGCAGGCCTGGCTGCAGGGGCTGTCCTTCGACGCCATGCGGCAGGCGCCGCTGTCGCCCGGGGTGGTCGGCGCGGCCATGCTGCTGGCGGTGCTGGGCTTCGGCGCCAAGGCGGGGCTGGCGCCGCTGCACGCCTGGCTGCCGGAGGCGCACCCCGCGGCGCCGTCGCCGGTGTCGGCGCTGATGAGCGCGGTGATGCTGAAGACCGCGCTGTATGCCTTGCTGCGCGTCAGTCTCGACCTGCTGCACCTGAGCAGCACGGGCTGGGGGCTGGTGCTGTTGCTGCTGGGCCTGAGCAGCGCGCTGCTGGGGGTGCTGCAGGCGGCGGTGCAGGACGACATGAAGCGGTTGCTGGCGTGGTCGTCGATCGAGAACATGGGGCTGGCCTTCGCGGCGCTGGGATTGACCCTGGTGTTTCGCGCCGCCGGCATGCCGGCGCTGGCCGCGCTGGCGCTGGCCGCCTTGCTGTTCCACCTGCTCAACCATGCGATGGTGAAGAACCTGCTGTTCCTGGCCACCGGCTCGGTGATGCATGCGACCAGCCGGCGCAGCCTGGGCACCCTGGGCGGCCTGCTGCGGCGCATGCCGTGGGTCGGCTGGAGCGCACTCGTGGGCGCGCTGGCGATGGCCGGGCTGCCGCTGCTCGGCGGTTTCGTCGCCGAGTGGCTGCTGCTGCAGGCCTTCGTGCTCACGCCGGCGCTGCCGCAGGCGCTGCTGGGCATGTTCATCGTGCTCGGGGCGGCGCTGCTGGTGCTGGTGGCGGCGCTGGCCGCCTACGTGATGGTCAAGTTCTACGGCGTGGTGTTCCTCGGCCGCGAGCGCGAGCCGGGGCTCGCCGCCGCGCACGACCCGGGCTGGGCGCAGCGTGCCGGACTGGTCTGGCTGGCCGGGCTGAGCCTCGGCCTGGGCCTGTTCCCGGGGCTGGTGCTGCGGCTGGTGGAGCGCGTCGAACTGCCGCTGCTCGGGCAGGGCGTGGCGCTGGGCAGCGGCTGGTCGCAGCTCGCCCCGGTGTCGGCGCAGCGCGCCACCTTCGATCCCTTGTCGCTGGTGCTGCTCGGGCTGTTGCTGACGGCGGCCGGGGTGCTGGTCGCGCATGCGTGGCGCAGCGCGCCGACGCGGGTGGCGCCGGCCTGGGCCTGCGGGGAATTGCCGGGCAGTCCGCGCATGCAGGACAGCGCCGAGGGCTTCGGACAGCCGGTGCGGCGCCTGTTCGCGCCGTTGTTCGAGATCCACGCGCAGGCCCCGGCGCCCGACGACGCGCAGCCGCGCCACGTGGAGCAGGTCGACGACCCGCTGCGCACGCGCCTGTACCGGCCCGTGGCGGCCGGCGTGCTCGGACTGGCGCGCCTGCTCGGGCGCGCGCAGCAGGTCGGCATGGCGGGCTACCTGATGTACACCTTCGGCACCTTGCTGGTGCTGTTGCTGCTGGTGCTTCGATGAACGTCCCGGATTCCCCATGGAGTCGAGCATGAACACGGCGGTGCTGGCTTCCGTCGCTCCCGGCTGGCTGGGCTGGCTCGGCGAGCTGCTGACCCAGAGCCTGAGCGTGGTGGCGGCGCTGCTGCTGGCGCCGTTGCTGGCGGGCTGGGTCGCGCAGTGCCGCGCCTGGCTGTCCAACCGCAGCGCGCCGCCGCTGTGGCAGCCGTACTGGCGCCTGCGCAAGCTGTTCGTGCGCCAGCCGGTGGTTCCGGACACGGCGAGCCCGCTGTTTCGCGCGGTGCCCTACATCCTGCTGGGCAGCATGAGCGCGGCCGCGGCGATCATCCCGTCGTTGACCACCGAGCTGCCGCTGGCCGCGGTGGCCGACGCCATCGCGCTGGTCGGGCTGTTCGCGCTGTCGCGGGTGTTCCAGGCGCTGGCGGCGATGGATCCCGGGACCGCCTTCGGCGGGCTGGGCGCGCGGCGCGAGATGATGCTGGGCTTCCTGGCCGAGCCGGCGCTGCTGATGGTGCTGTTCAGCGCGTCGCTGATGGCCGGCAGCACGCAGCTGCCGGTGGTCGCCGAGGTGCTGCAGCGCCACGGCCCGAGCATCCACCCGGCGCTGGCCTTCGGCGCCGTCGCCTTCGTCATGGTGCTGCTGGCCGAGAACGCGCGCCTGCCGGTGGACAACCCGAGCACGCACCTGGAACTGACCATGGTGCACGAGGCCATGGTGCTGGAGTATGCGGGCAGGCACCTGGCGCTGGTGGAATGGGCGCAGTGGCTGAAGCTGTTCAATTACGCCTGCATGGGCTTCGCGATGTTCGCGCCGTGGGGCATCGCCACGCGCAGCGAGAGCCTGTGGTGGTTGCTGCCGGCACTGGCCGCGCTGCTGGGCAAGCTCGGGCTGGCCGGCGCCGCGATCGCGCTGGTGGAGACCAGCAGCGCCAAGTTGCGGGTGTTCCGCGCGCCCGAGTTCCTGGCCACCGCCTTCCTGCTCGCCGTGCTGGGGCTGTGGGTGGGCCTGATGCTGGAGCCCTGAGCCATGCGCGATGCGACCCATGCCGCAGCCTGGGCGAGCCTGGCGCCGGCGCTGCAGCTGATCCACCTGTTCGCGGCCCTGCTGCTGCTGCTGTCCTTCGCCATGTTGTCGCAGCGTCGGGTCATGGGGCTGATCTGGCTGTTCGCCTGGCAGGGCCTGCTGCTGGCCGCCACCTCGGTGCTGGTCGGCTGGACCTCGGGGCAGCCGGAGCTGTACGGATCGGCGCTGCTGGCGCTGGCGCTGAAGGTGCTGCTGCTGCCCTGGGTGCTGCTGCGCCTGACGCGGCGCCTGCATGCGCAGTGGGACATCGAACCGCTGTTCAACATTCCCCTGATGCAATTGCTGGGCATGGCGCTGGTGCTGTTCGCGTTCGCGCTGGCGCAGCCGCTGGAGCATCTGGCGCACGCGGCCACGCGCGGCCTGCTGGGCATCGCGATGGCGGTGGTGTTCCTGGCGCTGCTGATGATGATCAGCCGGCGCAATGCGATCGCCCAGGTGCTGGGCTTCCTGGCGCTGGAGAACGGGCTGCTGTTCGGCGCCACCGCGGCGACCCGCGGCATGCCGATGGTCGTGGAGCTGGGAATCGGGCTCGACCTGCTGGTCGGGGTGTTCATCCTCGGGGTGTTCGTGCTGCGCATTCGCGAGCAGTTCGACAGCCTGGAACTGCCGGCACCGCCGCGCGGCCGGACATGACGCCCGCGTCCTGGTTCTCCTGGCTGCTGCCGGCGCTGCTCGCGCTGCCGCTGGGCGCGGCCGTGCTGCTGGGCTGGCTGGGGCAGCGCCGCGGCGCCGAGCTGCTCAACCTGGGCTTCAGCGTGCTCGGGTTCGCGCTGGCCTGCGTGCTCGGCGTGGCGGTGGCCGTGCAGGGGCCGCTGCTGGCGCTGGGGTCGCAGCTGTATGCCGACTCGCTCAGCACCTACCTGGTGCTGCTGACCTGTTTCGTCGCCGCCGGCACGGCGGCGTTCTCGGTTCCGTACATGCGCTTCGAGCAGGCGGCCGGACGCCTCGGCGGGCAGCGCCTGCGCCTGTACCACGCGCTGTTCCAGCTGTTCGTGTTCACCATGCTGCTGGCGCTGCTGAGCAACAACCTGGGGCTGCTGTGGGTGGCGATGGAGGCGGCGACCCTGTCCACCGTGCTGCTGGTGTCGCTGTACCGCACCCCGGCCGGCCTGCAGGCGGCGTGGAAGTACTTCATCGTCTGCGGCGTCGGGCTCGCGCTGGCGCTGTTCGGCACGGTGCTGGTGTACGCGGCGGCCGAGCGGGTGCTCGGCGGGCAGGGCGCGCAGGCGCTGCTGTGGACCCGCCTGGACGCGGCGCGCGGCGCGCTGGAGCCGGCGGCGATGAGCGTGGCCTTCGTGTTCGTGCTGGTCGGCTACGGCACCAAGGTGGGACTGGTGCCGCTGCACAGCTGGCTGCCGGATGCGCATGCCGAGGGGCCGACCCCGGTCTCCGCGGTGCTCTCGGGCCTGCTGCTCAATGTCGCGCTGTACGCGGTGCTGCGCCTGCGCGTGCTGGTGGAGGGCAGCGTGCACGCGGCCTGGCCGGGACTGCTGCTGCAGGGCTTCGGGGTGCTGTCGGTGGTGGTGGCGGCCCTCATGCTGTGGCGCCAGGACGATGCGAAGCGGCTGTTCGCGTGGTCCTCGATCGAGCACATGGGTCTGGCGAGCTTCGGCTTCGGGTTGGGCACGCCGCTGGCGGTGTTCGGCGCGCTGCTGCATCTGTGCGTGCATGCGCTGACCAAGAGCGCGATCTTCTTCAGTGTCGGGCATGCCTCGCAGAAGGCCGGTTCGTCGCGCATCGATGCCATTCGCGGCCTGCGCGAGCGATCGCCGGCGCTGGGCTGGGTGTTGCTGCTGGGCGCGCTGGGCATCGTGGGGCTGCCGCCCTTCGGGGTGTTCGTCAGCGAATTCCTGATCCTCGGCAGCGCGGTGCAGGCCGCGCCGTGGAGCGTCGTGCCCTTGCTGCTGGGGCTGCTGGTGGCGCTGGCCGCGGTGTTGTGGCGCGCCCAGGCGATGGTGTTCGGACGTTCGCAGCAGGGCGAGTTGCGCACGCTGGCGCAGCGCCCCTGGCTGGTTCCGGCATGGCTGCACCTGGCGCTGGTGGTGCTGCTCGGGGTGTGGATCCCGGGAATCGCCGTAGCCGCCTGGCATGCCGCGGCGACGGTGCTCGCCGGGGGAGCCGCGTGATGCAGGGCGACGCGCAGCGCGAAGCGCCGACGCTGTGGTCCGGTCTCGGGCTGGGGCTGCAGCATGTGCGCCTCGATGCCCTCGGCTGGGTGGAGCTGGCGCGACGCATGCATGCGCGCGATGCGCGCCTGCTCAGCCTGTGGGGCGAGGAGCAGCCGGGGCAGGGCGTGCTGGTGTGGGCCTTGTGGCTGCTCGACGACGGGCTGCAGCTGGCCTCGCTGCCGCTGCGCCACGGCGAGATCTATCCCGGGCTGCACGAATGGTTCCCGGTGGCGCAGCGACTGCAGCGCGCCCTGCGCGACCTGCTCGGGCCGCTCGCGCAGGGCGCGGATCCGCGCCCGTGGCTGCGTCACCAGGCCTGGGCCGCCGACTGGCATCCGCTGCGCGGGCAGGCGGGTCCGATGCGCGTGCCGGAGAATCCGCAGCCCTACGCCTATGTCGACGTGCAGGGGCAGGGCGTGCACGAGATCAACGTCGGACCGGTGCACGCGGGAATCATCGAGCCCGGTCAGTTCCGCTTCTCGGTGCTGGGCGAGCAGGTGCTGCGCCTGGAGCAGCGCCTGGGCTGGACCCACAAGGGCGTGGCCCGGCTGCTGCGCGGGCGCGATGCCGCGGGCGCGGTGCGCCTGGGCGCGCGCCTGAGCGGCGACAGCACGGTGGCCGGCGCGTGGGCCTGCTGCATGGCGCTGGAAGCCGCGGCCGGCGTGTCGCCGCCGCCGCGCGCGCTGCAACTGCGCGCGCTGCTGCTGGAGCGCGAGCGCATCGCCAATCACCTCGGCGACATCGGTGCGATCGCCGGCGACACCGGGCTGGGCTTCGGGCTGTCGCAGTTCTCCATGCTCAAGGAACAGGTGCTGCGCCTGAACCAGCAGGCTTTCGGCGCGCGCTGGCCGATGGACGCGCTGTGCCCGGGGGGCGTGGCGCGCGACGTCGCCGCGTCCGCGCTGGCACAGCTCGACGCGCAGTGCCTGCGCCTGGGCGACGACGCACGGGTGCTGCTGGCGGCTTTCGAGCAGCATGCCGGGCTGCAGGACCGGCTGCGCGGCACCGGGCGCGTCGACGCCGCGCTGGCGCGAAGCCTGGGCATGCTCGGGCTGGCCGCGCGCGCCAGCGCGCAGGACATCGACCTGCGCCGCGGCATGCAGCCTTATGCCGGGCTGGAGCTGCAGGTGCCGTTGCAGCGCGACGGCGACGTCGCGGCGCGCATGGCGCAGCGCTTCGACGAACTGTTCGAGTCGCTGCGGTTGTGCCGTGAACTGCTGCTGCGCCTGCCCGAGGGAGAGCTGCGCGCGCCGTGGCCCGAGGGCGGCGCGGGCGGGCGCGCGGGCTGGTCGCTGGGCCTGGTGGAGGGCTGGCGCGGGCCGGTGCTGGTGGCGCTGCGCCTGGACGCCGGGGGCCGCGTGGCGCAGGCGCATGCGCACGATGCGTCGTGGCAGAACTGGCCGGCGGTGGAATGGGCGGCGGCGCGCGACATCGTCGCGGACTTCCCGCTGATCAACAAATCCTTCAACCTGTCCTATTCGGGACACGACGGCTGAATCGCACGATCATGTGGCATATCTTGCGTCGAGTCGCCCGCACGGGCCTGGTGCAGGCCGCGCCGGGCGAGGGCTCCGCGACGGCCGAGGTGCCGGCCGAGCGCGACGATCTGGACCTCGAGCTGCGCCGCCTGCTGCGGCGCGCGCTGGCCGTGCGCGTGGTCGACGCCGGTTCGTGCAACGGTTGCGAGTTCGAACTGGGCGCGCTGTCCAACCCCTACTACAACCTCGAGGGCCGCGGCGTGCATTTCGTGGCCAGTCCGCGGCACGCCGACCTGCTGCTGGTGACCGGGCCGGTGAGCCTGCACATGCGCGAGGCGCTGCTGCGTACCTACGAGGCCATGCCCGAGCCGCGGCTGGTGGTGGCGGTCGGCGACTGCGCGGTGTGCGGCGGGGAGTTCGCGGGCAGCTACGCCGTGTGCGGCGGGGTGGAGCAGGTGTTGCCGGTGGACCTGCGCATCGCGGGCTGTCCGCCGAGCCCGCTGCAGGTGCTGCAGGGCTTGTTGCAGGCGGTACGCGGCCGCGCCTGAGGCGCCGCGGCGCCCCGCCTCAGGCCGGCTGGACCCGCGCCGCGGCGTCGGCCGGGTCGAAATGCCGCTGCACCCGCGCCGCCAGCTCCTCGAAGGCCTCGGCATGCGCCACCTGCATCGACGCGGCCTGCGCGAACTGCTGGTAGTTGCGCTGCATCGAAGCGGCGTAGCTGGGGTCGTAGTGCTGCGCGAGGAGTTCGCGCGTGAGTTCGGCGAACTCGCCGGCCGCGGCCATGCGCTGCCAGCGTGCCACCGCCTGCGCGCCGCGCAATTCGTGCAGCGTGCGCAGGCGTCGCTGCAGCTCCTCGGGGTCGGCGCGCATGTCGGCGTAGTCGCCGAGCAGCACCTGCACGCGCACCTCGGGCTCGGCCTGCAGACGCAGGCATTCTGCGGCGCGCATGCGCTCGATCAGGGCCGGCGGGACCTGCAGGCGCCCGATGCGGCGGCTTTCGCTCTCGACGAACACCGGGCGCAGCGGGTCGAAGTCGCGCATGCGCTCCCAGATGCGGGTCTCGAAGGCCTTTTGCGAGGGCTGGGCTTCGTCGGCCATGGCGCCGAGCACCGAGCCGCGGTGCGCGGCCAGGCGTTCCAGGTCCAGCACCTGCGCGCCGCGCGCCTGCAGCGCCAGCAGCAGGCGGCTCTTGCCGCTGCCGGTCGGGCCGCACACGACGACCAGGCGCTGCGCCTCGGCCAGGCCTGCCAGCCGTTCCACCAGCGCCGCGCGCAGGGCCTTGTAGCCGCCCTGCACCAGGCTGACCGGAAAGCCGATCTGCGCCAGCACGTGCGCCATCGCGCCGGAGCGGTTGCCGCCGCGCCAGCAGTACACCAGCACGCGCTGCCGCCGAGGCCAGGACTGGCCCGAGCGCTCGAGGTGCAGTGCGATGTTGCGCGCCACCAGCGCGGCCCCCAGGCGCTTGGCCTCGAAGGCCCCCTGCTGCTTGTACAGCGTGCCCACGCGCGCACGCTCGGCGTCGTCCAGCACCCACCAGTTGGCGGCGCCGGGAAGGTGGTCGAGCGCGAACTCGCCGGGGCTGCGCACATCCAGCACGGCCTCGAATTCACGCAGCCGCGCCAGGGCGTCGCCGGCCTCGACGGGGTGTGGGTTCATCGCCCCTTGCCGGCGGCCTGCTGCAGCAACGGCTCGAGTTTCGGCCACACGGTGTCGAGCATGACCGGCTGCGCGCGCGCCGTGGGGTGGATGTCGTCGGACTGGAACCAGTCGGGGTGCCCGACGACTCCGGCCAGCAGGAAGGGCACCAGCGGCGTGTGCTGCAGTTGCGCCACGCGCGGGAAGATGGCCTCGAAGCCCTTGGTGTACGCGGGGCCGTAGTTCGGGGGGATGCGCATGCCCACGAGCAGCACCCGCGCGCCGGACAGCTGGCAGGCGCTGACGATCGAACGCAGGTTGGACTCGGTCGCGGCCAGCGAAAGCCCGCGCAGCGCGTCGTTGCCGCCGAGTTCGACCACCACCACCTTCGGCTGGTCGCGCCCCAGCAGGGTGGGAAGCCGGCTGACTCCGCCCGCGGTGGTCTCGCCGCTGATGCTGGCGTTGACCACCTTCCAGTCCATGTGCCTGTCGTCCAGGCGCTTTTGCAGCAGCGCCACCCAGCCGCTGCCGGTGTCCAGGCCGTAGCCGGCCGACAGGCTGTCGCCCATGACCAGCAGCACCGGTTTGCCGGCGGCCATCGCGCTGCCGCCGCTCCACGCCGCCAGTCCCAGCAGCACAGTTCCTAGAATGAGAGCCCATCCACGTCGCATGCCATGTCCTCGAATTTCCAACCAACGGCCATTGTCGCCCAGCAACTGCGCAAGACGGTACGCGAGGCCGGCGGCGAGCTGGTGGTGCTCGACGACATCGACCTCGAGGTCCCGGTGGGCGGCAGCCTGGCCATTGTCGGCCCATCCGGCTCCGGCAAGTCGACCTTGCTCGGGCTGCTGGCCGGACTCGACCTGCCGAGCGCGGGCAAGGTGTGGATCGACGGCGTGGACCTGTACTCGCTCGACGAGGACGGACGCGCGGCGCTGCGCGCCGCGCGCATGGGATTCGTGTTCCAGAATTTCCAGCTGATCGAGCACCTGGATGCGCTGCACAACGTGTCCCTGGCGCTGGACATCGCCGGCGCCGAGCCGCAATCGCTGCAGCGCGCGCGCGAGATGCTCGCCCGCGTGGGGCTGGGCGGGCGTGAACACCGCCGGCCGGGCGTGCTGTCGGGCGGCGAGCAGCAGCGCGTGGCGCTGGCCCGCGCCTTCGTCACGCATCCGCGACTGCTGCTGGCCGACGAGCCGACCGGCAATCTGGACGCGGCCACCGGAGCGCGCATCATCGATCTGCTGTTCGAGTTGCAGCGCCAGCAGGGGACGACGCTGGTGCTGGTGACCCACGACCCCCAGCTGGCGTCGCGTTGCGACGCCGTGCTGGAACTTCAAGCCGGACGCGTGCTGCGAGGTACGCGCGCGGATTCCGAACCCTTGCCTTCCATCCCATGAGCCTGAAGCTGCTGTACGGCTTCCACGCCGTCGGCGCGCGCTTGCGCGTGGCCCCGCAAAGCATGCGCGAACTGCTGGTCGATGCGTCGCGCCACGATGCGCGCATGCGCCAGCTGCTGCTGCGCGCCGAACAGGCCGGGGTGCAGGCGCAGGCGGTGCCCGGGGCGCGCCTGGACGCGCTGGTCGGCGAGCGCCGCCACCAGGGGGTGGTGGCGCGCGTGGAGGCGCTGGCGCAACCGACCACGCTGGACGCGGTGCTCGATGGCGCCGGCGATGCGCCGCTGCTGCTCGGGCTCGACGGGGTCACCGACCCGCACAATCTCGGCGCGATGCTGCGCAGCGCCGACGCCGCCGGGGCGCACGCGGTGTTCGCCCCGAAGGACCGCGCGGTAGGGCTGACCCCGGCGGCGGCCAAGGTGGCCAGCGGAGCGGCCGACACCGTGCCGTATCTGATGGTGACCAACATGGCGCGCGCGCTGGCGGGACTGCGCGAGCGCGGGGTGCGCGTGGTGGGCGCCGCCGGCGAGGCGCCGGCCAGCGTGTTCCGGACCGATCTGCGCGGCCCGCTGGCGCTGGTTCTCGGCGCCGAGGGCAGCGGCCTGCGCCGGCTGGTGCGCGAGGGTTGCGACGAGCTGGTGCACATTCCCATGCAGGGCAGCGTGGACAGCCTGAACGTGTCGGTGGCGGCCGGAGTGTGCCTGTTCGAGGCGGTGCGCCAGCGCGCCGCCGCGTAGGGACGCGCGCGGACACTTCCGTGCGGATTTGCGCTGCGGTGCAGCAGGGTTTCCGGTCTATAATGCGAAAGTTTTGTCGAGCCCGGGTTGCGACCCGGGTCCCGATGAGCCGCCGCGCGGCGTGTGCAGCATGGAATGCGGCATGCGACGCGGCGAAATTCGCGAACCGGCCCCGCCAGGTGCCGGGCGACGCGTCGGAGTGGCGGGGCCGAAGGCGGCCCGCGAATCCGATGGGACGCCCGGTTGTGGGCCGGATTTGAGACCCAACCTAGGATTGACCCATGTCCGCTTCCATGCGTGAAATGCTCGAGGCCGGTGTGCACTTCGGCCACCAGACCCGGTTCTGGAACCCGAAGATGGCTCCGTACATTTTCGGCCATCGCAACAAGATCCACATCGTCAACCTCGAGAAGACGTTGCCGATGTTCGAGGACGCGTGCAAGTACGCGCGCCAGATGGCGGCGCGTCGCGGCACCATCCTGTTCGTCGGCACCAAGCGCCAGGCCGGGGAGATCGTGCAGGCGGAGGCGCAACGCTGCGGCATGCCCTTCGTGAACGCGCGCTGGCTGGGCGGCATGCTGACCAACTTCAAGACGGTCAAGGGATCGATCAAGAAGCTCAAGGACATGCAGACCCAGATCGCCGAAGGCGCGCTGGAGCACATGACCAAGAAGGAACAGCTGATGTTCCAGCGCGAGCTGGCCAAGCTGGAGAAGTCCATCGGCGGCATCCAGGACATGAACGCGCTGCCCGACGCGATGTTCGTGATCGACGTCGGCTATCACAAGATCGCCGTCGAGGAAGCGCACATGCTGGGCATCCCCATCATCGGCGTGGTCGACACCAACCATTCGCCGATCGGCATCGATCACGTGATCCCGGGCAATGACGACTCGGGCAAGGCGGTGGCGCTGTACTGCCGCGGCGTCGCCGACGCGATCCTCGAGGGCCGCAACGACGCGCTGAGCGAAACCGTGCAGGCCTCCGGCGAGGAAAGCGCCGAATTCGTCGAGGTGGCCGACGAGCCGCCCGCGGCCTGACGGCCCCACCGGGCGTGCCGCGAGGGCGCCCGCCAGGTATCGAAGGGGGGCTGCTCGCAGCCCCCTTGTTCAATTCAGGATCGAATCAGGAGTGCATTTATGGCGGCAATCACCGCATCCATGGTCGCTGAACTTCGCGCCAAGACCGACGCCCCGATGATGGAGTGCAAGAAGGCCCTGACCGAGGCCGAGGGCGACATGGGGCGCGCCGAGGAACTGCTGCGCGTCAAGCTGGGCAGCAAGGCCAGCAAGGCCGCGTCGCGCGTGACGGCCGAGGGCATCGTGGCCGTGCACATCGACGGCGACGTGGGCGCCATGGTCGAGATCAACTGCGAAACCGATTTCGTGGCCAAGAACGACGACTTCCTGGCCTTCGGCAAGATGCTGGCGCGCCTGGTCGCCGAGCGCGATCCGGCCGACGTGGCCGCGCTGTCCGCGCTGGAGGTCGACGGCGCGAGCGTGGAGGCGCAGCGCACCACGCTGATCGGCAAGATCGGCGAGAACATGACCATCCGCCGCTTCAAGCGCTTCGCCGGCGGCTCGCGCCTGATCAGCTACCTGCACGGCACGCGCATCGGCGTGGTCGTCGAGTACGACGGCGACGAAGTGGCCGCGAAGGACGTGGCGATGCACGTGGCGGCGATGAAGCCGGTGGCGCTGTCGGCCGCCGAGGTGCCCGCCGCGCTGATCGACAGCGAGCGCTCGATCGCCACGCAGAAGGCCGCCGAGGACGCCGAGAAGGCGCGCGCCGAGGGCCGCCCCGTGCAGTCGCCGGAAATCGTCGCCAAGCGCGTCGAGGGCGCCGTGCAGAAGTACCTGAAGGAGGTCTCGCTGTTCAACCAGGCCTTCGTCAAGAACGACAAGCAGACGGTCGAGCAGATGCTGGCCGCGGCGAAGACCCGGGTGCGCGGCTTCACGCTGTACGTGGTCGGCGAGGGCATCGAGAAAAAGTCGGAGAATTTCGCCGACGAGGTCGCCGCGCAGATGGCCGCCGCCCGCGGCGCCTGAGGGCCCGGCACGCCCCGTCACCCGTCGATTCGTCCCACCTCCCGGAGAACCCAGGCATGAGCGGTTACAAGCGCGTGTTGCTCAAACTCTCCGGGGAGGCGTTGATGGGTGACGACCCCTACGGCATCAACCGCGCGACCATCGTCAAGATGGTCGAGGACATCGCGCAGGTGGTGCACGGCGGGGTCCAGCTGGCCATCGTGATCGGCGGCGGAAACATCTTCCGCGGCGTCGCCGGCGGCGCGGTCGGCATGGACCGCGCGACCGCCGACTACATGGGCATGCTGGCCACCGTGATGAACTCGCTGGCGCTGGCCGACGCGATGCGCCACGCCGGACTGGTGGCGCGGGTCATGTCGGCCATCAGCATCGACCAGGTCGTCGAGTCCTACGTGCGCCCGAAGGCGCTGCAGTACCTGGAGGAGGGCAAGTCGGTGATCTTCGCCGGCGGCACCGGCAACCCCTTCTTCACCACCGACACCGCGGCGGCGCTGCGCGCCGCCGAGATCGGCGCCGAGGTCATGCTCAAGGCGACGAAGGTCGACGGCATCTACACTGCCGACCCGGCGCGCGACCCGCAGGCCACGCGCTACGAGCGCATCAGTTTCGACGAGGCCATCGTGCGGCGCCTGCAGGTGATGGACGCCACCGCGTTCGCGCTGTGCCGCGACCAGGGCCTGCCGATCCGCGTGTTCAGCATCTTCAAGCCGGGCGCGCTGCTGCGCGTCGTGCAGGGCGAGCCCGAGGGCACGCTGGTGCATCTCTGAAGCCGTCTCATCCTAGCCATTCCCGAGTCCGCAACCATGTCCATCGCCGAGATCAAGAACAGCTGCGAAGCGCGCATGCTCAAGTCCCTGGAAGCGCTGCGTGCCGACCTCAGCAAGGTGCGCACCGGGCGCGCCCACACGGGCCTGCTCGACCATGTGACGGTCGACTACTACGGCAGCCCGATGCCCATCAACCAGGTCGCCAACGTCAACCTGATCGACGCGCGCACGATCAGCGTGCAGCCCTGGGAGAAGAAGATGGTGCAGGCGGTGGAGAAGGCCATCCGCGACTCCGACCTGGGGCTCAACCCGATGACCCAGGGCGACGTCATCCGCGTGCCGATGCCGGCGCTGACCGAGGAACGCCGCCGCGACCTGGTGAAGGTGATCCGCCACGAGGGCGAGGCCGCCAAGGTGGCGGTGCGCAACCTGCGCCGCGACGCCAACCAGCAGGTCAAGGACCTGGTCAAGGCCAAGGAGGCGTCGGAGGACGACGAGCGCCGCGCGCAGGACGAGATCCAGAAGGCCACCGACCGCCACATCGCCGACGTCGACAAGATGATCGCGCAGAAGGAAGCCGAGATCATGGCGGTCTGAAGCCCGGACCGCAGCCGCCCGCCGTGTCCAACCGCAACCCCCCGCACCGCAAGCCCGCCGCGCCCGCCGTCGTGCCCCGGCACGTGGCCGTCGTGATGGACGGCAACGGGCGCTGGGCGACACGGCGGCTGCTGCCGCGCACCGCCGGCCACAAGTACGGTGCCGACGCGCTCAAGCGCCTGGTGCGCGGCTGCGTGCAGCACGGCGTCGAGTACCTCACCGTGTTCGCGTTCTCGTCGGAGAACTGGAAACGTCCGGCCGACGAGGTGGGGGCGTTGATGGAACTGTTCGTGCAGGCGCTGCAGCGCGAGACCCCGGAGCTGGCGGCGCAGGGCGTGGCCCTGCGCTTCGTCGGCGACCGCGCGCCGCTGCAGGAACGCATGCGCGAACTGATGCGCCAGGCCGAGTCCACGCCGGTCGAGCATCCGCGGCTGCGCCTGAACGTGGCGTTGAACTACGGTGGGCGCTGGGACATCGTGCAGGCCGCGCGGGCCGCGCAGGCCGAGGGCGTCGAGCTCACCGAGGAAAGCCTGGCGCGCCACATGTGCCTGGCCGACATCCCGGAGCCGGACCTGCTGATCCGTACCGGAGGCGAGCATCGCGTGAGCAATTTCCTGCTCTGGCAACTGGCCTACACCGAGTTCTACTTCACCGACACGCTGTGGCCCGACTTCGACGAGAAGTCGGTGGCCGAGGCGATCGCCGATTTCGCGCGGCGCGAGCGCCGCTTCGGGCGCGTGCCGGGCAAGACCTCCCCGGACAACGGGCTGCGCGTGGCCTGAGACGGAGCCACGCGCCGGCAACCCGATGCTGCGTACGCGAATCCTCACCGCTGTCGTGCTGCTGGCCGTGCTGCTGCCGTTGCTGGCCTTCGCCGGCGCGCGCAGCTTCGGGGCCGTGATCGCGGTGTTCGCGGCCGCGGGCATGTGGGAATGGGCGCGCCTGGCCGGGCTGCGCGGCGTGCAGCCGGTGGTGTGGGCGCTGGTCTGGCTGGGCGCGGTGTGCGCGATGCTGTTCAGCCGCGTCGCGGCGCTGGACCCGGACGGCAGCTTCGCGCTGGCGGCGCTGGCGTGGACCGTGCTGCTGCTGGGCAGCCTGCCGCGCGCGCGGCTGCCGCGCGCGCTGGCGACCCCCGCGGTGCTGGGCATGCTGGGGTTTCTCATCCTGTTCGCGGCCTGGGTCGCGCTGTGGCACGCGCGGCGCGCCGGGGTCGGCTTCCTGCTGTCGGTGCTGGCGCTGGCGTGGATCGCCGACATCGCCGCGTATTTCGGCGGACGCGCGATCGGCGGGGTCAAGCTGGCGCCGCGCATCAGCCCGGGCAAGACCGTGTCGGGTGCGTTGTGCGGGGTGCTGGCGGTCCTCGTGTACACGGCCGCATGCGCGCGCCTGCCGTGGCTGCACGGCACGCTGGGCGCGCGCCTGGCGCAGCGCTGGGGCTTCGGCGGCGCGCTGCTGGCCGGGGCCGGGCTGACCGTGCTGAGCGTGGCCGGCGACCTGTTCGAGTCCCTGCTCAAGCGGCATGCCGGCGCCAAGGACAGCAGCGCGCTGCTGCCCGGGCACGGCGGCGTGCTCGATCGCATCGACGCGCTGCTGCCGCTGCTGCCCGTGGCGATGCTGATCGCCGGGCGCCCGCTGTGACGGCGACGAGAAGCCTTCCATGAAACGCATCACCATTCTCGGCAGTACCGGATCGATCGGGCGCAGCACGCTGGAGGTGCTGGCGCTGCATGCGCAGGGTTTCGAGGTGTATGCGCTGGGCGCGCGGCGCAGCGACGACGTGCTGCTCGGGCAATGCCTGCGCTTCGCGCCGCGCTACGCGGTGCTGGAGGACGCGCAGGCGGCGTCCCGGCTGCAGCAGGCGCTGCGCGAGCGCGGCGCGACCACCGAGGTGCTGGCGGGTGCGGGCGCGCTGCAACAGGTGGCGGCCGAGCCGCAGGTGGACATGGTGATGGCGGCCATCGTCGGCGCCGCCGGGCTGGATTCGGCGCTGGCGGCGGCGCGCGCGGGCAAGCGCGTGCTGCTGGCCAACAAGGAGTCGCTGGTGGTGGCGGGCGAGCTGTTCATGCGCGCGATGCGCGAGGGCGGCGGCGAACTGCTGCCGATCGACAGCGAGCACAGCGCCATCCTGCAAAGCCTGCCCGAGCGGCGCGAGCGCTGGAGCGAGGACGTGCGCGAGATCACCCTGACCGCCTCGGGAGGTCCGTTCCGCGCCGCCGACCCGCACAGCCTGGAGCACATCACTCCGGATCAGGCCTGCGCGCACCCGAACTGGAGCATGGGGCGCAAGATCTCGGTGGACTCGGCCACCATGATGAACAAGGCGCTGGAGGTGATCGAGGCGCACCACCTGTTCGGCATGCCGGCGCAGCGCATCCAGGTGCTGATCCACCCGCAGAGCATCGTGCACTCGATGGTCACCTACCATGACGGCTCGGTGATGGCGCAACTGGGGGTTCCCGACATGCGCACGCCGATCGCCTACGGCCTGGCGTGGCCGCGGCGCATCGCGTCGGGCAGCGCGTGGCTGGACCTGGCGCGCATCGGGCGCCTGGATTTCGAGCACCCCGACCCGGCGCGCTTTCCGGGCCTGCGGCTGGCCTACGAGGCGCTGGACATGGCCGGCGGCGCCTGCGCGGTGCTGAACGCGGCCAACGAGGTCGCGGTGCAGGCCTTTCTCGACGGCGGGTTGCGCTTCACCGACATCCACCGCGTCAACGCGCGAACCCTGGAGCGGCTGGGGCGCTGCCGCGCGCCGGAACTCGACGCGCTGCTCGACCTCGACGAGCGTGCGCGCCGCGAGGCCGCGGCGCAGGCGCGCGCGCTGGCCCGTTGAAGCGGGCACAATGACCGCAACGCGCGCCGGCCGCAGGCCGGCGCCGCCCGCGAGGAACCTGTCCCGATGCTGACCCTGGTCGCCTTCCTGTTCGCGCTGGCGCTGCTGATCGTGGTGCACGAGTCGGGGCACTACCTGGCGGCGCTGAGCTGCCGTATCCGCGTGCTCAAGTTCTCCATCGGATTCGGGCGCGCGCTGCTGCGGCGTCGCATCGGGGCGGACGGCACCGAATTCGTCGTGGCGGCGATTCCGCTGGGCGGCTTCGTGCGCATGCTCGACGAGCGCGAGGGCCCGGTGCCGCCGGCCGAGCTCGATCGCGCCTTCAATCGCCAGGGCCCGTGGAAGCGCGCCTGGGTGGTGGCGGCCGGCCCGCTGGCCAACCTGCTGCTGGCCGTCGTGCTGTTCGCGCTGGTGGCGATGATCGGCGCGCGCGAGCCGCTGCCGCTGCTCGGAGCGCCGCCGGCGGCGAGCCCGGCCGCCGCCGCCGGCGTGCGCGCGGGGCAGTGGGTGCTGGCGACGACCATCGACGGCCGGACGCGCGCGGTGCGGTCGTGGCCGCAGCTGCTGCTGCGCCTGCAGGAGGCCGCGCTGAACGGCTCGCGCGTGCAGCTGCAGGTGCGCGAGGCCGGTTCCGAGCACGCGCTACGCCTGGATTTCCGCGGCGACTCGCAGCGCGCCGGCAGCGCGGACTTCCTGCGGCGCTACGGTCTGCGCCTGCAGGGCGCGCCGGCGCGCGTGCGCAGCGTGCTGCCGGGCGAGGCGGCGCAGCAGGCGGGCGTGCGCGCCGGCGATGTCCTGCTCGGCATCGGCGGGGCGCGCTCCGCCGAGCACACGCTCGATGCGCAGCAGCTGCTGCAGGCGATCGCGACCAGCCGGGGGCGGGCGCTGCCCTTGCGCGTGCGCCGCGGCGCGCAGGAGTTCCTGCTGGAGGTGCGCCCGCGGCGCGAAGTCGACTCGAAAGGCGTCGTGCACTGGCGCATCGGCGCGCTGATCGAGGCGGCGGTGCCGCAGACCCTGGTGCGCGAGGCCCCGCTGCCGGCGCTGCGCGAGGGCCTGCGGCGCACCTGGCAGCTCAGCGCGCTGAGCGTTCGCACGCTCGGGCGCATGGTGGTGGGGCGCGCGTCGCTGAAGGAGCTCAGCGGGCCGGTGACCATCGCCGACTACGCCGGGCGCAGCGCCGCCCTGGGCTGGAGCGCCTACCTGAGCTTCCTGGCGGTCGTCAGCCTGAGCCTGGGGGTTCTCAACCTGCTGCCGATACCGGTCTTGGACGGGGGGCATCTCTTGTATTATGCGGTGGAGATTGTGACCCGCCGCAAGGTGCCGCAGCGCGTGCAGGAACGACTGCAGCAGGGCGGTCTGGCCCTGATCGCACTGATGATCGCGCTGGCCTTGTACAACGACATCGCCCGGGTGCTCGGGCCGTTCCACTGAAAAATCCACGCCGAGGTTAATTTGAGGCTTCGTCACGCATTGCAGGGTACTGCCGTGGCCGTCGTCGCCATGGCCTGTGCCCAGGCCTACGCCGCCGATACCTTCGTCATCAAGGACATCCGTGTCGACGGCCTGCAGCGGACCGAGCCGGGCACGGTGTTCAACTACCTCCCGTTCCGCATCGGCGACCGCTACACGCCGGAACTCGGCGCCGCCGCGATCCGCGCGCTGTTCGCCACCGGGCTGTTCAAGAACGTCAGCATCCGCACCACCGGGGACGTCGTCACCGTGGTGGTCGAGGAGCGCCCGGTGATCGCCAACGTCGACTTCGTCGGCACCAAGGAGTTCGAGAAGAAGAACCTGGTGGCGGCGCTCAAGCAGGTCGGCCTGGGCGACGCGCAACCCTACGACCAGGCGCTGGTCGAGCGCGCCGAGCAGGAACTCAAGCAGCAATACCTGGCGAAGGGCTATTACGCCGCGAAGGTGACCACCACGGTGACCCCGCTGTCGCGCAACCGCGTCGACGTGACCTTCAACGTGGACGAAGGCGCCGTGGCGAAGATCCGCAGTCTGCGAGTCGTCGGCAACCACGTCTTTCGCGAGGGCACGCTGCTCGACCTGTTCAGCCTGTCCACCCCCGGCTGGCTGACCTGGTACACGAAGGCCGACCAGTATTCGCGCGCCAAGCTCAACGCGGATCTGGAAACCCTGCGCTCGTACTACCTGGATCGCGGCTACCTGGACTTCCGCATCGAGTCCACGCAGGTCGCGCTGTCGCCCGACAAGACCTCGATCGCGATCACGGTCAACGTGCACGAAGGGCAGAAGTACGTGGTTTCCGGCTACAAGCTCGAGGGCAATTACCTCGGGCTCGAAGACCAGTTCCGGGCGCTTGTCGAACTCAAGCCGGGCGAAACCTACAGCGCGCAAAAGCTCAACGACAGCGTGAAGGCGATGGTCAACAAGTTCGGCGTGTACGGCTACGCCTTCGCGCGCGTGCAGCCGACCCCGACCATCGACCGCAAGACCCACGAGGTGTTCTTCACCATCGATGCCGACCCGGGGCGGCGCATCTACGTGCGGCACATCAACATCGGCGGCAACACCCGCACCAGCGACAAGGTGATCCGGCGCGAGTTCCGTCAGTTCGAGGACGCCTGGTACGACGCCGACCGCATCAAGCTGTCGCGCGACCGCGTCGGCCGCCTGGGCTTCTTCGAGGACGTGCAGATGAGTCCCGAGGAGGTGCCCGGCACCAGCGACGAGGTCGACCTGAACATGCAGGTCAAGGAAAAGCCCACCGGCATGCTCGGACTCGGGGTGGGCTTTTCCAGCGCCGACCGTCTGTCGTTCAACGCGTCGATCAGCCAGGACAACGTGTTCGGCAGCGGCAACAACCTGAGCCTGAGCCTGGACACCTCGAGCTACTACCGCACCATCGCGGTCAGCAGCACGAACCCGTATTTCACGCAGGACGGAATCAGCCGCACCATCAGCGTCTATTACCGCACCATCCGTCCGTACACCACGCAGGGCAACAACTACAAGATCGTCACCCCGGGCATGAGCGTGCAGTTCGGGGTGCCGTTCACCGAACTGGACCGCGTGTTCTTCGGGATCGGCGTGGAGCAGTACACGCTGGACCTGGCCGCCGGGGCGCCCGCGGCGTATATCTCCTACGTCAACGAGTTCGGCAAGACCTCGACCGGGTATCCGCTGACCATCGGCTGGCAGCGCGACAGCCGCAACAGCGCGCTGGTGCCCACCGACGGGCGCTATCAGCGGCTGAGCGCGGACTACAGCCCCTTCGGCAGCCTGCGCTACGCCCGCATCAACTACCAGTACCAGCAGTTCGTGCCGCTGTCGAACCTGACCGACCTGGCCTTCAACGGCATCATCGGCTACGCGCACGGGCTCAACGGGCAGCCGTTGCCGGTGTTCAAGTACCTGTACGCCGGCGGCATCGGAAGCGTGCGCGGCTTCCAGCAGGCCTCGTTGGGCCCGCACGACGCGCAGGGCAACGCGCTGGGCGGCGCCAAGCTGCTGGTGGGCGACATCGAGTACCAGTTCCCGTTCCCGGGCAGCGGCGCCGACAAGAGCCTGCGCATGTCGACCTTCCTCGACAGCGGCTACGTGTGGGGCGAGACCCAGCCCGTGCACCTGGCCGACATGCGCGCCGCGGTGGGTATCGGGGTGTCGTGGATCTCGCCGATCGGACCGCTGAAGTTCAGCATTGCCAAGCCCATCCGCACGCGTCCGGGCGACCAGACGCAGACCTTCCAGTTCACCGTCGGCACCGCGTTCTGAGGCAGCTCTCCATGAAGTTCCCATCCATCCGTGTACGTCGTGCCGCGCTGGCCGGCGTGATCGTCGCCTGCCTGGGCGCAGGCGTTGCAGCGCAGGCGCAGGGCGCGGCGCCCGCGTCGACGGGAATCCCGTCGGGCAAGATCGGTTTCATCAACACCGAGCGCATCCTGAAGGACTCGCTGCCGGCGAAGGCCGCGCAGCAGAAGCTGGAGGCCGAGTTCTCGCCGCGCGAGAAGCAATTGCAGCAGATGGCCGCGCACATCAAGGCGCTGAGCCAGAAGCTGGACAAGGACGGCCCGGTGATGAGCGACAACGAGCGCAGCAACGACCAGCAACAGCTGTCCGACCTGAACCGCGACTTCCAGCGCAAGCAGCGCGAGTTCGCCGAGGACCTCAACGCCAAGCGCAACGCCGCGCTGGCGGTGGTGCTGGACAAGGCCAACAAGGTGGTCAAGCAGGTGGCCGAGCAGGGCAACTACGACATCGTGTTCCAGGAAGCGGTGTACGTGAATCCGCGCATCGACATCACCGACAAGGTGCTGAAGGCGCTGAACGCGCAATCCGGCAAATAAATGAGCAACAGCCCCCCGGGCGCAGGCGACGGCCTGCGGGTCGCCGACATCATCGCGCGCCTCGGCGGCACGCTGCGGGGCGATGGCGCGGTGCGGGTGAGGCGCTTCGCGCCGCTGGATCGCGCCGAGGCGGGAGAGATCGCCTTCCTCGGTCGCGTCGACCAGGCGCGCCTGCTGGATGGCTGCCGCGCCGGCTGCGTGATCGTGCCCGACGGCGTCGATCCGTCCGCAGGTTTCGCCGCGGTCATCCAGACCCGCGATCCCTACCTCTACTACGCGCGCCTGTCGCAGTGGCTGCAGCAGTTGCACGCCCCCGCGCCGCCGCGCGGTCGCCATCCGGCGGCCTGCGTGCACGAACAGGCGCAACTGGCCCCGGATGCCTACGTGGATGCCTGCGCGGTGGTCGAGCAGGGCGCCGAGATCGGGCCGCGCGCCTTCATCGGCGCGGGCTGCTTCGTCGGTGCCGGCGCGCGCATCGGCGCCGACACGCGCTTGCTGCCGCGCAGCGTGGTGATGCACGGCTGCCGCATCGGTGAGCGCTGCACCCTGCACCCGGGGGCGGTGGTCGGCGCCGACGGCTTCGGCTACGCCCGCGACGAGCAGGGCGCCGGCGTGAAGATCGCCCAGACCGGCAGCGTGGTGATCGGCGACGACGTCGACATCGGCGCCAACACCACGGTGGATCGCGGCGCGCTCGACGATACGCGCATCGGCAACGGCGTGAAGATCGACAATCTGGTGCAGGTCGCGCACAACGTGCAGATCGGCGAACACACCGCGCTGGCCGGCTGCGTGGGAATCGCCGGCAGCGCGCGCATCGGCGCCTACTGCTTCATCGGCGGCGGCGCAGGCATCGCCGGGCACCTGGAGATCGCCGACCGCACCGTGATCGGCGGCATGTCGCTGGTGTCGCGCTCGGTGCGCCAGCCCGGCCACTACACCGGAGCCTTTCCGCTGGACCGGCACGAGAACTGGTCCGCCAACGCCGCCGCGCTGCGCCATCTCGCCGAGTTGCGCGATCGCATCCGGCAGCTCGAGAGCAGGCTCGAGCCCCAGAAAACTCCCGCCAACGACAAGCCATGACCGTGTTCGACATCCAACAGATCCAGAAACTGCTGCCGCACCGCTACCCGTTCCTGCTGGTGGACCGCGTGGTCGAATTCGTCAAGGGCGAGCGCATCCTGGCCTACAAGAACGTGTCGTTCAACGAGCCGTATTTCACCGGGCATTTCCCGCAGAAGCCCATCATGCCCGGGGTGCTGATCCTCGAGGCGCTGGCGCAGGCGGCCGGCATCCTGGCCTTCGGCACGCTGGACGTGCAGGCCGCGGAGGATTCGGTGTACTACCTCGTCGGGGTCGACGGCGCGCGCTTCAAGCGTCCGGTGGAGCCGGGCGACCAGCTGCTGCTGGACGTGCGGCTGAGCCGCCACATGCGCAACATCTACAAGTTCCAGGCCGTCGCGCGGGTCGGCGACGAGGTCGTCGCCGAGGCCGAACTGATGTGCACCGAGCGCGACATCGACTGAAGCCGCGGGCCCGGAGCACAGCATTGAGCCTGATCCATCCCACCGCGCTGGTCGAGTCCGGCGCCGAAGTCGCCGACGACGTCGAGATCGGCCCCTACTGCACGGTCGGCGCGCAGGTGCGCATCGACTCCGGCACGCGGCTGCTGTCGCATGTCAGCGTGCAGGGCCGAACCCGCATCGGCCGCGACAACGTCATCCATCCCTTCTGTTCGGTCGGCGCGGTACCGCAGGACAAGAAATACGCCGGCGAACCGACCGAACTGCACATCGGCTCGCGCAACACGATCCGCGAGTGCTGCACGCTGAATCTGGGCACCGCGCAGGACGCCGGCGTGACGCGCATCGGCGACGACAACTGGATCATGGCCTACGTGCACGTGGCGCACGACTGCCAGGTCGGCAGCCACGTCGTGTTCGCCAACAGCACCCAGCTCGCCGGACACGTGCACGTCGGCGACTGGACCGTGCTCGGCGGCTTCACCGGGGTGCACCAGTTCGTGCGCATCGGCGAGCATGTGATGGCCGGAATCAGCTCGGTGCTGACCCAGGACGTGCCGCCCTTCGTGCTGCTGGGCGGCACCCCCAGCCTGCCGCACGGAATCAACGCCGAGGGTCTGCGCCGCCGCGGTTTCGGCGACGAGCGCATCGCGGCGCTGCGCCGTGCCTACCGCGTGCTGTACCGCCAGGGCCTGAATCTGGAGCAGGCGAGCGCGCAGCTGCGCGCCGAGCAGGCGGCACTGGCCGGCGAATCCGCCGCGGACCTCGGGCGCCTGCTCGAATTCCTGGCGGCCAGCACGCGTGGAATCGTGCGCCCCTGAGTCGCCGGGGCCTGCGCGATGAGCCGGCGCGATGTCGCGATGGTCGCAGGCGAGCCTTCGGGCGACCTGCTGGCCTCGCACGTGGTGGCCGAGCTGCTGCGGCGTGTCGACGATCTGCACTGCGTCGGCATCGGCGGTGCGCACATGCGCGAGGCCGGCTTCGAGGCCTGGTGGGACAGCGAGCGCCTGGCGGTCAATGGCTTCGCCGCGGTGCTGCCGCGCCTGCCGGAACTGCTGCGCATGCGCGCCAGCCTGCGCAGCCGGCTGCTGCGCGAGCCGCCGGCGGTGTTCGTGGGGGTCGACGCACCGGATTTCAACCTGGCGCTGGAGGCGCGCCTGCGCGAGGGCGGCATCCCCACGGTGCACTTCGTCAGTCCGTCGATCTGGGCCTGGCGGCGCGAGCGCATCCGGCACATCGAGCGCGCCGTCGATCACCTGCTGTGCGTGTTTCCCTTCGAGCCCGAGCTGTACGCCGGCACGCGGGTGCGGGCCAGCTACATCGGGCATCCGCTGGCCGAGGTGATCCCCATGCACCCGGACGCGGCCGCGGCGCGGCTGCGCCTCGGGCTGGACGAGGGCGCGGCGGCCGCCGGGGTGCTGGCGCTGCTGCCGGGCAGCCGCGCCGGCGAGGTGCGGCACATCGCGCCGAGCTTTTTCGACGCCGCGGCGCGGCTGCAGCGCGCGCGCGGCCTGCGCGTGCTGGTCGCGGCGGCGCACCGCGGGCTGCTGCCGGCGCTGCACGAGGCCGCCGCGCGGCACCCCGACTTGCAGCTGCAATGGGTGCAGGGGGATTCGCACACGGTGCTGGAGTCCTGCGACCTGGCGCTGGTGGCCAGCGGCACGGCGACCCTGGAATGCGCGCTGTACAAGCGCCCGATGGTCATCGGCTACCGCCTGCCCTGGCTGTCGTGGCGCCTGATGAAGGATCGCGGCTACCTGCCGTGGGTCGGGCTGCCCAACATCCTGGCCGGCGAGGGACTGGTCGACGAATTGCTGCAGCAGGCCTGCACCGGCGAATCCCTGGCCGGGCACGCGCAGGCGCTGCTCGACGACGCGCCGCGGCGCCGGCGGCTGGGCGAGCGCTTCGAGCAGATGCACGCCTCGCTGCTGCGCCCCACCGCGGCGCTGGCGGCGCAGGCCATCGCCGAGGCGGGCCGGCTGTGAACTCGCCCGCTGCGCTCATCGCCGGCTGCGACGAGGTCGGACGCGGCACCTGGGCCGGACCCGTGGTGACCTGCGCGCTGATCCTCGACCCGGCCCGGGTCCCCGCCGGGCTGGCCGACTCCAAGGCGCTGTCGCCGCGGCGCCGCGAGGCCCTGGACCTGGCCATCCGCGCCAGCTGCCTGGATCTGGCCATCGGGCTCGCCGAGGCGGCCGAGGTCGACCGCCTGAACATCCTGCAGGCGACGCTGCTGGCGATGCGCCGCGCCGTCGAGGGGCTGCGCCTGCGACCGTCGCTGGTGCTGGTGGACGGAGACCGCGCGCCGAGCCTGGACCTGCCGGTGCGCACGGTGGTCGGCGGAGACGCCAGCGAGCCGGTGATCAGCGCGGCCTCGATCGTCGCCAAGGTATGGCGCGACGCCCACATGGGCCGGCTGGCGCAGACGCATCCGGGCTACGGCTTCGAGCAGCACTTCGGCTACGGCACCGCGCAGCACCTGCGCGCGCTGCAGCTGCTGGGTCCGTGTGCCGAGCACCGGCAAAGCTTCGCGCCGGTGCGCCGCGTGCTGCTGGAGCGCGCGCTCGCTCCCGGAGTCGTGTCGTGAAGCAGCTGAGCTCGGCCGACAACCCCCTGTTCAAGACCCTGCGCGCGCTGGCCCACGAGCCGGCCGCGGTACGCCGGCTCGGCCAGGCCTGGCTGGAGGGCATCCATCTCGGCGCCGCGGCGCTGGACGCCGGCCTGCAGCCGCTGGCGCTGGTGTGCACGCAGCAGGCACTGCGCGACCCCGAGGTGGCCGCGCTGACTGCGCGGGTGGCGCAGTCGCGGCTGGTGCTGCTGGACGATGCGCTGTTTCGCCAGCTCAGTTCGGTGCGCCACGGCCCGGGCGTGGGCCTGCTGATCGAACGTCCCGCAGGCGCCGCGCCGCGCGCCGGCGTCGCGGTGGTGCTGGACCGCGTGCAGGACGCCGGCAATGTGGGGGCCGTGCTGCGCACCGCGGCGGCGGCCGGTGCCGGGGTCGTCTACTGCCTGCGCGGCTGCGCCGGGGCGTGGACGCCGAAGGTGCTGCGCGCCGCGATGGGGGCGCATTTCGCGGTGCCGGTGGTGGAGGACCTGCAGTGGCCGCAGGTCGAGCCGCTGCTGCCGCGGCCGCTGTACGCCACCGCGGCGCACGGCGCGCGCGGGCTGTACGAGCTCGATCTGCGGGGCGACGTGAGCTGGGTGTTCGGCAACGAAGGGGCGGGGGTCGACCCGCAGCTGCTGGCGCGCTGCGACGCCGCCGTCGGCATCCCCCAGCGCGGCGCGGTGGAATCGCTGAACATCGCCGCGGCCGCCGCGGTGTGCCTGTACGAGGGTCTGCGCCAGCAACTGGCCGCGGCGCGCTGAACGCGCCGGGCGTGCCCGCTACATCGAGGTCGGCGGCAGGTACAGCGCCACGCTCATCGAACCGGCCGAGGCCCAGATGCGCCCGGCGGCGCTCATGTGGGTCAGGTGCAGGTGCGCATGCGACTGCGCCGCCTGCCGGCGCAGCGCGTCGAACTCGGGCCAGGTCTGCAGTTCGCGCAGGCTGCCGTCGAAGCTGAGCTGCAGCCAGGCGCCGGGACCCGGATGGTCGCGCAGCATCTGGCCGACCTGCTCCAGGCAGCTCGCCGCCGCGGCGCGCCAGCTCTTCAGGTGCTGGTGGCAGGACAGTCCCTGGGCATCGGCCTGCAGCAGCGGATGGCGCCGCCACAGGTGGCGCAGCGGCCGGGCGCAGGCCTCTTCCCACGCCACCAGCGCGGGCTGGCGCAGGCGCTGCAGGCATTCATGGGTATCCGACGGGTGTTGCGGAATCAGCCACAGGCGCAGGTCCGCGGCCAGGGCCTGCGCGCGGCGCGCGGATTCGGCCGGGTCGATTCCGGCCTCCAGCATGCGCAGCACCATGCGCGCCAGCAGCGCGGTTCCGGACAACAGCGAGCCGCTGTCGACCAGCGCCAGCGGCAGCCGATCGTCCAGCCCGCGCTGGCGCCGCATCTCGACGATGTCCGGGGCGTGCGCGTCGAGCATCTGGCGCAGCGGGATCGCGGTGTCGACCAGCTCGCGGCGCGTGCCGACGTGGATCAGCCAGTCGGCGTTGAGGGCCAGCGGCGGGTACAGCCGGTATTCCAGCGAGTCCACCGCCGGAGCCTCGATCAGCGCGCCGCGCAGCATCTCGCGCCCGAGATGGCGCAGGCGCGAGCGCTGACCCTTCTCCACCAGCGTGCGGCCCGGCCAGCGCACCGCCAGGGGCAGCAGGCGCAGTCGCGGGCTGGCCGCCATCGAGGTCGACACGTCGGCCGACGCGTCCACCAGCACGACGCCGTAGGCCTGCGTGGCGCGCGACGGATCCAGCGGCAGCAGGGACTCGCGCTGCGCGCGCTGCTGCTGGGTGGATTCGAAGCCCAGCAGGTACTCGTTTTTCTCTGGGAGTTGCCGGGATTCGATGGACATCTGCTGGCTCGGTCGGTGGCGGTTTACACAGTATTCAATATTCGAGCCGGTCTGGGCGAATCTGTTGCAGTATCGTCGTAGCGATTTCCTCGATCGACTTGTTGGTCGACGACAGCCAGCGTATGCCCTCGCGTCGCATCAGGCGCTCGGCCTCGGCGACTTCCTCGATGCAGTTGGGCAGCGAGGCGTAGCGGCTGCCGGGCTTGCGCTCGTTGCGGATCTCGCTCAGGCGCTCGGGCGAGATGCTCAGCCCGAACAGCTTGCCGCGGTGCGGCAGCAGGTCCTGCGGAAGCGCCATGCGCGAGAAGTCCTCCGGGATCAGCGGGTAGTTGGCCGCGCGCACTCCATGCTGCATCGCGAGGTACAGCGAGGTCGGGGTCTTGCCGCTGCGCGACACCCCGACCAGGATCACGTCGGCCAGCGCCAGGTTGCGCGAGGACTGGCCGTCGTCGTGCATCAACGCGAAGTTGATCGCATCGATGCGGTTGTGGTAGCGGACGTTCTTGGAGATGTCGGAGAACTGGCCGATGCGGTGGTTGGACTTGATCTCGAAGGCCACCTCCAGCGGCTCGATGAAGGTGGTGAACATGTCCATCACCAGTCCGCTGCAGCGGCGGATCACCGCCAGCACCTCGGGGTCGACCAGCGTGATGAACACCACCGGGGGCCGGCCCTCCTGGCGTGCCGCATGGTCGATGCGCGCCACCGCCTGGTGCGCCTTGTCGACGCTGTCGACGAAGGGCAGGCGGATACGGTGCGGCTGCAGGTCGAACTGCGCCAGGATGGAATTGCCGAAGGTTTCCGCGGTGATGCCGGTACCGTCGGAGACGAAGAACACGGATCGATTGGGCATGTCGCACTGCACAAGAACAGCACACTAGAATCCCCGCCATCATGCCTGTCGCGAGTCGCGCGCGTCCATGGCCCCGGCGAAGCACTCGAACAACACCTGCCGGCCCTCGAGGACCAACGCGCGCCGGGTCGACGCCGCCACGGCCCCGCCGGCGGCGACGCCAATAACCGCGTCAGGCGCAAGGATTCTTGTTCATTCTATTGAGGGTATCCCATGTCCAACCAGAATCAGGACCACGCGACAGCGTGGGTCATCCCCTTCGAGCAACTGCGCATGCAGGACGTCGAGATCGTCGGGGGCAAGAACGCTTCGCTCGGCGAGATGATCAGCCAGCTGGCCGCCAGCGGCGTGCGCGTGCCGGGGGGCTTCGCCACCACCGCCCACGCGTTCCGCCAGTTCCTGCGGCATGAAGGGCTGGACGCGCGCATCTCGCAGGCGCTGTCCGTGCTGGACATCGAGGACGTGCGCGCGCTGGCCGAGACCGGTTCGCGCATCCGCCAGTGGATCGTCGAGACCCCGCTGCCGCAGCCGCTGGAGTCGGCCATCCGCGAGCATTTCGCGGCGCTGGCGGGCGGGCAGGACGAGGCCAGCTTCGCGGTGCGCTCGTCGGCCACCGCGGAGGACCTGCCCGACGCGTCCTTCGCCGGGCAGCAGGAGACCTACCTGAACGTGCGGGGCATCGACGCCGTGCTCGACAAGGTTCGCCACGTGTTCGCGTCGATGTTCAACGATCGCGCCATCTCCTACCGCGTGCACCAGGGCTTCGAGCACGCCCAGGTGGCGCTGTCGGCCGGGATCCAGCGCATGGTGCGCAGCGACCTCGGGGCGGCCGGCGTGATGTTCACGATGGACACCGAGAGCGGGTTCAACGACGTCGTGTTCATCACCTCGTCCTACGGCCTGGGCGAGACGGTGGTGCAGGGCGCCGTCAACCCGGACGAGTTCTACGTGTTCAAGCCGACGCTGCGCGCCGGCAAGCAGGCGGTGATCCGCCGCAACCTCGGCTCGAAGCTGCAGCGCATGGAGTTCGCGCCGGCGGGCTCGAAGGAACTGGTGCGCACGGTCGACACCCCGACCGAGATGCGCAACCGCTACAGCCTGGACGACTCCGAGGCGGCCGAGCTGGCGCGCTTCGCGCTGACCATCGAGCAGCACTACGGACGCCCGATGGACATCGAGTGGGGCAAGGACGGAGTCGACGGGTTGCTGTACATCCTGCAGGCGCGCCCGGAGACGGTGAAGTCGCGTGCCCACGGGCGCGTCGAGCAGCGCTACGCGCTGGCGCAGCGCAGCACGGCGCTGGTCACCGGACGCGCCATCGGGCAGAAGATCGGTGCCGGGCCGGTGCGCGTGGTGGCGTCGGTGCAGGAGATGGACCAGGTGCGCCCGGGGGACATCCTGGTCACCGACATGACCGACCCGAACTGGGAGCCGGTGATGAAGCGCGCGGCGGCCATCGTCACCAACCGCGGCGGGCGTACCTGCCACGCCGCGATCATCGCGCGCGAACTCGGCATCCCGGCGGTGGTCGGCTGCGGCGACGCCACCGAAGTGCTGAAGGACGGCATGCTGGTGACGGTGTCGTGCGCCGAGGGCGACACCGGCATCGTCTACGACGGGCTGCTGGAGACCACGGTCACCGAGGTGCGGCGCGGCGAGATGCCGGAGATCCCGGTGAAGATCATGATGAACGTCGGCAACCCGCAGCTGGCCTTCGACTTCTCGCAGGTGCCCAACGCCGGCGTCGGGCTGGCGCGCCTGGAATTCATCATCAACAACAACATCGCGATCCACCCGCGCGCGGTGCTCGAATACCCCAACGTCGACCCCGACCTGAAGAAGGCCGTGGAAAGCGTCGCGCGCGGCCACGCCAGCCCGCGCGCCTTCTATGTCGACAAGCTGGCCGAGGGCATCGCCACCATCGCCGCCGCCTTCTACCCGAAGCCGGTGATCGTGCGCCTGTCGGACTTCAAGTCCAACGAGTACAAGAAGCTGATCGGCGGTTCGCGCTACGAGCCCGACGAGGAGAACCCGATGCTGGGTTTCCGCGGCGCGTCGCGCTACGTGGCGCCCGATTTCGCCCACAGCTTCGAGATGGAATGCGTGGCCCTCAAGCGCGTGCGCGAGGACATGGGGCTGGACAACGTCGAGATCATGGTGCCCTTCGTGCGCACGCTGGGCGAGGCGCAGGGCGTCATCGAGCTGCTGGGACGCAACGGGTTGCGCCGCGGCGAGCACGGGCTGCGCCTGATCATGATGTGCGAGGTGCCGTCCAACGCGGTGCTGGCCGATCGCTTCCTGGAGTACTTCGACGGTTTCTCGATCGGCTCCAACGACCTGACCCAGCTCACGCTGGGACTGGACCGCGACTCCGGGCTGGTGGCGGCGGCCTTCGACGAGCGCGACCCGGCGGTGCTGGCGCTGCTGGAGCAGGCCATCGCGTCGTGCCGCGCCGCCGGCAAGTACGTGGGGATCTGCGGCCAGGGCCCGTCGGACCACCCGGACCTGGCGCGCTGGCTGATGGACCGGGGCATCGCGTCGATCTCGCTGAACCCCGACACGGTGGTGGCGACCTGGCAGGCGCTGTCGCAGCCGGCGGCCGGCGCCTGAGGCGGCCGCAAGCGCCATCGGCGCGGCCCGCTGTCCAGGCGGGCCGCGCTGATATATACTTGAGTGTTTCTTTGCCACACCAGGGCATGGGGCGGGACCAGTGACCCCGCCCGACGCGCCTGGGTGGCTTTATCCGTGAAGAAGCCCCGTAGCGCCTGCATGGCGTGGCGCGGGGACAAGGAGAAGTCATGCGTCACTATGAAATCGTGCTCATCATCCATCCGGACCAGAGCGAACAGGTCGGTGCGATGGTCGAGCGCTACAAGGGCGTGGTCACGGCCAAGGGCGGTGTCGTGCACCGCTTCGAGGACTGGGGCCGGCGCCAGATGGCCTACCAGATCCAGAAGCTGGCCAAGGCCCACTACGTGTGCCTGAACATCGAGGCCGACCAGGAAGTGCTGGCCGAGCTCGAGCACAGCTTCAAGTTCAGCGACGCCGTGCTGCGCCACCTGGTGGTGCGCATGGACAAGGCCGAGACCCAGCCGTCGGTGATGATGCGCTCGGTCGAGCGCGAGGAAGCCCGCAAGGCGCATCCGGAGCAGACAGCCTGAGCATCAACCGCGTCGAGATTCGCGCCGAGCTGCGCGAGCGTGGAGCCCTGCGCTACACGCCCGCGGGAGTCGAGGCCCTGGACCTGCGGGTCGGGCATGCATCGACCCAGCCCAGCCCGGGCGGACCGCAGAGCATCGAACTCGAGCTGCAGTGCGTGGCCTTCGCCGAGATGGCCCGCAAGCTGCAGCAGGTGCAGGCCGGCGAGGTGCTGCATCTGGTCGGGTACCTGATGCCCAGCCGCCGCGGAGCGCGAAGCCTCAAGCTCAACATCATCGATTGGATCCAGGAGGGCGATCATGGCC
>JAKAXL010000030.1 GCA_021816585.1 Pseudomonadota bacterium | reverse complement strand
GCTGGCCGACGCGGTGCTGGCGCCGATGGGTACGGCCAACGTGTTCGTCGCGGTGACCGCGCGGATTCTCTACGCCTGCGGCCGCGAGTTGCGTCCGCGGGGCTGGCTGACCCGCCTGAACGCGCACGGCAGCCCGGTGGCTGCGCTGTGGGTCAATGCCGGGGTCGGGCTGCTGTTCCTGTTGCCGTTTCCCACCTGGAAGCAGCTGGTGGGCTTGCTGTCGTCGATGGTCGTGTTCGCCTACCTGGCGGGCCCGGCGAGCCTGCTCGTGCTGGCGCGCAGCGGCGGCGCCGCCGGCAGCGTGCCGCAGCCGCTGCGAACCCGGCGCGCCGCTGCGGTGGGCCTGGCCGGTTTCCTGTGCGGCAGCTGGCTGGTGTACTGGGGAGGTCGCTACAACCTGGCATGGCTGCTGGTGGCGCTGCTGCTGGCGCTGGCCGGTCACGGCTGGCTGCGCGCGGGCGCCGCGGCCGCGCTGCGCGACCTGCGCGACAACGCCTATCTGCTGGGCTTCGTGGCTGCGCTGTGCGCGGTGGCCTGGCTGCGCCACCTGGAGTGGCTGGGTTTCCCGGCGGACAACCTGGTGGTTGGGGGGCTGGCGCTGCTTGCCTGCGCGGGATTCCTGCGGGGGCGCCTCGGCGACGCGCAGATCGAGGGCAGGGTGCTGACCCTGGCCGTCGAGCAGCGCAACGACCCGATGGCCGCCGCGCGCGGGTGAAGCGCCCGAACAGGAAGCCCCCGCTCACTGCGTTCGCGGCCCCCCAGGGCTTCCTGGAGCGGCAAAAGCAGGTGCTTGAGATTTACTGCGCTCGGCAAGGTTGGACGTTCGAGGTCATCTCCGTCCTGGGTTCGGGCATGAACTACCAGAAGAAGGGGCTTAAGCGCCTGCTGGATACGGTCATCGGCGGCGAAGTCGGGCGACTGGTCGTTACGCACAAGGAACGGCTGCCGCGCTTTGGCGCAGAACTCGTCTTCGCCATCTGCGAGGGCAAGGGCGTCGAGGTTGTCATCCTCAACCAAGGCGAGGATTCGACATTTGAAGAAGACTTGGCGAAGGACGTGCTGGAAATCATCACGGTCTTCTCGGCGCGGCTGTACGGCAGCGGATCCCGCAAGAACCAGAAGCTCATCGACGCCGTGCGTGGCGTCGTGGAGAGCGCAGCATGATCCTCGCACACAAGATTGCGCTCGACCCGAACAACGCGCAGGCGACCTATTTTGTCCGTGCGTGCGGCGTTGCGCGCTTTGCCTACAACTGGGCGCTGGCCGAGTGGAAGCGCCAGTACGAGGCCGCGAAGGTCGATGCGGCCCTGCCCAAGCCGTCGCAGATGTCGCTGCGCCGCCAACTCAACGCCATCAAGCGCGAGCAATTCCCCTGGATGCTCGACGTCACCAAATGCGCGCCGCAGCTGGCGATCATCCAGTTGGGCGAGGCGTTTCAAAACTTCTTCAGGAAGCGTGCGCGCTATCCGGCCTTTCGCAAAAAAGGCCGGCACGATCGCTTCACCTTGAGCAACGACCAGTTCAGCGTCGAAGGCTCCCGCATTCGCATCCCGGTCTTGGGCTGGGTACGCATGCGTGAACCATTGCGCTTTGAAGGCAAGATCACATCGGCGACCGTCTCCCGTGTCGCCGATCGTTGGTTCGTGTCCATAGCTGTGGACACCCAAGACACTTCGCACCTGCGACAAGCCGAAAACCAAGGCGCCGTCGGTGTGGATCTGGGTGTCAAGGCGCTGGCGACACTCTCAACGGGGGAAGTGGTTCACGGCCCCAAAGCCCTGTCCATGCTGCTTGCGCGCCTGCGTCGCGCGTCGCGCTCTCTGTCCCGCAAGGTCAAGGGATCGGCGAACCGACGCAAGGCCAGACAGCGCCTTGCCCGGCTGCACGCGCGCATCGCCAATGTGCGCAGCAACAGCTTGCACAAGCTCACGACGGACCTCACGCGGAGGTTCCATACCGTCGCGCTCGAAGACCTGAACGTGCGCGGCATGGTCCGCAATCGCAGCCTTGCCCGCGCCGTCTCCGACATGGGCTTTGCTGAGCTTCGCCGCCAGGTCGAGTACAAGGCCGCGATGCGCGGCGGCGAAGTCGTCTTCGCCGACCGCTTCTATCCGAGCAGCAAGACGTGTTCGGACTGCGGGCATGTGCTGGACGCGCTGGCGCTGTCGGTGCGCGCTTGGGCCTGCCCGGCCTGCGGCGCGCATCACGACCGCGACGTCAACGCCGCCGTGAACCTCAAGAATCTGGCCGCAAGTTCTGCGGTGTCAGCCTGTGAAGAGGAAGGCTCTGGCGTGCGCCGCAAGGCGCGCGTGAAACCAGCCTCATTGAAGCAGGAAGTCAGCTTCGATCATGTTTGCGCATGGTCGAGCAAGTCTGACGGAACGGCCCCCCTGTCTTGGGACGGCCCGGCGACAGGGGTGCGGCCTCGGGCTTATACTATGCATAGTATAAGCGGGCTCAGCGATACTGCGCCCACGAAAGCAGCCATCTCGAGGAGAGCGCGCATGAATCAGGTACAGGAACGACAGTCTTCGGCGCAGGGCCAGCAGCAGGCGGCCGGGCCGCAGGTGCGCAGCTGGTTCCACGCACCGACCAACACGGTGTGCCATCTGGTGGTGGACCCGCAGACGCGGCACTGCGCGCTGGTCGACAGCGTGCTGGACTTCGATTATGCGTCGGGGCGCACCGCCACCACCTTCGCCGACACGATCATCGACTACATCCGCGGCGAGGAGCTGAAGCTGGACTGGCTGCTGGAAACCCATGCGCACGCCGACCACCTGTCGGCGGCCAGCTACATCCGGGAAAAGCTCGGCGGGCGCATCGGCATCGGCGAGCACATCCGCGACGTGCAGAAGGTGTTCGGGGATCTGTTCCACGACCCGTCGATCCCGCGCGACGGGCGCCCCTTCGACAAGTTGTTCAGCGACGGCGAGACCTTCGAGATCGGCGAGCTGCGCGCGCGCGTGATGCACACCCCCGGCCACACTCCCGCCTGCGTGGTCTACGTGGTGGGCGACTGCGCCTTCGTCGGCGACACGCTGTTCATGCCCGACTACGGGACCGCGCGCTGCGACTTCCCCGGCGGCGACGCGCACCAGCTGTACCGGTCGGTGCGGCAGATCTTCGAGCTGCCGGCGCAGACCCGGCTGTACATGTGCCACGACTACATGCCCGGCGGGCGCGAGCCGCGCTGGGTGTGCACGGTGCAGGAGCAGCGCGAGGCCAACCGGCAGATCCACGACGGCATCGGCGAGGACGAGTTCGTCGCCTTCCGCAGCGCGCGCGACGCCACGCTGGGCATGCCGACGCTGATCATGCCGTCGATCCAGGTCAATGTGCGCGCCGGGCAGATGCCCGAGCCGGAGGCCAACGGCATCAGCTACCTGAAGGTGCCGGTGAACGCGGTCTGACCGTTCGCGGCAGGGGTGCGGGCGCATGCCGGACAGGCCGTAGACTAGCCGGTTTTTCGCAATCGCCCGCACCGATGAGCCAGCCCGAAAACGCGCTTCCGACCTCCGCCTCGACCCCCGCCCCGATCGCTGCCGCGGTCGCTGCCGAGCCGCCGCTGCCGCAGGCCGACCCGGCGGCGCAGCAGGCGAAGATCCTCGCCCAGCTAGCCGCCGAGCTGCAATTGCGCGAGGCGCAGGTGGCCGCCGCGGTGGACCTGCTCGACGGCGGTGCGACCGTGCCTTTCATCGCGCGCTACCGCAAGGAAGCCACCGGGGGCATGAGCGACGACCATCTGCGCGTGCTCGAGCAGCGCCTGGGCTATCTGCGCGAACTCGAGCAGCGCCGCGCGGCCATCCTCAAGTCCATCGCGCAGCAGGGCAAGCTGACGCCGCCGCTGCGCCAGGCCATCGAGGCGGCCGAGCAGCGCCAGCAGCTCGAGGATCTGTACCTTCCCTACAAGCCGCGCATGGTCACGCGTGCCCAGAAGGCGCGCAACGCCGGGCTGGAGCCGCTGGCGCAACGCCTGTTCGGCGACCCGAGGCTGGAGCCGCGCGCCGAGGCCGCGGGCTTCGTGCTGGCGCAAAAGGGCGAGGACGGCTCGGACTTCACCACGGTGGAGGCCTGCCTGGACGGTGCGCGCGACATCCTGGTCGAGTCCTGGGCCGAGGACTCCGCGCTGGTCGGGCCGCTGCGCGAGTGGCTGTGGGGCTGCGGCGTGCTGCGCTCGCGCCTGCGCGAGGGCAAGCAGGCCGAGGGCGCGAATTTCCAGGACTATTTCGAGTACTCCGAGCCGATCGCGCGGGTGCCGTCGCATCGCGCGCTGGCGGTGCTGCGCGGGCGCGCGCAGGAGGTGCTGGACGCGGGGCTGGAGCTTGCCGAGGAGGCGGGAGCGCCGGGCGCGCTCAACGCGGCGCAGCAGCGCATCGCCTCGCACATCGGCTGGGCGCATGCCGGGCGCGCCGCCGACGACTGGCTGCAGCGCTGCGTGCAGTGGGCGTGGCGCGTGAAGCTGTCGCTGTCGCTGGAGCGCGAGCTGTTCACGCGGCTGCGCGAACAGGCCGAGGAGCAGGCCATCGCGGTGTTCGGCTCGAACCTGCGCGACCTGCTGCTGGCGGCGCCGGCCGGCGCGAAATCGGTGATGGGCCTCGACCCGGGAATCCGCACCGGCGTGAAGGTGGCGGTCACCGATGCCACCGGCAAGGTGCTGGAGACCGCCACCGTGTATCCGCACGAGCCGCGCCGCGACTGGGAGGGCAGCCTGCGCCAGCTGGCGGCGCTGTGCCGACGCCATGGCGTGGCCGTCATCGCCATCGGCAACGGCACGGCCAGCCGCGAGACCTCGCGCCTGGCCTCCGAGCTGGCGCGCGCCCATCCCGAGCTGGGGCTGACGCAAGTCGTGGTCAGCGAGGCCGGCGCCTCGGTGTATTCGGCCAGCGAACTGGCATCGCGCGAACTGCCCGCGCTGGACGTGAGCCTGCGCGGCGCGGTGTCGATCGCGCGGCGCGTGCAGGACCCGCTGGCCGAGCTGGTGAAGATCGACCCGAAGAGCATCGGCGTCGGGCAGTACCAGCACGACGTCGACCAGACGCGGCTGGCGCGCCGGCTGGACGCGGTGGTGGAGGACTGCGTGAACCGCGTCGGCGTCGACGTCAACACCGCGTCGCCGGCGCTGCTGGCCCGCGTGGCGGGATTGAATTCGCGCATCGCCGAACAGATCGTGCATCGCCGCGACGAGGCCGGGGCCTTCGCCAACCGCGCCGCGTTGCTCGAGGTGCCGGGCCTGGGGCCGAAGACCTTCGAGCAGGCGGCGGGCTTCCTGCGCGTCAACGGCGGCGACAACCCGCTGGACCGCTCCGCGGTGCACCCGGAGAGCTACCCGCTGGTGCAGCGCATCCTGGCCGCGGCGGGGCAGCCGATCGAGGTGCTGATGGGCGACGCGGCGCGCCTGCGCGGCATGCGCGCGGAGGATTTCGTGGACCAGCGTTTCGGCCTGTTCACGGTGCGCGACGTGCTGGGCGAGCTGGAAAAGCCCGGGCGCGACCCGCGCCCGCAGTTCCGCGTGGCGCGGCTGCAGGACGACGTGCAGGGCATCGAGGACCTGCGCCCTGGCATGCGCCTGGAAGGCACCGTGAGCAACGTCGCGGCCTTCGGCGCCTTCGTCGACCTCGGCGTGCATTGCGACGGCCTGGTGCATGTCTCGCAACTGGCCGACCGCTTCGTCAAGGAGCCCTCCGAGGTGGTGAAGGTCGGCGACATCGTGCAGGTCACGGTGATGGAGGTCGACGTGAAGCGCCAGCGCATCGGCCTGAGCATGCGCAAGGACCCGCAGCCCGGCGCCGCCGCGGCGACGCCGGGCGCGTCGCGCCGCGCGACGCCGCGCGACGCCGCGGGGCGCGGCGCGCCGCGCCAGCCGCAGCCGCAGGTGCAGTCGGCGATGGCGCAGGCCTTCGCGCGACTGGGCAAGACGCGCGGCTGAGCGCGTTGCGCACGGCGGCGCGGCGCCGGCCTATTCCAGGCTGAAGCCCAGGAACAGCGCGCCCCAGTGCCTGCCGCCGACCCACAGCGGGTGGGCGAGCAGGCTCATCACGGCGCCGCCGTCGCGTGCGTACACCTGCAGCAGCACGCCCTCGAGCTGCGCGCAGCCGCGGATGATCGCCGGCTCGCTGAAGATGCGCCGCGAGCGGTTGTGCACCAGGTCGTGGCGCGGGTCGCCGGTCAGCGGCTGGTCGGTGATGGAGTTGCTGGCCGCGACGTAGGCGTTGCGGTCGACCACCAGCGCCAGCCGGTAGGTCGGCGAAGCCGCGAGGTAGGCGTCCTCGATGGGCTGGATCTCGCGCCGGAACCAGGGCTCGAAGCGCGCGGTGAAGCGCGGCGGATCGGTGTCGGGCACGGGCTGGTAGTCGGCATCGAACAGCACGGCCTCGGGCAGCTCGCCGCTGTCCACCGCCTGCTGCAGCCGCGCCTGCACCTGCGCCGCGCGTTGCTCGAGTTCCTGCACGATGCGGCTGGCCTGCGCGTCGGTGCGGTAGGCGGTGGTCGACTCGAACAGACCCTGGCTGGTCTGCAGCGCCTTGGCCAGCGATTCGCCGGTGCGCGCGGCGGTGGCCACGACGTCCTCGGCGAAGTCGCGCACCTTGTCGGCCATGCTTTCGAAATGGGCCTGCACGCGTTGCAGGGCGCGCGTCTGACCGGCCGCCGCCGCGGCGGTCTGGCCGGCTTCGCGGGTGACCGTGTCGATGCCGCCGGCGATGTGGTCGAAGTGCCCGTGCAGTTCGCGCACCCGCATGCTGCTGCCTTGCATGTGGTCGCGGAACTCGGCGGCGGCGCCGGCGCTGGCGCGCAGCGTCAGGTCGATCGCGCCGACCGCCTCGGAGATGCCCTCCACCGTGCGCTCGGTGGTGCGCGACAGGCCGCGGATCTCGTCGGCGACCACGGCGAAGCCGCGACCCGCCTCGCCGGCGCGCGCCGCCTCGATGGCCGCGTTCAGCGACAGCAGGTTCACGCGTTGCGCGATGTCGCGGATGGACTCCATCTGCCGCACGACTTCGCGCAGCTGGTCCTGCAGCGTGTTCATGTCGCGGTGGGTGCCGGCGCTGCGCTCCATCAGCCCGGAGAACACGTCGAGCATGCCGCGGCTTTGCTCGCGCCCGCGTGACGCGAGGGAATTGATGTCGGCCAGCGTCGAGTCCAGCTGCTCCATGCGCGTGCTGGTCTGCGCGGTCAGTTCGAGCATCTCGCCGAGCTCGGCGCGCACCTGGTCGATCTCGGCGTTGTGTTCCCGGGCATGCGCCTGGCTGCGCGCCAGCGCCTCGCGCGACTCGTAGGCGCTGCGCGCGATCTGCGAGGCCGCATCGGTGGCGCCGCTGCCGACGCGGTCGACGAGTTCGCGCTGGCGCGCAAGCAGTGCGCGCAGCTGCGGCGGCAGCCCGCCGAGGCTTTGTTCGCGCAGGTCCAGCGTGCGCGCCGCGAGCATGGCTTCGATCTGCCGCAGCAGGTCCGGGGCGCGCTGCGGCGCGGGGTGCTCGAGGCCTGGCTCGTTGAGCTGCATGGGGGCGTTCTCCGGGGGCGGGTCCGGCGCGCACACGGGCGCGACGGCGAAAGGAGAACGATTGTGCGGCCTGATACCCAGGCAGGCAAGATTTCGCGCGGCGTTGGTGCGGGGCGCCGCGGTCGCGCCGCGCCGCAGTCGCCGGCGCTCAGACCTCGTGGCTCAGCAGTTCGCTCAGGCCGTCGCGGGCGGTGATGCGCACCTGGCGCTGCGCGACCTGGATCAGGCCGGCCTGGTGGAAGCGCGACATCAGGCGGCTGACGGTCTCCAGCTTCAGGCCCAGGTAGCTGCCGATCTCCTCGCGGCTCATGCGCAGCACGAACTCGTCGGGCGACAGTCCGCGGGCCTTGTAGCGTTCCGACAGGTCGAGCAGGAAGCGCGCCAGGCGCTCGTCGGCCTGCATGCTGCCGAGCACGAACTGGTCCTGCTGCGCGCGCGCCAGGCGGTTGCCGATCAGGCAGTGGATCTGGTGCTGCAGGGTCGGCAGGTCGCGCGCCGTGTTCTCCAGCGTGCGCACGTCGATCTCGCAGGCCTCGCTGTCTTCCAGCGCCACCACGTCGGTCATGTACACGCGGGTGGAGAAGCCCTCCAGGCCCATCATCTCGCCCGGCACGTGGAAGCCCACGATCTGCTGGCGCCCGTCGGGGCTGCCGACCACCGACTTGAAGGAGCCGGCATGCACCGAGTACACCTTGTCCATCGACTGGCCGCTCTCGAACAGGCGCTCGCCCTTGGTCACGCGCACCGTGTTCTGCATGATGTCGCGCATGCGGTTGAGCTCGTCGCTCGGTAGTGCGATCGGCAGGCAGAAGCGGCTCTGGAAGCACACATCGCAGGGATGAGGTTTGTCCATGCGATGAATCGTGGCGGCGGGCGTTGTTTTCATGGATTTTTTCCAACGAGTATGAAGATCTTTATATCACGGAAATAGGGTGCTTTCCGTGATGTAGATCAGCATTTCTTGCATACTGTTGCTCATTGGGCTGACAAGGGCCTTGCATCGGGCGATGCGGCGCCTGCAAATTGCGCGCTTGCGACCCCGCCCGGGGTCGCGGCACCGCGTCAGGCGATGTCGAAGGCCTGCAGCGCCCAGCCGCGCCCCGCGCGCTGTTCGTCGAAGTAGCGACGCAGGGTCTCCGCCACCGCGCGAAAGGCGATCCGCTCCCACGGCACCTCGTGCTCCGCGAACAGCGCGGCCTCCAGCGTCTCCTCCCCGGGTTCCCAGCGCGGCTCGAGCAGGCGAGCGCGGTACAGCAGGTACACCTGGCTGACCGGGAGCACGTTGACCACGCTGTACAGTCCCTCGAGCTCGACCCGGGCTCCGGCTTCCTCGAGGGTCTCGCGCAGGGCGCCCTGTTCGCTGGTCTCGTGCAGTTCCATGAATCCGGCCGGCAGCGTCCACAGGCCCAGGCGCGGCTCGATGGCGCGCCGGCACAGCAGCACGCGACGCTCCCACACCGGCAGCGTGCCGACGATGTTGCGCGGGTTCTCGTACTGGATGTGCGCGCAGGCGGTGCACACCGCGCGCACGTGGGTGTCTCCCTGCGGCACGCGGTGCTCCACCGCGGCGCCGCAGAGGTTGCAATGCTGGATCGGGCTTGGATGCATCGATGGGATTGTCGCAGGCGCGTCGCCGCGGCGCCGGGCTCGCACGACCCGTATCATGCGGGGTTTGCGCCGGCGCTGCGGTTCCCGCCGGCCCCGTCGTGCGGCGCGTGCCGCCTTGCCATGCCCACCGTCTCGATCCCCGCTCTCGGCCTGCAACTCGCGGCCTCTCCCGACGAAAACCTGCTGAAGTTGCTGCGGCGCCACAAGGTGCCCATCGGATGGTCGTGCAAGCGCGGCGAATGCGGCAGTTGCAAGTGCGTGCTGGAAAGCGGCGAGGTGAATCTGTCGGGCTACCAGCCCGGCGCGCTGCCGCAGGGCCAGCGCGAGCAGGGCCTGATCCTGGCCTGCAGCAGCCGCATCGTCGGCGACATCACGCTGGCTCTGATCGACAGCGACGACTACATCGAGCATCCGCAGCGCCGGCTGCGCTGCAGCGTGCTGTGGCTGCGCGAACTGGCGCCGGAGGTGTTCGCGCTGCGCCTGGGCATCACCCACGACGAGGACGGCGGCGGCCCCTTCGTGTTCAGCGCCGGACAGTACGCGCACCTGCGGGTGCGCGATCCGCAGGGGGTGTGGGTCGGCCGGGATTTCTCGATGGCGGGAACCCCGGTGGAAGCCGAATACGACGGCGAACTCGAATTCCATATCCGGCGCACGGCCGGCGGCTCGTTCAGCGGTCTGCTGGGTAGCTCCATCGTCCCCGGCAGCGAGCTGCAGCTCGAGGGGCCGCGCGGCGCGGCCTACTTCCGTCCGCGCCACCAGGGTCCGTTGATCGCGGTGTCCGCGGGCACCGGCCTGGGAGCGATGCTGTCGGTGGTGCGAACGGCGCTGGACAACGGCAAGACCGACCCGGTGGTGCTGTATGCGGGGTTCCGCCATGTCTCCGAGGTCTACGGGCGCGAGGCGATGGACGAGCTCGAACGCGGGCACGCGAATTTCCGCGCGCATGTGGTGGTGGAGTTCGACGCCGGGCAGGGCATGCGTGGCGGACGCGTCGGCGACGCCTTGTTCGCCGATGTCGCCGACTTCGCCGCGAGCAAGGTGTACCTGGCGGGTTCGCCGGCCATGGTGGAGTCGGTCAGCAACGAGTTGCTGACGCGCGGCGTGGCCTCGCGCGACGTGCATGCCGATGCCTTCTACGCGCCGGCGCCGCAGGCCGCGGCCGACGACGCGCAAGGCTGAAGGGCGTCGACGCCGGCTCGCTGCGCCGGCGGCCTGCCGAGGGCGTGGGACGGGCCGTCGCGTTGTCGGCGCGTTACGCGCGCGTGCGGCGATGCGGATATTTGGGGCGCGGCGCGGCGCGTGGTTTACAATTTCGGTCAACTGTCGAGCCGGCGGGCTACGCCGCAAGCAGCCGAGCCGCGAATGCGGCCAGGCGCGGCCCCGGTCGCGACGGCGGGCGTCCACGCCCGAGGCGGCCGTGCATGCACCCCCGGGTGCGCCGGTTTCGCCGCAGGGGTGGGCGATGCCGAGTTCCCGCCCGCGACGCGTTCCGGCGGCGCAGCGACCCCGCGGGTCGTGCGCCGGGCACGTGGACACGGCGCGCATGGCGGGCCCCGGGTCCCGGGCCGCGACGAGGGCGAACACCGATTCACGACGAACACCGGCTCGGGAGGGCCGGCCGTTGCGCATCCTGCGCGCGAATCCTTTCACGCATGAACACTGCATGGGCCAAGCGGGTCGTCGAGACCGCGTTGTTGTGTGCAACCCAGCCGCTGGGTGTCGCGGCGCTGCGCAGCCTGTTCGACGACGAACTCGATGCCGATACGGTGCGCGGCCTGCTCGATGAACTGCAGCAGGACTGGGCCGACCGCGGGGTCGAACTGCGCGCGGTGGCCGCGGGCTGGCGTTTCCAGAGTCGCGAGGACATGCAGCCGTACCTGCAGCGACTGAACCCGGAGAAGCCGCCCCGTTACTCCCGCGCGGTGCAGGAGACGCTGGCGATCATCGCGCATCGCCAGCCGGTGACACGCGGCGACATCGAGGACATCCGCGGCGTCAGCGTGAACGCGCAGATCCTGCGCCAGCTCGAGGAGCGCGGCTGGATCGAGGCCATCGGTCATCGCGAGGGGCCGGGGCGCCCGGTGCTGTTCGCGACCACCCGCCAGTTCCTCGACGACCTCGGGCTGCGCAGCCTGGGCGAGCTCGAGGAACCGCCGGTGCAGCTCGACGACCCGCGGCAGTTCGAGCTGATCGCCGCGGACGTGGCCACGGCCGGCGCAGCGGAAGCGGCCGACGCAGCCGAGGCCGTCGCACCGGCGCCGTCGACCGAGCCCGCCGAATCCCTTGCATCCACCGAAGTCGAAGTCCCGTCCCAGCCCCGCGAGGCCGGGCCCGTGAACCCCGAATCCTGCGTCATCGATCCCGTGCGCGAATCCTCGCCCGGATCCGACGAACCTTCCCAGACCGCTGCCGAGCAGTGAGTCGCTACTGCCAGAACTCTCTCATGTCCGAACAAGATCACGACACCGTCGCAAGCATGCCGGCCGAGCCCACCGCCGCGCCGACCGGGGACAGGCCCGCCGGCGACGGCGACGCGCAACCGCGGCGCGACGGTGCGCGGCGGCGCAACCGCCGACGCGGCGGGCGCGCGCAGCGCGAGGCGGGCGCCCAGGGCGGCGTCGAGACTCCCGCCGGCGAGCCGGGCGGTGGCGCGGCGCAGCCTGCTCGCCGTGGCCCGCGCCAGCGTGGCGGCCCGCGTGAAGGCGCGCCGGCGCAGCGCGGCGGCAACCTTCCCGCGGTGCGCATCGAGGAAGTGGTGTCCGGCGATTTCGACCGCGCCGTGGAACTCGCCGAAGGCGCCGAGCCGGGCGTGCGCCGCGTGCTGGCGCCCTCGCCGGAGGCGCCCAAGCTGCACAAGGTGCTGGCGCAGGGCGGCATCGGCTCGCGGCGCGAGATGGAGGAGCTGATCCAGGAAGGACGCGTGTCGGTCAATGGCGAGCCCGCGCACCTGGGGCAGCGCATCCAGCCCGGCGACCAGATCCGGGTCAACGGCAAGCCGCTGAAAATCCGCATCGCCCCTCCGCCTGCGCGCATGCTGGTCTATCACAAGCCGGTCGGCGAGGTCGTCACCTTCAAGGATCCGGACGGCCGTCCGACGGTGTTCCGCAATCTGCCGCGGGTGCACAACGCGAAGTGGACCGCGGTCGGGCGCCTGGACATCAACACCGAGGGCCTGCTGTTGCTGACCACCTCGGGGGAGCTGGCGAACAAGCTGATGCACCCGAGCCAGGGGGTCGAGCGCGAATACGCGGTGCGCGTGCTGGGCCAGCTCGACGACGAGATGCGCCGGCGCCTGCTCGAGGGCGTGGAGCTCAGCGACGGTCCGGCGCGCTTCCTCAGCCTGGAGGAGGCCGGCGGCGAAGGCGCGAACCGCTGGTGGCGCGCGGTGATCGCCGAAGGGCGCAATCGCGAGGTGCGTCGCCTGTTCGAAGCCGTCGGACTGACGGTGAGCCGCCTGATCCGCGTGCGCTACGGCTCCATCGCGTTGCCGGCGGGCCTGCGCCGAGGCGACTTTGCCGAGCTCGACCGCGAGGACGTGAAGGCGCTGATGGCGCGCGCCGGCCTCGGCGCGTCGCCGACCGCCCGGCGCAAGGGCGGGCGCGGCGCGCCCGCGCCGGGTGCGGCACCGGCGGGCGGCCAGGGCGTCGGCCAGGCGGGCCGGCGCAAGGGCGGTCCGCGGGCCGATCGCGGCGATCGCGGCGAGCGCAGCGAACCACGCGGCGAACGCAGCGAACGCAGCGAACGCGAACCGGGCCCGAACAGCTACGCGATGAGCGCGGTGGACGCCTTGTTCGGCCGCGCCAGTCGGGAGGCCCGCCTGGCCACGCTGCGCAACGCGGCGCTCGACGAGGAGAGCGACATCCCCGAGCGCGAGCCGGGGCCGAACAGCTACGCGATGAGCGCGGTGGATGCGCTGTTCGGCAAGTCGGGCGGAGGCGGCGGGCGCGCCCGCGGCCCGCGCAGCGCCGAGCGCTCCTCGCGCAAGGGCGCCCGCAAGGGCGGCTCGCAGCCCGATCCGACGCGCTCGGCGCTGGGCGTGGCGCCGGGGCAGCCGCGTTACCCGGGCGCCGCGGCGAAGCGACGTAACCATTCGCGTTGAGCCGACTCAGGGCTCGCGTGGGGCTTTACAATTTCTGTTTAATCTTTTGATATCCGGAGAAAAAAGACATGGAGCGCACGCTCTCGATCATCAAGCCTGACGCGGTTGCGAAGAACTGCATCGGGAAAATCATCGATCGTTTCGAGACCGCCGGTCTGAAGGTGGTCGCGGTCCGCATGATGCAGCTTTCGCGGGCCGATGCCGAAGGTTTCTACGCGGTGCACAAGGAGCGTCCGTTCTTCAAGGACCTGGTCGACTTCATGGTCTCGGGGCCGGTGCTGGTGCAGGTGCTGGAGGGCGCGGACGCGATCGCGCGCAACCGCGAGCTGATGGGCGCCACCGATCCGAAGAAGGCCGCGCCGGGGACCATCCGCGCCGATTTCGCCGACAGCATCGACGCCAACGCGGTGCACGGTTCCGACAGCGCGGAGAACGCCGCGACCGAGATCGCGTACTTCTTCCCGTCCAACTGGATCTTCTCCCGCTGAAGGCGCGGCTTCCCGGCGTCTGCCGAGCACCCATGGACGAAGCCTCCAACCTGCTGCAGTTCGACAAGTCCGCGCTGGTGGAGTGGCTCGGCCGTGCCGGGCACAAGGCCTTTCGCGCGCGCCAGGTGATGCACTGGGTGCACCAGCGCGGGGGCGCCGATTTCGAGGCCATGACCGACCTGGCCAGGCCGCTGCGCGCCTGGCTGCACGACCACGCCTGCGTGCAGGCGCTGCCCGTGCTGGCCGAGCAGCGTTCGCGCGACGGCACGGTGAAGTGGCTGTTCGACGTCGGCGCCGGCAATGCGGTGGAGTCGGTGTTCATTCCGGAGGCCTCGCGCAATACGCTGTGCGTGTCGTCACAGGCCGGTTGCGCGATGGCCTGCAGTTTCTGCTCCACCGGCGCGCAGGGTTTCAACCGCAACCTGAGCAGCGCGGAGATCATCGCCCAGCTGTGGTGGGCCGAGTTCACGATGCGCGCCGCGCTGGGCCTGCCCGACGGCGAGCGCGCGATCTCCAATGTCGTGATGATGGGCATGGGCGAGCCGCTGCAGAACTACGGCGCGCTCGTGCCCGCGCTGCGCCTGATGCTCGACGACGACGCCTACGGGCTGTCGCGGCGCCGCGTCACCGTGTCGACCTCGGGCGTGGTGCCGATGATCGACCGTCTGGCGCAGGACTGCCCGGTGGCGCTGGCGGTGTCGCTGCACGCACCCGACGACGCGCTGCGCGACCAGCTGGTCCCGCTGAACCGCAAGTACCCGCTGGCCGAGCTGCTGGGCGCCTGCGAGCGCTACCTGGCGCACGCGCCGCGCGATTTCATCACCTTCGAGTACTGCATGCTCGACGGGGTCAACGACACCCCGGGGCACGCGCGCAGCCTGATCGAGCTGATGCGCGGGCGCTTCCCGTGGAAGTGCAACCTGATTCCCTTCAACCCCTTCCCCGGCTCGGGGCTGCGGCGCTCGTCGCCGCAGCGCGTGGCGCAGTTCGCCGCGATGCTGGCCGATGCCGGGATCGTCGCCACGGTGCGCAAGACCCGCGGCGACGACATCGACGCGGCCTGCGGACAGCTCGCCGGCGAGGTGCTGGACCGCACCTCCCGGCGCGGTGCGCGCGTGGTACCGATCGCCGCGGCGGGCGCCGCGCCCTCAGCCCTACCGGGACATTCAGCATGAACGATTTCGCGTCCGACGGATCTGCCGCGCCCCGCCGCGGCCTGCGCGTCGCGCTGCTTTCGCTGGGACTCGCGCTGGGCCTGCTCGGCGGCTGCGCGGCACCCGGCAGCAGCGCCAACTACGCCAGCGCGCCCGCCGGCACGGCGCCGGCGAAGTCCGAGAAGAGCGCGCGCATCCGCCTGGAGCTGGCCGAGGGCTACTACCAGCGCGGACAGCCCCAGGTGGCGCTCGGCGAGGTGCAGCAGGCGCTGGCCGAGGACCCGGGCTACGTGCCGGCCTACACGATGCAGGCGCTGATCCACATGAGCCTGGGCGAGAACGACCAGGCCGAGGCGAGTTTCCGCAAGGCGCTGTCGCTGGCCCCGGACAATCCGGACACGCTGCACAACTACGGCTGGTTCCTGTGCTCGAACAAGCGCTACAAGGAATCCTTCGAGATGTTCCGCCGCGCGCTGGCCGTGCAGGGCTACCGCAATGCGCAGCGCACGGACCTCGCCTACGGCGTGTGCCAGTACCGCGCCGGCGACCTGGCCGGCGCGGAGAAGACCCTGACGGCCGGCTTTGCCCTCGACCCCGCGAACCCCGCGTTGTCGACCAATCTGGCGATGGTGCAGTACCTGCGGCACGAATACCCGAAGGCGCTGTTCTACATCCGGCGCGTCAACTCGGCGCCCGGAGCCAGCGCGCAGACCCTGTGGCTGGGCGTGCTGATCGCACGCAAGGCCAACGACGCCACCGACTCGGCGGCGTGGTCGCAGGAATTGATCAGCAAGTTCCCCGATTCCGTCGAGGCGATCGCCGCGCAGCAGGGGCGCTACGACGATTCCGCGCTGCTGCCGCACTGACCCGGCCGTGTCGAACCCGACCCCCACCCGCCCGCAGACGGGCCCCGGCGAATCCGATTCGCAAGCACTCGCCGAGACCGTGCGCGCGGCCCGCGTGGAAGCCGGCCAGCGCCTGCGCGCGGCGCGCGAGGAGGCTGGCCGCAGCGTCGCCGAACTGGCGGCGCAGCTGAAGGTCTCGGGCTCGAAGATCTCCGCGCTGGAAGGCGGCGACTGGAGCAGCCTGCACGACGACGCCCATGCGCGCGGCCTGCTGCGCGCGGCGGCGAAGGCGGTACGCGCCGATGCCGACAAGGTGCTCGACCCCTTGCCGCCACCCTTCGTTCCGGGGGCGCCGATCCTGCCTCCGAAGGGCGCCACGCTGGGGCCGCAGCGGGCCGCCGAGCCGGTGGGAACGCACGCCGGCAACCACCGCCTGGTGTGGCTGGCGCTGCTGCTGGTGGTGCTTGCGCTGGCCCTGCTGTACCTGCCCCGCGAAGGCGGCCTGGGACGCTGGATCGGCCACGTCCGCGGATGGTTCGGGCAGCATGCCCGGGTCGTCGGGGTGCCGGTGCAGCGCGCCAGCCTGCCGGCCGCGGCATCGACCCCCGTCGGCGCGGTGGCGCCGGCGGCCGCCGCGAGCGTGCCTGGCGCGAGTCCCGAGGCCAGCGCGTCCGCGCCGACCGCGCCGCTGGCGGCCGCGTCGGTGGCGAGCGCGGCCATGACGAGCGCGGCCGTGACCGGGGTGCCGGCGGCCAGCGCGCCGCGTGCCGCCTCGGCCGCGGCGGCGGCCGCGCCGCCCGGTCCCTTGCTGAGCCTGCAGGCCAGCGGGCAGACGTGGATTCGACTACGCTCGAACTCCGGCACGGTGCTGTACACCGGTCTGCTTGCGGCAGGGGCCTCGAAGCAGTTGTCCACGTCGGGCGCCGATTTTCCGCTGCACCTGACGGTGGGCAACGCCGCGCAGACCAGCGTGAGCCTCGGCGGCAAGCCCGTGCCCCTGAATGCCGGTGGGGCCAACGTGGCGCGGCTGCTGCTGCCGGCGCCGACGAACTGAAGATTTCTGGCATGAACGACAAGCTGTACGCCACCGCGCAGGGCGGTGACATCGACAACGCCGTTCCGCGCCGTCGCGCGACCCGCCAGGCCGTGGTGGCGTGGGGGGATCGGCGGGTCACCGTGGGCGGCGACGCACCGGTGCGCGTGCAGTCGATGACCAACACCGACACCGCCGACGTCGTCGGCACCGCGATCCAGGTCAAGGAACTCGCGCAGGCCGGCTCCGAGCTGGTGCGCCTGACGGTCAACACCGACGAGGCCGCCGCCGCGGTGCCGCGCATCCGCGAGCAGCTCGACCGCATGGGGATCGACGTACCGCTGGTCGGCGACTTCCACTACAACGGCCACCTGCTGCTGACCCGGCATCCGCAGTGCGCGCAGGCGCTGTCGAAGTACCGCATCAATCCCGGCAACGTCGGCAAGGGCGACAAGAAGGACCGCCAGTTCGCGCAGATGATCGAGGTCGCGGCGCGCTGGCAGCGCCCGGTGCGCATCGGCGTCAACTGGGGCAGCCTCGACCAGGAACTGCTGGCGTCGCTGATGGACGCCAACGCCGCGCTTGCGCAGCCGCGCGACGCGCAGCAGGTGATGTACGAGGCGCTGATCCGCTCCGCGCTGGAGTCGGCGCGGCGCGCCGAGGAGCTCGGCCTGCCGGGCGAGCAGATCCTGCTGTCGTGCAAGGTGTCGTCGGTGCGCGACCTGGTGGCCGTGTACCGCGAGCTGTCGCGGCGCTGCGATTACGCGCTGCATCTGGGGCTGACCGAGGCCGGCATGGGCACGCGCGGCACCGTGGCGTCCACCGCCGCGCTGTCGATCCTGCTGCAGGAGGGAATCGGCGACACGATCCGCGTGTCGCTGACCCCGCAGCCGGGCGAGGCGCGCACGCAGGAGGTCGTGGTCGCGCTGGAGATCCTGCAGGCGCTGGGTCTGCGCAGCTTCACCCCCAGCGTCACCGCGTGCCCGGGCTGCGGCCGCACCACCAGCAGCGTGTTCCAGGAACTCGCGCGCGACATCGACGAGCACCTGCGCGAACGCATGCCGAACTGGCGCCGCGAATACCCGGGAGTCGAGTCGCTGCGCGTGGCCGTCATGGGCTGCATCGTCAACGGCCCGGGCGAGAGCCGCCACGCCGACATCGGCATCAGTCTGCCGGGCACCGGCGAGCAGCCGGCGGCGCCGGTGTTCGTCGACGGCGAGAAGCGCCACACCCTGCGCGGCGAGGACATCGCCGCGCAGTTCATCGCGCTGGTCGACGACTACATCCGCCAGCGCTGGGGCGTGCGTGCCGAGGCGCACGGCTGAGCTGCCGCCCCGCGCCGCCGCGCCGCGCGCGCGACGGCGCCCCCGGCGTGCCGCGGGCACGCCGCTCCCTTCCTGCATGCACATCCGACCATGAACGCCAAGCTCAGCGCCGTCAAGGGCATGAACGACATCCTGCCGCCGGAATCGGCGCGCTGGGAGTGGTTCGAGTCGAAGGTGCGCGAACTCATGCGCGCCTATGGCTACCGCAACATCCGCACGCCGATCGTCGAACCCACCGCGCTGTTCGTGCGGGGAATCGGCGAGGTCACCGACATCGTCGAGAAGGAGATGTACAGCTTCACCGATGCGCTCAACGACGAGCAGCTGACGCTGCGGCCCGAGAACACCGCCGCGATCGTGCGCGCCGCGGTCGAGCACAACCTGCTGTACGACGGCGGCAAGCGCCTGTGGTACACGGGCCCGATGTTCCGCCACGAGCGCCCGCAGCGCGGGCGCTACCGTCAGTTCCACCAGGTCGGCGCCGAGGCGCTGGGCTACGCGGGCCCCGACGTCGACGCCGAGCTGATCCTGATGGCGCGGCGCCTGTGGAGCATGCTCGGGCTGCAGGGGCTGCGACTGGAGCTCAACTGCCTGGGCCAGGCCGACGAGCGCGCGCGCCACCGCGCCAAGCTGATCGCCTATTTCGAGGCGCACGCGGGCGAACTCGACGAGGACGCGCGCCGCCGCCTCCACACCAACCCGCTGCGCATCCTGGACACGAAGAACCCGGCGATGCAGCCACTGGTGCAGGGCGCGCCGCGCCTGCTCGACGAGCTCGGGGAGGAATCGCGCGCGCATTTCGACGGGCTGCAGCAGCTGCTGCGCGAGGCCGGGCAGGACTTCGTCATCAACCCGCGCCTGGTGCGCGGGCTCGACTACTACAACCTCAGCGTGTTCGAGTGGGTCAGCGAGCAGCTCGGCGCGCAGGGCACGGTATGCGCCGGCGGGCGCTACGACGGGCTGGTCGAGCAGATCGGCGGCAAGCCGGCGCCGGCCTGCGGCTGGGCGCTGGGCATCGAGCGCGTGCTGGACCTGCTGGCGCAGGCCGGGCTGGCCGGTGCCGCCGCGCCGCCCGACGTGTACGTGGTGCTGGCGCATGCGCCTGCGCTGGCGAGCGCGCTGCAGACCGCCGAGGCATTGCGCGCGGCGGGGCTCGGCGTGCTGATGCATGCCGGCGGCGGCAGCCTGAAGTCGCAGATGAAGAAGGCCGACGCCAGCGGCGCGCGCTTCGCGCTGATCTTCGGCGAGCAGGAATGGCTGGCCGGCGAGGTCGGGCTGAAGGCCCTGCGCGAGACCTCGGCACTGCAGCAGCGCAGCGTGCCGCTGCAGCCGGCCTCGCTGCTGCTGGACTGCCTGCGCTGACGCGGTCGCCCTTGACGCGCGGCGGCCGCCGCGCGCCCCTCTAGAATGGTCACGCTTCGCCCATCTCTCCCGAGCCCATGAGCTACAACCTCGAAGAACAGGATCAGATTGACCAGCTGCGCGACTTCTGGCAGCAATGGGGCACCGCGATCTCCGCGCTGCTGCTGGTGGCCGCGCTGGCCTGGGCCGGCTGGAGCGGCTGGCATTGGTGGCTCAACCGCCAGGCCGCGCAGGCCTCGGCGCTGTACGCGCAGCTGACGCAGCGCGTCGACGCCTCCGACACGCGCGACGCGGCGGTGATCTGGAACAAGCTGCATGACGGCTACGCGTCGACCAGCTATGCGCAGATGGGTTCGCTGGCTCTGGCGCGTGCCTATGCCAACGCCGGCGACGCCAGGCAGGCGCAGGCCGTGCTGCAGTGGGCGGTGGGCCATGGTCCGGTGCCCGCGCAGCGCGCGGCCGCGATGCTCAACCTGGCGGCGCTGCAGATCGACGCGCACCAGTACGCGGCGGCGCTGAGCACGCTGCAAAGCCCGCCGACCCCGGCCTTCGCGGCGCTGTTCGCGGAGCGCCGCGGCGATGTCTACGCCGTGCAGGGGCAGCGCGCGCAGGCGCGCAAGGCCTACCGGCAGGCGCTGTCCGAGTTGCCGCCGGGCGCGGTGCTGCGCCAGTTGCTCGACATCAAGCTCGACAGCGTCGGGGGAACGGCATGATGCGGCGCGCGTGGCTGCCGGGCGCCATCGCCGGCTCGCGCATGGCGCGCCTGTTCGCGGCCGCCGCGCTGGCGGGGCTGCTCGGAGCCTGCTCGTCGGCGCCGCGGCAGCCGGACCCGACCCCGCTCGGCCCGGTGCCGCCGATCCTGCACGTCGACACCGTGTGGAGCACCCAGGTCGGCAGCGTGCCGTCGGATTTCGCGCCGGCGGTGGCCGCCGGGCGCATCGTCGTGGCCTCGAAGGACGGCCAGGTGCTGTGCCTGGACAGCTCCAGCGGACACGCGGTGTGGCGGGCGCAGGTGGCCGGCGGCATCAGCGCCGCGGCGGGCAGCGACGGCACCTTCACCGCGGTGGTGGACTCCGAGAATCGGGTCGTCTCGCTGGGCCCGCAGGGCCAGGTGCTGTGGCGCTACCAGTTGCCCACCAGCGTGATCACGCCGCCGGCGGTGTTCGGCGGGATCATCGTCGTGCAGGGCGCCGACCAGCGCCTGTGGGCCTTCGATGCCGCGAACGGCCGCAAGCGCTGGGACGATGAATTCCATGCCCCGGCGCTGCTGCTGCAGAAGGGCTCCGGCATGCTGCTCGACGACGCGCGCGTGGTGCTGGGCGATGCCACGGGGCACCTGCGCGCGGTGCGCCTGAGCGACGGCGTGCAGGTCTGGGAATCCACGCTGGCGCGCCCGCGCGGTGTCACCGAGGTCGAGCGCGTGGTGTCGATCACCGGCGCGCCCTCGATGGCCAAGGGGCTGGTGTGCGCGCGCGGCTACCAGTCCGACCTGGGCTGCGCCTCGCTGTCCGACGGGCATGTGCTGTGGACCGCGAAGGCCGACGGCTACACGGCCGTGAGCCAGAACGGCGACGAAGTCGTGGGCACGCAGAGCGACGGCGTGGTGCAGGCCTACGCCGCGGCCGACGGCAAGGCGCTGTGGCACAACGACCAGTTGAAGTACCGCAAGCTCAGCGCGCCGCTGCTGGTCGGGCACACTGTCGCGGTCGGCGACCTGCAGGGCTACGTGTCCTTCCTCGACGCGAAGGACGGCCAGATCATCGGTCGCGTGTCCACCGACGGCTCCGCGATCGATTCCCCGCCGGTGCTCGCCGGCAACACGCTGGTCGTCGTGACCAGCAAGGGCGGGGTGTACGGCTTCCTGCCGCGCTGAACCCAGGCGCGCGGGCCGCGGGGCCCGCGCGACGCTCCCCCTTTTCGAGATTCCATGCTTCCCGTTCTCGCGCTGGTCGGCCGGCCCAATGTGGGCAAGTCGACGCTGTTCAACCGCATCACGCGAAGCCGTGACGCGATCGTCGCCGACATTCCCGGCCTGACGCGTGACCGGCATTACGGGCGCGCGAACTGGCGGGGCCGCGCGCTGCTGGTCGTCGACACCGGGGGTTTCGAGCCGGTCGTGGACACCGGAATCGTCGCCGAGATGGCACGGCAGACCCGGCAGGCCATCGCCGAATCCGACGTCGTGGTGTTCCTGGTCGATGCCCGCGCCGGGCTGGCGCCGCAGGACCAGCACATCGCCGCCTATCTGCGCAAGACCGGCAAGCCGGTGCTGCTCGCGGTGAACAAGGCGGAGGGGCTGGGCCCGGCGGCGATGGCCGAGTTCCACGAACTCGGCCTGGGCGAGCCGTTGCCGGTCAGCGCGGCGCACGGGCAGGGCGTGAATTCGCTGCTGGATGCCGCCTGCGCGTACTGCGCGCCGGAGCCCGAGCCGGAGCCGGAACCGGAACCGGAACCCGATGCGGGGGTGGGTCCGCAGGCCGAAGCCGGCGAGGCGGGCGAGGCGGGCGAGGCGCAGGCACCGGCGCCTGCGGCGCCGCCGCGCAGCATCAAGCTGGCCATCATCGGCCGCCCCAACGTGGGCAAGTCCACGCTGATCAACGCGCTGGTCGGCGAGGAGCGGGTGATCGCCTTCGACCAGCCGGGAACCACGCGCGACGCCATCGAGGTTCCCTTCGAGCGCGACGGCGTGGCCTACACGCTGATCGATACCGCGGGGCTGCGGCGCCGCGGCAAGGTGTTCGAGACGGTCGAGAAGTTCTCCGTGCTGAAGACCCTGCAGGCCATCGAGTCGGCCAACGTGGTCGTGCTGCTGCTCGATGCCAGCGAGGGCGTGTCGGAGCAGGACGCGCACATCGCCGGCTTCGCCGTCGAGTCCGGGCGCGCGCTGGTGGTGGCGGCGAACAAGTGGGACAAGGTCGACGACTACCAGCGCCAGCGCTTCGCCTCCAGCGTCGCCGAGCGCCTGCCCTTCCTCGGCTTCGCGCGGCGGCACGACATCTCGGCGATCTCGCGCAAGGGGCTGCGCGCGCTGCTGGGATCGGTGATCGAGGCGCATCGCGCCGCCTTCGCCAAGCTGTCGACGCCGCGCCTGACGCGCGCGCTGCAGGAGGCGGTGGCCTTCCAGCAGCCGCCGCGCGCCGGCACCGTGCGGCCGAAGCTGCGCTACGCCCACCAGGGCGGGCAGAATCCGCCGGTGATCGTCATTCACGGCAACTCGCTGGACAAGGTTCCCGATAGTTATACCCGTTACCTCGAGTCGCGCTTCGCGCGGGTGTTCAAGCTCGGCGGAACCCCGCTGCGCGTCGAATACCGGACCTCGCGCAACCCCTACCGCACGGCGAAGGAGTGAGCCCGCGCGGGCCGCGCGCGGCCCGCCGCAATGGGCCCGCGAGGGGCAGGGGAAGGGCGGAACGGTTACCCGGCTTTGTGCTATGTTCGCCGCGGTGGAAGCATTTTCCACAACAATAGACAACCGGAGTTTTCCATGAGCAATAAAGGGCAGTTGTTACAAGACCCGTTCCTGAACCTGCTGCGCAAGGAGCATGTTCAGGTTTCGATTTACCTGGTGAATGGCATCAAGCTCCAGGGACATATTGAATCCTTTGACCAATATGTCGTGCTGCTGCGCAACACCGTGACCCAGATGGTGTACAAGCACGCCATTTCCACCGTTGTTCCGTCCCGTCCCGTGAGCTTCCACGTTGGTGCAAGCGAACCCGAGGCTTCCTGAGCCCCACCCGGGGCGGCGGCACGAAGCCCTGCCTCCGCCCCCGGGAATTCCCGGCGCCGTCCTCGTCGGCGCCGACGTCGGACAACCCCACCCCGACCCGCAGCTGAGCGAGCTGCACGAACTCGCCATGTCCGCCGGCCTGCGTCCGGCGGGCAGCAGTTTCAGTCGCAGGCGCCACATCGATCCGGCCTTCTACCTGGGATCGGGCAAGGTGGCCGAGATCCGCCAGCAGGTGCTCGACGCCGAGGCCGGCTGCGTGCTGTTCGACGCCGCGCTGTCGCCGGTGCAGCAGCGCAACCTGGAAAAGGAGATCGGTGTTCCGGTGTGGGACCGCACCGCGCTGATCCTGGAGATCTTCGCGCGGCGCGCGCGCAGCGGCGAAGGCAAGCTGCAGGTCGAGCTGGCGCGGCTGCGCCATGCCGCGACGCGTCTCGTGCGGGGCTGGACCCACCTGGAGCGCCAGCAGGGCGGCATCGGGCTGCGCGGCGGCCCGGGCGAGAAGCAGATCGAGCTCGACCGCCGCATGCTCGAGGACAAGATCAAGCAGTTGCAGCTGCGCCTGCGCAAGCTGCAGCGCCAGCGCTCCACGCAACGCCGCGGGCGGCGCCGCGGCGCGCAGTTGCAGGTGTCGATCGTCGGCTACACCAACGCCGGCAAGAGCACGCTGTTCAATGCGCTGACCCACGCGCAGGCCTACGCCGCGAACCAGCTGTTCGCCACCCTGGACACGACGGCCCGCAGGGTCTGGCTGGGCGAGGGGCTGTACGCCGTGCTGTCGGACACCGTGGGCTTCATCCGCGACCTTCCGCACAGCCTGGTCGAGGCCTTCAAGGCCACGCTGGACGAGGCGGTGGAGGCCGACGTGCTGCTGCACGTGGTCGATGTCTCCAGTGCGCAGGCCGAGCAGCAGATCGAGCAGGTGCAGCAGGTGTTGCGCGAGATCGGCGCGCAGGACGTGCCGCAGATTCTGATCTACAACAAGATCGACATGCTCGACGGCCCGGTGCCGCCGACGCGCAGGCAAATGGTGCACGACGGCGCGCATGCGCGTGCTAGCATCGACAGTTTCGATGTCAGCGCCTTGAGCGGTGCCGGACTGGACGGCCTGCGCGAGCGCCTGGCCGAGCTGGCGCGGCAACGCCAGGCTGCCTCGGCGTTGTCGGACCCGTTGTCGGACCCGTTGTCTCACCCGTTGTCGGACCTCGAGTCGCACGCCCCGCAGCCGCCGCACGACGCCGCCGACCTCGAGCCTTGATCCGATCCGAAGACCTTCTTGCAGCCCCCGATGCGATTCCATCCGATCCGTAGTGCGCAACTGGCTGCGGCACGCCCCGTGCTGGCCGGCGAAGGCGATCCGGACTGGGGGCGCGGCGGGCGCAACGGCCCGGGCGGCTCCGACGGGCGCGGCGGCCAGCCGCCGGAAGGCGACCGGCGCAACCCGCGCGGCGCCGGCGGCCCGCCGGACCTCGACGAACTCTGGCGCGACTTCAATCGCCGCCTCAACGGCCTGTTCGGCCGGCGCCGCGGCAATGGCGGCGGCGGCGGCGGATTCCGGCCGCCGCGGCGCGGCGGCGGCTTCCAGCCCTCGCCGCGCATGCTGGGCCGCGGCCTGCTGCTGCTGCTCGGGCTGGTGCTGCTGGGCTGGCTGGGCTCGGGCTTCTTCGTCGTGCAGCAGGGGCAGGTGGCCGTGGTCACGCGGCTCGGTGCGGTCGACGCCGTGGTGCAGCCCGGGCTGAACTGGCACTATCCGGCGCCGTTCGGCGACGCGGTGCTGGTCAACATCGATTCGCTGCGCACGCAACCGGTGGGCGACTCCACGGTGGGCAGCCTCAGCGGGGCGCCGCTGTCGTCGATGCTGACCTCCGACGGCGACATCGTCGACGTGCGCCTGAGCGTGCAGTGGCGCGTCGGCAACGCGCTCGACTATGTCTATGGCGACCGCGACCCCGAGTCGGCGGTGGCCGAGGCCGCGAAGGAGGCGATCCGCGGCGTGATCGCGCGCATGAGCCTGGAGCAGGTGCTGCAGGGCGACCGCGCCGCCATCGCGCGCAGCGCGCAGCAACGCGTGCAGCACTTGCTCGACCGCTGGCACAGCGGCGTGCGCGTGACCGACCTGAGCATCCAGCGCCTGCTGGTGCCCGAGGCGGTGCGCCCGGCCTACGAGGACGCCACGAAGGCCACGCAGGAGGCGCAGCGCCTGCGCGCACAGGCGCGTGCCTACGCGCAAGACGTGCTGCCGCGCGCCCAGGGCACCGCCGATTCGCTGCTGCAGCAGGCCCGCGCCTACAAGGACAGCGTGGTCGCGCAGGCGCAGGGCGACTCCGCGCGCTTCGACCTGATGTACCGCGAATACCGCAAGGCGCCGCAGGTCACGCGCGAGGCCATGTACCTGCAGACCATGCAGCAGATCCTGTCCAGCGTGACCAAGGTGCTGGTGACCACGCACGGCGCCGACCAGTTGCTGTATCTGCCGCTGGACAAGCTGATGCAGGAATCCGCGCAGCGCGGCGCGTCGCCGCCGCTGGTCTCCGGGCTGCCGCTGCAGCGCGGCGCGCCGGTGCTGCCGGCGCTGCCGGCCTCGGTGGCGCAGGGTTCTTCCAGCCCGCCCGCCGGCGCCGCCTCGGCGGCTTCCGCCGCGGCCCCGGCGAGTTCCGCACGCAGCGGGCGCGACACCCTGCGCGAGCGCGATTCCCGATGATCGCGCGCCCCTACGTCCCACTCTGATCCGATGAACCGTATCGCCGTTGCCGTCGTCGCCGCCGTGCTGCTGCTGGCGGCAGCCAGCTCGAGCCTGTTCGTCGTGCAGCGCGGCCAGGCCGGCGCCGTCTATGCGATGGGCCGCGTCGAGCGCGTGCTGCAGCAGCCCGGCCTGTACCTCAAATGGCCCTCCCCGGTGGAAAACGTGGTGCTGCTCGACCAGCGCGTGCTGACCCTGCGCAGCGACCGCCCGGACAGCTTTCCCACCGCCGACAAGCACGAGCTGGTGCTGCGCTGGTTCGTGAAGTGGCGCATCGCCGATCCGGCGCTGTACCTGCGCAGCTTCGGCGACAGCGAGTCGGCCGCCGACGACCGGCTCGCCTCCGCGATGCGCTCGCGGCTGGGCGCCGAGATCGCGTCGATGAGCCTGCAGGCGGTGCTGCGCGAGCAGGACGCGCGCATCCCGCAGCAGCTGCGCACGCAGCTGTCGACGGCGTTGAAGGCCAGCGGGATCGAGGTCACCGACACCGGCCTCACCGAGATCGACTACACCGCCGACGCCACCGATTCCGTGTATCGGCACATGGCGGCGGCGCGCAAGCTGGTGGCCGGGCAGATCCGCGCCGAAGGCCAGGCGCAGGCCGACAAGATCCGCGCCGAGGCCGACCGCCAGCGCGAGGTGCTGCTGGCGCAGGCCTACCGCAAGGCGCAGACCCTGAAGGGCGAGGGCGACGCGCAGGCGGCCAGCATCTATGCCGCGTCCTTCGGCAAGGACCCGGAGTTCGCCGCCTTCTACCGCAGCCTGGAAGCCTATCGCGCCAGCTTCGACAGCCGTCGCGACGTGATGGTGCTCGACCCGTCGAGCGACTTCTTCCGCTTCATGCGCAACCCCGACGGCAAGCCGGCAGGCGCGCCGAAGCCCCGACGCTGAGTCGCGCGGCGCGCACGCGCCGCCGCTTGCGCTGCCGCCGGCAGGTTCCCAGGCCCTAGAATGCGGGCTGGTTTTTTTTCGGACCCCATCGTCTCACCCCGCATGACCGCCTGGTTGCTCCCCGAGCGCTTTTCCGACGTGCTTCCGCGCGAAGCCGCGACCATCGAGAAGCTGCGCCGCACCCTGCTCGACCACGCCTGCGCCTATGGCTACGAGCTGGTGATCCCGCCGTTGCTCGAATTCGTCGACTCGCTGCTGTCGGGCACCGGCCAGGACCTGGAGCTGCAGACCTTCAAGCTGGTCGACCAGGTCTCCGGGCGCACCCTCGGGCTGCGCGCCGACATGACCCCGCAGGCGGCGCGCATCGACGCGCACCTGCTGAACCGCCAGGGGGTGGTGCGCGTGTGCTACTGCGGCAGCGTCGTGCACACCCATGCGCAGGGCGTGTACGCGACGCGCGAGCCGATGCAGTTCGGCGTCGAGCTGTACGGCCACGCCGGCATCGAGGCCGATCTGGAAGTCCAGCAACTGGCGCTGCACAGCCTGCGCCTGGCCGGCTTCGAGCGGCTGGCGCTGGGCCTGTCCGATGCGCGGGTGGTGCGCGGGGTGCTGGGCGGGCTGGTCGCCGGACCGCTGAGGCTGTCGGCGATGCTCGAGGCCTTGTCGCGCAAGGACGTGCCGCGCCTGCAGGAGCTCACGCGCGAGCTGCCGAAGGCGCAGCGCGAGCCGATCCTGGCCCTGACCGAGCTGTTCGGCGACATCTCGGTGCTGGCCGAGGCGCGCCGCGTGCTGCCGCAGCGCGACACCGTGCTGGGCGCGCTCGACGAGCTGGAGCGCCTGGCGCGCGTGCACGCGCAGGCCGGCTGCAACGTGCAGATCGACCTAGCCGACCTGCGCGGCTACCACTACCACAGCGGCGTCATCTTCGGGCTGTACGCCGGAGACCGCCCGGACGCGCTGGCGCGCGGCGGGCGCTACGACGAGATCGGCGCCAGCTTCGGGCGTTCGCGCCCGGCCACCGGGTTCTCGCTGGACCTGCGCGAGCTGGTGCGCGCGGGAACGCCGGCGCACCCGCGCGCGGCGGTGCGCGCACAATGGTCGGAGGACCCCGGCTACGCGCGGGCCGTGCGCGCCCTGCGCGAGCAGGGCGACGTGGTCATCGAGCTGCCGCCCGGCTCGCGTCTCGAGGGCGACGGTTTCCTGCTGGACCGCGAACTGGCCTGCGTCGACGGACGCTGGGTGGTGCGCGCCGGCGAGAGCGCCGCCTGAGACGCACGGCCTTTCATTCCCCCTATTCATTGATGACAAGAGGTGTCGTGAGCACAGGACGTAACGTGGTCGTCGTCGGCAACCAGTGGGGCGACGAGGGCAAGGGCAAGGTCGTCGACTGGCTGACCGAGCAGGCACAGGGCGTGGTGCGCTTCCAGGGCGGCCACAACGCGGGGCACACGCTGGTCATCAACGGCCACAAGACCGCGCTGCAGCTGATTCCGTCGGGCGCGATGCGCCCGGACGTGGCCTGCTACATCGGCAACGGCGTGGTGCTCGACCCCGAGCACCTGATGCTGGAGATCGCGCGCCTGGAAGCGGCCGGCGTGGAGTTGCGCTCGCGCCTGCGCATCAGCGAGTCCTGCCCGCTGGTGCTGCCGTCGCACGTGGCGCTGGACGTGGCGCGCGAGGCCAGCCGCGAATCGCGCGGGCTGGGCAAGATCGGCACCACCGGCAAGGGCATCGGGCCGGCCTACGAGGACAAGGTGGCGCGCCGCGCGGTGCGCGTGCAGGACCTCAAGCACCCGTCGCGCCTGGCCGACAAGCTGCGCGAGACCCTGGACTGGCACAACTTCGCGCTGCGCGAATACCTGCATGCGCCGACGGTGGACTTCGACGCCACCTACGAGCGCCTGCTGCAGCTGGCCGAACCCATCGCGCCGCTGCTCGACGACGTCGGCTACCGCATCCACCTCAGCCGCCAGCGCGGCGACCGGCTGCTGTTCGAAGGCGCGCAGGGCACGCTGCTCGACGTCGACCACGGCACCTACCCCTTCGTCACGTCGAGCAACTGCGTGGCCGGCAACGCGGCCGCCGGCTCCGGCGTCGGCCCCGGGGAGATCGACTACGTGCTGGGGATCACCAAGGCCTACACGACGCGCGTGGGCAGCGGGCCGTTCCCGTCGGAGCTGCCGATCGACCAGCCGGGCACCGTGGGGCACCACCTGCACACCGTCGGGCAGGAGCGCGGCACCGTCACCGGGCGCCCGCGGCGCTGCGGCTGGATCGACACCGCCGCGCTCAAGCGCGCCAACATCATCAACTCCACCACTGGCCAGTGCATCACCAAGCTCGACGTCCTCGACGGGCTGTCGGAGATCCTGCTGTGCACCGGCTACCGCCTGGACGGGCGCGACATCGACATCCTGCCGCTGGACGCCGACGACATCGCGCGCTGCCAGCCGCGCTACGAGCGCATGCCCGGCTGGAGCGAGACCACCGCCGGGCTGACGCGCTGGGAGCAGCTGCCGCGGCAGGCGCGCGCCTACCTGGAGCGCGTGGCCGAACTCAGCGGCACGCCGATCGCGATGGTCTCCACGGGCCCCGACCGCGATCACACCATCGTGCTGCAACATCCGTTCGGCGCCTGATCCCGCGACGTCGACCCCCGTCCACCCCAGTACCCGCAAGCACCAAGGCCATGCTCAGCGAAGACGGCAAGAACATGTACGTGTCGTGGGACGAATACCACGCGTTGATCGAGAAGCTCGCGCTCAAGATCTACAAGTCCGGCTGGGAGTTCGACCAGATCCTGTGCCTGGCGCGCGGCGGCACGCGTCCCGGCGACGTGCTGTCGCGGGTGTTCGACCGCCCGCTGGCCATCATGTCGACCAGCTCCTACGGCGCCGGCGCGAACGCCGAGCGCTCGCGCGTGGAAATGGCCAACTACATCACCATGCCGCGCGGCGAGCTCGGCGGGCGCGTGCTGCTGGTCGACGACCTGGCCGATTCCGGCGAGACCCTGCGCGCGGTGGCCGACCGGCTGCGCGGCGGCACGATGAAGATCACCGAACTGCGTACCGCGGTGATCTGGGTGAAGGGCATCTCCACGGTGCTTCCCGACTATTACGTGGAAATGCTCCCGTCGAGTCCGTGGATCCACCAGCCCTTCGAGGAATACGACACGCTGCGCCCGGCCAAGCTCGCCGAGCGCTGGAAGTTCTAGCGCCCAGGCGCAGCGCTGGCTCAGCGCGTGCGGCGCCGGCTGCCGGCGCGCGGCCGCGGCGGCGCCGCGACAGCCGCCTCCTCGCGCGCGGCCGGCTCCCGCGCCCGGGGCTGCGGCCGCTTCATCGTGGCCAGCTGCTCGCGCAGTTCGCGCACCTCGCCGCGCAGCGCCTTCATGTCGCGGTAGATCTCGTGCTGCAGCTTCTTCTCGTTCTCGCCGACCAGGAAAGCCGCGACCGACGCGGTGATCAGCGAGAACACCGCGTACCCGACCACCACCACCAGCACCGCCAGTATGCGTGACGCGGTGGTCGTCGGCACGATGTCGCCGTAGCCGATGGTCGCCGCGGTGGTGAAGGCCAGCCACAGCCCGTCGTCGAAGGAATGCGCGGTCGGCTCCAGCCAGTAAAAGCCCAGGCCGGCCAGCAGCACGGCGCCGGTGCCCAGCGCGAAGGCGTAGGGCACCGCATTGGAGGTGAGCATGCGCCGCAAGCCGCTGAGCATGCGGGCGAACACCAGGCCGACGTAGGTGGCGCGCGCCAGGCGCACCAGCGGGATCCATTCGCTGTCCAGCCCGGCCAGCGCGAGGCCGGAGGCCAGCACGATGAACAGGTTGAGCCAGTTGTAGCGCAGATAGCGCAGGCGCTGCCTGCACAGCAGCGTCATCACAAGGGTCTCGAGCAGGAAGGCGCCGAAGATCAGCGCGTCCATCGCCACGCCGATCACGCGGTGCGGGTGCCCCGGCTGCAGGTCCTCCAGGTAGAACGACGGGATCGCCAGCAGCGCGATCGCGATCATCAGCGGGTTCAGGCGCTTTTCCAGGTCGTACACGCGCGCGTGCTCTCCCGGCGGTGCGCCGTTGAGTCCGAACCAGAACACCAGGTCGACGGGCATGGCAGCCAGAGCAGGGCGGGCGTCGCGCGAGCGACGCCGCGCGGCCCTTGCATTGTCCCGCTCGCCGGGGGCTCGCGGCGCGCGCGCGCGGGCGCTGTGTGAAGCGCGCCTGCGCGAGATCAAGCCGGGCCCGGATCAGGCCGGATTCACGCGGGGGCGCGGCCGTCGCCGCGCAGCAGGCATTGCAGCGCGTGCTCCGCCAGCGCGCGCAGCACGATCGGACTGTCGCCGGCCGCCGCGCCGAGTTCGATGCGCATCGCCGGATGCCGCTCGCGCGCGGCGCGCAGCTGCTGCTCGACGTCGCGCGCCAGGTGCGCGCCGTTGCCGAGGAACATCGGCACCACCAGCACCGCGGCGCGGCCGCAGGCGGCGGCCTCGTCCAGCGCCTGCGGCAGCAGCGGGGTCATGGACTCGAGAAAGCACAGTTCGACGTCGAGCGCCGCATCGCGCGCGCGCAACAGCTCGCGCAACTGCTCGAAGGGGCTTGCCCACTGCGCGCGCCGCGAGCCGTGGGCGAGCAGCAGCAGGCGCGATGCGCCCGGCGCGCGGGCTGTGGTGTCGGTCGGGACCCGGGTCGGGGCGGCTGGCGGGGAAGGGTGCATGACGATGTCGGGATCGACGGCGGGCAAGGCTTCATTGTGCGCGTCAAGGCCAAGGCCATGCGCGCGGACTCGCCGCGCAGCGCGCGGGTCGGTTAAACTTCGCAAATGTAGGGAAATGTAACCATCCCGAGCCGGCAACGGCCCGGGATGCGTACATGCCCGCGCCGCGCCGCGCAGCGCCTCGCCGACAAAGAGGCGCGCGCGTGCCGCGTGCCGAGGCCGGCTCGCGCCGCTGTCGCGGCACGTGCAGGCGGCATCATCCGATATGTCCCGGGGGGCTTCCTTGTCTGCAAGGGGTCCATCATGCGTTTGTCTACCGGCACGGCCCGCGAACCGGCCGACCTGCTGCTGGCCGCCACGCTGCTGCTCGCGGTCGCGTTGCTGTTCTATCTCGGTCTGGCGCGCCACGCGCTGCACCCGTTGCTGCAGATGCTGCACGGGCACGGCTGGCGTCGCCTGATCCTCGAGCCGGCGGTCGCGCTGGGCTATCTGACGCTGGGGCTGACGGCGCTGCGCGTCGTGCAGTGGACCGTGTACCGCCCGCGCGCGCTGCCCACGCATGCGCAGGCGCCGGCGCTGACCGTGGTCATCCCCGCCTACAACGAAGGGGCGATGGTCGCGCGTTCGATCGACTCGGTGGCCTGCGCCGACTACCCGCGCGATCGGCTGCAGATCATCGCCGTCGACGACGGCAGCCGCGACGACACCTGGGAGCATATGCAGCGCGCCGCCGCGCGCCACCCGGAACTCGTGCGCACCGTGCGCTTCGCCGCCAACCGCGGCAAGCGCGCGGCGCTCGCCGCCGGGTTCCAGCAGGCGCGCGGCGAGGTCGTCGTGACCATCGACTCCGACAGCGTGATCGAGTCCGGCACGCTGCTGGCGATGGTGGCGCCGTTCGCCGACCCGAAGGTCGGCGCGGTGGCCGGTCGCGTGGCCGTGCTCAACCGCTTCTCGGCGTGGATCCCGCGCATGCTGCATGTGCGCTACGCGGTGACCTTCGACTTCCTGCGCGCGGCGCAGTCGACCCTGGGCAACGTCTACTGCTGCCCCGGCGCGCTGTCGGCCTACCGCACGAGCGCACTGCGCAAGGTGCTGCGGCCGTGGCTGGAGCAGAGCTTCCTCGGCCAGACCTGCACCATCGGCGAGGACCGCGCGCTGACCAACCACATGTTCGCGCTGGGCTACGACGTGCGCTACCAGAGCAACGCGGTGGTGCACACCATCGCGCCGGTGACCTACCGCGGGCTGTGCAAGATGTTCCTGCGCTGGAGCCGCAGCCAGGTGCGCGAGGACCTGCGGCTGTTCGCACTGCTGGGCGCGCGCCCGCTGCCGGCGCGGCTGCTGGCGGCGCTGGACCTGTTCGCGGCCAACATGGGCCATGTGCTGGGCCTGGGCGCGCTGGCGCTGAGCCTGCATGCGGCGTGGGGGGACCCGAGGGTGCTGGGCTACGTGGCGCTCGGCGTCGCGCTCGGCGCGGCTCCCGGCGCGCTGTACTTCCTGCGCACCGAGCGGTCGATGGAATTCCTGTACGGCGTGGCCTATGGCTTTTATTCGGCCGTCGCGCTGTTCTGGATCCTGCCGTACGCGGTGCTGACGGTGCGCGCGAAGGGCTGGCTCACGCGCTGACCGGCGCGCGTCCGCCCAGGCGCCGCGTGATCTGCGCGGCGGCGTCGCGCACCGCGGCGGCGCTGGCGCTGTCCCAGGCCGCGTCGAGACGCTCGTGATGGTCCAGTGCGGTGATCACCAGCACGGCCTCGCCTTCGTGGTCGAAGGCGGCGGCGCTGAAGGCGTTGACCCCGGGGATCGGGCTGCCGGCGGCGCGCGTGGCGCCGTGCTCGCGCAGCTCCGCGCGGATGCGCCCGAGTTCGGCGTCGATGTCGATCCCGGCCGGCAGCGCCGCCTGCGCCCCGGCGAGGCCGCGCAGCGGCTCCGCCGCCGCAGCCAGCAGGCTTTCGCGCGGCAGCGACGCGGCGAAGGCGCGCCCGGTGGCGGTCTCGAAGATCGACATCACGCTGCCCACGCGCAAGGCCAGGTGCAGCGGGCGCCGCGCCTCGATCAGGCGCACCACG
>JAKAXL010000100.1 GCA_021816585.1 Pseudomonadota bacterium | reverse complement strand
CTGGACCTGCTGCGCAGCGCCGACCTGCTGTCTCGGCTGCAGGCCGACATCGACACCCTGAACCAGGTCTACCTGCGCCTGCTGCTGCCGGCCGGCGTGGCCGGGGTGGCGCTGCTGGGCATGCTGGGCGCGATGTCGCTGGTCAGCGCGGGTGCGGCGCTGCTCACGGCCGGCTGGCTGCTGCTGGCCGGGATCGGCGTGCCGTGGTGGGCGTGGCGCCGCGCCCGCGCGCCCTCGCGCGAGGCCCTGCTGCTGCGCAACACGCTGCGCATCGACGCCGCCGATGCGCTGGCCGGGGCGCTGGAGCTGCGGGTGTACGGCGCCGAGCAGGCGTGGCTGCAGCGGGTCGACGACGGCAGCGCGGCGCTGTTGCTGCAGCAGCGCCGGCTCAGCGACCTGGCCGGCTTGTCCGGCGCGGCGCTGGGGCTGTTCGCCAACCTCGCGGTGGCCTCGGTGCTGGCGCTGGTGCTGCCGGCGGTGGCGGCGGCCAGCCTGCCGCCGCAGGACCTGCCGATGCTGGCGCTGTTCGCGCTCGGTGCCTTCGAGGCGGTGGCGCCGCTGCCGCTGGCCTCGCAGATGCTGGGCGAGATGCTGGCCGCGGCGCGCCGCGTGTTCGAGCTCGCCGACACGCCGCCGGCACTGGCCGAGCCGCTCGCGGCGTCGCCGAGCCCCGACGGCGGCGCGGTGTCGATCCGCGGCTTGCGCATGCGCTACGGCGAGCAGGGCCCGTGGGTGCTCGACGGGCTGGACCTGGAGCTGCGCGCGGGTACGCGGCTCGCGCTGGTCGGCGCCAGCGGCGCCGGCAAGAGCAGCCTGCTGCAGGTGCTGACGCGCCTGCGCGACTTCCAGCAGGGCAGCGTGCGCGTGGCCGGGCACGACTTGCGCGACTACCGCGGCGACGACGCGCGCGCGCTGTACGCGGTGGTGGCGCAGGACGAATACCTGTTCCACGGCAGCGTGCTCGACAACCTGCTGCTGGCGCGCCCGCAGGCCACGCCGCAGCAGGTCGAGGCGGCGTGCCGCGCGGCGCGCCTGCACGAGGTCGTCGAAGCGCTTCCCGCCGGCTACCTGACGCAGCTCGGGGAGTCGGGGTCGCTGCTGTCCGGCGGCCAGGCCAGGCGCCTGGGGATCGCGCGCGCGCTGCTGAAGGACGCGCCGATCCTGCTGCTCGACGAGCCGGCCGAGGCGCTGGACGCGCGTACCGAGCGCGCGTTGTACGAGGCGCTGGCCGATGCGATGCACGGACGCACCGTGTTGTTGATAACGCACCGTCTTGGTGCGTTGCAGGCGCTGGTCGACGAGGTCGCGCTGCTCGACGCCGGGCGCATCGCCTGGCGCGGCAGCGCTGCCGAGTGGGACCGCGTCGCGGCCGGCGCCTGACGGCCGCGCACGCGGCGGCGCCGGTTCAGCGGCGCGCCGCCTCGGCGTCCTGCGCGTCGAACCACGCGCCGCCGGCTGCCGACACCAGCACGATCATCACGGTGCCGACGATCCACGCGAAATACCACGGCGCGTAGTCGCCCAGGATCACCCCCAGCACGATGGCCAGCAGGGCCACCAGCAGGTAGAGCACGAACTGCAGCAGGGTCTTCATCACACGCTCCGTAACGGCATCGATAACGGGACCTCGAGAAAGCGCAGGGCCGCCCCAAGCTTTCTCGACCCCCTCGGGGGGCGGGCCGGGCATCGCCCGGCCCTGGGGGCCGTCAATACGCGTGGTCGCTGGACTCGATATCTTTGACGTCCACCACTCCGCGCATCACCCAGAAGGCCCAGCTGGTGTACCAGAGGATCAGCGGCACGAACACCACCGTGAAACCGGTCATCCACAGCAGCGTGGTCTGGCTGGACACCGAGTTCCACACCGTCAGGCTCTGCGACGGATCGGTGCTCGACGGCATCATGAACGGGAACAGCGCCACGCCGGCGGTGCCGATGACCCCGATCCACGCCAGCGCGCCGCTCCACCAGGCCAGCACCGACTTGCGCGCGCGCACCGCCAGCAGCGCCAGCAGCATGCCGGCATAGCCCAGCAGCGGCACCAGCCACAGCGCAGGGTGGGCGCGGTAGTTGTCCAGCCACGCGCCGGCGTGCAGGGAGACGCTTTGCTGCAGCGGGGTCTGCGCCGCGGCCGGGGCCGGGCCCTGGTCGAGCACGTAGCCGTGCATCGCGGCCACCCACACGCCGCCGATGCTGAACAGCAGCAGGCCCAGCAGCAGCGCGCCGCTCGAGGCCTTGCGCGAGCGCTCGGCGATGGCGCCGCCCGCGCGCCCCATCAGCATCGCCGCGCCCATGTGCACCGACAGCGCCAGCGACAGCAGTCCGCACATCACGGCGAAGGGGTTGAGCAGGCTCAGGAAACTGCCGGTGTAGTAGGAGCGCAGGTCCCAGGTGAAATGGAAGGGAACGCCCAGCAGCATGTTGCCCATGCCGGCGCCGTAGACGATCATCGGCACCGCGCCGCTGACCAGCAGCGCCCAGTCCCAGACATCACGCCAACGCGCGGAGCCGATCTTGCTGCGGTATTCAAACCCCAGCGGCCGCACGATCATCGTCCACAGCAGAAGCAACATGACGATGTACAGGCCGGAGAACGCGGTGGCGTAGATCAGCGGGAAGGCGGCGAAGATCGCGCCGCCGCCGAGGATGAACCACACCTGGTTGCCGTCCCAGTGCGGTCCGATCGCGTTCAGGCAGACGCGGCGCTCGGTGTCGCTGCGGCCGACGAAGCGCAGCAGCGTGCCGACGCCCATGTCCATGCCCACCATGACGGCCAGCCCGCTGAGCAGCACGCCCAGCAGCAGCCACCACAGGACCTTCAGTGCCAGGTAGAGTTCCATGACTCAGTCTCCGTTGCGCGCCATCGCGAAAGCCGCCGCCACCGCGCCGCCGCCGGACGGCGGCGCCGCGCTCGCGTGCGGCTGCGGACCCTGGCGGATGAAGCGCACCATCAGGTACATCTCCACCGCGATGAACACCGAGTACAGCGTGACGAAGCCGGCCAGCGAGAAGGCCATGTAGCCGACGCTGTGGGTGGATGCGCTCATCCAGGTCGGCAGCAGCCCGTAGACGGTCCACGGCTGGCGTCCGAGCTCGGCGGTCAGCCAGCCCATCTCGCAGGCGATCCACGGCACCGGGATCATCCACGGCGCCAGCCGCAGGAACCAGCGCCTGCGCTCGAGTTCGCGGCGCAGCGTGAAAATCGTCGACAGCACGAAAAAGCCCAGCATCAGCAGTCCCATGCCGACCATCAGGCGAAAGCTCCAGAATTCGGCGAACACGTTGGGGATGCTGTCCCACGCGGCGCGCTGGATGTCGGCGTCGGTGAGCCGGCTCAGGTCGTCGTCGGGGGCGTAGCGCTCGGCGAGGAAGCCGTAGCCCAGGTCGGCGCGGTGGGCGTGGAACTGCGCCAGCGCGCTGGCGTCGGTCGGATCGCGGCTGAGCTGCTTGAGCGCCTGCACCGCCGGGATGCCGTCGCGGATGCGCTGTTCGTTGGTGCGAACGATGGCGTCGATGCCGGGCACGGTCTCGGTCATCGTGTGGGTCAGCAGCGGCGTCAGCACGTAGGGGACCTGCAGCGCGAAGGCGTTGTCGTGGTGCTTCTGGTCGGGCCACGCGATGACATTGAACGGCGCCGGGGCCTTCTCGGTGTGCCACATCGCCTCCATCGCCGCCAGCTTCGACGGCTGCGCGTGCGCGCCGACGAAGCCCAGCGCGTCGCCCAGGGTGATGACCCCGGCCGTCGACAGCACGCCGAACAGCGCCGCCATGCGGAAGGATCGCCGCGCCAGTTCGACATGGCGTCCGCGCAGCAGGTACCAGGCGCTGATGCCGCACACGAAGATCGATGCCGTGACGTAGCCGGCGATGCTGGTGTGCACGAACTTGGCCTGCGCGTCGGGGCTGAAGATCAGCGCCGGCAGGCTGGTCAGTTCCATGCGCATGGTCACCGGGTTGAAGTGCGCGCCCTGCGGGTCCTGCATGAAGCCGTTGGCCACCAGGATCCACAGCGCCGACAGGTTCGAGCCGAGCGCGACCAGGTAGGTCACGAGCAGGTGCTGCATCCTGCTCAGCCGCTTCCAGCCGAACACCATCAGGCCGATGAAGGTCGACTCCATGAAAAAGGCCATCAGCCCCTCGATGGCCAGCGGCGCGCCGAAGATGTCGCCGACGAATCCCGAGTAGAAGGACCAGTTGGTGCCGAACTCGAACTCCATGGTCAGCCCGGTGGCCACGCCGAGCGCGAAGTTGATGAGGAACAGCTTGCCCCAGAACTCCACCATCTCGCGGTAGATGGCGCGGCCGGTGGTGACGTAGACCGTCTCCATCGCCGCCAGCATGAAGGTCATGCCCAGGGTCAGCGGCACGAACAGGAAGTGGTAGAGAGCGGTCGCGGCGAATTGCCAGCGCGACAGCTCGACGACGGTCGGGTTGATCATGGGATCCCCAGCGGTTGGCCCGGATACCCGAACCATAGGAAGCCGGGCCCGGGATCGCCTTGACCGTTCGCAAGTCCCGTTGCAAGTCGTCACAGCCCCAGGCCCGCGGTGCCCGCTTGTCCACAGGCCCCCGGGGTGGCTACACTGCCGGCGCACCGCGACCGTCAGGCAGCGGCGACATAACCACTAGACGAATGCATCACACAGGGAGAGGCCGGCGCGAGTCCGCCGCGACGGCCTATTGGCAGTTCATGCGGGAATTCGTCCGCCATCCCCGGCAGATCGGAGCCGTGTGCCCGAGCTCGCCGGTGCTGGCGCGTCGCATGGCCAGCCTGGTGCCGCCGGGCAGGGGGCTGGTGGTCGAACTGGGGCCGGGCGGTGGCGCGGTGACCACGGCGCTGCTGCGCCATGGCGTGGCGCCGCGCGATCTGCTGCTGGTCGAGCGCTCGGAGGCGCTTGCGCGGCAGCTGAGCAAGCGCTTCCCGGCGGTGAACCTGATCCACGGCGACGCGGCGCATCTGGCCAGCTTCGAGGCGCTGCGTCAGCGTCGCGTGCGGGCGATCGTGTCCAGCCTGCCGCTGCGCAGCCTGCCGGCGCCGCAGGTGCGCGAAATCCTCGAGCAGATTTCCTCCATCGCCGTGCCGGGCACCCTGTTCATCCAGTTCAGCTACGCGCTGCACGGCAGCTACGAGGGCATGGCGCAGGGCTTCTCGCGCGAGCAGGCGCACCTGGTGTGGCGCAACCTGCCGCCGGCGCGCGTCGAGGCCTTCCGCTTCCGGCATCAGCCGGCGCACGCCATCGCCGCCTGAAGCGCCGCAGGGGCACGGTCAGCGGGCGTTCAGGAGTCCGGCCAGCCTGTGGGCCGCGGCCACCAGGGATTTGCGCGGCACCCCGGCACGCTGCAGGGTGCGCAGGCCGCTGAGCGCGCACAGCAGTTCGACGCAGCGCGCCCGCGCGTCGCGCTCCGACGGCATGCCGGGGCGCAGCAGCCCGGTCAGCGCGTCGGCGAGGCGGGCGAAACCCTGGCGCACGATGTCCAGATTGCTCGAGTCGTCGGCGTGCAGTTGCGCGATGCCGTTGGCCAGCAGACAGCCCTTTCCGGCGAAATTGTCGTCCGCGGCGTCGAGCAACAGGCGCTGCACCGCCTGGTCGGCGCCGCAATCGCGAAACAGCTGTTCGAACTCCGCGGTCAGCCGTTCCACGTAGCGGTCGACGGCCAGGCGCAGCCACTCGTCGCGGTTGCCGACGCCCTGGTACATCGACGAGCGCGACAGTCCGGTGGCCTGCTGCAACTGGTCGACGCTGGTGGCGGCGAGGCCGCTTTCCCAGAAAGCCTGCAAGGCCTGTTCGACGGCGAGTGCGGGATCGAACTCGCGAGGTCTTCCCATATTCGTGTCGCAGGTTGGATTGAAAACAAGCGGTTCAATATATCACGAGATATGCAGATTCATTCGCGGCGCACGAATACCTCGGACTCCTCACTGGAAAACCGCGTGGAAAACGACGCCCCATTGCGGAGCTGCGGGTTCGTTGCGAGAATTGTGGACTGGCTGATTCGCAAATAGCGTAGAGGCTTCATATAGTGAAAGTCACATATGAAGAAAATCGCAGATGCTGTCCGCCCGATATCTCTCGCACCGGCGCGAGCGCCTCGAAGTCCCCGGTGAAATGGTCGTCCGCTGATTTTCGGTATTTTCAGGATCCGCTCGCTCCCATCGGGCGACGGCACCCGGGGCGCCGGCGCCATGGCATTTTCCCGAGGCTTTCCGATGAATTCGCAGAATCCCGCGCCCGCGGCGCGCTCGTCTCTGCTGGGAATGGCAGACGCCAGTTTTGCCTTCCAGGTGCAGTTGCGCCAGCGCCTGCGCGAAATCGATCGCAAGGCCCTGAATGCGCAACTGCTGGTCAAGCGCCATGGCCGGGGGCTTGCCGGCTACGGCGTGGTGGCGCAATCCTAGATC
>JAKAXL010000029.1:5445-34366 GCA_021816585.1 Pseudomonadota bacterium | reverse complement strand
TCGTCGATCCCGTAGTCGACCCGCTGCACGGCCCGCGAGCGCAGACCATGGATGCGCAGCCGGTTGCCCCGCATGAAGGTGGCATGGGCCTGCGTGGCGTCGTCGAAATGCACCCGGCAGTCCAGGCCCTCGCAGCGCACGGACTCGCGCAGTCGGAAGCCGATCCATGGAGCCTCGCGGGTCGGGTCGTCCGCGGACAGGGCGGGGGCGGGCGCGGCGGCGGCGACGCCGTCCAGGGTCTGGTAGCTGATGCGCTGGCCGGCCAGCAGGGTGGGCGGCGTCGCACACCCGCAGGCGCACAGATCACCCTCCAGCGCGAGCGTGCGCCCGTCGAAGCCGTCGTCATGGCGCGGGCCGACGCAGCGGATGACTCCGGTGGACTTGCAGGCGCGGCATTCGATGGTGTCGCCCTCGACGGCCGCCGGGCGCCCGCCGATGCTCAGCTTCGACGTCGCGCAGACCACCACGCCTCCCGCGCTGGTGGCGTCGCCGAGGCAGATGTGGTGTCGTCGCATGGCGGGGCGATGGCGTCGGGGAGGGACGAAGACTAGAGCCCGGGCACGGCCCTCGCAAGCGATCGAGGCAATTCCCGGACACTCTTCAGGCCCACCCGGGGCATACGCTGCCCGCGGCGGCTCGCCGCTCTGGCGATGCACCTCTTCGGGGCGGCCGCGCACCGCAAGCGAACGCCCCGACCCAGCCATCGTGCACGCAGCCGACGGCCGGTCGGCCCGCCCCCCGGGAAATGCGTGGCACGTCGTTTGCATGGGGTGTTGCGCCGCACAACGGGAGCCCATGATGAGTCTCGTTCACGCAGCAACAGCCGGCGCAGCGCAAGCGACCGCAACCCCCGTCGATTCCAGCCTCCGGGGCGCCATCCTCATCCTGGGCCGCACGCGCGAGGGCCAGCGCTTTCGACCCGACAACTGGGCCGAGCGTCTTTGCGGCGTGATGTCGGTGTTCGTCGCGTCGGGACCTGGTTCCGCGCCGAAGCGTCACGGCTATTCGCCGTATTGCATGCCCACGCGGGCCGACGGGGTCAGCGCCGTGCTGCTGGATTGCGAGTTGCTCGCGGTCGAGCGCAGGGCATTCGAGTTCATCCTCGGCTTCGCGCGCGACAATCAACTGCAGACCGTCGCCGCGAGTGCGCTCGACTCGTCCCGCGGCATCGACGCACCGGCCGCGCTCGCTGCCTGAGCAACGCCGGCCCGGGCGCTCGGCCGGCCGCAAAACCCTGACAGCATCCGGTCCCGCGGGATGCGCCGGTGCGTCGCCGCCGCCCAGCGCTGCAGAGCCTCGCCGATCACTACAATCCCCAGGTTTTCTCCAGGCAGAACCAGGACGAAGGCCTCGCACGGCGCCCCGTCCACGCTGGGCCATCACCCCCGGACGCCGAGCGCGCGAATCGGCACCTCGACCTCGCCGACGTCGGCCTCGACGGTGCTGCAAGGGGTTGATCCACAAGGAATTTCCATGAGCCTCAAATGCGGCATCGTGGGCCTGCCCAACGTCGGCAAGTCCACCCTGTTCAATGCGCTGACGCAGAGCGCGATCCCGGCCGAGAACTATCCCTTCTGCACCATCGAGCCCAACGTCGGCGTGGTCGAGGTGCCGGATCCGCGGCTGCAGCAGCTGGCGGAGATCGTCAAGCCGCAGCGCGTGGTGCCCGCGGTGGTGGAGTTCGTCGACATCGCCGGGCTGGTCGCCGGGGCCTCCAAGGGCGAGGGACTGGGCAACCAGTTCCTCGCGCACATCCGCGAGACCGACGCCATCGTCAACGTGGTGCGTTGCTTCGACGACCCGAACGTGGTGCACGTGGCGGGACAGGTCGATCCGCTGGCCGACATCGGGGTGATCCAGACCGAGCTGTGCCTGGCCGACCTGGGAACGGTGGAAAAGGCCGTCTTGCGCGCGCAAAAGACCGCACGCGCCGGCGACAAGGAGGCACAGCGCCTGCTGCTGGTGCTGCAGCGCTGCGAGGCGGCCCTCAACGAGGCCCTCCCGGTGCGCTCGCTGGAGCTGTCGGACGAGGAGCGCGCGCTGCTCAAGCCGCTGTGCCTGATCACCGCCAAGCCGGCGATGTACGTGGGCAACGTGCTGGAGGACGGCTTCGAGCACAACCCGCACCTGCAGCGCCTGCGCGATTACGCGGCCGCGCAGGACGCGCCGGTGGTGGCCATCTGCGCCAAGCTGGAGTCCGAGCTGGCCGGCATGTCGGCCGACGAGAAGGTCGAGTTCCTTGCCGAACTCGGGCAGAGCGAGCCGGGACTGAACCGGCTGATCCGCGCCGGCTACGCCCTGCTGGGCCTGCAGACCTACTTCACGGCGGGGGTGAAGGAGGTGCGCGCGTGGACCGTGCCGGTCGGCGCCACCGCGCCGCAGGCGGCCGGCGTGATCCATACCGACTTCGAGCGCGGGTTCATCCGCGCGCAGACCATCGGCTTCGACGACTTCATCCGCTACGGCGGAGAGCAGGGCGCGAAGGACGCCGGGCGCATGCGGGCCGAGGGCAAGGACTACGTGGTGCACGACGGCGACGTGCTGAATTTCCTGTTCAACGTCTGACCGCCTTCGGCGCCGCCTTCGTTCGCCGCGCCGTGCCGGTGCACGGCCGGTTGCTGCCATCAGCGCCGACGCCGGGCTCGCCGCCGAACCGGTTCGCCATCACAAGCCCACCTCTTTCTGGTGCCGCACGGCAAGGATCGTGACGGCATCGCGGTCGATGCGGTAGCGGGCCACGTAGCCGCTGTCGCCGAAGTCGATGACCCATTCCCGGAACTCGTCCGGCATGTCCTCGATGGGGCGTCCGGGCCGGGGCTGCAAGCCCAGCACCTGCACGGCCTTCACGATCACCTCACCCGCTCGCCTGGACGCGATCGGACTCTTCGGACGGAGGAAGTCGCGCAGACGCTCCAAGTCTCGGATGGCGGGCAGCGCGAACCTCACTTGCGGCATGTGGGCGCGGGCAGCTCGTCATCCGTACCCCAGCTCGACAACCAGGCTTGCACCTCTTCGGCGCTCGCGTGCAGCCCCGTGGTGCGGTACTCCTCCCATGCCTCGAGGGTGCGCTGGCGAAAGGCCTCGCGCTTTTCTTCGCGCTCGACGTACTGCATGATCGCCTCGCGCATCAGCCAGTGCGACGTGCGATGGCGCGCCTCGGCGAGGCGCTTCACGCGGGCCTTGGTGTCCTCGTCGATCTTGATGGCCACGGGACGAACAGCAGCAGCGGTCATGGCGGATCTCCATCAAAGTATCGCAGGGTAATACCTTACTATACCGGGCTGCGACTCGCCACGGCCAAACCCTGCGCGGGCGCAAACCCCGCCGCGCGGCGTACGATGGCGGATTCCTGGGCTTTTTCCCGCACATCATGAATCCAGGCGTCGTCTACGCCTTGGGGGCCTACGTCGTCTGGGGCCTTTTCCCGCTGTATTTCAGGAGCATCGAGCAGGTTCCGGCCACCCAGATCCTGGCCCACCGCATGCTGTGGTCGGCCTTGCTGGTGCTGGGGGTGCTGATCGTGCTGCGGCGCTGGTCGTGGCTGCGCATGCTGCGCGAGCGTCCGGCGGTGCTGCTGCGCTTCACCGGCAGCGCGGTGTTGCTGGCGTGCAACTGGCTGACCTACATCTGGTCGGTGAACAACGGCCACGTGGTCGAGGCCAGCCTGGGCTACTACATCAACCCGCTGATGAACGTGGCGCTGGGTACCTTGATCCTGCACGAGCGCCTGCGCCCGACGCAGTGGATGGCGGTGGCGGTGGCCGCGGCCGGCGTGCTGTGGATGGCCGTCGGCGTCGGCCACCTGCCGTGGCTGGCCCTGCTGCTGGCCGTCACCTTCGCCGGCTACAGCCTGATGCGCAAGATCGCGCCGCTGGGCTCGCTGGAGGGGCTGGCGGTGGAGACCGCGGTGCTGCTGCCGGTGGCGCTGCTGTACCTGGCGTGGACCAGCCGCGCCGGCACCAATGCCTTCGAACTCGGCGACTGGCGGCTGCGCGTGCTGCTGATGTGCAGCGGCCCGGTCACCGCGCTGCCGCTGCTGGCCTTCGCCGCCGGGGCGCGGCGCATCCCGTTCTCGCTGCTGGGCATCCTGCAGTACCTGACCCCGACGCTGCTGCTGGTGCTGGGCGTGACCCTGTACCACGAGCCTTTCGGGCCGCAGAAGGCGCTGGGCTTCGGGCTGGTGTGGAGCGGGATCGCGCTGTACATCGGCGAGGGCCTGCTGCGCATGCGGGCGCGCCAGCCGGCGGTCTGAGCCGGCGTTCGGCGCCAGCCGCTCAGCGCCGCGTACAACCCAGCCAGCTGCCCGCCACGGCGCCGGCCAGCACCGCCGCGTAGTCGAACACGGCGCCGTCGCGCAGCAGCCCGGCGCCCACCAGGAACAGGTGCGGCAGCCAGGCGCCGCCGGCGCCCCACAGCAGCGAGCGCTTCCAGCCGGCTGCGCAGGGGCGCAGCACGCGGCGCGCCGCCAGCCCGGTGCCGGCACCGACGAACAGGGGCATCACGCTGGTGGCGACGAACCAGCGCAGCGCGATCAGCGCCAGCATGAAAGGGTCGCCCAACGAAGCTTCGGGGACAGTTTGCGGCCTTCGCGGACGCGAAATATCTCGAATGGCATTGACTTTGGTCAGCCGCAAAAACCCGGCCGGCTTCGTAGAATTGGAGCTTCCATGTTATTAGCCGCCGTCGGAGTCAACCACCAGACCGCGCCGCTCGACCTGCGCGAACGTCTGGCCTTCTCAGCCGAAGGGCTGAAGGACGCGCTGCGCGCGCTGCGCGAGGCGCTGTACGCGCGCGCCGGCGGCACGGGGGTGGAGGCGGCGATCCTGTCCACCTGCAACCGCACCGAGATCTACTGCGCCGCGCCGGCCGATCCGCGCGAGGCGCTGCTGAACTGGCTGGCCGACTCGCGCGAGCTGCGCGAGGTGCAATTGCTCGAGCACAGCTACCGGCTGGTGCACGAGGGCACGGTGCGCCACGCCTTCCGCGTCGCCAGCGGCCTGGACTCGATGGTGCTGGGCGAACCGCAGATCCTCGGGCAGATGAAGGACGCGGTGCGCACCGCGTCCGACCTGGGCACGCTGGGCGGCACGCTGGGGCAGATGTTCCAGCGCACCTTCGCGGTGGCCAAGGAAGTGCGCAGCACGACCGAGATCGGCGCCCATTCCGTGAGCATGGCGGCGGCCAGCGTCAAGCTGGCCGAGGCGGTGTTCGAGAACCTGGCCGATTGCCGGGTGCTGCTGATCGGCGCCGGCGAGATGATCGAGCTGGTGGCGGCGCATTTCGCGTCGCGCCGCCCGCGCCACGTCGCCATCGCCAACCGCACGCTGGAGCGCGGCATGCGCCTGGCGCAGCAGGTCGGCGCCGAGGCGATGCGCCTGGCCGACGTGCCGCAGCGCCTGGCCGAGTTCGACGTGGTGGTCAGCTCGACCGCCAGCACGCTGCCGATCATCGGGCTGGGCGCCGCCGAGCGCATGGTGCGCCTGCGCAAGCACAAGCCGGTGGTGATGGTCGACCTCGCGGTGCCGCGCGACATCGAGACCGAGGTCGCCAAGCTGCCCGACGTGTACCTGTACACGGTGGACGACCTGACGGAGCTCGTGCGCAGCAACGGCGAGAAGCGCCAGGCGGCGGTGCAGCAGGCCGAGGCCATCATCGAGAGTCGCGTGCAGGGCTTCCTGCAGTGGATGGACGACCGCGAGCAGGTTCCGCTGATCCGCCAGCTGCAGGAGCGCAGCCGCGAATGGCAGCAGGCCGAGATCGAGCGGGCGCGCCGCGCGCTGGCGCGCGGCGACGCGGCCGACGCGGTGATGGAACAGCTGGCGCGCAGCCTGTCGCAGAAGTTCCTGCACAATGCCTTCGCAGCCATGCACCACACCGACCCGCAGCATCGCGAGCAGGTCACGCGCGCGGTGCAACGCCTGTTCCTGCGACCGCACCGCGGTTGCAGCGACAATTCCTAGCACTCCCAGCCTTTTCCGACCAGGGCCCCGCCGGGGCCGCGTCGCCGGCACGGCGCGCGCGGCGCGGCGGCGCGTCCCCAGCGCATGAAAGCCTCCCTGCGAGACAAGCTCGACGCCGCGACCCGGCGACTCGAAGAGATCGACGCCCTGCTCGGCGCCGAGGGCACCGACGCGCAGCGTCTGCGCGAACTCGGCAGCGAGCGTGCCGAGCTGGCCCCGGTGGTGCAGCTGTACGCCGAGCTGCAGCAGGCCGAGGGTTCGCGCGAACAGGCCCGCGAGCTGCTGGGCGATGCCGAGATGCGCGACCTGGCCGAGGAGGAGCTGGCCGCGGCGACCCGGCGCATCGACGAACTCGAGCAGCAACTGCAGCGCGCGCTGCTGCCGCGCGACCCCGACGACCGCAAGGCGGCCTTCGTCGAGGTGCGCGCCGGGACCGGCGGCGAGGAGTCGGCGCTGTTCGCGGCCGAGCTGCTGCGCATGTACGCGCGCTACGCCGAGCGGCGCGGCTGGCGAGCCGAGGTGCTCAGCGCCAGCGAAAGCGAGCTCGGCGGGGTGAAGGAGGCGGTGCTGCGGGTCGAAGGCGACGGGGTCTACGGGCGCCTGAAATTCGAATCCGGCGGTCACCGCGTGCAGCGCGTGCCGGCCACCGAATCCCAGGGGCGCATCCACACCAGCGCGGCCACCGTCGCGGTGATGCCCGAAGCCGACGCGCAGGCCGCGGTGGCGATCAACCCGTCGGAGCTGCGCATCGACACCTTCCGCTCGTCCGGCGCCGGCGGACAGCACATCAACAAGACCGACTCGGCGGTGCGCATCACCCACCTGCCCACCGGGCTGGTGGTCGAGTGCCAGGACGACCGCTCGCAGCACCGCAACAAGGCGCGTGCGATGGAAGTGCTGGCGGCGCGCCTGGAGCAGCGCCGCCGCGAGCAGGCGCAGCAGCGCGAGGCGGCGCAGCGCAAAAGCCTGGTGGGCAGCGGGGACCGCTCCGACCGCATCCGCACCTACAACGTGCCGCAGGGCCGCGTCACCGACCACCGCATCAACCTGACCCTGTACAAGATCGATTCGATCCTCGGCGGCGACCTCGACGAACTGCTCGACGCGCTGCACGCCGAGCACCAGGCCGAACAGCTGGCGGCGCTCGGATGAGCCCCGGCCAGGCCAGCGGCGCCGAGGCCTGGCTGCGCGCGAGCGGCCTGGCGCGGGTGGACGCGCTGGCGCTGCTGCGCGAGCTGGCGGGAATCGGACACGCCATGCTGCTGGCGCACCCGGACGCGCCGCTGGCGCCGGCGACGCTGCGGCGCCTGCAGCGCGCCGCGGCCCGGCTGCGCGACGGCGAGCCGCTGGCCTACGTGCTCGGCTGGCGCGAGTTCCACGGCCTGCGCCTGCGCGTCGCCCCGGCGGTGCTGGTGCCGCGCCCGGAGACCGAGCTGCTGGTGGACTTCGCGCTCGCCCATCTGCCGCCGCGGGACGGCGCCCGCGTGCTCGACCTGGGCACCGGCAGCGGCGCGGTGGCCATCGCCATCGCCGCCGAGCGCGCGAACGCGCGGGTGCACGGCGTCGACGCCAGCGCCGACGCGCTGCGCATCGCGCGCGGCAACGCCCGGCGGCTGCTGTCGCGCGCACGCGCCGGCGGCGCCCCGCGCTGGCACCTGGGAGACTGGATGCAGGCGCTGCCCGAGTCGGCCCGGGACTTCGATCTGATCGTCAGCAACCCGCCCTACGTCGCCGCGCGGGACCCGCACCTGGCCGCGCTGCGCCACGAACCGCGGCTGGCGCTGGTGGGGGCTCGCGCCGCCGACGACGGTCTGGGGGAGATCCGCGAACTGGTGGCGCAGGCCGCGCCGCGCCTGCGCCCCGGCGGCTGGCTGGCGCTGGAGCACGGTTACGACCAGGCGCGCGCGGTGCGCGCGCTGCTGCGCCGGGCCGGCCTGACGGGGGTGCACACGCTGCGCGACCTCGCCGGGATCGGGCGCGTCAGCGCCGGGCGCGCGCCCTCCCGATGACCCCGCGAGGCGCGCGAGCCGGCTCTTTCCTACAATCAGGGTGATTGCCCATACCGCATTTTCGAGGCCCCCGATGTCCGACGCACTGCAACGCATCGACCAGCTGGTCAAATCCAACGACGTGGTGCTGTTCATGAAAGGCACCCCGCAATTCCCGCAATGCGGCTTCTCCGGCCGCGCGGTGCAGATCCTCAAGGCCTGCGGAGTCTCCGAGTACGCCAGCGTCAACGTGCTGGAGGACGGCGAGGTCCGCCAGGCGATCAAGGAATACGCCAACTGGCCGACCATCCCGCAGCTGTACGTGCGCGGCGAGTTCGTCGGCGGCTCGGACATCATGACCGAGATGTACCAGAGCGGCGAGCTCAAGGACCTGCTGTCGCAGGCCTGAGTCGCGCCGAGCCCGCCCCCTTCCTGCCGTGGCCCCGGTGCCCGCCAGGCCGCGCCTGATCGTCGGCATCACCGGCGCCACCGGTGCCGCCTACGGCGTGCGCCTGCTGCAGCAGCTGCGCCGCCTCGGCGGGGTGCATGCGCACCTGGTCGTCAGTTCGGCGGGCTGGCTGAGCCTGCGCGCCGAGACCGGGCTGGAGCGCCGGGATCTGGAGGCGCTGGCCGACGAGTCGCACCCGATCGGCGACGTCGCCGCGAGCATCGCCAGCGGGTCCTTCGCCACGCTGGGCATGGTGGTCGCGCCCTGCTCGATGAAAACCCTGGCCGCGGTGGCCCACGGGCTGTCGGACAACCTGCTCAGCCGCGCCGCCGACGTATGCCTGAAGGAGCGCCGCCGCCTGGTGCTGCTGGCGCGCGAGACCCCGCTGAACCTGGCGCACCTGCGCAACATGACCCTGGTCACCGAGATGGGCGGCGTGGTCATGCCGCCGCTTCCGGCGCTGTACCTGCGACCGCGCAGCATCGACGAGATGATCGACCACACCGTCGGTCGCGTGCTCGAGCAGTTCGGCATCGAACACGACCTCGCGCCGGCCTGGCAGGGCTGGCCGAAGCCGGCCGACGCCGGCTGAGCAAACCTACCCCCGCCAGCCGAACACCATGCGCCGCTGCAGCACGCGGCGCAGCGGCGACGCGGCCGACAGGGCCGCCAGCGCACCGGCGCGCAGCGCCGCGGCCGGAGGCGCGCCCCACGTGAAGGCGCGCGCCAGCAGGTCGGTCAACCCGAGCAGCGCGACGCGGTCGGGCGCGCGCGCCAGCTCGTAGCGCCGCAGCGCGGCGTCGAGCCCCGACTCCGGCACCCCGACGAGTCGCCGCGCCAGCGTGGCGCTGTCGCGCAGCCCCAGGTTCAGCCCCTGTCCCGCCACCGGGTGCAGGGTCTGCGCCGCGTTGCCCAGCTGCACCGTGCGCCCCTGGCGGGCGCGCACACGCGCGTTCAAGCCCAGCGGATAGCTGCCGAACAGGCGCAGTTCCAGCGCGCGTCCGCAACACGCCGGCAGCAGGCGCTGCAGCGCCTGCAGGGCCCGCGCGGGGTCGCCGCGCAACAGCTCCTGCGCCTGCTGCGGCGGCACGCACCACACCAGCGCGTAGTCGGCGCCGCGCGGCAGCAGCGCGACCGGACCATGTTCGGTGAAGCGCTCGACCGCCAGCCCTTCGTGCGCGCGCTCGCAGCGCAATTGCCCGATCAGCGCCGTCTGCGCGTAGTCGCGGTGCAGCTCGCGCTGGCGCTGGTCGTGGAAGGCGCCGCCTTCGGCGAGCACGGCCAGGTCGAAGTCCTGCGGCACCGCCTGTGCGTCGCCGTGACCGTCGCCATTACCGTCGCCGTCGGCGAGCAGGCGTGCCGAAGCGTCCCCCGGCTGCACGCGCACCGGCGCGGCGTAGCGCACGTCGATGCCCGCGGCGCGCGCCGCCGCCTGCAGCGCGACCAGCAGTTCCCCGTAGCGCACCGTATAGCCCAGCGCCGCCAGCCCGCTGTCCTGCGCGCGCAGCATCACCCGCGGCAGCGAGGCCAGCCCGGCGGCATGCTGCGACACGTGAATGCTGCGGATCGCGGTGGCCGCGTCGGTCGGCCAGGCTCCCAGCGCCTGCAGCAGCTGCCGGCTGCCTTCCGACAGCGCCAGCACGCGCGGATCGCCCGCGGCCGCGGCGGCGTGCGGCTGCGCATCGAACACCTGCAGTTCGGCCTGGCTGCCGAGCTGGCGCAGCTGCAGCGCCACGCTCAGTCCGACCGGGCCGGCGCCGACGATGGCGATGCGCGGCGAGCCGGCCGCGCCCGCCCGCGGCGCCGCCGCCGGGTCAGCCATGCATCACCTCCTCGATCTGCGCCACGGTCTTCGGGGCCTGCCCGGTCAGCACCTCGCAGTCGCCGTGGGCGCGCACCAGCACGTCGTCCTCGATGCGGATGCCGATGTCGTGGAAGGCTTCGGGCAGGTCGGCGGCGGCGCGCACGTACAGGCCCGGCTCGATGGTCAGCACCATGCCGGGGCGCAGCACGCGCGCGGCGGGCTGGCGCGTGCCGTCGGGCAGTTCGCGCGCGGCCTCGCCGGGCTCGGAGTAGTCGCCGCAGTCGTGCACGTCCATGCCCAGCCAGTGGCTGGTGCGGTGCATGTAGAAGCGCCGGTAGGCGCCGCTTTGCAGCACGGCATCGACATCGGGTGCGAGCTCGCGCGACACCAGCCCGGTGTCCAGCAGGCCCTGCGCCAGCACGCGCAGCGCCGCCTCGTGCGGATCGGTGAAGCGCGCGCCGGCGCGCGTGGCCTCGATGGCCGCGCGCTGCGATTCCAGCACGATCTCGTAGAGCTCGCGCTGCGGCCCGGAAAAGCGCCCGCCCACCGGGAAGGTGCGCGTGATGTCGCTGGCATAGCCGTCGAGCTCGCAGGCGGCATCGATCAGACACAGGCTGCCGCGCCGCAGCACCGCGTTGCCGGCACGGTAATGCAGGATGCAGGCATTCGCCCCGGCGGCGACGATGCTGCCGTAGGCCGGCGCCTGCGCACCGCCGCGCCGGAACGCGTGCAGCAGCTCGGCTTCCAGGTGGTATTCGCGCAGATCCTCGGGCGCGCCGACGCCGGCGGCGCGCATCGCCAGGCGGTGCGCCTCGCTGGAGATGGCCGCGGCACGGCGCATCACCTGCAGTTCGTAGTCGTCCTTGTACAGGCGCATCTCGTCCAGCGGCTCGCACAGGTCGCGCTGCTGCGACGGCGCCCGGTGCCCCGCGCGCGCCTGCGCCCGCACGACCTGCAGCCAGCCCTGCACGCGTGCCTCGAAGCCCTCGTGCACGCCGAAGGGCCACCACACGGCGGCGCGGTCGAACAGCAGGCGCGGCAGCCGGGCATCGAGTTCGTCGATCGGCGCCGCGGCGTCGAAGCCGAAGACCTCGCGCGCGGCGTCGGGGCCGAAGCGCACGCCGTCCCAGATCTCGCGCTCGGCATCCTTGGCGCGGCAGTACAGGGTGCTGCGCGAACGGCCGTCGGCCTCCACCTCGAGCAGCAGCAGGCTCTGCGGCTCGGTGAAGGCGCTGAGATAGTAGAAGTAACTGTCATGCCGATAGGGGTAATCGGCATCGCGGTTGCGCATGCATTCGGGCGCGGTCGGCAGCAGCACGATGCCGCCGCCGCAGTCGGCGATGCGCCGCGCAAGCTGCTCGCGGCGCAGCGCGCACTGGCGCAGCAGCTGCGCGTCGGGGGCCTCGGGAGCGGTGGCGGCGGACAGTACGGGTACGGCGGACATCGGCGGGACGACTCGTGGGACGGGGATCGCGCCGGGCGGCGCGCAAGCCGCCAGCTTACCCCCGTCGAGCCGCCCCTTGCTCGGCCGCGGCGGCGGGCTCGCCGCCGGCCCGCAGCAGCGCATCGAGCTCGGCCAGTTGCTGCGCGGTGCCCACGTTGTGCCAGGCGCCGCGCCAGTGCTCGCCGCTGACCCGCCCCGCATCGACTTCGGCGTACAGCCACGGGAACAGCTTCCAGGCCTGGCGCGCCGGGCGGTCGGCGAACAGTCCGGCATGGAACACCGCGATATTGCCGTAGTTGAGCCTGGCGCCGTCGCGACGCACCCGCCCCCCGGCGTCCAGCGCCATGTCCCCCAGCGGGTGGTGCGGCGGGTTGTCGACCAGCACGAAATGCGCGCTGGTCGAGCGCGGATCGACGGCGATGCGCGCGGCGGCCTCGTGCAGACGGGCGTAGTCGTAGGTGGTGTGGATGTCGCCGCTGAGCACGGCGAAGGGCGCGCCCCCGGCCCCCCCCAGCAGCGGCAGCGCGGTGGCCACCGCGCCGCCGGTCTCCCACGGCTGCTCGGGCTCGCGCGAATAGACGATGCGCACCCCCCAGCGGGCGCCGTCGCCCAGCGCCTGCTCCAGCTGCCCGCCCAGCCAGCCGAGGTTGACCACCAGTTCGCGCACGCCGGCGCGCGCCAGCGCCTCGATCTGCCAGACGATCAGCGCCTTGCCCCCCACCGGCAGCAAGGGCTTGGGCGTGTGGTCGGTCAGCGGGCGCATGCGCTCGCCGCGTCCGGCCGCCAGGATCAGCGCGCGCACCGTCGGCGCCTCCTAGAAGGTGTAACCGTCGCGATGCTGCACGCCGTGCAGGCGGTCGAGCAGGCGCAGCAGCGGGGCGAACTCGGCGTAGCGCGACGCCACGCCGCGCGCGTACCGCAGCACCAGCGGCAGGTCCTGCAGGTACTGGGCCTTGCCGTCGCGGTGGTTCAGCCGGGCGAAGATGCCCAGGACCTTGAGCTGGCGCTGCAGTCCCATCCACTCGAAATCGCGGTAGAAGGCGCCGAAATCCCGGTCCACCGCGAGCCCGGCGGCGCGCGCGATCTCCCAGTACCGCACCGCCCAGTCGATCTGCTGCTGCTCGGGCCACTCGATGTAGGCGTCGCGCAGCAGCGAGACCAGGTCGTAGCTGACGGGGCCCAGCACGGCGTCCTGGAAGTCCAGCACGCCCGGGTTGCCGCACTCCTGCCCGGGCTGCAGCACCATCAGGTTGCGGCTGTGGAAGTCGCGATGCACCGGCACCACGGGCTGCGCCAGCACGTTGTCGAGCAGCGCGTCCATGACGCGGCGCAGGCCCTGCCGCTCGACGGGCGTCAGTTCGGCCTGCAGGTGCCGCTGCACGTACCACTGCGGGAACAGGTCCATCTCGGCCTGCAGGCGCTCGCGGTCGTAGCTCGGCAGCTCCAGGCGCAGCCCCTGCAGGCGCACCAGCGCCTGCAGCGCGTCGCGCATGAGTTCATCGCAGCGCGCGGGCCGGTCCTGGCGGCGGGCCTGCAGCAAGGCGTCCAGGTAGGTGGTGCCGCCGAGGTCGGACAGCAGCACCAGGCCGCGCTCGCGATCCAGCGCCAGCACCCGAGGCGCCGACAGCCCGCCGTCGCGCAGCCCCTGCGCGATGCGGCAGAAGCGCTCCACGTCCTCCTTGTCGGGGGGCGCATCCATGACGATCAGCGTGGCGTCGCCCGACCCCTCGGCGTCGACGCGGAAGTAGCGCCGGAAACTGGCGTCGGCGGACGCCGGACGCAGCGTGTCCGCACGCAGGGCGAGACCGGCGGGCCGGGCGGCCAGCCAATGCAGCAGCAACTGGCGCCGCGGATCGTCGGCCGCGGACGCGGCGGCAGGGGCAGTGGGTGCGGAAGATGCGGTCATGTCGGCAAGGGTCGGCGGGCCCACGGCGCGCGGCCGGGGATTCCTATAATCGGCGCCGATTCTAGGAGGCCGCGGATCGTGGCCGCCGGCCCTCGTGCGCGGCCCCCGCCGCGCGCCGGCCCGAACCACCCCCGCCCCCCAGTGCCCGTCGCCTTGCAGTCTCCCTCCCGCGCCCGTCGCAGCCCCCGCAGGCGCGTGCTGCTCGTCGCGCTGGGGCTGGGGCTCGGCCGCTGCGCGGCTGCCGCGCCGGCCGCGGGGGCATCGCAGCCGGCCGCCGACGAAGGCGCCTTGCAGCTGCGCTCGAGCCCGGCGCTGCTCGAGCGCCTGCCGGCGCAGGTGCGCGCCCTCGAGCCGGTGTTCGTGTTCGCGCAGCAGCTGAACGTGCAACCGGATGTCCGGCTCGACGCCAGCGGCGCCGTGCAGCTGCGCAGGCATTCGGTGGTATTCAAGGCCGATCGCATGCACGAGAACCTGGTCACGCAGCAGGTCGACGCGCACGGCGACGTGCGCATCGTGCGCGACGGCAATGTGTTCAGCGGCCCGAGCCTGCTGTTCAACCTGTCGGACAACACCGGCAGCATGCCCGACGTGCGGTACTTCTTCAACCGTACGCAAGGCGGCGGCACAGCGCGCTCGGTGAAATTCCTCGGGCGCCAGCACCTGCAGGCGCAAGACGCCAGCTACACCACCTGCACCGCATCGCCGGTGGACTGGGTGCTCGAGGCGACCCACCTGGACCTGGACTTCGCCAACGACACCGGGGTCGCGCGCGACGGCAGGGTGCGCTTCAAGGGCGTGACCATCCTGCCCATGCCCTACGCGACCTTTCCGCTGACCAACGCGCGCAAATCGGGGCTGCTGCCCCCGACCATCGGCATCGACAGCAGGAACGGATTCGACTGGGCGCAGCCCTACTACTGGAACATCGCGCCGAACTACGACGCCACGCTGACCCCGCACCTGCTGCTGCGCCGCGGCCTGATGACCAGCGCGCAGCTGCGCTGGCTGCAGCCCGACTACAGCGGCCAGACCTTCCTCGACTACCTGCCGAGCGACCGTGCGGCCGGCGGCACGTCGCGCTGGGCGGGCGTGCTGCAGCAAAGCGGAAGCCTGGGCAGCGACCTGAGCTACGGGCTGAACCTGCAGCGCGTGTCCGACCAGAACTGGTGGCTGGATTTCGGCAGCATCGACCCGGTGATCGGCGCCAATCGCACGCTGCCGCAGCAGGGACAGGTCACGTGGGCGCAGCCCGACGGCATGGTGCAGGCCAGCTTCAATACCTGGCAGACCCTGCAGAACCCGGTGTCGCCGGTGGCGGTACCGTACGACGTGCAGCGACAGTTGCTGGGTCAGTGGCACAGCACGAACTACCGCGGGCTGCAGTGGGGCCTGTCGGCGGCGACCGCGCGATTCACCAACAGCACGCCCGGCCTGCTGTCGGGCGAGCGCAGCTACGTCGACCCCAACATCAGCCTGCCGCTGGTGGCTCCGCAGGGATTCATCACGCCACGCCTGCGACTGGACGCCACGACCTACACCACGGACTCGCCGATGGCCAACGGCAGCAGTTCGGCGACCCGCACGGTGCCCACCTTCAGCCTGGACTCGGGGCTGGTGTTCGAGCGCAACACCCGCGCCTTCGGCCACGATCTGACGCAGACCCTGGAGCCGCGCCTCTACTACGTGTATACGCCGTATCGGGCGCAGCAGTACCTGCCGAACTTCGACAGCGCGCCGCTGGATCTGAATCTGGCCACCATCTACACCGACAACACCTTCTCCGGCAACGACCGCATCGCCGACGCCGACAACCTGACGGCCGGGGCGACGACGCGCTGGCTGGACGCCGCCAGCGGCACCGAATACGCCAGCGTGACGCTGGCGCAGCGCGTGCTGATGCGCCCGCAGCGCGTGACCCTCACCGGATCCCCGATCCCCCGCGGACTGGCCGACACCTTCGTGCTCGGCTCGCTGTCCTTCGACCCGCGCTGGACGCTGGACGGCGGGGTCGATTACAACCAGCGCCTGCACCAGCTGGTGCAGGGCAATTTCGGCGCCCGCTGGCGCGTCGCCGACTACAAGAACCTGAGCCTGTCCTACCAGACGCAAAGCGCCACCGCGACGCAGATCCCGCTCAAGTACGTCAACGCCGCATGGCAGTGGCGCCTGTCGGCGCGCTGGTATTCGGTCGGGCAGGCCAACTACAGCATCCTGGACAAGCGCCTGAACAACGGGCTGTTCGGCTTCGAGTACGACGGCGGCTGCTGGGTCGGGCGCATCGTGCTGCAGCACCAGGCGCTGACCACGCTGAGCGCCACCACGCGCATCCTCTTCCAGCTGGAACTCTCCGGCTTCTCGCGACTGGGCAACAATCCGCTGGGCGCTCTGCAGCAAAATATCCCCGGTTATCAACTGGTGCATCAACCCGCGGCCCCTCCGAGCCGCTATGTCAACTATGAATAGAACCTTGCCGCGTCTCGCGCTGCTCGCCATCCTCGGCGCCGGCCTTTCCGCCAGCGGGGCGCTGGCGCAGTCGCTGCAGCCCGGCGCAGGCACCGGCCTCGGACTCGGTCCGCGCACCTCCGCCGCGGCAGCGGCCCTGCCCGAGGCGCCGGCGCCTGTTTCCAGCAGCGACGGCATCGCTGCGGTGGTGGGCAACCAGGTGATCACGCGCTATGACCTGGACCTGCGGGTGCGCAACGCCCTGCAGGCGATGCAACAGCAGCACCAGGGGCAGCAGCTGCCGACGGCCTCGCAGGTCCGCGGGCAGGTGCTCAACGAGATGATCGACGAGTACGCGCTGGCCGAGTACGCCGAGGAGTCGGGAATCGACGTCAGCGACCCGACCCTGCAGCGGGCCGTCGGGCAGATCGCCACCAACAACCACATCAGTCTGGACCAGCTGCGCCAGCAGGTGTCGGCGCAGGGCATGGGCTGGAAGGACTTCGAGGCGCAGATCAAGCGCGAGATCCTGATCGCGCGCCTGCGCCAGCGCGACGTGGCCGCGAAGGTCACGGTGGGCGAACAGGACGTCGACGACTTTCTCGCCCGGCACGACGCCGGCGCGAGCGCCGGCGGCGACGTCAAGCTGCACCTGGCACAGATCTTCGTGCCGCTGCCCGACCATCCCACGGCGGCCGACCTGTCCGCCGGGCGCGACATCATCGAGCACGCCGCCGCGCTGCTGCAGCAGGGACGACGCTTCGGCGTGGTGGCACGCCAGTTCTCGCAGGGACCCGGGGCGCTGCATGGCGGCGACCTCGGCACGCGTGCGCAAAGCCAGTGGCCGGGGCTGTTCGTGCGGGCCGTCAGCGATCTGCAGCCGGGCCAGGTCAGTCAGGTCATCCGCAGCCCGGCCGGTTTCCATATCCTGAAGCTGCTGGGGCGCGAGCAGGCCGGCGCGTTGCCGCAGACGGCGATGCAGGCGCAGGTGCGCGAGATCGTGATCGACGCCGACAACGACCATTCGCGCAAGGCGGCGGTGCACGAGCTCGACGCGGTGCGCCACGCGGTGGAATCGGGCGAGGTGAGTTTCGCGGCCAAGGCGAAGGAGATCTCGCAGGACCTGAGCAGCGCGCCCAAGGGTGGGGACCTGGGCTGGCTGCTGCCCGGGCAGCTGCCGCCGGTGCTCGATGCGGCGCTCGACAACCTCAACCCGGGCGAGGTCTCGCAGCCGCTGCTGCTGCCGGGCAAGGTGGTGCTGCTGCAACTGGTCGACCGGCGCGAGCATGCGCTGGGCCCGGGCCAGGAGCGCGCGGTGGCGCGCAACCTGCTGCTGCAACGCAAGGAGGCCAAGGCCTTCGAGGAACTGGTGCAGGACGTGCGCGAGCGCACCTACGTGCGCCTGCCCGAAGACGGCTCCTGAAGATGGCGCGAGCTTGCGCACCGACGCGCCTGGCGGGCCACACGGCCCGCAAGCGCTTCGGCCAGCACTTCCTCACCGACGCGTCGGTGATCGCGCAGATCGTCGACGCGCTGGATCCACGCCGCGGCCAGCAGCTGGTGGAGATCGGCCCCGGGCTGGGCGCGCTGACGCTGCCGGTGCTGGCACGCGCGGGCGCGCTGACGGTGGTGGAGATCGACCGCGACCTGGCGGCGCGCTGGCGCGCGCGGGACGCGCAGGGCCTGCGGGTGATCGAGTCGGACGCGCTGGCGCTGGATTTCGCGACGCTGGGCACCGGACTGCGCCTGTTCGGCAATCTGCCCTACAACATCTCCAGCCCGCTGCTGTTCCACCTGTTCGACTGCGCGCACGTGGTCCAGGACCAGCATTTCATGCTGCAGAAGGAAGTGGTGGACCGCATGCTGGCCGAGCCCGCCACGGCCGCCTACGGTCGCCTGACGGTGATGCTGCAGTGGCGCTACGCGATGTGGCCGGTGCTGGACGTGCCTCCCGAGGCCTTCACCCCGCCGCCGCGTGTGGACTCGGCGGTGGTGCGCATGCAGCCGCGGCCGCCTGCGCAATTGCTCGGGCTGCGCGCCGCCACCTTGCAGGCGCTGGCCGCGGCGGCCTTCTCGCAGCGCCGCAAGCTGCTGCGCCACAGCCTGGGGCCGTGGCTGGCCGGGCAGGGCTTCGACGGCGACTTCGACCTGCAGCGCCGCGCCGAGGAAGTCGGCGTCGACGAATACCTGCGACTGGCCGTGCGACTGCAGCGCGACTGAGCGCCGAAGGCGCGGATCCGGCGATTCAGGCCGATCAGGCGGCCTGCGCCAGCCAGGTGCCGTACCACGGCGACGCGGGCGTGCGCACCGCCCGGCTGGCTCGGAAACCCGGTTCCACATCACCCCGCAACGCCTCCCGGGCAGGCGCGCGGGTCACAGAAAAGAGTAGAAGACCCTGAACTCCACCCCATGCTCGTACCAGAAATCCGCGGCGTCGCGGAACACGTCGAGCAGGGTCTCGCGCGCTTCCTTGTCGAAGCGCTGGGTCATCGGCAACTGCTCGAGCACGATCACGAAACCGGGCTGCGGCCCGGCGCCGGCGATCATGTCGGTGAGGCAGTCGCGCAGCGCGTCGAAGTTCTTGCCGAAGTGCTTGGGGAACAGGAAACTGCGCGCGATGGTTTCCAGCACTTCCTGCTTGGTCATGGCCTGCGCCAGACTGGCGTACAGGAAATGCTGCCCGGCCTCCTGCGCGGCACTCATCAACTCGTTCACCCTGAACGCGCGGATCGACTGCACGATGTTCGGTCGCAAGGCCTTGAGGTTGACGCCCTCGTCGACCTCAACGGGCAATGTATTGGAAACTTGCGTAGTGATCATGGGTGTAATAGCAGACATCGGGGCTGCGTGAGGCACCACCGCATACGATTCGCTTCGCCCCCCGGTTGCGGCTGCCCGGAGTGGGCACGGTGTATTCGCGGTAATATCCGCGTGGCTTGCCCGGCAATTGATGCTCGTAGTTGCCGAACACGATTGCGTCCTTGGCGAAGGGAAACGGCCCGCCGTCGTGGATGCGCCGCAGCGTCTGCCTCGCCTGGTGATCCAGTTGATCCAGCCGCAGCACCGCGGCCGGGGTCGGCGCGGACACGGATGGACGGGCTTCGGCGGCGCTGGCGGCGCAGCATGCGCCCAGCATCGGTGCGCCCAGCATCAACGCGCCCAACATCAGCGCGCCCTGCAGCAGCGCCTGCCTCAGCCGGCACGAGAAGCTGCCGCGGCGTGCCTGCGGCCGCTGCGCTGGCGCCGATGCCGGCGGCGCGGTCACGCCATCGAAGCTCCGTTTCAACTTGTTTTCGTGACGGGCGTTCAGCCTGAGCACGCCAGTGGAGTTATCGGCGGTTCAACCGTAGGCCCTCGCACGCACTCCCGCAGCGTTCCACCACTGCAGCGCCCCACTACTGCATTCCCACTACTGCATTCCAGTGCGCGGCCGAGCCGACGGCCAAAAGCTCATGCTATGGGAAAAACCCGGCAAAAGCAAGATTTGCGCCTATTTTTTGTGCAGCAGCAGCCCGTGAAGTGAGTAGTCACTCCACGGGCTTGCGCGCCGCCGTCGCGGCGATGGCGTATCGCGCCGGATCGGCGCGGCTCAGTACGCCGAATCGGTCGCGTTGGCTTCCATGACGGTCAGCGCGGTCATGTTGACGATGCGCCGCACCGTGCTCGACGCGGTCAGGATGCTGGCGGGGCGGGCGGCGCCGAGCAGGATCGGCCCGATGGCCACGTTGTTGCTGGCCGCCGTCTTCAGCAGGTTGTAGGCGATGTTGGCCGCGTCGAGGCTGGGAAAGACCAGCAGGTTGGCCTCGCCCGAAAGCGTGGTCTGCGGCAGCAGGCTGCTGCGCAGATTGGGGTCCAGCGCGCAATCGCCGTGCATCTCCCCGTCCACCTCGAGACCGGGGTCGCGTTGCTGCAGCAGGTCCAGCGCCTCGCGCATCTTCACCGCGCTGGGGGCGTTGCTGGAGCCGAAGTTGGAATGCGACAGCAGCGCCACCTTCGGCGTGATTCCGAAGCGGCGCAATTTCTCCGCGGCCAGCAACGTGATCTCGGCGATCTGCTCCGCGCTGGGGTCGATGTTGACGTGGGTGTCCACCAGCATCAGCTGGCGCCCCGGCAGGATCAGGCCGTTCATCGCCGCGTAGGTCTGCGCCCCGGGGCGGCGGCCGATGACCTGGTCGATGTAATGCAGGTGCATGTGGGTGTTGCCCCAGGTGCCGCACAGCAGGCCGTCGGCCTCGCCCTTGTGCACCATCATGCTGGAGATCAGGGTCAGGCGCCGGCGCATCTCGATCTTCGCGAACGAGGGGGTCAGGCCCTTGCGCCCGGCCAGCTGCTGGTAGGTCTGCCAGAAGTCGCGGTAGCGCTCGTCGTGGTCGGTGTTGACCACCTCGTAGTGCTCGCCTTCGCGCAGCCGCAGGCCGAAGCGCTCGATGCGCTGCGCGATCACCGCCGGACGCCCGACCAGGATCGGGCGGGCCAGCTGCTCGTCGACCACCACGCGCACCGCGCGCAGGACCCGCTCGTCCTCGCCCTCCGCATAGACGATGCGCTTCTTCGCGGCATGACGCGCGATGGAGAAGATCGGGCGCATCATCGCCCCCGACTGGTAGACGAACTGCTGCAGCTGCTCGCGGTAGGCCTCGAGGTCGGCGACCGGACGCGTGGCCACGCCGCTCTCGGCCGCCGCGCGCGCCACCGCCGGCGCGATGTGCAGCATCAGGCGCGGGTCGAAGGGCTTGGGAATCAGGTATTCGGGCCCGAAGCCGGGCACGCTGCCGCCGTAGGCGGCCGCCACCACGTCGCTCTGCTCGATCTGCGCCAGCGCCGCGATGGCCTGCACCGCGGCGATCTCCATCTCGGTGGTGATGGTCGTGGCGCCGCAGTCGAGCGCACCGCGGAAGATGTAGGGAAAGCACAGGACGTTGTTGACCTGGTTCGGGTAGTCCGAACGCCCGGTGGCGATCACCGCGTCGTCGCGAACGGCCTTCACCTCCTCCGGCAGGATCTCCGGCGTCGGGTTGGCCAGCGCCAGGATCATCGGCCGCGGCGCCATGCGCGCCACCATCTCCTGCTTGAGCACGCCGCCGGCGGACAGGCCGAGGAAGATGTCCGCGCCCTCGATGATCTCGCCGAGGCTGCGCGCGTCGGTCGCCTGGGCGTAGCGCTGCTTGTCCGGGTCCATCAGCTCGCTGCGGCCCTGCCAGACCACGCCGGCGATGTCGCTGACCCAGATGTGCTCGCGCGGCAGACCCAGGTGCTCGAGCAGGCGCAGACAGGCCAGCGCGGCCGCCCCGGCGCCCGAGCACACCAGCCTGACCTGCTCGATCGGCTTGCCGACGACCTTCAGGCCGTTGAGCACGGCCGCGCCGACGATGATGGCCGTGCCGTGCTGGTCGTCGTGGAACACCGGGATGCGCATGCGCTGGCGCAGCTCGCGCTCGACGCGGAAGCATTCGGGCGCCTTGATGTCCTCCAGGTTGATGCCGCCGAAGGTCGGCTCCAGCGCGGCGATGATCTCCACCAGGCGCTCGGGGTCCTTCTCGTTGATCTCGATGTCGAACACGTCGACGTTGGCGAACTTCTTGAACAGGACCGCCTTGCCTTCCATCACCGGCTTGGCCGCCAGCGGTCCGATGTCCCCGAGCCCGAGCACCGCGGTGCCGTTGGTGATGACCCCGACCAGGTTGCTGCGCGCGGTGTAGCGCGCGGCATTTCCCGCATCGGCGACGATTTCCTCGCAGGCCGCGGCAACGCCCGGCGAATAGGCCAGCGCGAGGTCGCGCTGGTTGGACAGCTGCTTGGTCGGCGCGACGCTGATCTTTCCGGGAAGCGGGTGCTCGTGGTATTCCAGAGCCGCGCGACGGAGCTCGGCCTTGGCGTCAGGGTTCGACATGAAGAAGGTCTCCGAAATCCGCGGCCCGCCGTGTCGTTCAGGCGCGCTCGCGCGATGTCCCGTTGCATCGGGACACCGCCGGCGCCGGCCGCGTCCCCATGGGCGCGACCGCAGGCTCGGGGAAGGCGATTCTAGGCCCGCCCCTGTCCTGGGTTTCGGACACCCGGCGACAATACCGCACATGGTCACGAAACTCGGCGAGTTCGACGTCATCGCGCGCTATTTCCGCCGCCCCGCGCGCCGGGCGGTGCTGGGCGTCGGGGACGATTGCGCGCTGCTCGGGCCGGAGCCGGGGCAGCAGTGGGCCGTATCCACCGACATGCTGGTCGAGGGGCGCCACTTCCTCGCCGGCACCGACCCGCGGCGCCTCGGGCACAAGACGCTGGCGGTCAATCTGTCGGACCTGGCGGCGATGGGCGCGCGCCCGCATTCCTTCGTGCTGGCGCTGGCGCTCGAGCAGCCCGACCCCGGCTGGCTCGAGGCCTTCAGCGGCGGATTGCTGGCGCTGGCCGACGAACACGATATCGAGCTGGTCGGCGGCGACACCACGCGCGGCCCGCTGAACCTGTGCGTGACCGTGCTGGGACTGGTGCCCGAGGGACTCGCGCTGCGCCGCGACGCGGCGCGCGCGGGCGACGAGCTGTGGATCTCCGGGACCCCGGGGCAGGCGCGCCTGGCGCTGGGTCACCTGCTCGGCGAATGGGAGTTGCCGCCGGCGCTGCTGCAGCGGGTGCTGCCGCGCCTGGAGCAGCCGCAGCCGCGCGTCGCGCTCGGGCTGGCGTTGCGCGGAGTCGCGCACGCGGCGATCGACATCTCCGACGGACTGCTCGGCGACTTGCGCCACGTGCTCGAGGCCAGCGCGGTGGGCGCCGTCGTGGAGCTCGACGCGCTGCCCGCCTGCGAGGTACTCGCGCAGCAGCCGCAGGCGCGGCGCCGCGCCTGCCAGCTCGCCGGCGGCGACGACTACGAATTGCTGTTCACCGCCGCGCCCGCTCGGCGCGACGACGTGCTGCGCGCGGCCGCGCAGGCCGGCGTCGCGGTCACCGCGATCGGCAGCATCGAGCCGGAGCCCGGGCTGCGCCTGCGCGACGCCGGCGGGCGTAGCATGGCCGCCGACTTCTTCCCCTCCTTCGACCACTTCCTGCAGCCATGAATCCGGTGCCGCCCGAGGTCGCCGGCGCGCCGCCGCGCGCCGATCTGCGCTTCCTGCTGCGCAGCCCCTGGCATTTCCTGGCTCTCGGCTGCGCCAGCGGCTTGTCGCCGGTGGCCCCCGGTACGGCCGGGAGCCTGTTCGGCTGGGTCACCTACCTGGGGCTGCAGTCGGTGCTTGCCGCATGGGCCTGGCCGCCGCTGCTGCTGCTGGGCTTCGTCGGCGGCGTGTGGATCTGCGGACTCACCGCGCGCGCCCTCGGCCTGCACGACCCGTCGCCCGTGGTGTGGGACGAGATCGTGGCGATGTGGCTGGTGCTCTGGGTGGCGCAGCGCGCCGTCGAGGCGATGGGCAGCGGCGCGAGCCTGCCCTGGGAAATGCAGCTGGCCGCCTTCGCGCTGTTCCGGCTGTTCGACGCGGTCAAGCGCGGCCCCGTCGGCTGGGTCGACCGCAAGGTCGGCGGCGGCCTGGGCATCATGCTCGACGACCTCGTGGCCGCGCTGCTGGCGCTGCTCGCGCTGGGCGCGGGAAGCTTCCTGCTGGTCTGCATCGAGTTGGAGCTGCATGGAATCCGCCTCGTCATGTGAGCAGGCCGCGCGGCCTGCGCCGGGGCCCGGCTGGGCGGAGCTGACCGGCGCCGCCGACGCCCTCGGCCGCGAGCTGCTGCGCCGCGGCTGGATGCTGGGCTGCGCCGAGTCCTGCACCGGCGGGTTGATCTCGGCGGCAGTGACGGCGCTGGCGGGCTCGAGCCAGTGGTTCGAGCGCGGGTTCGTCACCTACAGCAATGCCGCCAAGCAGGATCTGCTCGGCGTCCCGACGCAGCTGCTGCAGGCCCATGGCGCGGTCAGCGAGGCCACCGCGCTGGCCATGGCCCGCGGCGTGCTGGAGCATGCCCCGGTGCAGGCGGCGCTGGCGGTGACCGGGATCGCCGGCCCCGGCGGCGGCAGCGCCGACAAGCCCGTCGGGCTGGTCTGGTTCGCGTGGGCCTGGCTGGACGCGCGGGGCCCGTGCGCGCAGGCCGAGGCGATGCGCTGGCCCGGGGATCGACATGCGGTGCGCATGGCCAGCGCGCTGCAGGCGTTGCGCGGCATGCTGCCGCGCCTGCCGCCGATGGCCGGCGGTGCCTGAGCTCCCGACAGCCTCTGCCGCCCACCCCCTGGCGCCTAGTTTCTACAATGGGGCCGATGAGCTCCTTTTCCGCCCCCCACGCCGCGCTCGCCAGCCCGCTGAGCGCCCTGTCCCCGCTCGACGGCCGCTACAGCGCCAAGGTCGATGCGCTGCGCGTCCACCTGTCGGAAAGCGCGCTGATGCGCTGCCGCGTGCAGGTGGAGATCGAGTGGCTGATCGCGCTGTCGCAGGCCGGGCTCCCCGAGCTGGCGCCGATTCCGGCGCAACTGCAGGCCGAGCTGCGAGGCCTGGCCGCCGCCTTCGGCGAAGCCGACGCGCAGGCCATCAAATCCATCGAGCGCGTCACGAACCACGACGTGAAGGCGGTCGAGTACTGGATCAAGGAACGCCTCGGCGCCTGGCCCGAGCTGGCGCGCAGCAGCGAGTTCGTGCACTTCGCCTGCACCTCGGAAGACATCAACAACACCGCGCACGGCCTGATGCTCAGCGGCGCGCGCGAGCAGGTCCTGGTGCCGGCCCTGCAGGCCGTGCTGGCGCGCCTGCGCCGCCTGGCGCTGGACCTGGCCGACGCGCCGATGCTCTCGCGCACCCACGGCCAGACCGCCAGCCCGACCACGCTGGGCAAGGAGATGGGCAACTTCGCCGCCCGCCTGCAGCGCGCGCTGGCGCAGATGCGTGCGGTCGAGCTGACGGCCAAGATGAACGGTGCCGTGGGCAACTACAACGCCCACCTGGCGGCCTATCCCGACGTGGACTGGGAGGCGCTGGCACGCGGCGTGGTCGAGCAGCAGCTGCGCCTGCGCTTCAATCCCTACACGATCCAGATCGAGCCGCACGACTCGATGGCCGAGCTGTTCGATGCGGTGGCGCGGCTGAACACCGTGCTGATCGACCTGAACCGCGACCTGTGGGGCTACATCTCGCTGGGCTACTTCCGCCAGCGCACCAAGGCCGGGGAGATCGGCTCGTCGACCATGCCGCACAAGGTCAATCCGATCGACTTCGAGAACTCCGAGGGCAACCTCGGCATCGCCAACGCGCTGCTGCGCCACCTCAGCGAGAAGCTGCCGATCTCGCGCTTCCAGCGCGATCTCACCGATTCGACGGTGCTGCGCAACATGGGCGTGGCGCTGGGACACGGGCTGCTCGCCTACGACAGCCTGCAGCGCGGCCTGGACAAGCTGGAGCCGGACGCACAACGCCTGGCCTCCGACCTCGACGCCGCCTGGGAAGTGCTGGCCGAGCCGGTGCAGACGGTGATGCGCCGCCACGGGCTGCCCAACCCCTACGAGCAGCTCAAGGAACTCACGCGCGGCAAGGCCATCACCCGCGAGACCCTGCGCGAATTCATCGCCGCCCTGCCGCTGCCGGCGGCCGAGCGCGAGCGCCTGCTGCAGCTGAGCCCCGGCGGCTATACCGGCAAGGCCGCCGAACTGGCCAGGCGCATCGGCAGCGAGGGCTCCTGAGCGGCGGGATCCGCCATGCGAGGGCAGCCGGGGCGGGCACGCGTGTATTCGCAGCACACGAGACACGCAGGCAGCCGCTGGGTTAAGGTAATGCCCGCAGGGTTCGCATGCACCCGTCGACAGGAGTCCCGATGCTGAAGTTGCTGGTCAAGTGGCTGCTCTCGGCCACCGCGCTGATGGCCGTGGCCTATCTGTACAGCGGAGTCCACGTGGCCGGGTTCGCGGCCGCGTTGTGGGCGGCGCTGATCATCGGCCTGCTCAACAGCCTGGTGCGTCCGATCCTGTTCGTGCTGACCCTGCCGATCACGGTGCTGACGCTGGGTCTGTTCTTCTTCCTGATCAACGCGCTGATGTTCTATGCCGCGTCCGGCCTGAGCGACGGCTTCGAGGTGCGCAGCTTCGGTGCCGCGCTGATCGGATCACTGCTGTACAGCATCGCCGGGGTGCTGATCGACTCCGCCCTCGAGGGGCTTTTCGAACACCGGCGCTGAGCCCGTTCCGCCGCCATGGCCGTGCGCCAGCAGCGCGTGCACGCGCTGCTGGATCGGCGGATGGCAGCGGAACAGGCGCTGCAGACCGCCGCGGCCGCCAGGGGTCCGCGCGCTGGATGCGGTGAGGGAATCGGTGAGGGAATCGGTGGGGGAATCGGCCAGGGGATCGGTGCGGGAATCGGCCAGGGGATCGCACACCATCATCTGGCCGCCCGCCGGGTTGCAACCGGCGACCGGCCAGCCGGGCTGCTCGGCGGCGTCGGCCTGCACGCGCTGCAGTGCGCGGGCCAGCGCGGGGGCGTCGCCGCACAGCGACGCGCCGAGGCGGTCCGCGGCGAATTCATGGCGGGCCGAGGCACCCAGCCAGGCCATCGCGCCGGCCAGCGGCGCCAGCAGCAGCCACAGCGGGGACGCCGACACGAGACGGCCCCGCGACGACGTGCTCTCGTCCACCACCCCGCAGCCGACTTGCGAGGCCGCCGCGAGCAGCCCGCCGAGGGCGGCCGCCAGGCTTGCCGGGAGCATGTCCCCACGCAGCATGTGGGCGAATTCGTGGGCCAGCACCGCGCGCAACTCGCGCTCGTCGAGCAGGCGCAGGATTCCGGTGGTCAGCACCAGACTGGCATGGCGCGCGTCGCGGCCGACGACGAAGGCGTTGGCGGCAGGCTCGTCGAGCAGGCACACGCGCGGCGCCGGCAAGCCGGCGCGCGCCGCCAGTTCGCGCACCATGGCCAGCAGGTGCGGTGCATCGTGGTCGCCGACTTCGCGCGCGCGATAGCCCCGCAGCAGCAGCGGAGTGAGGGCGAGATAGGCGGCTGCCGCCGCGGCCAGCGCCGGCAGCAGGACCGCCAGCCAGCCCTGGCCCGCGCCCAACCACCAGCCGAGTGCCGCCGCCGGCGCGGCGGCAAGGGCCAGCAAGGCCGCGGCGCGTAGCAGATTCGACATGCGAGGCGACTCCGTCCGGCCGATGCCGGGCATTACCTTTTGATACAGCAGTAACGCATGCTAGCGCATCGCATCGGTGCGCGCCAGCGCCGCCGGCGGCTCAGCCTGCGTGCGGTGCTTCGCAGTCGAAATGCTGGCCCGGGCGGATCTGCATGCCGCGCAGCAGCTCGCCGGCATCGACCGCCCGCCCGCCGGCGCGCTGCAGGCGGGTCAACAGCAGCGATCCCTCGCCGCAGGCCACCTCGATGCCGTGCTCGTCGGCTCGCAGCACACGGCCCGGCTCGGCGCCGGCCGCGCCGCCGCCGAGGCGGGCGCGGTGCACCTTCAGCTGCACTTCGCCGACACAGGTGCGGGTTCCGGGATGCGGCTCGAAGGCTCGGACCCGGCGTTCCAGCTCGAGCGCCGGACGGCGAAAGTCGAGCCAGGCCTCCGACTTGTCGATCTTGTTCGCGTAGCACGCGCCGTCGTTGGGCTGCGCCGTCGGTTCGGCGACATCCTCGCGCAGGTCCTGAAGCACCTGCAGCAGCAATTCGCTGCCGAGTTGCGCCAGGCGCTGCTGCAGGCTTGCCGCGTCGTCGTCGGGGCGGATCGGCACTTCCTCCATGCGGTAGACCGCTCCGGTGTCCAGTCCGGCGTCCATGCGCATGATGCTCACGCCGGTGAGTTCGTCACCGGCCTCGATCGCGCGCTGGATCGGCGCCGCGCCGCGCCAGCGCGGCAGCAGCGAAGCGTGGATGTTCAGGCATCCCAGGCGCGGCAGGTCGAGCACCCACTGCGGCAGGATCAGGCCGTAGGCCGCCACCACCAGCACGTCGGGCGCGGCCTGCACGAGCGCGTCGCGCGCCTGCGCCGCGTCCTCGGAGAAACGCCCGTCGAGACGCAATCCCCGCGGCTGCGCCAGCGCCAACCCATGCCGCAGCGCGAGCTGCTTGACCGCGCTGGGCTGCGGGTGCATGCCGCGCCCCGCCGGGCGGTCGGGCTGCGTCAGCACCAGCGCCACCTCGTGCCCGGCGCCCAGCAGCGCACGCAAGCCCTGCGCGGCGAACTCCGGGGTCCCCGCGTAGGCCAGGCGCAGCGCGCACGCGCCGGGACCGTCCATTCAGGCCGCCTCGGTTTCGCGCTGGCGCTTGCGCATGCGGGCGCGGATGCGGTTGCGCTTGAGCGCCGACAGATGGTCGACGAACACCTTGCCGTCGAGATGGTCCATCTCGTGCTGCACACACACCGCCAGCAGGCCGTCGGCCTCGATCTCGAAGGCCTCGCCGCGCGCATCGAGCGCTCGCACGCGGATGCGGTCCGGGCGCGTGACCTTGTCGTAGATTCCGGGCAACGACAGGCAGCCTTCCTCCCATTCCTTGCAATCGCTGCTGCGCTGCACGATCTCGGGATTGATCAGCACCATCGGCTGGTCGCGCTGCTCGGAGGTGTCGACGACGATGATGCGCTCGTGGATATCCACCTGCGTCGCGGCCAGGCCGACACCCTTCGCTGCGTACATGGTCTCGAACATGTCGGCGACGATGCCGCGCACGCGCGGGTCGACCGCGGCCACCGGCCTGGCGACGGTGTGCAGTCGGGAATCGGGGTATTGGAGGATGTTCAAGAGGGCCATAGGGGACTCCGGCACGTCAGATACCCTGTGTCGAACCGGCCAGGGACGCGGCATTCATGCAACTTCGCCTAGGGTCGAACCGGGGTTTTGATTGCGACGATCGCGGATTTACGGAGACAATGTAACAAGCATTCGAGGTTTTGCGTGCCGGATCGCGTTGCGGGCCGGCCTGTCGGCATGCGCCGGGGCGACGCGCTCGTGCCGCCTCGCCGGCGCGCAGCCGCTGCAGGGCCGGGCCCATGGGAGT
>JAKAXL010000029.1:0-5345 GCA_021816585.1 Pseudomonadota bacterium | reverse complement strand
CGGGTCGATGGCGGGACGGGCCTCGAAGCCCCCTGCCGGGGCTTCGAGGCGCGAGGCGCAGACAGGCGCAGGTTTCCGTTCAAGTGCATATTGTCTTTCTTGGGGGCCCCTTCATGCAACGCAAGCTCATTGGCCACGCCGGCGCGATCGGACTGCTGTTCTGGCTGGGTTCGGCCGCCGCGCAGCCCGTGCCCGACACCGCACCCCCGCTGCACGGCCTGCCGAACTATCCGGTACCCGCGCAGCAGCGCGAGCGTGCGCAGCAGGCGGCGCAGCAGGGCGTGCCGGTCAGCGAACTGGCAGCCGGAGCGCCGTCGCGCTACGAGGTGCGCAAGGGCGACACGCTGTGGCGCATCGCCGGGCTGTACCTGAAGCGGCCCTGGAACTGGCCCGACCTGTGGGGCATGAACCTGCAGCGCATCCGCAACCCCCACTGGATCTTTCCGGGCCAGGTCCTGGTGCTGACGATTTCCGGGGGGCGCGCGATGCTCAGCCTGCAGGGCAGCGGCGAGATCCCGACCGTGCGCCTGCGCCCGGGGGTGCGCTACGAGGCGCTGCCGCCGCCGGGGATCCCGACCCTGAACCCGCAGATCATCGGTCCCTACCTGACCCGCCCGCTGCTCGTCGAGCCGTCGCAGCTGGACCGGTCGCCGCGCATCGTCGCGCTGTCGCAGGGCCATGTGATGCTGGCCCCGGGCGACTACGCCTACGTGCGCGGCGACGTGGGCCACACCACCGACTTCGACGTCTACCGCCCGGCGCGCGCATTGCGCAACCCGCGCACCCACAAGATCGTCGCCTACGAGTCCGACTACATCGGCAAGGTGCGCGTCGTGCACGGCCCGCAGGGCAAGGACGGCGTGTCCACGGTGAGCGAGCTGACCATGAACCGCGAAATGGTGGTCGGCGACCTGCTGATCGCGCGGCCGCCGAGCCAGGCGCTGAATTTCACGCCGCAGGCGCCGAAGCAGCCGATGCATGGCGACATCATCTCGATCTACGGCGACCTGCAGATGGCCGGCAAGGACAGTGTCGTCGCCATCGACCTGGGGAGCGCCGAGGGCCTGCAGCCCGGCGACGTGCTGGCGATCATGAAACGGCCTCGCGAAGTCGTCGACCCGACCGCGGAAGGGCGCCCGGAAATCGAGATCCCGGCGCGCCACGAAGGGGTGCTGATGGTGTTCCGCACCTTCCAGCACGTCAGTTTCGGCCTCGTGCTCAGCGCCCGCACCGAAGTGCAGGTGGCCGACCAGGTCACGCAGCCCTAGATGGCGTGAGCCCGCGGCCCGACGTGCGCATGGGCGGCGACGCCGATGTGCACGCGTGGCTGCGGCTGAGCTATACGCCGGGCATCGGCGCGATCGGCGTGCAGCGCCTGCTGCGCGCCTTCGGCGAGCCGGCCCGCGTGCTCGACGCCGGCATCGAGGCCTTGCGCGGCGTGCTGCCGCGCCCCGCGGCCGAAGCCCTGCTGGCGCCGCCAGCCGCCGCGCTGCGCGAACTGCTGGCGCGCGCACCCGACTGGCTGGCCGAGCCGGCGCAGCACCTGATCACGCTGGCCGACCCCCGCTACCCGCCGGCGCTGCTGCACATTCACGACCCGCCGCCGCTGCTGTGGGCCCGCGGCGACGCGTCGCTGCTGGCGCGCCAGCGCCTGCTGGCGGTGGTCGGCACGCGCCACCCCAGCGCGCAGGGAGCCCGCGACGCCCACGATTTCGCGCAGGCGCTGGCCGCGGCGGGGGTTACCGTGGTCTCCGGGCTGGCGCTCGGAGTCGACGCGCAGGCGCACCGCGGGGCCTTGCGGGCAGGCCCCGCGGGGGCCTCCACACTGGCCGTGCTGGGCACCGGCTGCGACCGCGTGTACCCGGCGACGCACCGCGAACTCGCCTCGCGCATCGCACGCGAGGGACTGCTGGTGTCCGAATTCGCCCTCGGGCAGCCGGCGCTCGCGGCGCATTTCCCGCGGCGCAACCGGATCATCAGCGGCCTGTGCCGCGGCGTGCTCGTGACCGAGGCGGCGCTGCGTTCGGGCTCCCTCATCACGGCGCGCCTCGCCGCCGAGCAGGGCCGCGAGGTGTTCGCGCTGCCGGGATCGATCCACAACCCGGTGGCGCGCGGCTGCCACCGCCTGCTGCGCGACGGCGCCTGCCTGGTCGAGCACGTCGACGACATCCTCGACGAACTCGGCTGGAGCGTGCGGCCGGCGCCTGCCCCCGACGACCCGGTCGCCCGCGAACTGCTCGATGCGATGGGTCTCGAGCCGATTGCCTTCGATCGCTTGCTGCAATGCAGCAACAAGGACGCCGCATGGCTGCAGCAACAGCTGCTCGAGCTGGAGCTGCAGGGGCTCGTGGCGCGGCTTCCCGGCGGGCGCCTGCGCCGCCTGCCGCGCGCCTGAGAGCCGCGCGGCGCGTCAGGGATGCGCGGGCGACGACGGATTACCACACGCCGGCCCGGCGCGCGCGCTTGTGCATAGAATGCCCGTCATGTTCGACATTCTGATGTACGTCTACGAAACCTACTGGCATCCGGAGGCCTGCCCCGAGCCGGGACAACTGTCGCGCAAGCTCAGCGCGGCGGGTTTCGAGACCGAGGAGATCAGCGACGCGCTGGACTGGCTGCACGGCCTCGACCTGGCCGTCGCCGACAGCCGCATCGCCGGCGCTCCCACCGACGGCTCGATCCGCCTGTACGAGGCGGCCGAACTCGAGTGCCTGGGGGTCGACGCCGTGGGTTACCTCAATTTCCTCGAATCCGCCGGCACCATCAAGCCGCATCTGCGCGAGCTGGTGATCGAGCGCGCGGTGGCCACGGGCATCAAGCAATTGCCGGTCGAACAGCTCAAGACCATCGTGCTGATGGTGTTCTGGCGTCTCGACGAGGAGCCCGACTCGCTGATCCTCGACGAGCTGTTCGTCGAGGCCACCGACCGCGTGGTGCACTGACACGACGCCGCCGGCATGGCGTCACGGCGGGCACCGCGACCTGCCGGGCGCGACACGACAGGCGCGCGAACACCCGGCCTCATCCCTTTCCGCCGAGACCATCCCCCGGAGATGTCCCCCATGTCCAGCCTTCCCCGTCGCGGCGCCGTTGCAGCCGCGCTGAGCCTGTGCCTCGCACTCGCCGCCTGTGGCGGCGGCACCAGCAGCAAGTACGCCGGGTCCACCGTCGACGGGCAGGTGCTGATGGACGCGGCGACGCCGGTGCTCGGAGGCGGCACCGTGTGCATGTTCGCGATCGCCAACGGCCAGGGCAACCCGCTGAACACCGGCGTCTCGCCACCGGCCAGCACCGGCACGCTGCTCACCCCGGGCTGCATCAGCACGAACTCGCAGGGCCAGTTCTCGCAGGCGCTGACCAACTTCTACGGCCCGGTGCTGGTGCAGATCACCGGCGGCAGCTACCTCAGCACGGCCACCCACACGCAGCAGTCCCTGACGGCGCTGGCGGCGACCAACGCCAGCCTGCAGGCGGTGGTGTTCGTCGGCGGCGGAGGCACCGTCAACCTGCTCGTGACCCCGCTGACCACGATCGCCACGGCGATGGCCAACGCCATGCCCGGCGGGCTGACGATGAGCAACTACGCCGCGGCCTCGGCGCGCGTCGCGGCGGAATTCCAGCTCGGCACGACCGACGTCGTCACCACCGCGCCGACGGTCGGTGACGCGCAGGACAAGGTGCTGTACGGCATCGAGCAGTACCTGGCGCAGCCGCCCGGCTCCTCCGACGACCCCGCCGGTGCCAATCTGCTGAACTGGAACACCGGCGCGCTGGGGCAGATGTCGAGCGACTTCACGACCTCGTACAACACGATCAACGGCACCAGCGCCAGCTTCAGCTTCTACTGATCGCGGGCGGCCGCCGCGCGCCGCTTCGCCTCCCCCCCCCCCGAATCCGGGGTGGTCGATCGCGCCGTGACGGCGCGCGCACTGCCACAATGGCGGGATACGGCCGACCGGGACCTGCGTCCGGTCCCGGCCAGCCCGGACGACAACCGGTCCGTGCCGTGCCTCGTCCGCTCCCGCGATGCCTCGACCGCCCTCCCGAACGCGCCTTGCCCTCGCCGATCCCAGGCAGCCCTCGGCCTGGGCCAAGGCCGCACTGGCGGCGCTGCTGCTGGCGGCCGGCTGCGCCGCGCTTGGATGGCAGCAATGGCAGGCGACGCGTCGGCACGCGCTGGGCAGCCTGCAGGCCAGCGCCGATGTCTACGCGCAGGACCTGCGCGCGCAGCTGCACACCCAGGTCGCGCAGCTGCGCCGCATCGGCTCCGAGCTGACGCCGGGGGCCGACGCGGCGGCGACACTGCGCCGCGCGTTGCGCCTGTGGCCCGGCAACTCCAATCTCGTGTTGCTGGATCGCGACGCCCGCGTGCTGGCCGCGGCGCGCGACCTGCCGCGCTACCCGACCCTCGACTCCGCGCTCGCGCCGGCCACCCGCGACGCCTGGTCGGGCTGCCCCGGAGATGCCGCGCGCTGCGCGCTGCCACCGGTGCCCGACCCGGCGCAGCCCGGAGCCTGGCTCAGCGGCGCGATGCTGCGCCTGGACGGCGGGCGCTGGCTCGCGGTGATGCATCCGCAGCTGCTTTCGCCGGCCTTGCGCGTGCTGCTTGCCGGCTACCCGAGCGCCAGCCTGACCGTCGTGCGCGATGTCGACGGGCTGCCCCAGCTGGCCTATCCGGTCGGGCTGACCCCCTACGGCCAGCCGCAACGCCTGGACCTGCCGCTGCGCTCGCTGCTGGAGTCGGGCAGCGGCCGCTTCCAGGGCCCGTTCGGCGATTCCTCGCAGCGCTCCATGGGCGCGTGGGTGCGAGTGGCCGGGCTTCCCTACGTGGTCATCGCCGCGATCCCGCAGCGCGCCTTGCTGGCGCGGTGGACCCAGCGCATGCTTCCCTACGCCGCGCTGCTGCTGGGACTGGCGGCGATCGGCGCATGGCTGCTGGCGGCCGGACTGCGCCACCTGCGTCACCTGCAGCGGCGTAACGCGCAGGCCCTGCGCACCCTCGGGCGCCTGTCGCGCCTGCAGGCCTTTCGCGCCAGGACCCAGGAGCTGATCGCCGTCGCCGACACCGAGTCCGACCTGCTGCGCGCAATCTGCGAGGCAGCCGTCGAGCTGTGCGAGGTGCGCCTGGCGTGGGTCGGCCGCGCCGACGCGGCACAGCGCGCGCAGGTCGTCGCCAGCGCCGGCGCCACCGAATACCTGCGCGTGATCCCCGGCGCCCTCGACGGTGCCGGCGACGCCGCGGGGCCCTTCGGGGCCGCGTGGCACAGCGCGCGCGCGCAGTTCCATGAAGATCTCGCGCGCCCCGGCAGGCCCTGGAGCGCGCACGCCGCGATGCACGCGATGCA
>JAKAXL010000099.1 GCA_021816585.1 Pseudomonadota bacterium | reverse complement strand
CCCCGGCCTGGATGCGCTTGAGCGCCTGCACCCCGTCCTCGGCCTCGTCGATCGTGCCCGTCACGTGCCCGGTCTGCATCAGCAGCCCGCGCACGATGCGGCGCATGGTCGGAAAATCGTCGACAACTAGAAACTTCAAGGAAGGCTCCAACAGGGGCGAAGGGCTCAGGGCTCCGCCCGGAATGACGGCACACGCAAGCGCGACTTTAGGCGCGGGGTCGGCACCGACGCACGCGCCCGCCCCTGTCACCGCCGAAGCTGCAATTGTGCGCGAGCGGCGCGGGGCGATCATGCGTTGACGCAATGCGCACCGCAGGAATGTTGCAAGGATACGGCGCGAAGCGTCGAGCAATCGTTTTCCGCATTCCGGTGCGCCGATGCAACCGAGTACCATCCCTATCGCCCGCGGCCACCGGACGCGCCGGCGGGCAGGCAGCGGGGCTGGCCGGCGCGGTGCAAGCGTCTGCGGGTCCCGGATCGGCGTTGCCGCGCCCGGCGCGCGGCGGTCCATCTTCCACCCGACTTCCCATGTTTCTCCTGATCGGTTATGCGCTTTCGCTGGCGGCGATTTTCGGCGGATACATCGCCGAGGGTGGCCACGCCGGCGCGCTGTTCCAGCCCTTCGAGCTGCTGATGATCGGCGGCGGCGCCTTCGGCGCCTTTTTCGCCTCGACCTTTCCCAAATCCTTCAAGGCCACGCTGAAGGCGCTGCCGACGGCGATGAAGGGGTCGATCTATTCGAAGGAGGCCTATCTGGAGCTGCTGTCGCTGCTCAACGAGCTGTTCACGCGCATGCGCCAGAACGGCCTGATGGCCATCGAAGGCGACGTCGAGGAGCCGCAGAACAGCGAGATCTTCAAGAAATATCCGCACGTGCTCGCCGACCACCATGTGCTCGAGTTCATCACCGACTACCTGCGCCTGATGATCGGCGGCAATCTCGGGGTGATGGAAATGGAAAACCTGATGGACGTCAACATCGAGACCCATCACCGCGAAGCCGAGATCCCGATCCACGCCATGACCCGCACCGCCGACAGCATGCCGGCCTTCGGTATCGTGGCCGCGGTGATGGGCGTGGTGCACACGATGGCCTCGGTGACGCAGCCGCCGTCGGTGCTGGGTGAACTGGTCGGCGCGGCGCTGGTCGGCACCTTCCTCGGTATCTTGATCGGCTACGCGATCCTGTCGCCGATCGCCGCGCGCATGGAGGACCGCGCGCAGGAGGCCACGAAGATGCTCGAGTGCATCAAGGTGGCGCTGCTGGCGACCATGAACGCCTATCCGCCGCAGGTCGCGGTGGAGTTCGCGCGCAAGGTGCTGTTCACCAACGAGCGCCCCAGTTTCACCGAGCTGGAAAGCCACCTGCGCGAAGCCAAGGGGAAGTAGGCCATGGCCGAAGGCAAGGCGCAGCCGATCGTCATCAAGAAGGTCAAGAAGGTCGTCGCCGGCGGCCACGGCGCGGCGTGGAAGATCGCCTACGCCGACTTCGTCACGGCGATGATGGCCTTCTTCCTGCTGATGTGGCTGCTGGGCTCGTCGACCAAGGCACAGCTCGAAGGCATCGCGAAGTACTTCCAGCAGCCGCTGAAGGTCGCGCTCGAAGGCGGACCAGGGGCCGGTTCGGCGACCTCCGTGCTCAACGGCGGAGGCACCGACCTGACGCGCACCGTGGGCCAGGTGCGCAATGGCGCCACCCCCGGTCGCACCGTGCACCCGAACGCGACGACCACCGTGGTGGTGCGCGAGGAGCAGATCGACCGCGCCAACCTGGAGAAGCTGAAGAAGACGCTGGACGAGCAGATCCGCATCAACCCGCAGCTGAGCCCGTTTCGCAACCAGCTGCTGATCGACATCACGCGCGACGGCCTGCGCATCCAGGTGGTCGACAGCGAGCGCCGGCCGATGTTCGGGCTCGGCGGGGCGCAGCTGGAGAGCTACGCGCAGACGATCTTCCGCGACATCGCGCCGACCCTGAACAGCCTGCCCAACATGATCAGCATCACCGGTCACACCGACGCGCTGAGCTACCAGAACCAGGGCAAGGGCTACAGCAACTACAATCTGTCCAGCGACCGCGCCAACGCGGTGCGCCAGGTGCTGGTGCAGTCGGGGCTGGACGAGACCAAGGTGTTGCGCGTCGTCGGCATGGGATCGGTGGCGCCCTTCGACCCGAAGAACCCGAATTCCCCGTTGAACCGGCGCGTGAGCATCCTGGTGCTGACCAAGACGGCGGCGGCGCGCATCCTGCGAGAGCAGGGCGCGGAGCAGACGGCGTCGAACGAGAAGGAGGCGAAGGCGCAACTGGCGTCCAGCCAACCCGCCCCGGCCGCGTCCGGCGTTGCGCAGGCGCCGGCACCGGCGCCCGCCGCGGTGGCACCGGCCAGGCCTGGGGGCGCCGGACCCGGGGCGGCAGGCGCCGCGTCGGCTCCGCCGCCGCTGCACGTGGGCCCGCCACCGCTGCCGCAGATTCCGCTGTTGAAGAACCCGCCAAAACCGTGAAATCCGCCCTCAAGTCCCAGCACTGCGTGCCGTAATGGGCATCAGCAGGAGAGTTTGGCGATCATGAACCCGATCCAGCAGTCCACAACCCAGAACGTCGGCAGCGGCTCGCAGCGCGTCGACGTGGCGCCGTCGCAGGGGCAGGCGCAAGCCGGCCGCGCGACCGCGCAGGTGGCGGGCACGTCGGGAAGCAGCGCGGGGGACACCGTGTCCATTTCCCAGTCGGCGCGCCAGTTGCTGCAGACCTCGGCGCTGCAGCCGGGGGGCGCAGCGTCGCCGCAGCGCCTGAGTGCGCTGCGCCAGGCGATCGCCTCCGGCAGCTACGCTGTCGATGCGCGCCAGATCGCACAGGGCCTGCTGCGCGACAGCCAGGCCTTGCTGCAGTCGCAGCAGGCGCCGGCCAACCCGGGCTCGGGCGGCGGTTCCGGCAACGGCTCCTGAACCGGTGAGCGCGATGGCCGCTCCCGAATCCGTCCCCGCATCCGTCCCGAGTTCCGATGCCGCGGCCGCGGCAGACCTGCCGCAGCTGCTGGAGCAGCTCGCGCAACTGCTGCAGTCCGAACTCGACACGCTGCTGGCCAGCCACGACGCGTCGCGCATCGAGCAGCTGGCGGCGCGCAAGATCGAACTGTGCGCGCGCATCGAGGCGCTGCAGCGGCACGAAGCTGCGCAGGATCCCGCGCACGCGCAGCGCCTGCGCGAGCTGGCGCAGGCGATCGCCGCCGCCAACCAGCGCAACGGCGCGGTGCTCGGGGCGCTGATCCGCAACACCCGGGGCGCGCTGGACATCCTGCGCTCGATCCCGGGCGCCGAGACCGCCGGCATGTATGGTCCGCGTGGCGAGACCCTGGGCACCGCAACGGCCAAGCCGCTGGGCCGGGCCTGAGCCGCCGCCCCGATCCGCCGCGAGAACGCCCGCATGCTCATTCTCAGCCGCCGCAGCGGAGAGGCCATCCGCCTCGGCAAGGACATCCGCATCGTCGTCGTGCAGCTCGGCGCCGGCAAGGTGCGCCTGGGAATCGAGGGGCCGCGCGACCTGCGCATCCTGCGCGAGGAGCTCTATGACATGGTGGCCGGCATGAACCAGCGCGCGCAGGGCGCCGATCCGCTGGCGCTGGATCAGTGGCTGCAGCAGCCGGCCGCGAAGTCCGGGGAGGGAGCCTGAGGTGCAGGGGGCCACAGCCATGCAGCAAGCGCCCGACCAGGAGACGCAAGGCGTGCACGCCACGCGCCTGGGCCTGGTGAGGGTGCAGCAGCACCAGCGCTGGGTCTGCTCGCAGCCGCTGGCCGGTTTCGAGGACCTGCGCGAGTTCGTTGTGCTGCACGTGGCCTCGCAGGGCCCCTTCCTGTGGCTGCAGTCGCTGGAGCTGCCGGAACTGGCCTTCGTGGTGTGCGACGCCGCGTGCTTCGGGCTGCGCTACACGGCTGCCGCGGAGTTCGATCCGGCCGCGCTGCAGGCTCCGCCCTGCGTGCTCGTGGTGCTGCCGCAGCAGCCGGGCGACACGCTGCGCGTGCATGCCCAGGCGCCGCTGCTGTTCGACGTCGAGGCCGGCACGCTGCGCCAGCAGGTGTTCGAGCCCGAGCATGTGCAGGGCGACGGCGCATGGGTGGGACCCGCTGCCTGCGCTGCGGTGAACCCGCGCTGGGCCGAACGCATCATCAGCGTGCAGCCGGCGGCGCCGGCACAGGACGGCAAGCCCGGCTGATCGAGACCTTTCAGAGCCGCGTGTCGCGCAGCAGTTCGCGGTCGCGGCGCTGCACGTAGCGCTGCAGCCGCTGCTGCTGGGAGGGGGCCAGCTGGTCGAAGCGCAGGCCCACCAGACGCGGCGCCGGCTCGCCCGGGGGGGCGCGCAGCGTGCGCACGAAACGCAGTTGCGCCGGGCAGGCGAAGGCTTCGCCATCCAGCAGGAAGTGCAACTGCTCGATCCACTCGCTGGCACCCAGCTCGAAATCCGACGGCGCATGCGTGCGCAGGCGCATTCCGGTGGCGCTGAGGTCCAGGCACTCGCCGGTCACGCTGCGCGCGCCGCGTCGATGCAGTTCCACCTCGCCGACGTCGCCCGGGCGTACCGCCACGCGGTAATGGGTGCGGCGCTGCAGGTGGTAGACCGCATGCGGCCAATGCAGGCGCAGCGCGTCGTAGCCGTCCCACTGCTCGTGCGCGGCGACCCGGCAGCGCAATCCCGCGAACACGCCGGCGGCGCGACCCAGGCACAGCAGTTCCTCGTCGGGCAGGAGCTGCGGCCGGCGCGGCGGGTTGAACTCGTCGATGATCAGGAAGCGGTCGTCCGCATCGACGTGCAGCAGCATCGAGGTGTGCTCGTGCTCGTCGCCGGGTACCAGCACGCTGAGGAACTCGCGTCCGCGCTGCAGCCGCTCCAGGGTGTGGCGGGTGCGCGACTCCACGCGGAACTGCTCGTGGAACACGGTGCGGACGATCTCACGCATGCCGCGGACCCCTTGCCGGCGGGCCTCAGATCCCCAGGTTCTCGGCCCAGGCCAGGGCTTCCAGATGGGACATCGCGACGGTGCGCTGGCTCAGGCCGAGCAGCCCGGCGTGCAGGTCGATCTCGTCCCAGTCCTCGCGTTCGCAGGCCAGCGCGATCTGCAGGTAGGGTCCGAAGGTGCCCTGGCGGTCGCGCAGCGCCAGCACCACCTGGTCGGCCAGCGTGATCTCCTGCAGCGCGCGCTCCAGCGGCACGCCGAGCATCACGTCGAGCATCGAGAACACGCCGACCACGAAGGCGTTGTCGCAGTCCTCGGGCGACAGCTGACCCTGCACCAGCAGTTCCATCATGCGCCCGCGGGTGATGGCCACGCGCGCCTGGCTGGACGCCGCGCTGCTGCCCGGCGTGGTGGCCAGCAGCAGCACCAGCCAGCGCAGCAGCTTCTTGTAGCCGAGGATCACCACCGCGTGGCGGAAGGACGTGACCTCGCTCATCAGCCCGAAGCCCGACGAATTGATGTAGCGCAGCAGCTTGAAGGACAGCGTCGGGTCGTGCTTGAGCACTTCCTCGATGCGCGGGACCTCGGCGTGCTTGTTGACCAGGTCGATCAGCTGCAGCACCGTCGTGTAGGCCGGGTTGACCACCTTCGCGCTGACCGTCTGCGGGCGCGCGAAGTAGTAGCCCTGGAACAGCGGCACGCCGGCGTCGTGGTATTCCTGGAAGGCCTCCTGGGTCTCCACCTTCTCGGCGATCACCCGCAGCGACGGCACGGCCGCGAGGCGGCGCATCAACACCGGCAGCGCCCCCGCCGGAAGCGCCCGCACGTCGAGCTGCAGGTAGCTCAGGTGCGGCAGCCACGCGGAATACGGCGCCGTCAGCACATGCACGCCGGCGGCCAGCCGGAAGCCCTTGTCCCGCAGCGCCTGCATGGCCTCGGCAGCGGCCGCGATGGAGCCCGCGTCGTCGCCCGGGGCGCGGGGCAGCTCGAGCACGATGCGCTCCGGAAACACGATCTCCAGGTGCTCGGCACCGAGATCCTCCAGACGCACGTTGATGAAGGCCAGCTTGTCGCCGAACAGGTTCTCCGACGCGATGCTCGACAGCGCGTGGAACAGCAGTGCGGTGTCGGACGCACGCGTGTGCTGCGCCGGCGCCTGCGTGCTGGTGGCGCTCTCGCGCGCCAGCAGCTCGTAGCCGACGATGCGCTGCTGCCGGTCGAGGATGGGCTGGCGGGCGATGTGCGCGTAGACCATGCCCTCGTCGGATGCAACGGCAGGGGCGGTGTCGGAGGACGTGGAGGATTCCATCGAAGGAGGCGGAATGGGCTGCGGCCGGCGGCCGGTAGGGCCTTTCGCGGAGCATGCTAGCAGCCCGCAGCCCCGCGACGAAGTCAGGAGTCGATCACGATGTCCAGGCGCGCAGCCAGTCGTCGAGGTGATCCTCCAGCATCCAGTGCGCCAGCACCTTGTCGCGCAGCGCGTCGCCCTGCGCGCGCAGCGCCTGCGGCTCGGCGACGGCGTCGCGGATCGCCCGCACCCAGTCGCGGAAGCGGTTGGCCA
>JAKAXL010000028.1 GCA_021816585.1 Pseudomonadota bacterium | reverse complement strand
TAAGGAAACACTGATCAATTCCTCACCGGCGGCCTGCTGAGGTGTGCGCGGCGAGTGCGAACTGGGACAATGGACCTCGGTGCCTGAGCGCACGAGGAAGGACGATGCAGACGAGCTTTTCCGAGTATGTATTGACCCAGCGGAACCTGCTCAGCTTAAGCCGCTAAGGCGTAGGCCTCGGCGGGGGTCTTCATGTTCAGCGCCTGGTGGGGGCGCCGGTGGTTGTAGAAGCCGATCCAGTCGGCGATCACGCGGCTGGCATGCTGCAGGGTCTCAAAGCGATGCCGATGCACGCATTGGTCCTTGAGCGTGCGGCTGACGCGCTCGACCATCCCGTTCTGCTCCGGGCTGTAGGGCGTGATGAACTCCTGCTGCAAGCCATAGCTTTTGACCAGGGCCGTGTAGCTGCGGCTGGTGAACACCAAGCCGTTGTCGGATCGGAGCAAGAACGGGCTCTCGACACGTCCCAGGCAGCCGTATCGGGCAATCAGCGCTTGTTCCAAAGCCGATTCGGCGGTCTTGGATCGGCCGCTGCGGCTCAAGTGCCAGCCGAGCAGCTCTCGGGTATGGCAATCGATCACCAGCGCCAGGCTGGCCCAACCATCGCGGCCGGTCCAGACACGGCACAGATCGGTCGCCCAGCGTTCGTTGGGCGCCTGCGCCACCGAGGGCAGTGCCTGGATGCGTGGACGCAACCCTACCGGGCGCTTGCGCACCTGCCAGCCCTTGAGCTGGAACACGCGCTGCACCGTGTTCTTGTTCATCCCGAGCAGGTATGCCACCGTCCGATAGCCGAACGAGGGGTTCTCCTCGATCATGGCCTTGATCGGCGTGACGAACCTTTCCTGCAGCTTCGGCTCGGCCTTCGTCGCTCGGTAGTAGACCGTGCGCCTGGCCACGCCAAACCAGCGACATAGCTTGACCAGGCTGACGGCGACGCCGTCATCTTTCAATCCCTGCTGCAGCCGGACGATCATTTCTCGTCCTCGTGCCCCAGCAGGGAGGCCAATTTTTTTCGGGCACGCAGCTCCAACATGGCTTCGCCATAGGCCTCCTGCATGTCACGTAATTGGCGCTCGTACTGCTCCTTGACCTCCAGCGGCTTGGTCCGCAGGGCGTTCTCCATCCCCCGCTTGCCTTCCTCCACCCATTCCTCGATCTCCGAGGGGTTCAGGTCATAGGCCCGGCTGGCCTCCGACACGCTCGTCTTGCCTTGGATGATGTCGAGCACCAGCGCCGTCTTGCGCTTGGCCGTCCACCTCTTGATCTCGTCTTCCATCACTGTGCTCATGGGGTCTCCGTCGAACGATAGCACCTGAGCAGGATTTCACTGGGTCAATACAAGTACGAGTACGCGAGCAAGAAGCGGCAGACGCGACGTGACCGATTCCATCCTCGAAAACCAGCGCATCGTGCACCGCCATGGCGGCCGGATCGACGCGACTGGATCGGTCGGAAAGGGCGCTACGTTCACGTTTTCGTTGGGCGCCGGATAGCGCTCACTCCGAATGTCGCCTCAAGGAGGCCTTCTGTTAGAGAGGCGTGCCGAATTGCACCGAGCGAGAATGTGCCCTGACGAGGCGAGACCCTCGGCACCGAATCCCCATGAAGCTGCTCATCGTCGAAGACAACCGCGCCTTGGTGGCCAACCTGTTCGCCTACTTCGAGGCACGCGGTCATATTCTGGACGCAGCGCCCGACGGCGCCACCGGCCTGCGCCTCGCTTCCGAGAACCACTATGACGCGATTGTTCTCGACTGGACGCTGCCACGCATGGACGGGGTACAAGTCCTGCAGGAATTGCGCCAGAGCGTGCGCAAGGACGTCCCCGTGCTGATGGCCTACACGTTCCTGGCGCTCGATGCGCTGAACGAGGAGCTCGAGGAGCCATTTGGCGCCATGCCCAACGATCTTCCCCTGACGGCGTTGTCGACAGGAATCGAAATCACGCTGCGGGAACTCTTGGGAGAAAGTCCACTGCCGGCCGTGACGATCGCCCGCGATTTTGTCCTTCCGTGAGCAAGATCGCGCTTTACCGGGCGGCCCTGGATTGACCGCGCGTGGTTGCCGAGAAATTTCGGTTGTGCCACCGCCCCCGCGGTGGCGTGCAGTTCGACGATGCCCAAGCGGGCGTAGCCGGGACCGAAGGACTGCGGCGTCAATTGCACGGGAACGCCCGAGGCCGTGATTCTCCCGATCGGCTTGCCATCCCCGAGAATGTCCAGTGTGCCGTCGGGGTCGGGCCGCAGACTCATCGTGGTACGTTCACGCCCAGGCAGCGTTACCAGGAAATCGATCGGAAGCGGCGCCTGCTCCCCCGGCTTCACACGCTGCCAGTCCTCGCCCTTGCCGGCGTGGAGCTGGTTGTACGCAGCGATGTTCGGGACGGGCTGCGCGGTGATGGTTGCCGTGGCGACGGTCTTTCCGCTCAAGGGGCCTGCGTCGATGAATTCGATGGATATCGGGTATCGGCCCGCGGACGGGTTGATCTCGGGCGTGCGCAGGTGGATCGCCTTGATCGCCGGGTTTCCGGGCTTGCCGGCTGGCGCGGCCGTATCGAAACGGATCTCGACGACGTGGCGATCACCCGGGTCCAGGCCGACGGTGTACTTGACCGGCACCGCGCCTTGCGTCCAGCGGATCATGACAGCCCCGAGCGGCAGGCCGGGCCTCGGAGTGAAGGCGTCCGGAAACGTGAAGCGGACGATTGCGCCGGCCGGCATCGCATAGCCGGGCATCATTGGATCGAACGACTGGTCGAAGTCGAACCAGGCCTCGAACGGCTCGCCGGCGGCCAGCCCCGTGGCCACCATCGGCTGAAAGGCGACTGTGATGGCAGGCGGAGCGGCGAAGACCGGGACGGATAGGGAAAGGGCGAGCGCGCCTACGGCGCCCAGAAGACGACAGGATTTCATGGCGGAATCCTCCTGGGAAGGAAATGATGAAGTCGAGCGACCTCAAGCCACGCCCGCCACGGGCATGTCTCTTCGGATCTCGTCCACCGAGACGAGCCGACCGTCCCGCAGCCGGAAGATCCGGTCGAAGCGGTTGAAGATGCTCTCGTCGTGGGTGACCACGAGGATCGCGGCGCGGTGGTCCAGTGCGATGCGACGCAGCAGATCCATGACGATGCCTGCGCGCTCGGAGTCCAGGGGTGCGGTCGGCTCGTCGGCCAGAATGATCTTCGGGTTGTTCGCCAGCGCGCGGGCGATGGCCACGCGCTGCGCCTCGCCCCCGGAAAGCTGCGAAGGCATGGCCGCGGCGCGGTGATCGACCTGCAGGTAGCGCAGCAACTCGAGCGTGCGATCACGGGCCGCCTTCCTCGTCCTGCCGGCCAGCTCCAGCACCTCCATCACGTTTTCGGTAGCGGTGAGGAATGGCAGCAGGTTGTGTGTCTGGAAGATGAAGCCGATCTTCTCCAGGCGCAGCCGGCGCAGGTCGCGACTTTGCCAGCGGCTGTCGAACACCGCATCGCCGTTGAGCCGGATGCGCCCCTCGTTGGGTTCGGTGATGCAGCCGACGACGTTGAGCAGCGTCGTCTTGCCCGATCCGCTCGGGCCGACCAGCCCGACGACTTCTCCGGCGGCCACGGACATCGAGACGTCGACCAGCGCGTTGACGAGCGTCTCGCCCTCCCCGAAGTGCTTGGAGACGTGGTGCAGTTCCACCAGCGCTTGCGGCAGGTCCGTCATGGTGCTATCCGGACAGTGCCTTGGCTGGGTCGACCTTCACCGCCGTGCGCACGCTCAAGGCCGAGCCCAGCAGGCACACGACGACGACGATGAGCAGCAGCATGGCCAGGTCGCGAGGCAGCATTTCCACGCGGCGCGGGAAGAGACTCCTGAATGCCGCGACGAGGACGATGCCCAGGGCGTATCCGCCGACGCCCAGCACCAACGCCTCCTGCACTATCAGACCGACGATGGTGCGGTCGGGCGCCCCCACCAGTTTGAGGGTCGCGATGGAGCGCATCTTGTCCATCGTCAGGGTGTAGATGATGAGGGCGATGATCACCGCTGCGACCACGATCAGGATCCCCATGAACATGCCCAGCTGCTTTTGCATCCTCGAGATCACGAATACCGTGAGGTAGTCCTCCTGCTGCTTCTCGGTCACCGCGGACAGGTGTTTCCAGCGGTCGATCTCGGCGGCCACCGCCGAGGTGGACGCTCCGGGCTCGAGCTGCACCATGACGGCATTCACGTCGTTTGTCTGCTGGGGGCTGCGCCCCAGCGCCTTCTCGCGCCGTTGCAGTGGCGGCGCCACCGCGAACTGGATCGCCTGGGCGTCGAGCAGGGTGACCCAGGCGGCGGGATCGCCCCCCGAGTTGACCATGCCGCGCGTGATGCCCACCACCGTGTAGGGATCGTGGTACGGGCCGATGAGCACCCGCTGGCCAGGTTGCAGTCCCGACGACGCATCGACCACGATCTGGTAGTGGCTCTCGGTGATGCCGTGGCCCGCCACGAGGTTGCTGGGACCGCCCGGACGGCCCGGCTCGTAGCCTTGGACGTAAAGGCGCACCGGCCGGCCGTTCGCGGTGGCCTGCACCGTCTCGAAGGTCACGGCGCCGGCCTCGGCCACCCCGGGCAAGCGGCGCACCAGCTCGCGGGTATCGCGCGGCAGACGCGACGGCTCGGCGAACGGTCCCTTGGTCAAGGGTTCGACCACCCACAGGGCCGGGTTGGAGGCCCGCGGCAGACGCACGGCATCGGCCAGCGCACCTTCGTAGATGCCCATCATCGTCACCACGATGGCCAGCAGTCCGCCCAGCCCGAGGCCGGTGAGCACGAAGCGCAGCCAGTTGTGGCGGACGTCCCGGATCGCCAGGTTCATGGCGCCGCCTCCCCGCCGATACGCGCGGCGCGTCCTACGCGCAGGCCGGCCGCAGGCCGCGCCACCACCGTGGCACCAGCGGGAAGTCCGCCGACGACCGGCATCGCACCGTTCAGGAGCTGCGGGCCGAAGTCCAGGGTGCGTCGGGCGAGCCGCCCATGTTCGACGGTCCACACCGTGCCGCGTCCGGCCTGCAGCCCGGAGATCGCGGTCTGCGGCACCAGCACCGCGCGCTGCAGCATCCCGGTGGTGATCTCCACCTGCGCCTGCTCGGCGAGGTGGATGTCGGGTGGGACGTGGTCGAAGGCCACGTCAACGATGCGCTCCTCGTTGACCGGATCGCTCTGGATCTCGATTCGCGCCACATGACCGGCAAGCGGCCGGCCTGCGTCCGAGCGCAGGATGATCTGCGCCGGCTGCCCCACGCGCAAGCTGCCGGCCAGGCGCTCGTCCACGTAGCCCACGGCCCAGACCGAGTGCGCTTGCACCAGTGTGAACACCGGCTGGCCGGGATTGGGCATGCTGCCCAGCTCCAGGTCGCGTGCGACCACCCAGCCGTCGTACGGCGCAAGCAGCGTGTACTGCGCCAGCGTGGCTTGCTCGAAGGCCTGCTGGGCCTCGGCCGAGCGCAGCGCCGCCTGCGCCACCGCCACCTCGCTTTGCGCCACGGCACGGTTGGCGGAGGCGACGCGCACCGCGGCATCGTCGGTCTGCGCCTGCTCCTTCGACACCACCCCGGTGTCGAGCAGGCTGGCGTCGCGCTGCGCGATGCGCCGCACATTGGTCAGGCTGGCCGAGGTGCTGAGCACGTCGGCCTGGGCCTTGACGATGTTCTCGCGCGCCTGCAGCACCGCGGCCCTGGCCACGGCGACCTGGGCCTGCACGTCGCGCGACTGCAGCCGCGCGAGCACTTGCCCGGCACGGATGCGCTCGCCCTCGTCGGCGTCGAGCTCCGCCAGCACCCCTGCCACCTTGAAGCCCACCGCGGACTGCACCCGCGCTCCGGTCACGCCCAACCCGAAGACCTGTTCACGCACCTCGCTGCGCAGCGGCGCGGCCTCGACCGTCAGCGGCCGCAGCAAGGCGCGCCAGGCGAGGAAGGCGCCTGCAGCGACGATGACGACGGCAGCGCCGAGCAGCAGGTAGGTGCGCCTGCGCGCCTTCGGCCCCGGTTTCGTGGACGTGTTCATGCGCACCTCCTCTATCAGGGAGTCTTCCCGCTGGAGTCCCGGCAGCCGGCGCACAGCGCTTGATCCTCGGTCCAGCCTCCGCCCATGGCCACCAGAAGCTGGGCCGAATCCAGGTCGCGCTGCGCCAGCGCGCGGGTATAGCCCATGCGCGCCTGCTGGTCGGCGCGCTGCGCATCCAGCAGGTGCAGCACGTCGGTCCTGCCCGCGGCGTAGCCTGCGCGCTGCAGTTCGAGCGATGCGCGCGCGACATCCAGCGCCTCGTGTTCATCGGCAACCAGACGGGCGTCGTGGTCGAGCGCGCGCAGCAGGTCGGCAACCTGGCCGAAGGCTTGCAGCACCGTCTGCCGGTAGCTGGCGTCGGCGGCACGCAGCGCGTCGATGGCCTGCTGCTTCTGCGCCTGCAGCGCCCCGCCGTGGAACAGCGGCGCCGTGACTCCGCCGAGCACCGACCACACGGTTCCCGAACTCCCGAACAACGCGCCCGGGGTCAGGGCCGCACTGGCCAGGGTCGCGGACAGCGTGATGTCCGGGTACAGCTGCGCGCTAGCCACGCCGACCGCGGCGCTCGCGGCGTGCAGCTGCGCCTCGGCGGCGAGGATGTCCGGGCGCTGGCGGACCAGCGCCGAGGGCACGGAAAGCGGCAGCTCGGCAGGCAGCGTGAAGTCGGACAGCGCGAAGCGGGGCAGCGCGCCCTGCGCGGGGAATCGCCCGGCCAGGATGGCCAGCGCGTCCTCGGCCGCCGCGAGTTGCTGGCGCAACGGCGGCAGCAGCGCGGAATCGTTGCTCAGCTGCGCACGGGCGATCAGCACGTCCGAGCGCGCTGTCCGACCGGCTGCGTACTTGCGTTGCACCAGCGCGAGGTTCCGATCGTCGCCGGCGATGATCTCCCGAGTCGCATCGATCTGCGCCCGCAGCGACGCCGCGGTCACCGCCTCGGTCACGACGTCGCCGGAGACGGCGAGCTGGGCGGCAGCCAGCTCGAACGCACGGTACTGCGCCAGCGATGCCTGCTGCTCGACGCGGCGGGCGTTGGCGCCGAACACGTCGGGCGAGAAGCTTGCAATGGGGCCGACCGTATACAGGTTGTACAGTGGCAGCGAGTGTCCGGGTTGCTGGCCCAGGATCGATGCGGGGCCCTGCTGGCGCTGGGCAGTGGCCGCGAGGTCGACCTGCGGATAGTCGGCGCCGCGCGCCTGCAGCACCGCCTGCTGCGCCTGGGCCAGCGTGGCGCGGGCCGAGTCGACGCCCGGGTTGCCGGCGAGTGCCTGGCGGACCGTCCGGTCCAGGACCGGCGAGTGAAACAGCTGCCACCACGCAGCGGGGATCTCCTGTCCCTCGACCACGCGCTGCGCCGCCTCGCCGCTGCCGGCGTCGAACGCCGACGGCGTGGTTCCCGAGACGTAGCTGCCAACCGTGGGGGGGCGTGGCCGCACGAAGTCGGGGCCCGCCTGGCAACCGGCAAGCATGAGCGCGGCAAAGGCTGCTGCGCCAACCGCGCTGGCCTTGCCGACGCACGCTGGATTGTCCCGGAGACACCCGAGCCACTCCGCCTGAAGGAACCTCGAGGGGGCCAAAACATGCTCCCAACCGTATAGCCAATACCAGCCTAGGCAATCGCCGGTCGCAGTGCATTGATCCACAGCACCTCCGGTGCATCGTTTGACGGGCGCGACGAATCTGTTGCTCGGGGTCGGATCCTGCGTATCTCCGCATGGCCCGGCGATTCGTCCGCGCGCGACGCGGTTCTGGTGGCGCTCAGAGCGCGAGCCCCGCGCGCACGACGCGTTTGACCTGGTCGAGGAGCACCGTGAACGCCGCGGTGGCGATGAATGCCACGGCGATCACCGGCCAGGGAAGCGGCGGCGTCAACAGCCCCCAATACCCCACCGCTGCCGCGATCGCCAGGTTCGCCGCCGCCGACGCCAGCACCCAGCGGCTCGGCCGCGACGACCACAGGGCGCGCCGCTCGCGCGCCACCAGCAATAGCGCCTGCGAGCCGGCGATGAGGGTCACGAAAGCCAGGGTCTGCAACGAGCCTTGCGCCAGACCCAGCGCGTATCGCCCCCAAAGCAGCAGCGCGAGCGAGAACCCGAGCTTGGATGCGCCGAGTACCGCGCCGGCCGCTGTGATGCGCCGCATGCGCCAGATGCTGGGCCTGTCCGCCGGGGTCGCGCGATCGGTGGTCAACGACATGGCCAGGAAGTCGTTGGTCACGAGCATCAACACCACGAGAGCCGGTGTGAGTACGGCGCCGCCGGTGAGGGCCAGGCCCAGCGCGAGGAACAGCACGATCTCGACTTTCTTGGCCACCATGTTGAGCGTGAAGGCCAGCAAGCGTTCGAATGCGACGCGGCCCTCGCGCACCGCCGCCACGATGCCGCCGAGTCCCGGCTCGGTCAGCACCATGCCGGCGGCGGCCTTGGCCGTATCGGTCGCGGTCGACACGGCGATGCCGATCTGCGCCTGGCGAAGCGCCGGCGCGTCGTTGACGCCGTCGCCGCACATGCCGACCACGCGTCCTGTGGCCTGCAGTGAGCGCACCAGGGCGAACTTGGCCTCGGGCAGTACCCGGGCGTAGACACCGACCTCGTTGGCGCGCGTCTCACCCGATTCACCGGACAGATCGGTGCCCGCCTGCACCGCACCGTCAATGCCGACCTGCCGCGCAATCGTCGCAGCGGTCGCGGCCGCGTCTCCCGTGACCATCACCGTGCGCACGCCCAGGCGGCGCAGGGCGGCGACCAGCGCGCCGGCATCCTCGCGCGGCGGGTCGCTCAGCGCGATCAGCCCGACCAGGCGCAGCGCCTCGGGGGCACCCTGTGCCACCGCGAGCACGCGTTGCCCGCCCGCGGCCAGCGCCTCGGCCCGGGCTCGGGCAGCGGCTGGCACCTCAGCCACCGCGGCGATGGCTTCCACAGCGCCCTTGACCACACGGATCGCTTCACCGTCCGGACCCACCAGGTCGGCCCGCGCCATCCGGGCCGCAGGGTCGAAGGGCTCGAAACGCAGCAGGCGCCAGGGCGGTGCGGCGCCGACCGCCCGCACTGCGGCATCGATCGGATCCTGGTCCACCTCGGAACTGGCCAGCGCCGCGGCGCCGAGCACCGCGGCGGGATCGAAGCCGCTCATGGGCACGACATCCGATACCTGCAATGCGTTGCGGGTGAGCGTGCCCGTCTTGTCCGCGCACAGCACGTCCATGGCGGCGGCCTCGTGCACGGCCGATAGACGGGTCAGCAACACCTTGCGGCCGGCCAGGGCACGCGCGGCCAGGGCTGCCGACAGCGCGAAGGTCGCCGGAAGTGCCACCGGGATGCTCGCCAGCAAGGCCGTCAAGGTCAATCCGGCCAGCTGGCTGGGGGGCAGCGATTGCGCCCAGGCCGCGGCCAGCAGCGCCGCGGCGATCCCGCCGTTGACCATCGCGAGTCCGCGCGTGACTCCGAGGATCGCCTTCTGTTCGGTACTCGGGGTGCGCGCGTTGTGCACCAGCTCAGCAGCATGCCCGAAACGGGTTTTCGCGCCCGTGGCCGTCACGTTGGCCACGGCCCGGCCTCGGCGGATAAGCGATCCCGCGTAGACGATGCCGCCGACACCGACCTCCACCGCGATCGACTCCCCGCTCAGCATGGACTGATCGATCAGCACGGTGCCCGAGGCGAGGAGCGCATCGGCGGGAACCAGTGCCCCCAGCGCAAGTTGCACGGCGTCGCCGGGCACCACCTCGGTCGCGGGGATACGCGTCCACGCCCCGTCGCGCAGTGCCAGCGCGGTTGGCGCCAGACCTTGCTTCAGCGCCGCCAGCGCCTTGTTCGCTCGGCCCACCTGCAAGAAGCTCAGGGTGGCGTTGAACAACAGCAAGGCGCCGACGACCCCGGCCTCGATCGGCTTGCCGACAGCGAATTCGATCATCATCGCGGCCTCGAGCAACCAGGGAACGGGCGCCCAGAACTCGGCGAGGTAGGCGTGCCAGGCAGGCGGTGCGCGCAAGTCGAGCGCGTTGGCGCCGACTTCACGCAGGCGGCGCTGCGCGTCTTCGCTGCTCAAGCCGGCGGGGGTCGCGGCAGCATGCATCGTCGCTCTCGCCCGTTCACCGCGCGGGGATGGTCAGGATGGGTGCCTGCGGCACCTTGCCGGACTCCGACAGCGACGAGAACATCATCAGGAACATGAACATGCGCTTGGAATCGAGGTCGGAATCGTCTACCCAGAACCAGTAGCCCCGGTAGTGGACCGCGGCGAAGGCATCGGCTGGCCGCTCGGGCCCGGAGCGGATATGCACGAGTTCAGGCGCCGTATCGGCCCCGCGCGGTGGTGCCGGGGTGGCACGACCCGCCTGAAGGTCGGCAGCGGGCACGTCCACGCCGGCGGCCATCTCCGACAGCAGCCGCTGCATCGGGCGGGTGAGCAGCGCGAGCTGGTCGGGCTTGCGGGGCACGAGGCCGGCGACTACCTGGAGCACATCGACCGTCGCGGGGATGCCCAGTACCTCCTTCAGATCCTCGACCGCGCGATCGGCATGCGCGTTGACGTGGGGACGAAAGGCGATGTAGGTCTGCTCTTCGTCGTCATGCTTCTCGAAACGCACATCGAGTGCGCCAGCCAGCTCGATGTTGCGAAAGTCCTTCGTGACCTCGGCGAAGCGAGCATCCTCTGCGCGCGGACTGAGTGGTGCGTCCGACCCGTTGTAGATGCCGTCGATCGCCCGTGTCGAGGCGCGAAGGAGGAAATCCGCCGGATGGCCGGCATTGATCATGGCGAAGATGGTTTCGGGCGGCAGCGGGCGCAGCAGGCTGTCGACCAGTTTCTCGCCGGTCAGCACGCTGTAGGTGATCGTGGGGGTTTCGCTGTAGCTACCGCTGGCTCCCAAGGTGCCGTTGGTCTCATTGTTGTTGGTTCTGGTCGGATAGAAGGTCCCGCCGAGCGTGACCTCGCCACCCAGCGAGTACGACGTGACCACGGACGAGATGTCCAGATAGACCGGCGTGTCGAGATAGCGCAGCTTGACGATGTTGAGCAGCATCTGCTGCTTCCAGGACTGCCCGATGGCGTCTGCGTAGTCCATGCGGTCGCGCGGCACACTGAGCGGGCCGACCGCCTGGCAGCCCATCAACGCCAGCGTGGTCGCAAGGAGCAGCGCCGCCCGGCCCAGGGTAGCCCCCCGGATCGACCGGAGGGCAGCCCCTGGAGCGAGGTCGGTCATCAAGGATCCCCTGCGATTGATCGAGGATGATTTCAGCGCAGATCCGCGGCTGCCCCTTGCCCTACATCAAGAACATGCGAACCAGGACGAAGCCGAGGTTCGCTCACCGGGCGCGCGGGCCGAAGGGCATGCCCGGGCCGCGACCCCGACCCGGGCCGAACCCCTGGTCGAGGGTCGTCTTCTGCTCGGGCGTCAGCGCGGCGTACAAGGTATTCATCGCGCCGGCCATGGCCTCCATTCCCGCGGCCCGCTGCGTCATGAACCCGGCGCGCTGCGCCATGCGCTCGGGAGCGGTGTCCGCGGGCTGCCCCGCCTTCGCCCGCAGCGCCTGCATGCTCTCGGCCTGTGCCTTGACCTTGCTGGCGAAGGCGTCCCAGGCAGGTTCCTGGTCCGATGTGATCTTCAGCGCCGCCTTCCATTCGGCCAGGCGCGTGTCGGCGAAGGCGGCCTGGCCGCCGGCAAGGCGCGCTCCGGGGCCGCAAGGGCCGTGGCCCGCCGCCATGGGACCAAAGCCGGGGCCCATCGGGCCGGCCGAGGCCAGGCCCGCGGAAATCCCCGCGATGGCAAGCGCGGCACATCCGGCCGCAATGATCTTGTGGGTGCTTCGCATGGTGAACTCCTGTCAAGGATGCAATCCCGGCCGACGGGCTCCGCCGGCCGACGGCCCGTCGTGGGCCATGAAGCCATTGCAGCTACCGAATGCGTACCGCATGTGTGCCGTCGGGGCGGCTTTTGCATCGCCAGGTCGCATCCGCAGGCTTTGCAACATTGCGCAACGATCGGGGTCATTGGCCGCAGCCGTGATGCAGCTTCCACATTTCGCCATGGCCGATCTTCACGGCCCAGTCGGGGGCGGTGCATGGGCCGGCGGTCGCTGCCGCGGTGGCTACCGCGGGTGCGGCTGTCGGTGGGGCGGCGGCGATCGCGGGAGCCGACAAGCTTGGTCGCGACCGAAGCATCGCCGCGCCGGCGACGAGCCCGAGGAAGGCCACGACGATCAGCGCGCCGGCACGTCCGATCCTCTGGCTCGGATGCGGCGCATCCATGGCGCAGGCGTCTCCCGGGCAGTAGCGCGCCCGCGTCGCGAACACGGCGTCGTAGAGGCGGCACGCCAGGCAGATGCCGAACGCACTTTCGAAGAACAGCAAGGTCAGGCAGGTCGCGCAGATCATCAGGTTGATCGGGCCGATGACGTCGTGGAGAACGATCAGCCAGAACATGGCGGCCGCCAACAGCCAGCCGACGATCCAGGCGAAGCGCTTCTGGGGCGCGCCGACCCACTCGGGCCGCTGCCGCCGCACGGCGAAGCGGCCGATGATCAGGCTCGGTGCGTAGCGCGGATGGACCAGCACCCGGATCGAGAAGTCCACCAGGAAGGCGATGACGAACACCCGCGTCCACGCGAAATCTCCCAGGAACACATAGCATGTTCAAGTTCTTCGTCAAGACCGCAACGATCACCGTCCTCGCGGCCTGGACCTTCGCCGCCCAGGCGGCCCCGGTGATCGAGCCGGTCCGGGTCGCCGACGGCCTGTACGCCCTCGTCGGCCCCCTGGGCCAGCGCGACGCCGCGAACGCCGGGGACAACGCCACCTTCGGCGCGATCGTCACGCCCGAGGGTGTGATCCTCATCGACAGCGGCGCGGGCGACGCCGGCGCTGAGCTGATCTCCAAGGCCTTGCGCACCGTCACCGACAAGCCCGTGCGCTGGGTGATCAACACAGGCAGGCAGGATCACCGCTGGCTGGGCAATGCATGGTTCGCCGCTCGGGGCGCGAGGGTCATCGCGCTGCAGACGACCGTGAAGGTCGAACAGGCCCAGGCCGCGCAGGAGATGCAGTCGCTCAAGATGCAGTTCGGCCAGGGCGCCGAGGCCTTCACGCCGATGACCAGTCCGGATCCGCTGCCCGGCGACCAGGCGACACTAGCGCTGGGCGGCGTGGAGGTGGAGCTGCGGCAGTTCGGGACGGGACATTTTCCCGGCGATGCGGTGGTGTGGCTCCCCGCACAGCGCATCGCCTTTGCCGGCGACCTGGTGTTCGTCGACCGCATGCTCGGCGTGCTCGATAACGGCAGCCGTGTCGATCAGTGGGCCCGTACCTTCAGGACCTTCGCGGCCACGCTCAAGCCCGAACTCATCGTGCCCGGCCACGGCAGGCCCTGCACCCTTGCGCTAGCCCAGGCCCAGACGGGCGACTACCTCGACTGGCTGGTGCGCGAGGTCAAGCCCGCCGCCGAGAACATGGACGACCTGGAGAAGACGGTGAACCGACTCGACGCGGCCACTCCCGAGGCCTTCCGCAAGCTCGGCAACGCCGATCAGCTCAACCGCAAGAACATCAACCGGGCCTTTCTGGAATTCCAGTTCCAGTGAGGAGAAGGAAGCCCCCGCGCGGGGGGCTTTGCATGCCATCGATGAGATCGTTCGCTCGCCGATCGCTTGCGTTGGCTCAGGTACCCAGCTTCAGTACACCCATGACCGCTGGGTCGGGTTGCTGCACGTGCCAAGCGCCCGGGAAATACGTTGCATAGACACCTGCCCAGCGTTCTTCGGCCGCGTCGAGCGATGAGATGGTAATCGTCAGCCAGCCGCCGCGCAGTGCTTCGCGTTCGATCCCCACCGAACTGACCGTGGATCCCGCCGGCGCCGCGGGGTCGATCGCGGTCATGTCGTCGCCTTCCGCGACGGCCTTGAACACCGCTCCCATGCCGCTCCCCGCGAAGGCCGAGCCGTAAATCCCTGAAGCCGGCGCACTGCCTCCCGATGGTGGGGTCAGCGCGCCCTTGAACAGCACGCCTTGCGCGCCGTTGACCGATGATCACGAACGCGATTGCCACCAAGCGAAGCAGAACTCCAACGGCGACAAGCGCAAAGAATCCCGACAGTAGAGAAGGCGGTGCGGGAGGTCGCGCGGGGAGCGCGAGCAACTGCACCCCAAATTCGGCCACATCGCTTCTACTATTCTGGTATTCTTTAAATATGGAAACGTTGAATGCCGCCGAACTGCTGGCCGCCCTCGGACACGAGTCGCGCCTATCCATCTACCGCGCGCTGGTCGAAGTGGGCCCGCAAGGGCTACACGCCGGGGCGATCGGCGAGCGCCTGGGCCTGCCCGCTCCGACCCTGTCCTTTCACCTGGCGCACCTCAACCGCGTTGGCCTGGCGCGCAGGCGCCAGGAGGGCCGCTTCGTGATCTACGCGGCGGACTTCCCGGTGATGAACGATCTGCTGGGTTTCCTCACCGCCAACTGCTGCGGCGGCAACCCCTGCATGCCGCGCGCCGATTCGTCGACCCATGGCGGTGGGCAAGATCGCCACATCTGCAATCCCTCGACCGAAGGAGAGCACTCATGAGCAGCGCACCCTACAAGGTGCTGTTTCTTTGCACCGGCAACTCCGCGCGCAGCATCCTGGCGGAATCGATCCTGAACCATATCGGCAAGGGCCGCTTTCGTGCGTACAGCGCCGGCAGTCACCCCGCGGGCCGGGTCAACCCCCTGGCGCTCGAATGGCTGAACCAGCAAATGTTCCCCGTGGACGAATTGCGCAGCAAAAGCTGGGACGAGTTCGCCGCGCCGGGGGCGCCACGCATGGATTTCGTGTTCACCGTCTGCGACAAGGCCGCGGGCGAGGTGTGCCCGGTGTGGCCGGGACAGCCGATGACCGCGCATTGGGGAATTCCGGACCCGGCGGCGGTTCGCGGCACGGACCGTGAGGTCCGCCATGCCATGGCCGACGCGTTTCGCCAACTCAGTCGTCGCATTTCCCTGTTCGTCAGTCTGCCCTTCGACAAACTCGACGCGATGGCCATCAAGCGGGAGATTCGTGCCATCGGATCCCTCGACGATGCGCGCGCCCCCGCAGCGACCTCGCAGTCCCATTCCTGACCGCTTCGTTGACATGACTCTTCCGAAATCCGTGCTGGTGCTATGCACCGGAAACTCCTGCCGCTCGCAGATGGCCGAGGCGCTGCTCAACCACGACCTCGCCGGCCTGGTGCGCGCGAGTTCGGCCGGCATCAGCCCGCAGCCCAAGGTGGCCGACGGCGCCGTCGAGGCGCTGCGCCTGGCCGGGCTTCCCACCGAGGACCTGTACCCGAAGGACCTGGACACCCTGATCGACCAGCCCTTCGACCTGGTGGTCACCGTGTGCGACAACGCCCGCGAGGCCTGCCCGGTGTTCCCGCGCCCGGTGCCCAGCATCCACCTGCCCTTCCACGACCCGCACGGAGAGCCGCTGGACAGCTTCCTGCGCGTGCGCGACGACATCCGCGCGCGCCTGGTGCCGGCGGTGCGCGAGGCGCTGGGCTTGCCGCTTGCACAGGTGGAATCCCAATGAGCGCGCAATGCGAAGTGGTGGCGCGCAGGGCCGCCGGCGCGCCGATGAGCCTGTTCGAGCGCTGGCTCACGCTGTGGGTGTTCCTGTGCATCGTCGCGGGCATCGGGCTGGGGCAGCTGCTGCCGGGCCCGTTCCAGTGGCTGGGCCGGCTGGAGCTCGCGCAGGTCAACCTTCCGGTGGGGCTGCTGATCTGGGTGATGATCATCCCCATGCTGATGAAGGTGAACTTCGGCGCGCTGCACGAGGTGCGGCGTCACGTGCGCGGCATCGGCGTCACCCTGGTGATCAACTGGCTGGTCAAGCCTTTTTCGATGGCCCTGCTGGGCTGGGTGTTCATCCGCCACCTGTTCGCGCCGTGGCTGCCGGCCGCGCAGATCGACAGCTACATCGCAGGTCTCATCCTGCTGGCCGCGGCGCCCTGCACGGCGATGGTGTTCGTGTGGAGCCGCCTGTCTGGTGGGGACCCGCTGTTCACGCTGTCGCAGGTGGCGCTGAACGACTCCATCATGGTCTTCGCCTTCGCGCCTATCGTCGCGCTGCTGCTGGGCATCTCGGCGATCCACGTGCCCTGGGCCACCCTGCTGTTCTCGGTGCTCATGTACATCGTGGTCCCGCTGGCGCTGGCGCAGGCCTGGCGCGCGCTGCTGCTGCGCCGCGGGCAGGCGGCCTTCGACGCGGCGGCAGCGCGCATCGGGCCCTGGTCGATGGCGGCGCTGCTGGCCACGCTGGTGCTGCTGTTCGCCTTCCAGGGTCCGGCCATCGAGGCGCAGCCGCTGGTCATCGCGCTGCTGGCGGTGCCCATCCTGATCCAGGTGCTGTTCAACTCCGGGCTGGCCTATGTGCTGAACCGCGCGGTGGGCGAGCAGCACGCCATCGCCTGCCCTTCGGCGCTGATCGGCGCCAGCAACTTCTTCGAGCTGGCGGTGGCCGCGGCCATCAGCCTGTTCGGCTTCCAGTCGGGAGCGGCGCTGGCCACCGTGGTCGGCGTGTTGATCGAGGTTCCGGTGATGCTGCTGGTGGTCCGCCTGGTGGGGGCCACGCGCGGCTGGTACGAACGAGGAGGACATACGGCATGAAACGCTTTCACGTGCACGCGCACGTCGACGATCTGGCGGCGAGCATCACCTTCTACACCCGGCTGTTCGGCGCCGAGCCGACAAGGGTGGAGGCCGACTACGCGAAGTGGATGATCGAGGACCCGCGGGTGAATTTCGCGATTTCCACCCGCGGCGCCGGCTCCGGCATCGACCACCTGGGCATCCAGGCCGACACCGAGCAGGAACTGGCCGAACTCAAGGAGCGCGCCGGCGCCGCCGATTCCGCGCTGCTCGACGAGGGCGCCACCACCTGCTGCTACGCGCGCAGCGAGAAGCACTGGGTCACCGACCCGCAGGGCATCGCGTGGGAGCACTACCGCACACTGGGCGACATCCCGGTTTTTCGCGAGGCCGCTCAGGACACACCCGCAGCGGCCTGCTGCACGCCCGCCGTCGAGGCCCAGGCCGGCGCCTGCTGCACGCCCGCCGCAGCCGCCTCGGCCGCCGCCTGCTGCACACCCGCCGAGACCTCGCAGGCCGCGGCCGGCTGCTCGCCTGGTCAGGGTTCCCGCGGCGGCTCCTGCTGCACGCCGGCAGCGCAGGCGCGCCCCGGCCGCTGCTGCTGAAAGCCATGCAGGAGCCCGGGCCCTCCCACCGCGTGGAGTCCGGCGTGGACTCCGGCTTCGAGTGCGTGCTGCGCGCGTGGCAGGCCCACGAGGCCGAACTGCTGGGATTCCTGGCGCATCACGCCAGCGACGCCGACGCCGCGCAGGACCTGCTGCAGGAGGTCTTCCTCAAGGCCCTGCGCCAGGGCCGGGGTTTCTGCTCCCTGGACAACCCTCGCGCCTGGCTGTTCCAGGTCGCGCGCAACGCGCTGGTCGATGCGGGGCGGATGCGGCGCCCCAGCGTGGAACTCTCCGAGGAGATCCCCGCGCCGCCTGCCGACGAACGCGCGCCGGTGGAGGCGCTCGATGCCTGCATCGCCCGCAACCTGCCCTTGCTCGGCGACGAGGACCGCGACATCGTGCAGCGCTGCGACCTCGACGGGCAGACGGTGCGCGGCTACGCGGACGCCACCGGACTGAGCCTGCCGGCGGCCAAGGCGCGGCTACTGCGCGCGCGCAAGCGCCTGCGCGACACCCTGGTCGAGCGCTGCGGCGTGCGCTTCGACCCCGACGGCAGCGTGTGCTGCCACGCCGGGCAGGACGGCGCCTGAGGCGGCGGCTGAGCCGGCGCCTTCGCCCGGGACCGGGGATCTCGGATCGGGCCCATCGGCCCGGCCCCCAGGGTCACGGGTGCATCCTTTCCGGGGTTGCTTCGTCTACCAAGACAGAGAGTTCCTGTTCCGAGGCCACGATGAACACCCCCGCGTCTTCCGTACCCACGGCTTCCCCCGCGCCCATCTCCGGATCCGGCGCCGGCGGAGCTTCGAGGCCCTTCTGGCGCGCCTGGCTGCCGGCGCTGCTGTACGTCGGCGTCTGGTTCCCGCTGTACTGGGCGCTGGAACCCGCCACCGCCGCCTTCACGCGCTGGGTCGCGGGCATGGCGCACATCGCGCCGTCGAGCCACCTCTACTCGGCGCTGGCCTTCCTGGTGTTCGAGGTGCCCAAGGTGCTGATGCTGCTGGCCCTGATCGTGTTCGCGGTGGGCGTGCTGCAGAGCTTCTTCACCCCGGAGAAGACCCGCGCGCTGCTGGCCGGCAGGGGCCAGGGCGCCGGCAACGTGCTGGCCGCGGCGCTGGGCATCGTCACGCCCTTCTGCTCGTGCTCGGCGGTGCCGCTGTTCATCGGCTTTCTCACCGCGGGCGTGCCGCTGGGGGTGACCTTCTCCTTCCTGGTGTCGGCGCCGATGGTCAACGAGGTGGCGCTGGCGCTGCTGTACGGCATGTTCGGCTGGCGCGTCGCGCTGCTGTACCTGGGGATGGGCCTGCTGGTGGCCATCGCCGCCGGGCTGGTGATCGGACGCATGAATCCGGTGCACCTGGTCGAGGCATGGGTGTTCGACATCCCCGCCACGGACGGCGTGGAACACCGCATGGACTGGCAGGCGCGATTCGCGCAGGGATTCCGCCACGTGCGCGACATCGTGCTCAAGGTGGCGCCGTACATCGTCGCCGGCGTGGGCGTGGGCGCCTGGATCCACGGCTACGTGCCGCAGGACTTCATGGCCCATCTGATGGGCAAGGGGGCCTGGTGGTCGGTGCCGCTGGCGGTGCTGATCGGGGTGCCGATGTACTCCAACGCCGCGGGCATCATCCCGGTGGTGCAGGCGCTGCTGGGCAAGGGCGCGGCGCTGGGCACGACGCTGGCTTTCATGATGTCGGTGACCGCGCTGTCGGCGCCCGAGTTCATGATCCTGAAGAAGGTCATGAAGCCGAAGTTGATCGCGATGTTCGCGGCGGTCGTGGCCGTCGGGATCGTGATCGTCGGTTTCGTGTTCAACGCGGTGATGTAAGGCCGCAGGCTCGCTTCATTCATTCATTCATTTCACGAGGAGTCGCATCATGATCGAGATCAAGATCCTGGGTACCGGTTGCGCCAACTGCAAGGCCACGCAGCGCCTGGTCGAGCAAGTGCTGGCCGCCAGGAGCGTGCAGGCACGCGTCGAGAAGGTCGAGGACATTGCCTCGATCATGCGCTACGGCGTGATGAGCACGCCGGGCGTGGTGATCGACGGCAAGGTGGTGCACGCCGGCGGTGTGCCGAGTCGCTCGCAGGTCGAGCAGTGGGTGGGTGCCTGACACGAGCCCCGGCGCCTCGCCGAAGCCTTCTTCGAACCATGACAAGGGGAAAACATGAAACACACCATGCTGGCAGTGGCCCTGACGGGGATGCTTGCGGGCGGCGGGCTCGCGCGGGCGGACGCCCCGGCCGCGACCTGGACGCAGAAGGTGATCACGCCGGAGCTGGCGCTGAAGGCCGCGCAGGCGGCCAGGGCGGAGTGCGCCAGGCGGGGATGGCAGGTGGCCGTGGCTGTCACGGACCCGTCGGGGTTGCCGCTGGTCGTGCTGCGCGATCGCTATGCCGGCTGGCATACGCTGGCCGCGGCCGAAGGCAAGGCGCGTACCGCGGCGAGCTGGCGCCAGCCCACCGGGCAGGTGGCCGCCAGGGTGAACCGGCCCGGTTCGGCCGAACAGGGGATCAGGAATCTCCCCGGTGTGGTGATGATCGGCGGCGGTCTGCCGATCGAAGCGGCCGGGCAGATGGTCGGAGCGCTGGGCGTATCGGGCGCCCCGGGTGCCGACAACGACGAGATCTGCGCGAAGGCGGCCGTGCAGGCCGTGAGCGGGGATCTGGATTTCTGATGCGACGGGGCGGGCAGTGGCGGGACTTGCGTCACCGCAACGCGCAGGCCTTCGACTCGGCCTACAACATTCCTGCGGCCGCGACGCCGGGCCCGATCGGGTGCGACGCGTCGGCGGAACACTCCGGAGCAGGTCGCCGACTCGCCCGGACGCCCCCGCAGCATGAACAAGGAGTCGATCATGGAATGGCCTGAGCAAGTCGATGTCCTGGTGATCGGCGGCGGGCCCGGCGGCACGCCGGCGGCGCTGGCGCTGGCGCAGGCCGGACGCCGGGTGCTGCTGGTCGAGGCGGGCCAGGGGCTGGGAGGTACCTGCCTGTTCGAGGGCTGCATCCCGTCGAAGATCTACCGGGAAGTCGCCGCCCGGCGCCGGGACCTCGCCGAGGCCTCGCAGTTCGGCTTGCGGGTCGGCGCGGGCGACTCGCACGCGGGCGTCGACTGGTCGGCGGTGCAGGCGCGACGTCACCGCATCCTGGCGCAGCGCGCGCAGGGGGCGTTGATGAAGACGCAGGCACTGCCCACGTTGCAGGTCGTGTTCGGGCGTGCCCGGCTGACGGGACCGCGCAGCGCGAGCGTCGAGACCGAGGGTGCCTCGCATGCGCTGCGCTTCGAGCGCGCCATCCTGGCCACCGGGTCGATGCCGGTCCGCCCGCCGATCCCCGGCGCCGAGCTTGCCGGGGTGCTGGACTCGAAGGGCCTGCTGGAGATCGCCGAGATCCCGCGTTCGCTGATCCTGATCGGGGCCGGGCCGGTCGGCGTGGAGATGGCGCAGATCTTCGCGCATCTGGGCAGCCAGGTCACGCTGCTGCAGCGTGGCGAGCGCATTCTCGAGCCGGTCGACTCCGTGCTGGCGCAGCTGCTGACCCAGCGGCTTGCGGGGGACGGAATCGCGGTGCGCACGGGTGCCCAGGTGCAGTCCATCGAGGCGCAGGACGGCGAGCTGCAGGTGCGCTATGCGCACGCCGGGCGCGCCGAGCAGGTGCGGGCGCAGGCCGTGGCCGTGGTCGCGGGACGCCAGCCCAACGTGCAAGGGCTCGGACTGGAAAACACCTCGGTTCGCGTGGGCCGCCACGGCGTGGAGGTCGATGAGCTGTTGCAGACCGCCGAGCCGGGGATCCACGCCACCGGCGACCTCGTCGGTCAGCCGATGTTCGCGCACTGGGCCACCGCGCAGGCGCTGGCGGTGGCGCGCCACATGCTCGGCCACGCCGCGCCATTCCCGCGGGCCGAACACAATTCGGCGGTGATCTTTTCGTTCCCGGAACTCGGCATGGCGGGCCTGACCGAGGAGGCGGCGCGCGGCGCCGGGCTGGATGTGGCGGTGGCCGAATACGACTACCAGGTCGACGCGCGCGCGCAGATCGGCGCCGAGGCCTTCGGCCGGCTGCGCGTGGTGCACGAACGCCTGGGCGGGCGCATCGTCGGAATCCATGCGCTGGTCGACGGCGCCGCGGATCTGATGGGCGAGGCCGCGCTGGCGGTGCGCCACGGTCTGCGCATCGACCAGCTCGCATCGGCGATCCATCCCCACCCGACGCTGACCGAGGCCTTCGGACTGGCCGCGCTTTCCGCGCGGTGATCCCCCGGGGTGCCCCGGCGCATGCGGGGTCCTTCTTGATCTGAGCCAATGACGCCGGGGGGGCATCGGCCTAAGGTGCGGCTGGTCCAAGGAGAAAGCCATGTCCCAGCCGCAGGTCGTCCTTTGCTCGCCGGTTCGCACCGCCATCGGCACCTACAACGGAACCTTGCGCAACACGCCCGCGACCGAGCTCGGCGCGGCGGCTGCGCGTGAGTCCCTGCGTCGCTCGGGACTCGATGCGGACAAGGTGCAGACCGCCGTCTTCGGCCACGTGGTGCAGGCCGGCGCGAAAATGAATCCGGCGCGCCAGGCGGCCATCGGCGGCGGGCTCGGAGTGCAGGTTCCGGCGCTGACGGTCAACCGCGTGTGCGGCTCCGGAGCGCAGGCCGTCGTGTCGGCGGCGCTGGAGATCCTCGCGGGGCATCTGCAGTGCGCGCTCGCCGGGGGCATGGAGAACATGGACATGGCTCCCTATCTGCTGCCGCAGGGGCGCTGGGGCATGCGCATGGGCGACGGCGCCGTGCTCGACAGCATGCTGCTGGACGGGCTCAACGACGCCTTCAGCGGGCGCCATTCGGGCTGGCATACCGAGGACCTGGCAAGCCGCTTCGGCATCACGCGTGAACAGCAGGACGCGTGGGCGCTGCGCTCGCAGCAGCGCTTCGCGAAGGCACAGGCCGCCGGGCATTTCGACGCGGAGATCGTGGCGGTGCAGGTGCAGGGCCGCAAGGGCCCCGAGGACTTCGCGCGCGACGAGCACAACAGGCCCGACACCAGCCTCGAAAGCCTCGCGCGTCTCAAGCCCGCGTTCCGCAAGGACGGCACCATCACCGCCGGCAACGCTCCCGGGCTCAACTCCGCGGCTTCCGCGATGATCGTCGCGGAGCGTGCCTGGGCCGAGGCCCAGGGGCTGCAGCCGATGGCGCGCCTGGTGTCCTACGGCGTGGCCGCCGTCGAGCCCGGCTGGTTCGGACTGGGTCCGGTGCCGGCGGTGCGCATGGCGCTCGAGCGCGCCGGATGGTCCGTGGGGGATATCGGGCGCATCGAGATCAACGAGGCCTTCGCCGCCATCGCGATCGCCTGCACGCGCGAGCTCGGGCTCGCCGAGGACATCGTCAATGTCGAGGGTGGATCCATCGCGCACGGGCATCCCATCGGCGCCACGGGCGCCATCCTCTCGACGCGTCTGATGCATTCGATGCGCCGCGACCAGGTTCGCCGTGGCGTGGTGACGCTGTGCATCGGGGGCGGCCAGGGCATCGCGCTGGCGCTCGAGGCGCTTTGACGCCTCAGCGTCGCTGCGGCCCGCCGCGGTAGCGGCGCAGCTTTTCCCACAGGGTCTTGCGGCTGATGCCCAGCGCGGTGGCGGTCTTCGTGATCCCGCCGTCGTTGTCCGACACGCACTTCTCGAGATAGTCGTGTTCGACCCGTGCTATGTAGCGGTCGAGTGGTTCCGGACCCGTGGCAACGGGCTCGGCGCCGCGACGTGAAGAATCCGTGCCCGGCAGATTCGAGCGTTCCCGGCGCACCCAGCAATCGGCGGAGAGGTGGTAGGCACGGTCGACCGTGGCGAACAGCTCTCGCACATTGCCGCTCCATGGCTGGAGCCTGGCCCACGCAGCGAACCGTGGGTCCAGGCGTCTGCACGAACCGACGCGGGCATTGAGTTCGTCGACGTGCCGATGCGCGAGCCAGACCGTGTCATCGGGGCGATCGCGCAATGGGGGAAGATGGATCGGCAACCCGCTGATGCGGTAGTACAGGTCCTCTCGAAATGCCCCCGCGTCCACCAGCTGGTTCAGCGGCTTGTGAGTGGCGCAGATCAATCGCACATGAACCTGCAAGGCCTTCTCGCCGCCGACCCGCCGCACCTGACCATCCTGCAGCACGCGTAGCAATTTGGCCTGCGCGCCCAAGGGCATGTCGCCGATCTCGTCGAGCAGCAGCACACCTCCATGCGCCTGCTCGAAGACTCCGGCGTGCCGTCGACTGGCGCCGGTGAAGGCACCGGCTTCGTGACCGAACAATTCGGATTCCAGCAAGGTCTCGCTGAGCGCGGCGCAATTGATGGCCACATAGGGAATCCGCTCGCGCGTCTTGCGCATGTCGGCGTGGATGCGCCGGGCCACCATCTCCTTTCCGGTTCCCGATTCGCCCTGGATCAGGACGGGAAGCTCGAGCTGCGCCACGCGCGCGATGAGTTGTTCCAGAGCCTGCGCGGCTTCCGAGATCCCGAACCAGGCATCGCAACGTGGCGTACCCGGCGGGATCCACTCGCGGATGCGCTGCATCAAGGTGTCCAGGTCGAAGGGCTTCTGGATGTAGTCCCACGCTCCGCCGCGCACCAGCCTCACGGCCTGGTCGACCGAGCCGAAGCCCGTCATGAATACCACCGGGGGACAACAGCCGCCGTAGCGTTCGGCCATCGTCGCGAGCAGTTGTTCGCCATCGCCGTCGGGAAGCCGGATGTCGCTGAGCACCAGCGGATACAGCCGATGACGAAGTGAATCCCGCGCCGCGCACAGGTCGCGCACCCATTCGACGGGGTAGCGTTCGAGTTGCAGTCGGTGGCTCATGGACTCACCCATGATGGGGTCGTCCTCGACCAGCAGGATCGGCAGGTCGTGCAAGGCAGGTCTCCTCGGGGATCTCCAGGCGTCGGCTCTGCCGGCCGACTGTCCTCAACGTATCACGATTCTTGCTGAGAGCGCAGGGGAATTTCGATCAGCGCGGTCGTCCAGCCGTGCTCGTGGGTCAGCGTCAGCGTGCCGCCGATATCCGACAGCAGGCGCCGGCTTTCCCACAGACCCAGGCCCGGCAGGTCGCGCGCGCCTGGAAGGCTGGGCGCATCCAGCACGCTTTCCGGCGGAGCGCTGCCCTGGTTGCGCACCGTGATGCGCAACACCGCGGGCGTGGTGATCCCGGCCGAGAACTGCAGCGTGGAGCCGCGCTGCGCCGCATGGCAGGCATTGAGCAGGATATTGAGCGTGGCTTGGCGTACGGGGCCGGCTGCCAGCGGGATCGCCTCGGGCAGCGCCAGGTTCTCGTCCATCAGCACGCCGCGCTCCTGCCGGCGAGGCGTGACCAGAGCCGACAGATCGCGCAGGTCCTGCAGGTTCAGGTTTCGCTCGCTCGGTCGGGTCTGTGCGAGCAAGGCCTGGGCGATGATCCTCAACTGCTCCAGGCCGCGCGCCAGCAGGTCCAGGGTACGGCCGGTCGTGTCGTCGTAGCGTCCGAAGCGCCGTGCGGTCTGCACGGCGTTGATCATGCCGCCCAGGGGATTGTTGATCTCGTGCGCGGTCGCCGCCGCCAGCGTCCCCACGGCCGCGAACTTTTCACTCTGGCGCGAGTGCTCCAGCCTGGCCAGAAGACGCAGGAAGGCGCGCGACAGCGCGCCGACCTCGTCGCTGCGGGCGGCGAGTGCTTCCCCCACGCGTCGCGCCTGCGCGCTATCGGTCGCCATCGAGCCGCCGAGTCGCGCCAACGGGTCGAGCATGCGCCGGCTGATCCTCCAGACCACGGGGACGAACACGCATACGGCGATCGCCGTGATGCCGGCTATCCACAGCAGCATCGAGCGCAGGCGTGACCAGTAAAGCTGGTTGCCAACGGCATACACCAGAGTTCCCACCGTGGCGCCCGAGTCATCCCTCAAGGCCGCGATGTAGATACGCCAGTTCCCGCTGCGTATCGGCGGCGGGCGCCCCGGATCGGCCACGGCCCTGCGTGCCGGTTGAGCAAGCGTGAGCCTGCCCGGTTTCCACAGCGGAGCCCATTGCGGGACCCTGTCCGTGGGAAAGCGGCGGGGGGCCGAACTGGCGAACACATGGCCGCCGCGATCGAGCACGACGGCGATGCTCCGGTCGTTCGTTGGCCCGGCCGCGGTAACCGCCTTGAGGGCCTCGAACACGCCCCACACGTTGTCCTGCTGGATCATCGGCGGAAGGCTCTTGGCCCAGGCTGCGACCGCCTGGGACGCACCGGCATCGACATCCTCGATCAGGTAGCGCCGGGTGAGCGCGCCCAGACCAGCGGCCATCAGCAATGCCGTCAGAATCACCAGGGTGGTGGCCAGCAGCGGAACCCGAACCAGCAGGGAATCCTTCATCCGCTGCATCAGCCTGGCTCGTAGATCTGCGAGACGGGGATGGGCGCGCGCGTTCCGTCCAGGACCTCGACCAGCGAGCGAATCCCCTCGAACCATTCCTTGCGCGGCCGCAGGAAGCAGTGCAGGTCGAGCTTGTTCAGCAGCTGGAGGCCTTGTTCGTTGGAATGGGCTTCGAGCAATATGCCCTGCAGGCGCGCGTGCAACTCGAGGTCGAGGCTGCGTCGTGTCACGATGGGCGGAAAACCGAAGTGCCTCGACTTGACCACGACCCGGGTCTTGCGCGCTGCCGGATCGGACTGACGGTGCAGGACCTCCCAGATGTACCCGTCGACCGTGCCTGAATCGGCAAGTCCGGCACCGACCGCCTCGACGACCTTGTCGAGTGCGTAGGTGTAGAAGCTGCCACGAAAAAAGCTCTGCGGCGTCTGTCCCATCGCGCGCAGCGCGACGACCGGAACCAGGTAGCCCGAGTTCGACAACGGATCGTCGAAGGCGAATACATCCTCGCGTAGTGCCGCAAGGTCGTGCACCCCGGTGCGATCCGCAGAAGTGATCAGGTAGCTGCGGTACCAGGGCTGACCATGCCAACCGGGCTGCGCGCAAAGCCGCACGAAGTGACGTGCAACCACATACGGATAACCACAGATCCAGGCGGCCTCCATTTCATCGGAGCGCAGCGCCTCCAGGGCTTCCTGGTAGCTCGCCTTCTGGACGATGCGTACGGGAATTCCAAGCCGCGCTTCGAGGTAGCTGCGCAGCACCGGGATCGCATCGTGGATGAATACATCGGTGACGCCGAAGCGGAACACCGTTCGGGGCTGCATCGCACGCATGCCTGCCCATGCGGGCATCGAACACGCGCCTGCGAGCAGCGCCAGGGACTGTCGTCGTTTCATGGCTGGACGTTGTCGTTACCGATTCGAAACACAGGGGGTTTCGCAAACGTAACGCGCAGGGTGCCTTGATCCCTCCCTGCGACCGACGAAGAGTCCGAACACGTTGATTTTCCTGGATCTTTTGAGGCACGTACGCGCTGGCCCAAGGCTTGCTAACTCTAGCCCGATTGCGCGACACGCGCATCGGGCGAAGCACCAACAAGACAAGGAGGAGAGATCATGGCAGAGAACGTTTCTCGGCGCATTTTCCTGAAGGTCGCCGGCTCGAGTGTCGCCGGCGCCGGAGCCGCGCTGACGCCGGCCGCGTCGGCCTTGGCCGGCGACAAGGGCACGTATCCGCCGCAGGGCATCGGAGCGGCGCTCCTTCCCTATCCGCGCCGGGTCGTCGGCAAGGCGGCAGGCATGCGGGTGGATTCCCCGGTGACGTTTCAGTATCCCGACGCCGATTCGCCGTGCATGGCGATCAAGACCGGAGCCCGGGTGGCCGGCGGCGTCGGCCCGGACGGCGACATCGTCGCGTTCAGCAGCCTGTGCACGCACATGGGCTGTCCGCTGAGCTACGACCCCGAGAGCAAGCGGCTCAAGTGTCCATGCCACTTCAGCATGTTCGATCCGGAGAAGTCCGGCCAGATGATCTGCGGCCAGGCGACCGAGGATCTGCCCCAGATCCAGCTCGAGTACGACGCGGCGAGCGACACCGTGCGCGCCGTCGCAGTCACGGGACTGATCTACGGGCGCCAGGCCAACGTGCTTTAACTGCAACGGACCATCGAGGAGACACCGCCATGTCGAAGTTCAACGACCGCGTCGCACTGCCGCCCGCCGACGCGAGCCAGACCAATCTGACCTGCCACTACTGCATCGTCGGCTGCGGCTACCACGTCTACAAGTGGGACGCCGACCGTGAAGGTGGCCGGGCACCGCACCAGAACGCGCTGGGCCTGGACTTTCGAAAGCAGCTGCCGCCGTTCGCCACCATCATGACCCCGGCCATGACCAATGTGCTGAGCGATCGGACCGGCAAGCGCCACAACATCATGATCGTCCCGGACAAGGCCTGCATCGTCAACCAGGGGCTGAGCTCCACGCGGGGAGGCAAGATGGCTTCCTACTTCTACAACGCCGACGGCATCACCCGCGAGCGCCTGCTGCACCCGCGCGTCTACCAGGGCGGGCAATGGCTGGACACCTCCTGGGACTACGGCGCGCGGCTTTACGCGGGCGTGATGAAAAGGATCCTCGACCACGACGGGCCCGACGACATCGCTGTGACCATGTTCGACCACGGCGGAGCGGGCGGGGGTTTCGAGAACACCTGGGGCACCGGCAAGCTCTTCTTCACCGCGGTGCAGACACCCACCTGCCGCATCCACAACCGCCCAGCCTACAACTCGGAATGCTTCGGCAATCGCGACATGGGAATCTTCGAGCTGAACAACAGCTATGAAGACGCCGAACTCGCGGACGTGATCTGGTCGATCGGCAACAACCCCTACGAAAACCAGACCAACTACTTCCTCGCGCATTGGCTTCCGAATCTGCAAGGCGCGACCGTGGACAAGAAGAAGCAGATGTTCCCCGGCGAAGCGGTCGGCGCGGGCAGGTTCATCTTCGTCGATCCCCGGCGCACGCCTTCGGTTTCCATCTGCGAAAGCGTGGCTAGGGACCAGGTCCTGCACCTGGCCATCAACCCGGGGGCGGACGGAGCCTTGTGGAACGGACTGCTGACCTACATCGTCTCCCAGGGCTGGATCGACAAGGACTTCATCGCCAACCATACCGAAGGCTTCGACGATGCGGTCAAGGCCAACAGCATGTCGCTGGACGAATGCAGCCGGATCACCGGAATCCCCGTGGCGCAGATTCGTCAGGCCGCCGAGTGGTCGTACAAGCCGAAGGCTCCGAGCAAGCTGCCCCGCACCATGCACGCATTCGAGAAGGGCATCATCTGGGGCAACAACAACTACGTCACCGAGCAGGCGATCGGCGCGGTCGTCGCCGCGACGCATAACGTGGGAAGCCGGCGCGGGACCGGATTCGTGCGCATGGGCGGGCACCAGGAAGGCTACGCCAGGCCACCCTATCCCTCGCCGAAGAGCCGCTATCCGGCGTCGGACGTTCCGATCCCGACCCACGACAAGCTGATCGAGGTCGACGACTACCTGATCGCCGGCAAGGGGCGGATGGTCACGTACTGGGCCTGCGACACCTTCCAGACCACCAACAATGCGCAGGCCTTGCGCGACGCGGTGATTCGCCGCAGCCAGATCGTTCGCGAGGCGATGGCCAAGGCCCATGGGGCGAGCGCGGAGCAGATGGCCGACGTGGTCTACGAGGCCACCGGCAAGGGGGGACTTTTCGTGGCGGCCATGAACATCTATCCGACCATGCTGGCCGAGGCGGCGCATGTGTTGTTCCCGGGGGCGCTGCCGGGCGAGATGAACCTGACCTCGATGAACGGCGAGCGCCGCATGCGCCTGTCGGAAAAGTTCATCGACCCTCCGGGCGAGGCTCTTCCCGATTGCCTGATCGCGGCACGCATCGCCAACACGGTCCGTGGCATGTACGAGAAAGAGGGCAACTCGGAGATGGTCGAGCGCTTCTCGGGCTTCGACTGGAAGACCGAGGAAGACGCGTTCAACGACGGCTGGCGTCGTGTCGGGCAGCCCGGCGCACCCAAGATCGATGCCGAGGGCTATCCGACCGACCATCTGGCCAACTACGAGCTGTTGCGAAAGGCAGGCAACAACGGGGTGCAGCTGCCCATCGTCAAGCTCGAGGGGGACCGGCTGATCGGCTCTCCGTCGCTGTATCCGGAGGACAAGTTCGACACGCCCAACGGGAAAATCAAGGTCTTCGCCGCCAAGTGGCAGGGCATGCTCAAGCCCGCTGCCGAACTGAAGGCCAGGTACAAGTTCCTCATCAACAACGGACGCCTCAACGAGGTCTGGCAGACCTGGTACAACAACCAGTTCGATCCCTTCATCACCGAGCGCTATCCGATCGCCATCATCCAGATGAACCCCGGCGACATGAAGGAAATGGGCATCGAGCCCACCGACATCGTCGAGGTCTACAACGACTATGGCAGCGCCACCGCGATGGCCTATCCCGAGGCCTCGCTGAAGCCCCACGCCACGTTCATGGTGTTCGGGGCGCCCAAGGGCGTGCAGGGCTCGGTCACCAGCACGGCCACGGACGTGCACTTCCTGCCCTACTACAAGGGCTCCTGGGGCAACATCCGGCGCATCGGTTCGATGCCGGACTGGCAGCGCACGGTGTCCACCAAGAGCCGCCTGTACGCGGGCTGATCCATCCCCAGGTTTCCCCATGGCCGAGCGGCCATGGGGGAGGGTCGCCAACTCCTCGGCGGCCTCCATTTCGGCTCCCCCGGGAGCCGGCTTTTTGCGGCCGAAGGCCCGCGCGGGCCTCCGGCCAAGAATCAAGGAACCTCATCATGAAAAAGGCGCTCGTGCTGACTCTTGCCGTGTCCTGGGCCGTGCAGGCCTGGGCCTCTCCCGACGTGCTGGCCCTGGCCAAGGCCAAGAATTGCCTGGCCTGCCATTCCGTGGATTCCAAGGTGGTCGGGCCCGCCTACAAGTCGGTTGCGCGCAAATACGCCGGGAAGCCTGGTGCGGAGAAGATGCTAGTGAACGCGGTGCTTCACGGACACGTCGGCACGTGGGGCAAGATTCCGATGCCGCCGAACACCGATATCACTCCGGCACAGGCCAAGGAACTCGTCGCGTGGATCCTCAGCCTCAAGTAAGCATGGATCGTGGCTTTGGCAGTGGCCTGGCAACCCGACTCCAGGATCCGCCAACATGAGAAGGAGCCCTGGGTATGGGAAATCAATCCTCCATCTGGTTTGCCGCGCGTCAGGCTCCAGCGGCAGCCTCGCCAACGAGCCTGTCAGAGTCCACTTTGCCGCTCGACGACGAGGTGGAACAGGTCTACGACGCGGCTGCGCAGTTGTTCGCCGTGCTGTCGTGCGCGACACGACTGGCCATTCTCTGCCAGCTGCGTTGCAGGGGCCTGGCTGTGCGTCAAGTCGCCAAGTCTTGCGGGATCAGTCAGCCTTGCGCTTCCACTCAACTGAAGATGTTGTGGCAGTGGGGTTTACTCCAACGCGAACGTCGGGGTCGGGAGGTCGTGTATGCGCTCAAGCCATCGCCCTTGCTGGAGGGCTTGTGCGACGTTGCGTGGGATTTCGACGAAGTGGAAGAGCAGGCTGCGGTAGATCGCCGCGCCAAAGGGGCGTCGCGATGAATGCTCAAGTAGACCTTGTGACGTCGGCTGTCGAGCCCTTGGTGGAGTCCCCGTTCGAGCGCAACCTCGCGGTGGAGGAAGCACGAGCGGCAATCCTTGGCTTCGTGCGACCGATTGGTGGCTTCGAACGCGTGTCGCTTCGGCAAGCATTGGGGCGCGTGCTTGCCGAGGACGTTATTGCACCCATCGACGTGCCCGCGTATGAGAATTCCGCCGTGGACGGCTTTGCGCTGTCCAGCGAGGGGCTGCGGGATGGCGTTGGCATGCTTCGAGTCATCGGCACGAGCCTTGCGGGACACCCGTGGGCGTTGTCCGTGCCGCGTGATGGATGCGTGCGAGTCATGACCGGTGCCGCGATTCCTCGGGACTGCGACGTCGTGGTCGCGCTCGAGGCATGCCGTATCGAAGGCCACCAAGTGTTCATCGACGCCGTCTGCGCGCGAAGCAGCGACAATGTTCGGCGCCGCGGCGAGGACCTGAGCACCGGACAGGCAGCTCTTCGGGCCGGAAAGGTGCTTCGCCCCGCAGACCTGGGGCTCATCGGTTCATTGGGGCAGGCCGACGTCGCAGTGCGACCGCGCTTGCGCGTTGCGTTTTTGTCCACCGGCGACGAGCTTCGAAGCATCGGAGACACGCCGGATGAAGCTTGTATTTTCGACAGCAACCGTCATTCGCTGTGGAGCATGCTCGAAAGACTCGGGTGCGAGGGCAGGGATCTCGGCCTGGTCCGCGATGATCCGCTTGCGCTGGAAGCCGCGCTGACGAGCGCCTGCAACTGTGCCGACGTGGTGATCACGACGGGCGGCGTGGGAGGTGGGGCAGCCGACCATCTGCGCGATACGTTGGCGAGGCTCGGGAAGGTGACCTTCGGACGCATCGCGATGCGCCCGGGACGCCCGATGGCCTTCGGGCATCTCCATGGCAAATTCTCGGATTCGATTCCGGTGTTCGGGCTTCCAGGCAACCCCGTTGCGGCGATGGTGGCCTTCTACATGATCATCCGCGATGCATTGTTGAGGATGATGGGGGCGCATGCCAGGCCTGTTCCGCTCATGCGAGTCAAGGCGCTCGAGCCCCTGGCCAAACGCCCCGGCCGCACGGAATTCCAGCGGGCCGTGCTTGAATCGCTGCAAGGCGGCGAACTGGGCGTCCGCGTGACGGGGCGGCAGGGGTCCGGAATCCTGCGTTCCATGACTGAAGCCGACGGCCTCATCGTGCTGGAAGCCGAAAGGGGGCGCGTCGAGGCGGGGGAACTCGTGGGCTTCCTGGCCTTCGAGGGGTTGGTATGACGCCCTGCTCTCACGTGGTTCATCGTGGAGCAGATCACGACCAGAGGAGTCCGATGAAACACCATGGCGTGCTGTCGGCCACGGAGTCGACCCTGGAACTCATGCGCCTGCGGCGCCAGACTTCACCAAAGCGCCTCGCAAGCCCTGGGCCATCGGAGGTGCAAGTCCGAGCTTTGTTCGAGGCCGCGGCCCAGGCGCCAGACCACGGAAGGATTCTTCCATGGCGCTTCGTCCAAGTCGGATGCGAGGGTCGATCACAGCTCGGGGAAGCCTTTGCATGTGCGTTGCTGGAGCGCGATCCCGATGCCACTCAGACCCAACTGCAGGAAGCGCGAGACAAGGCGCGACGGGCTCCGTTTCTCGCATTGGCCATCGTCCGCCTAGAGGACGTACATACGCAGATTCCGGCAGTGGAGCGCTACGTCTCGCTGGGCTGCGCGCTGCAGAACATGCTTCTTGCGGCGCATGCGCTAGGCTTCGGCGCTGGCCTTGTGAGTGGCCAAGCGCTGCACTCCCATGCCCTGCGCGAGTTGTTTGCCATCGAGTCGGCAGAGCAGGCCGTGTGCTTCATCGCTGTCGGCACGGTAGCCAAGGCCAAGGCGGCGCGACAGAGACCGACGCCCGGGGAGATCGTTTCAATGCTGGCATGCCACGCGTGCGCAGGTTCGGCCACATTGGGCGTCGGGCCTGGTACGTCGCCCGAACTGCCGTGTCAACTGTTGCCGACATCTGCCGAGCGCCGGTGTCAGCCGTTGCTGCCAGGCGAAGACGTTCGAGGCTCGTCGACTGCACCAGCAGATTGACTACGCACCGCGTTCCTCCATCCAAGGATGCCTCGATTCGTGCAATTGGACATGGAGTGGAGTCCGCGGGCGACTCTTGCGAATCAACTAATTCGCCTCCCCCCTGCGCGCCAGATTTCCATGCCTCTGCCTTCCAGCAACGGCGTTACGATCCGATGCAATCACCTCGGAGTCTCCGCCGGATGGGCATTGGCCCACGTTCCCAGCGTCGATTTCGCTAGCACTCGGCAGCAGCGGGCGTTGCAATTCCTAACATGAGCGGGCGAGGCGTCGCCCTCCGGATGTTCTAGGTCAATTCTTCAACGCGTAGCGCGACCTAACCTTGAAACGTTCCAACGAAGACGAGGCGAGGTCCGCTATGAGCATTCCCACAAAGTCCGGGGGGCAGGCAGGGCGACGGTCGTTTCTCCTCAAGACGGCCGGTGCGACTGCAGCGACCGTGGCAGTCGCAGGCACCGGGATGGACACTGCGCATGCGCAATCCGCTGCTAGCGCAGGCAAAGAGGTGGCTCGGTTCCTTTGAACACGCGGCAGCAATTGCTTAAGTGGATGGGCTGCGGGTTCGTGTGCCGTGGTGCAGGGTTATCCCCGGCGGCGGCGTCGCTTGCGACGAACGCAAGCCGCGGGGGGTAACCCGTGTTCGGGCGGCTCAGGCTGCCAGCCTGGATGTCGGCAGGGTAGCGTAGTAGGCCTCCTCGGGAGTGCGGCCGCCGTGGGCGCTGTGCGGCCGGCGTGTGTTGTAGAAGTCGATGTAGGCGGCCAGACCGGCGCGCACGGCGCTGACCGTCTCGTAGGCCTTGAGGTAGACGTCCTCGTACTTGATGCTCTTCCACAGTCGCTCGACGAACACGTTGTCGCGCCAGCAGCCGCGGCCGTCCATGCTGATGGCGATGCCGTGGTGGCGCAGCGTGTCGGTGAACTCCAGGCTGCTGAACTGGCTGCCCTGATCGGTGTTCATGATCTCGGGTTTGCCGTGGCGGGCGATCGCCTCCTCCAGCGCAGCCACGCAGAAGTCAGCCTCCATGGTGATCGACACGCGGTGCGCGAGCACGCGTCGGCTGTGCCAGTCCAGCACAGCTGCCAGGTAGACGAAGCCGCGCGCCATCGGGATGTACGTGATGTCCATGGCCCAGACCTGGTTGGCGCGCTCGATCTTCAAGCCGCGCAGCAGGTACGGGTAGATCGGGTGCCGAGGATGCTTGCGGCTGGTATTGGGCTTCTTGTACAGCGCCTCGATCCCCATGCGCGCCATCAGCGTGCCCACGTGCAGGCGGCCGACCCGGTGTCCCTCCCGGCGCAACAGGCCGCACAGCAGCCGGCTGCCGGCGAACGGATGCTCCAGGTGCAGCTCGTCGATGCGCCGCATCAGCGCCAGGTCGCGCTCGTTCACCGGGCGGGGCCGGTAGTACGCGGTGCCCCGGCTGATGTCGAGCAGCTGGGCCTGGCGTTTCACCGGCAGCTTGTGGTCGCGGTCGATCATTTGCTTGCGCTCAGCAGTCCCGCCTTGGTGAGCGCGCCGCTTAAAAAATCGATTTCCAGCGCCTGCTGCCCGATCTTGGCGTGCAGCACCTTCACGTCCACGCCGGGTGCCGCGGCCGCCGGCGCACCACCCGAGCCGAACACGTCGGCGGCGCGCTCCAGCAGCTGCCGGCGCCACTCGGTGACTTGCGTGGGATGGACTTCGAACTGCTGGGCGACCTCGGCGATCGTCTTATCGTCCTTCATCGCCGCCAAGGCCACTTTGGCCTTGAACCCCGGCGAGTGGTTGCGGCGCGTCCTCTTGCTCATGTCTGCTCCTGATCTGGCGGGCGAATTCATCGCCCAGGGGAGCAGCCTACCCACTTATCGCCGTGTTCAGTTTTGCCGGGCCACCTCTGATCGTCCAGCTGATGCGCAGGGCCGCCGCACGCGTGCCGGCCGCGCAGTTATGGGTGAATCCGGACTGCGGTCTCAAGACGCGTCAGTGGGAAGAGGTCATTCCGGCGCTAGCCAACATGGTCGCCGCCGCCAGAACCCTGCGCGGGGCTTGGCGGGAATCCGCGCGAAACCGTCGCTGACCCGGCAGGCGGGCACTGATCTTCGCGGACTTCGACGAACAGCCCCTGCTCCTCGCGCGCGAAATGGTGCTCAAGCACATGG
>JAKAXL010000027.1:18276-35064 GCA_021816585.1 Pseudomonadota bacterium | reverse complement strand
CTGTCGGTGTTCCTGGCGCTGCAGAACGGTCCGTTGTTCGCGGCCAAGGCGGCTGTCGGCACGCTGCTGGGACTGGTCGGAACGGCCGGCTTCTGCGCCACCTACGCCCGCGCCGCGCGCGGCCGGCGCTGGATGCCGGCGATGGCGCTGGCGGTGGCGGCCAGCGCGCTGCTGTTCACGCTGCTGGGCAGGCTGCCGCAGCGCCCGCTGCCGGCGGCGCTCATGGTGTTCCCCCTGCTGGTCGCGCTGGCGCTGCTGGTGGGCGGGCAGGCGACGGCGCCGGCGATGCCGCACCCGTGGTGGGACCTGCCGGCGCGCATGGGTTTCGCGCTCGCCGCCGTGCTGGGAATCACCGCCGCGGCGGCGCATCTGGGTCCGACCTGGAGCGGGATGCTGGCGACGCTGCCGGTACTGTCGGCGGTCATGGGCGGCTTCACGCACCGGCACGCCGGGCCCCAGGCGGCGCGCGCGTTGCTGCGCGGGATCATCGTCGGCTGCCTGGGGGCGGCGGCCTTCAACCTGATGATCGCGCTCGTGCTGGGACGCACCGGCATCGCGCCGGCCTACGCCTTCGCGGTGCTCGCCGCGCTGTCGTTCGCGGGACTCGCGCATTGGCTGCTGCGCCCGCGGCTCGCGGCGGGTGCCTGAAGTCGACGCGGCTGCGCGCCTGTTTGTGTACCATCCGGTACAGAACATGGCGCCCCGCCCCGGCAGGGCGCACCGCGCGCCTTCGCGCATTCCAGCCAGCCGACACCGATGAACCTCCCCATCCAGGCCTACGTCTTCGACGCCTACGGCACGCTGTTCGACGTCGCTTCGCCGGTGCGCCGCCACAGCCAGGCGCTGGGGGAGCGCGCCACGCTGCTGGCCGAGACCTGGCGTGACAAGCAACTGCAGTACACATGGCTGCGCACGCTGCAGGAGCGCTACGCCGATTTCGAGCAGGTCACCGCACAGGCGCTGGACTTCGCGCTGGAGCGCGTGGGCTGCGACGACCGCGGCCTGCGCGAACAGCTGCTGCAGGCCTATGCGACACCGCAGGCCTACCCCGAGGTCGCGGCGGCGCTGCAGGCGCTGCGCGGACGCGGGGTGCGCATGGCCATCCTGTCCAACGGCACCGAGCGCTGGCTGCGCTCGGCGGTCGCGGCCAACGCCCTGGAGGGCTGCTTCGACGAAATCCTCTCGGTCGACTCGCTGGGGGTGTTCAAACCGCATCCGGCCGTCTACCGACTCGCCGAGCAGGCGCTGCAGTTGCCGGCCGGAGCCATCAGCTTCCAGTCCTCCAACGGCTGGGATGCCTATTCGGCGCAGGCCTACGGCATGCGCGCGGTCTGGTGCAACCGCTCGGGCCAGCCCGCCGAGCGCCTGCCGGCGACCCCGGTGCACATGGTGCGCTCGCTCGACGAGTTGCTCGCGCTGCGCGGCTGAGCATCGCCCCGGCGGCACGCCGTCGCCGGCCCTGCACGGGACGGGAAGACCCCCAGGTCCTCCGGGGGAAGCGGGGGCGTACCGAAATATCGTTTTTTCACGATATTTACAGCTATCCTTTGGGTAAGCAAACGATCGCCGCTCGGCGAAAGGGGGGCGTGCCATGGACATGCCGCGGGGGTTCGGGTCCTGCCTGTTCGAGTCCATCGTCATGTCGCACGACGACGCGCTGTTCAGCGTCGACCCGCAGGGCCGCATCAGCAGCTGGAACCCGGCGGCCGAACGCCTGTTCGGCTGCGCCCAGGCGCAGGCCCTGGGGCAGCCGGCGCAAGCGCTGCTGGCACGCCATGGACTGAGCGACCCGGCGCTGCCATGCCCGGGCTCGCAGACCCTGGTGCGCGACGGCGCCACGCTGTCGGTACGGGTCACGCGCAGCCCGATCCGCGAGCCCGGGCGCGCCGACGCGGGCACGCTGGTGACCGTGCATGCGCTGCAGCAGCCCGCAAGCGCAGCCGAGGACGCTGCGCCGCGCCCGCATCCGGCCAATGTCTACGAATCGCTGGTCGAGGGCTCCGACGACGCCATCGTCACGAAGACCCTGTCGGGCATCGTCACCAGCTGGAACCCGGGCGCGCAGCGCATGTTCGGCTACTCGGCGGCGGAGATGATCGGCGAGCCGATCACCAAGCTGTTCCCGGTCGACCGCGTGCACGAGGAGGAGATGCTCCTGCAGCGCATCGCCTGCGGCGAGCGCGTCGAGCATTTCGAGACCGTGCGCGTGCGCAAGGACGGGCGCCTGGTGGAGGTGTCGGTGACCATCTCCCCGCTGCGCGACGCCGCCGGCCGCGTGGTCGGCGCCTCGAAGATCGCGCGCGACATCGGCGAACGGCTGCACGCCGCGCGGACCATCTGGCGCCAGGCCAACCAGGACGAGCTGACGCAGTTGCCGAACCGGCATGCCTTCCACCAGCAACTGTGCTCCGAGGTCGAACGCGCGGCGCAGGGCGGCGGGCAGTTCGCGCTGCTGTACGCCGATCTCGACCACTTCAAGGCGATCAACGACTCGCTCGGCCACGCCGCCGGAGACGCGCTGCTGGTCGGCGTGGCGCAACGCATGCGATGGGCGCTGCGATCGTCGGATGTGCTGGCGCGGCTGGCCGGCGACGAGTTCGCCATGCTGCTGCCGGCGCTGGACGACCTGCGCGTGCCCCAGATGGTCGCGATGAAGCTGCAGGCCGCGCTGCTGCTGCCCTTCTCGCAGGCCGAGCATCCGATCCACGTCTCGGCCAGCATCGGCGTGTGCGTGTACCCGCGCGACGGGCGCAGCGCCGACGAACTGCTGCGCCACGCCGACCTCGCCATGTACGAGGCCAAGCATGCCGGCCGCAACCGCACGGTGAGCTTCGAGCCGGCGATGGACCGGCGCGCGCGCGGACGGCTGCTGCTGGCCGGAGACCTGCGCCGCGCGCTGCGGCAGCAGGAGCTGTACCTGCTGTACCAGCCGATGCTGCGGGCCGCCGACCGCACGCTGGCGAAATACGAGGCCCTGGTGCGCTGGCGCCACCCGGCCTTCGGGGTCGTGCAGCCGGCGCGCTTCATCGCGCTGGCGGAGGAGAGCGGGCTGATCCTGGAGCTCGGCGACTGGGTGTTCCGCACCGCCGCCGAGCAGGCGCTGCGCTGGCGCGATGCCAGCAGCCAGCCCCCGCGTGTGAGCTTCAACGTGTCGCCGCTGCAGCTCGGCGCCGACAGCGACCCCACGCGCGACTGGGCCGAGCACCTGCGGCGCATCGGGCTGTCGCCGGACCGCCTGGTCATCGAAGTCACCGAGACGGTGATCCTCGACGATTCGCCGCGCATCGCGCAGCGCCTCGGGGAGCTGAGGCAGCAGGGCTTTCGCATCGCCGTGGACGACTTCGGCACCGGCATTTCCAACCTCGCGTCGCTCAGCCGCATCGAGGTCGACTACCTGAAGATCGACCAGTCGCTGATCCGCCGGCTGCCGTCCGAGCCGCGGCGCCTGGCCATCTGCGAGGCCATCGTGGCCATGGCGCACCGCCTGGGCCTGGAGGTGATCGCCGAGGGAGTCGAGACCGAGGAGGAACTCGCCCGGGTACGCGACATCGGCTGCGACTTCGCGCAGGGCTATCTGTTCGCGCAGCCGCTGGAGCAGGCGGCCGCGACGGACTGGCTGTACGCCGAGGGCCTGCGCCAGCGCAGCCCGCAGCCCGGAGCCTGAGCCCCGCCATCGCGCCAGCGCGCGCTGCAAGCCCGGCCGAGTGGCCCGACAATGACGGCTTTGCCGGCGCGCGCCCCGACCCGCGCATCCCTCCCGCATGCAGCCTCCCGCCCCCTCCTCCGCCTGGCAGGTTCCCGGCTTCGCCCGCTTCTGGCTCGTGCGCGTGGCGCTGACCGGCGCCTATCAGGTGCTGGGCGTGGCCATCGGCTGGCAGATGTATGCGATCAGCGGCAGTGCCTTCGACCTCGGACTGGTCGGTCTGCTGCAGTTTCTTCCTCGCGTGGCGCTGGTGCTGCTCGCCGGCAGCGTGGTCGACCGCGTGCCGCGCCGCGACGTGGTGGCCGTCAGCATGCTGCTGCAGGCGCTGGTGGCGGGCCTGCTGATGGCGGCATCGATGGGCTGGGGCCTGCAACCGGGGCGTGCGCTGATCCTCGGCGTGTCGGTGGTGATCGGCGCCTGTCGCGCCTTCGACATGCCGGGCATGCAGGCCATGCTGCCGGAGCTGGTGCCGCAGCGGCTGCTGGCGCGCGCCATCGCGGTGGCGGCCTCGGCCACGCAGGCGGCGACGATGATCGCGCCGGCGCTCGGCGGTCTGCTGTATGCGCTGGGCGCCGGCTTCAGCTACGGACTGACCTGCGCGGTCGAGGTCGCCGGCGTCGCGCTGCTGCTGAGCCTGCCGCGCAACCGCGCGGTCGCGCCGACGCGCATCACGCTGCATTCGATGCTGGAGGGGGTGCGCCATATCCGCGCCCACGAGGTGATCCTCGGTGCCATCTCGCTGGACCTGTTCGCCGTGCTGCTGGGCGGCGCCACGGCGCTGCTGCCGATCTACGCGCGCGACATCCTGCACATCGGCCCCTGGGGGCTCGGCCTGCTGCGCGCGGCACCCGCCGTCGGCGCGCTGCTCACGGCCGCCTGGATGAGCCGGCACCCGATCGAGCGCCACGCCGGGCGCCTGATGTTCGCCGCGGTCGCGGTCTTCGGCGCGGCCACCCTGGTGTTCGGCTTGTCGCGCTCGGTCGCGCTGTCGATGCTGGCGCTGGTCGTGCTGGGCGGGGCCGACGTCATCAGCGTGGTGATCCGCGGCACGCTGGTGCAATTGCAGACCCCGGACGCGCTGCGCGGCCGCGTCAACGCGGTGAACTCGCTGTTCATCGGGGCGTCGAACCAGCGCGGCGAGTTCGAGTCGGGACTGACCGCGGCCTGGTTCGGCACCGTGCCGGCGGTGGTGCTCGGCGGCATCGGCACGCTGGGAATCGTGTGGCTGTGGCGCCGCCTGTTCCCGGCGCTGGCGCGCTGCGACCGCCTGGAGTGACGCGCCGCGGCTGCGGCGCGTGCCCGCTCAGTCCGCCGGGAACAGCACGAAGCGCAGCAGGAACAGTCCCGCGACGAACCACATCGCCGGATGCACCTCGCGCGCGCGCCCGGTCAGCAGTTTCAGCGCCGCGTAGACGATGAAGCCGAAGGCCAGCCCGTTGGCGATCGAATAGGTGAAGGGCATGACCAGCGCCGCCATCGCCGACGGCACCGCCTCGGTGACGTCCTGCCAGTCGATCTCCAGCAGTTCGCGCATCATCAGGCCGGCGACATACAGCAGCGCGGGCGCGGTGGCGTAGGGCGGCACCACCGCGGCGACAGGCGCGAAGAACAGCGCGGCCAGGAACAGCACGCCCACCGTCACCGCGGTGAGCCCGGTGCGCCCGCCGGCCTGCACCCCGGAGGCGCTCTCGATGTACGCGGTAGTGCTGCTGGTGCCCAGCAGCGAGCCGAAGAAGATCGCCAGGCTGTCGGCGAACAGCGCGCGCCCGAGCCCCTGTTCGCGCCCGCCGTCGAGCAGCCCGGCCTTGCGCGCCAGCCCGGTCAGGGTCCCGGTGGCGTCGAAGATCTCGACCAGCACGAACACCAGGATGATGTGGAAGAAGCCCCCGCGCAGCGCCCCGGGGATGTCCAGCTTGAACAGCGTGGGCGAGATGCTCGGCGGCATCGACACGATGCCCTGGAAGTGCGTCAGCCCCAGCAGCATGCTGGCGGCGGTGACGGCGATGATGCCGATGAGGATCGCGCCGCGCAGCCGGAAGTAGTCCAGCACCGCGATCAGCAGGAAACCCAGCGTGGTCAGCAGCACCGGCAGCGTGTGCAGATCGCCCAGCCCGACCTTGGTCGCCGGATTCGCCACCACGATTCCGGCCCCCGACAGCGCGATGATGGCCAGGAACATGCCGATGCCGGCGGCGATCGCGCTGCGCAGCGACTTCGGGATGCCGGCCACCAGCCAGCTCCGCACCCCGGTGAGGGTCAGCACGACGAACACGCAGCCCGAGATGAACACCGCGCCCAGCGCCTGCTGCCAGCTGAAGCCCATGCCCTTGACCACGGTGAAGGCGAAGAAGGCGTTCAGGCCCATGCCGGGCGCCAGGCCGATCGGCCAGTTGGCGACGAAGGCCATGATGAAGGTGCCCAGCGCCGCGGCCAGGCAGGTGGCGACGAACACCGCGCCGTGGTCCATGCCGGTGGTCGACAGGATCGACGGGTTGACGAACACGATGTACGACATGGTCAGGAAGGTCGTCACACCGGCCATGATCTCGGTGCGCACGTCGGTGCCGTGCTCGTCGAGCCTGAACAGGGATTGCAGGGTCATCGTGAAGTCCTTGGGCGTTGTCGCGCGCAGCGGCCGCAAGGCGCACCGGCTCGCGCGGATACCGGATCCTGTTGCAAAACCGGCCAAGCATAGGACATCGCGTCACCCGCCTCGCCGGGCGGGGCCAAGCCATGCAGCAGGGGGTATGTGCGCGGGACGGGCGCGGGATCCTGCACAATGGAGCCGTCCTGGCCCGCCGAAATGCCCATGCTCCGACGTCTGCCGTGGTGGTTGCTTGCCGCCTGCCTGCTGGCCCTGCTCGCCTGGGTGGGCACGCAGCGCTGGCTGGGGCCGCGTGTGGCGGCCTACCGTGTGCAGCAGCGAGCGCTGCTGCAGGACGTGGTGGCCACCGGACGCGTGATCACGCCGTCGCGGGTCAACGTGGCCAGCGAGATCACCGGCACCGTGGTGCAGCGCCTGGTCGAGCGCGGCGACCGCGTACGCCCCGGACAACTGCTGCTGCGCCTGCGCAACGATCAGGCCGACGCGCAGCTGGCGCAGGCTCGCGCTGCCCTGCAGCAACTGCTGCAGCAGACCCGCCCGCAGGCCCTGGCGGCGCTGCGCAGCGCCGATTCGGCGCTGACTCTTGCACGCGCGCAGGCGCGGCGCGCGCGCGAACAGGCGCCCAGCGGCGCGCTGTCGCAGCAGGCGCTGGAGCAGGCCGAGCAGGCCGAGCAGGCGGCGGTCGAGCAGCAGCGCGCGGCGCGCGCGGCCTGGCAGGCAGCGCGCCCGGGGGGTTCGCTGCAGCGCCAGCTCGAGGCGGCGCAAGGCGCGGCGAGCGCGGTCAGCCGGCGCGCCGACATCCGCGCCGGAGTGGCGGGCGAGGTGCTGACGCGCAATGTCGAGGTGGGCGACACGGTCACCCCGGGGCAGGTGCTGTTCACGCTGGCGCGCGCCGGCGACACCGAGGTCTCGCTGCCGGTGGACGAGCAGAACCTGCAGTACCTCGCGCTCGGGCAACCGGCGCGCTGCATCACCGATGCCTATCCGGCGCGCCAGTTCGCGGCGCGCCTGGTGTTCATCGCGCCTTCGGTGGACACCAGCAGCGGCACCATCGAGCTGCGGCTGCGCGTGGACCATCCGCCGTCGTGGCTGCGCCAGGACATGACCACCTCCTGCGACGTCACCACGGCGAGCCGCGCGCACGCGCTGGTGGTGCCCGACGACGCGCTGCGCGCGCAGCAGGGCGATCGCGCGCAGGTGCTGCTGCTGCGCGGCGGGCGAGCGGTCGAGCAGGCGGTGCGCCTGGGGCTGCGCGGACTGGTCGCCAGCCAGGTGGTGCGGGGACTGCGCGCCGGCGACGTGGTGCTGGCCGACCCCTCGGTGCGCGCCGGCCAGCGGGTGCGCGCGAAGCTGCAGCCGCTGCCCGCCAGCGGCGCGTCGTCCGCCGCACCCTGAGGCGCCCGCGAACCGCCCCCCGCCACGCATCATGGGACTTTCCTGGCGCATCGCCCTGCACTTCCTGCGGGACGGCAAGTCGCAGACCCTGCTGATCATCGGGGGCGTCGCGGTGGGCGCCGCGGTGATCGTGTTCATCACCGCACTGGTCGACGGGCTGCAGGGCAACATCGTGCAGCGCACCCTCGGCACGCAGGCGCACATCGTCGTGTCGGCGCCGGACCTGGTGCCGCTGGCGCCGCCGCCGCCGCCGGGCACCGTGGACCTGCGCAGCACCGATGCGCGCCCGCAGCGCCTGCGCTCGATCAACAACTGGCCCGGCGTGCTGCGCGTGCTGCAGCAGCTCGGCGGGGTCGCCGCGGTGTCGCCGCTGGTCAGCGGGCCGGCCTTCGCGCAGCGCGGCACCGCGGTGCGCGCGATCGCCGTGCTGGGCATCGAGCCGAGGCGCTACGTGCAGGTGATTCCGCTGGACCGCGACATCGTGCGCGGCCGCCTCGCCGTGGGGGCCAGCCAGATCGTGGTCGGCAACCGGCTGGCGCAGGACCTCGGACTGCGCGTCGGCGACAAGTTGCGGGTGCAGGGGGCCTCGGGCGGCTCGCAGGTGTTCGACGTCGCCGGCATCTTCAGCATGGGGGTGCGCGACCTCGACGAGCGCTACGTCTACATGGGGCTCAAGCCCGCGCAATCCCTGCTCGGACTGCCCGGCGGCGCCACCGAGATCGACCTCACGGTGCGCGACATCTTCGACGCGCAGCACATTTCCACGCGCATCGCGGCGCTGACCGGGCTGAAGTCGGAGAGCTGGATGAGCACCAACGCGCAATTGCTCAACGCGCTGCGCTCGCAATCGCTGTCGAGCGCGCTGATCCGCTTTTTCGTCGGGCTGTCGGTGGCCTTCGGGATCGCCAGCGTGCTGGCGGTCAGCGTGGTGCAGCGCACGCGCGAGATCGGCATCCTGCGCGCGATGGGGGCGACCCGCGCGCGCATCCTCGCGGTGTTCCTGTACGAGGGGGCGGCGGTGGGCTTCGCCGGCTCCGCGCTGGGCGCCGCCGCCGGCAGCGCGATGGTGTGGGCCTTCAACACCTACGGCCCGGGACTGTTCTACGTGCCGGTGCCGCCGGGGCTGGTGTTCGCCGCGGTGGCGCTGGCCACGCTGGTCGGGGTCGCGGCGGCGGCGCTGCCGGCGCTGCGCGCGGCGCGCCTGGACCCGGTGGTGGCCATCCGCTATGTCTGATTCCGCCAGCGCCACGCCGCAGCTCGTGCTGCGCCTGCAGCAGCTGCGCAAGTCCTACCAGGTCGGCAGCCCGCTGGAAGTGGAGGTGCTGCACGGCATCGACCTCGAGTTGCAGGCCGGCGAATTCACCGCGCTGGTCGGCCCCAGCGGCTCGGGCAAGACCACCCTGCTGAACCTGATCGGGCTGCTCGACGCTCCCACGGCCGGCGAGCTGTACCTGCTGGGACGGCCGACGCGGCTGCTCGACGACACCGCGCGCACCGCGCTGCGCGGAGGCGCGATCGGCTTCGTGTTCCAGTTCCACCACCTGATCCAGGCCTTCGGCGTACTCGACAACGTGCTGATGCCGGCTCTGGTGCAGGGCGAGCCGCGCACGCGCGAACTGGAGCAGCGCGCGCTCGACCTGCTGGCGGCGGTGGGCCTGCTCGAACACGCGCACAAGCGCCCCGGGGAACTCTCCGGCGGCCAGCAGCAGCGGGTGGCCATCGCGCGCGCCTTGCTGCGGCGCCCGCCGCTGGTGCTGGCGGACGAGCCGACCGGAAACCTGGATACGCACAGCGCCGACGAGGTGTTCGCGCTGCTGCGTCGCTTCAACCGCGAGTTCGGCTGCGCGGTGCTGGTGGTCACCCACGACCCGCGGCTGGCGCAACGCTGCGACCGCATCGTCGACCTGGTCGACGGCCGGCTTGCCGGCGACAGACGCCTGCCGGGCACCGCATGAAACCACGTCGACGGCCGCTCAGCGACGGCCGCGCAAGGTGTGGGCGACCTGCCGCGCCAGGTGCTGCGCGGCGCGACGCCACATGGTGCCGTTGTCGGCCTTGACTTCCAGCAGGTACTGCGCAACCACGGTTCGCGTGCGCGGGTCGACCAGCCTCGCCTGCAGGTACAGGATGAGATCGCTGACCTTGCGCACGGCGCCGGCCAGCACGTAGTCGGCGTGGGCGGCGCGCCCGGCGCGCACGACGCAGGGCCCGCAGGTATTGGGGTGTTCGTAGTCGGACGCCATCGAGCGTTCCTGGCGCAGCCATGCGGGACCGCCGGCGATGCGCACGCCGGGCGCGGCGGCCTGCAGGGCGCGGCCGAACTGGCGCGGCAGCCTCCGCAGCCACTGCTGCTGCCGACCCAGCAGGGCCGCCCGATGGTCGATCGAGGTGTCGTAGAAGTCGAAGCGCAGCACCGCCACGCGCGGCGCTGCTGCCGCGTGCGCGACGGCCTGCGGCAGCAGCGCCGCCGCGCCGAGCAGCAGCAGGCAGGCGCGCGCGGCGACGCGCGGCAGTCGGCGCAGCAGGCGGGCGAGGCATCGCGACGCGGTGGATCTCATCGGAGGACCTTCGTCTTGGAGTCAGTGTCATTGCGCGCTGACCGCTGAAAAGTGTAAGGCGCTGAGCGTGATCGAGGACATGGCGCAACTTTCCGTTGCAAGACGCCGGCCCACCGACTGCGCTTGCAAACACCTCGAGGCGCCGCGCAGCGCCGGATTCCAGGAGGAGGCGCTGGCACATCTTGTTGCATCTATCTCGAAATCCGGGACAGATTTCGGCGTTTTTGCTCTGGACGCGGCGACATCGCAGCGTGAGAATCCCCTGAGGCTTCTGGCTCACACAGCGTCGTTCGCCACGGACAGCAAGACGCGGGAACCATCGGGAGCCTCCGGAATCCGCGCTCGCCCGCAACGGTGGGAGCGGGCCCCGCCGCTCGGGCCAAGGGGGGAAGGCATCGCAGCACGCGCAGCCAGCGCGTGCGCGCATCGCGGCGCGTCGGGGTATTCCGGAAGGGGATGGTTCAGATCCGAGGAGACCGGACATGACAGCACACACCCGCTGCGACGACGCGGTGCGGCACGCTCGCCCCGTCGGCGCCCGCGCGTCGGTGCAGGACGCCTACCTGAAAGCGTCCTGGCAGCGCTGCCTGCAGGATTACCAGATGCGCCCGGAAGTGGCGCACGAGCCGCCGCGCGCGCCGTCGCACATGCTCAGCGAGAGCCGTGAGGCCCTGCATCGTCTGCTGCGCATCGCTCGCGTGGAAATGCAGAACTTCTACGAGCAGATCGGCCACTCGAACAACACACTGGTACTGACCGATGCCAGCGGGCTCGTGCTGGAGCAGTTGTGCGACTCCCGCCAGGCGCGCGTGTTCCGGGCCGTCGGGCTGGTTCCGGGCTTTCTGTGGGACGAGCCGCACGCCGGCACCAACGGCCCCGGCACCTGCCTGCTCGAGGGGCGCGCGCTGACCGTCTACCGCGACGAGCACTTCTTCCGCAACTTCTCCAACCTGAGTTGCTCGGCGGCGCCGATCCGCGACCCCGCCGGCAAGCTGCTGGCGGTGCTCGACGTCTCGTGCTTCGACTGCACCGACAGCCGGCAGAGCCAGATGCAGACCATGTTGCTGGTCAGCGCGTCGGCGCGCAGCATCGAGAAGATGTACTTCTCCAGCACCATGAGCGAGAACTGGATCCTGCGCTTCCACAACCGCGCCGAGTGCGTGGGGATGATGCGCGACGCGATGCTCGCGGTGGATGGCGACGGCCTGGTGTGCGGCGCCGATGCGGCGGCCGCGTTGCTGCTCGGCCAGGAGCGCCCCGGCGACCTGCTGGGGGTGGAAATCGAGCAGCTGTTCGAGCTCAACGCCGAGCGCCTGCACGACCGTGCGCACGAGATGCCGTGCCGCGTGTGGTCGGCGCGCGGGCTGGCCCCCGGCAGCAACTACTTCTTTTCGGTGCGTCCGCCGCTGCAGGCGCGCACCTCGGGGCAGCGCATCGTTGCGGCGACGCAGATCGCACCGCAGCGCCCGACCACCGCCGCCGGCGCCAACCTGGAGGCCACCGGCGAACGCGACCCGGCGATGGCCTTCAACATCTGGTGCGCCGAGCAGGTCATGGACAAGCGCATCAACATCCTGCTGCAGGGCGACACCGGCACCGGCAAGGGCACGCTGGCCAAGGCCATCCACCAGCGCTCGAGCCGCTCGCGCCACCCCTTCATCGCGATGTGCTGCGCGGCGATCCCGGAGACCCTGGCCGAGAGCGAACTGTTCGGCTACGCCGCCGGCGCCTTCACCGGAGCCCGCTCCGGAGGCATGCGCGGGAAGATCGTGGCCTCGCACGGCGGCACGCTGTTCCTGGACGAGATCGGCGACATGCCGCTGTCGCTGCAGGCGCGCCTGCTGCATGTGCTGGAGGAACGCGAGGTCACGCCGCTGGGCAGCACGAAGGCGATCCCGGTGGACCTGCACATCATCAGCGCCAGCAACCACGACCTGCCGCAGCTGATCCAGAAGGGACTGTTTCGCGAGGACCTGTACTACCGGCTCAACGGCATCACGCTGAGCCTGCCGCCGCTGCGCGATCGCCACGATCTGCGCGAGCTGATCAGCGCGGTGTGCATCAGCGAGAACGACGGACGTGCCGCGACCATCACGCCGCAGGCCATGGACTGCCTGCTCGCGCACGCCTGGCCGGGCAATATCCGCGAATTGCGCAACGTCGTGCGCACGGCGCTGGCGCTTTCCTCGGACTGCACGCTGCACCTCGAGCACCTGCCGCTGGCGATGCGAAGGCATGCGGCCGAGGTCGGCGCGGCGCCGGCGTCGGCGGCGCTGCCCGCGCCGGTGCCCGGGACCCCCGCCGACGGCGAGCCCGGGGTGTCGGAGATCATGGCGCTGCTCCAGCATCACCGCTGGAACATCAGCCATGCCGCGGAGGCGCTGGGGGTGAGCCGCAACACGCTGTACAGGCGCATGCACCGCCTCGGGATCCTGACCCCGCGTTCGCGCTAGCGACGCGCGCCGCCCGCCGGCAGCGGCGGCGCACGCATGCGGCGGCTGCGCCGCGTTCGCTTCCACAATGTTGCAGGCGCTGGAGCAAACTGTTCCGCGCCGCGCCCGCGGGCCCGCGGCGGCCCGCCCCCCTGCTCCCCCTGCTCCTCTCGTGAAGTCGCTCGCGACGCGGTCGCGCGCGAACTGGCACGGAGGTTGCTCCATGCTCCGGGAGACCTCAGGGATCTCTCGGGAAGGCACGGGCAGCCCCAGGCCCTCCCGACCCCCGCGCCGTTGCGGCGGGGTTGCCGGCGAATGCACGCGTGCAGCCGCCGGCGCCCCGTTGCTGCGGACGCGGTCGGGGCCGCGAAGCCTGCGGCCTTCCGGGGCGCTGATAACCGCAGTCGGGCGACTGCAACTTCGTTCACTCGCTAGAGGAGACACCTGCCGTGTACAAGTTCATCAAGTCCATGAGCCGCAAGTCGGTTCTGCCGCCCAAGTGGCTGGCAGGCGCCGCGCTTGTCGCGTTCGCCGGTGCCGGCATGCTGGCACAGGCGCAATCCATCGGGGAAATGTCCCAGAACCCGGACAACTGGGTCATGCCGTCCGGCAACTACGCCAACTGGCGCTACAGCACGCTGGATCAGATCAATGCCGGCAACGCGAAGGACCTGCAGCCGGCGTGGACCATGTCCACCGGAACCCTGCGCGGTCACGAGGGCCAGCCGCTGGTGATCGGCGACCTGATGTACTTCGAGACCCCGTACCCGAACCACGTCTATGCGGTGGATCTGAGCGATCCCGACCACAAGGTGGCCTGGGAGTTCACGCCTCCGGCCGACCCCAACGCACCTCCGGTGGCCTGCTGCGACGTGGTCAACCGCGGCCCCGGCTACTACCCGGGCAACGGCGGCGAGGTGATCGTGGCCGCGCTCGACGGCATGATCTACGCGCTCAACTCGCATACCGGCGCGGTCGACTGGAAGTTCAAGAACGCCGATCCGAAGCTGGGCCAGACGGTCACCGCGGCCCCGCAGGTGTTCAAGAACATCGTCATGGTGGGCGTGTCCGGCGGCGAGTACGGCGTCAACGGCTACATCACGGCGCTGGACGCGAAGACCGGCAAGATGCTGTGGCGCGGCTACAGCAACGGCCCGGACAAGATCACCCTGATGAACGAGGGCGGCGAGAAGACCATCAACGGCGCCACGCAGGAGCCGGTGGGAGTCAACTCCAGCCTGAAGACCTGGAAGGGTGACGAGTGGAAGGTCGGCGGCGGCACGACCTGGGGCTGGTATTCCTACGACCCGAAGCTGGACCTGCTGTACTACGGCAGCGGCAACCCGGGCACGTGGAACCCGTCGCAGCGTCCGGGCCTGAACCGCTGGTCGATGACCATCTGGGCGCGCAATCTGCAGACCGGCGCGGTCAAGTGGGTCTACCAGATGACCCCGCACGACGGCTGGGACTATGACGGGGTCAACGAAATGATCCTGTTCGACGCCCATGTCGACGGCAAGACCATCCCGGCGCTGGCGCACTTCGACCGCAACGGCTTCTCCTTCGTGCTCGACCGCATCACCGGCAAGCCGCTGGCGATCCACAAGTACGACCCGTCGGTGAACTGGGCCACCGGCTACGACATGAAGACCGGCATGCCTCATGTCGATCCGAAGTACATGACCAAGGCCGGGGTCAACGTCAAGGGAATCTGCCCGGCGTCGCAAGGCGACAAGGACGAGCAGCCCGTGTCCTTCGACCCGCAGACCGGACTGTTCTATGCGCCGCTGAACCACCTGTGCATGGACTACCAGGCCTTCAAGGTCAAGTACCTGGCCGGCTTCCCCTTCGTCGGCGCCATCGTCAACATGACGCCTGGCCCGGGCGGCTATCGTGGGCGCTACATCGCCTACAACCCGGTGACCGGCCAGACCGACTGGCAGATCCACGACACCTTCCAGGACTGGGGCGGCTCGCTGACCACGGCCGGCGGCGTGGCCTTCTACGGCACGCTGAAGGGCGACTTCCGCGTCGTCGACGTGAAGACCGGCAAGATCCTCTACAGCTTCCACTGCCCGTCGGGGATCATCGGCAACCCCATCGCCTACATGCATGACGGACGCGAGTACATCGCCGTGCTGAGCGGCGTGGGTGGCTGGGCGGCGATCGGCATGACCAACAACCTGCACAAGGCCAGTGCCGGCCTCGGTGCGGTGGGTCTGAATGCCTCGCTGAACCAATACACCCAGCTGGGCGGCACGTTGATGGTCTTCGCACTGCCCAAGACCTGAGTCGAGCCTCCCTTGTGGCAATGACGGAGCAGGGCCACGTCGATCGGTTTGGATGTGGCCCTTTTTTTCCAACGACAAGCTGCGCATTGCCGGCCGGTTCCCGCTCGAGGTTCGATATTCCAACGAGGAGGCTCCGATGATCAAATCTGTCCAAGCCTCGCGCTGGCTGGCCCTTGCGGCCGCCTGCGCGAGCCTGCTGTACGCCGGCGGCGCGCTCGCCGCCAAACCCCTGCGCGTATGCGCGGACCCCAACTACCTGCCCTACTCGAATCGTGCGGGACAGGGCTATGAGAACAAGGTGGCCGAGCTGGTGGCCAAGTCGCTCGGACGACCGCTGCAGTACGTGTGGTCCAGCTACCGCCAGCCTGGCGGCTTCGACAACTTCCTGGCCCTGAACCTGGACAAGGGCAAATGCGACGTCGTGATGGACATCCCCTACGGCGACCCGGAGGAGATGTACACCCGTCCCTATTACGGTTCCACCTATGTGTTCGTGTGGAAGAAATCGCACGACTACGACTTCGACAAGGGCCTGGACTCGCCGGTGCTGCGCAAGGTGCACATCGGATTCGAGGACGGGACCCCGCCGGAAATGGGCCTGAAGATGCGCAACCTGCTGCTCGGCGCGACCCCCTTCCGCACCGCCGAGAAGAACGGCGACAGCCCCGCGTCGAGCCTGCGCGCGGTGCAGGACGGCAAGGTCGACGTGCTGATCACGTGGGAGCCGGCGATCGGCGACTTCATGAAGAAGTTCCCCGACCTGACGATGGCCCGCGTGCCCGACACGAACGCACTCGGCAGCCCGGAGCGCTATCTGTTCTTCATGTCGATGGCGGTGCGTCCGAAGGACAAGGCGCTGAAGGAGCAGATCAACAAGGTCATCGACTCCCACAAGGGCCAGATCGCCCAGATCATGGACGAATACAACGTGCGCATCCTGCACTGACAAGCGGCGGGCGCTCGCGCCCGCGCAAACCGTTCACGCCTCGTGGCCGGCCTTCGTGCCGGCCGGCTCCTTCTCCCTGAACTTGCGGAATCCTTTCATCATGTCCTCGATCTCCAAGCACCGAACCCACCCGTCCGCCGCGCGCCGCGCGCTGCGCCACGGACTGCTCGGCCTGGCCCTGCTGGGCGCCGGCACGCTGGCGGCCAATGCCGCCGACACCGCCACGCTCGGCGAGCAGGTCGCCAAGAGCAGCGACTGCCTGTCCTGCCATGCCGTCGGCCACAAGGTGGTGGGGCCGGCCTTCGACGCGGTGGCGGCCAAGTACGCGGGCAAGCCCGGCGCCAAGCAGATGCTGATGAACGCCGTGAAGAACGGCCACGTCGGCACGTGGGGCCAGATCCCGATGCCGCCGCACCCGCAGCTGTCGGAAAAGCAGCTCGACGAGGTGATCAGCTGGGTGCTGTCGCTCAAGCCCGCGCACGCCGGCCAGGCGGCGCCCACCTCCTCGAAGACCTACAGCTACGAGGTCGGCGGCAAGAAGGTCTCGCTGGCCTTCCCGGTGTTCCTGGCGGGCTCGACGGGCAAGGTGACCCCCGCGGTGTTCCGCGGCTACGAGCTGTGGAATTCCTACTGCTTCCGCTGCCACGGCGTCGACGCCACCGGCTCCGAGTACGCGCCGGACCTGCGCAAGTCCGTGCTCAACGGCATGACCGAGGGGCGCATGACCGACATCGCCATGACCGGCATCAAGGCCAAGGGCATGCCGTCGTGGGCGGGCTTCTTCGATCCCGGGCAGTTGCACGACATCTACCAGTACGTCGCGGCGCGAGCCTACAAGCTGGTGGGAGAGGGAACGCC
>JAKAXL010000027.1:0-18176 GCA_021816585.1 Pseudomonadota bacterium | reverse complement strand
CGCCTGCAGACGGTGACCGTGCAGGGCGTGGCCTACGGCGCCAGGGCGGTGCAGTTGCCGTCCACCATCTCGGTGCTCGGACGCCGCTCGCTGACCGAGGGGCAGCCGCAGGTCAACCTGTCGGAGACCCTCAACCGCATTCCCGGGCTGGTGGTCAACAACCGCCAGGACTACGCGCAGGACATGCAGCTGTCGATCCGCGGCTTCGGCGCCGACTCGCCCTTCGGCGTGCAGGCGGTGCAGATGACCCTCGACGGCATCCCGCTGACCATGCCGGACGGCCAGGGGCAGTCGCAGATGATCGATCTGCCGATGATCGGCGCGATCAAGGTCATCAAGGGTCCTTTCGCGGCGCTGTACGGCAACGCCGCCGGCGGCGTGATCCAGGCCTACACGCGCGACGCGCCGCAGCCTCCGGCGGCCAGCCTGAGCACCTGGTTCGGCCCGTCGGGGAGCCGGCAGACCACGCTGATCGGCGGCGGGCGCAGCGGCAAGGTCGACGGCATCGCCGGACTGAGCGACTTCCGCACCGACGGCTGGCGCCAGCACAGCGCGGCCACGCGCCGCCAGTTCAATACGGTGCTGCACTGGAACGCCGGCGACGACAACCGCTACAGCCTGGTGTTCAACGCATTGAACCAGGACGCGCAGGACCCGGGCGGCCTGACCCTGTCCGAGTACCAGGCCGATCCGCGCCAGGTGGACCCGGCGATTCTCAAGTTCGACACCCGCAAGACCGTGCGCAACCGGCAGGCCGGGCTGAGCTGGCAGCATCGCTTCGATTCCAGCGACACCATGCAGCTCAGCGCCTACGGCGGCACGCGCACCATCACCCAGTACCTGCCCTTCACCGGCAATTTCGGCACCTCGGCCGGCGGCGTCGTCTCGCTGGCCGACGCCTTCGGCGGCACCAACGCCACCTGGTCGCACACCGGGCAGCTGGCGGCACGCCCCTACACCCTCGCCGCGGGGCTGGACTACGCGCGCGAAAACGAATTCCGCAAGGGCTACGTCAACGAGTTCGGCGCGCAGGGCGGACTGCGCAACGACCAGTTCAACGTGGTCGACAACATCGCCGAGTTCGTGCAGGCCGACTGGAAGTTCAGCCCCACGGTGTCGTTCAGCGGCGGCGTGCGCCATGACGTGGTGATGTTCGGCTCGACGCCCGGCGCCGACGCGCCGCTGGCCGCCGGCACCGGAGGCGGCGCGCGCTACACCGCCACCGACCCGGTGATCGGGGTGCTGTGGAAGCTCGACCGCCACAACCGGCTCTACGCCGACTACGGCCACGGCTTCGTCACGCCGACCTTCTACCAGCTGGCCTACCGGCCCGACGGCCAGCCCGGCCTGAATTTCGCGCTGCGGCCGATGCACCTGCACAACAGCGAGGTGGGCTGGCGCGGGCATTTCGGGCGCGTGCGCGCGCAGGCCGCGCTGTACTACGTGACCAGCGACAACCAGATCGTCGTCGACCAGTCGACCGGCGGACGCACCTCGTACATGAACGCCGGCAGCACGCGGCGCTACGGCGCCGAGCTCAGCCTGAGCGCGCGCCTGCCCGCGCACCTCAGCACGCGCGTGTCCCTCGACGCCATCCACGTGCGCTTCGACGGCGGCCCGTACAGCGGCGATACCCTGCCCGGCGTTCCGGACCGGCAGCTGTACGCGTCGCTGACCTGGCGTCCGCCGATGGCCTCGCAGGCGCTGCAGGGCTTCTACACCCGGGTGTCGATGCTGGCGCGCTCGCGGGTCTACGTCGACAACGCCAACACGGCCTCGGCGGCCGGCTGGGGAAGCTTCAACTGGGTCGCCGGAGTCGACCAGCAGCACGGCCCGTGGAAGCTTTCGGAGTTTGTCCGCGTGGACAACCTCGCGGACCGTAACTATGTTGACGCAGTGGTCGTGGGCGATACCAACGGCCGCTACTACGAAGCCGCTCCGGGACGCTACACCACCGTCGGCCTCGAGATCAATCGGACATTTTGAGCGGCCGCGGGATCTCCCGCGGCAGCCCCGGCAGCGCCAAACCAGGAGACGAGCCATGATCCAGATCAGCGTGATGTACCCCGACCAAGCCGACGCGCGATTCGACATGACCTACTACACCGAGATCCACCTGCCGCTGGTGCAGCGCCTGACCGGCGCCGCCTGCCGCAAGGTGGCCGCGCAACGCGGCGTGGCCGGCGGCCAGCCCGGCTCGCGTCCCACCTACGTGGCCATGGGGCACCTGTATTTCGATTCGGTGCAGGACTTCGAGAAGGCCTTCGGCCCGCACGCGAAGGAAATCCTCGGGGATCTGCCGAACTTCACCAACCTGCAGCCGACGATCCAGATCAGCGACGTCGTCGTCGGCTGAGGAGAGGACGAGGCCTGGGCGATGCCCAACGACGATCAGGCGCCTCGCCTGGCCTGGGGACTGACCGGCTCCGGGCACTGGCTGCGCGAGACCCTCGAGTTCCTGCGGGAGCTCGACGGAGTCGACCTGTTCCTGACCCGGGCCGCGTCGGAGATCCTGGCGCAGTACGGTTTCCGGCTCGACGAGCTGCGCCGGCGCATGCGCGTCTACGACGACCGCAGCGCCAGCGCCGTCCCGGTCGGCTTCCTGTATGGGTCGCACTACCACACGCTGGTGATCGGACCGGCCACCTCGAACACCGTGGCCAAATGCGTGGCGGGGATTTCCGACACCCTGGTCAGCAATCTGTACGCGCAGGCCGGCAAGTGCCGCATCCCGAGCATCGTGTTCGCCTGCGACACCCATCCGACCGAGATCTCCGAGGCCCCGGGGCGCAGCGTCACGCTGTATCCGCGGCCGATCGACCTGGAGAACACCGCGCGCCTGGGGCGCATGCCGTACACGCGGGTGGTCGAGGACCTTCCCGCCCTGAAGGCTGCCGTCGAGCAGCGCCTGGCATGTCTGCGCACATCCTGTTCCTGACCGGGCACCTGGCGCGCGAGCCGCTCGAGCGCGTGCTCGCCGACATGGGCGACGCGGGCTTTCGCTGGACCGTGCACGACCTCGGGCTGCAGGTGGCCGCGCTGATGACGGCCGACATGATCCGCAGGCGCCTGCGCGACACCTTCGGTGCCGAGCGCATCGTCGTCCCCGGCCGCTGCCGCGGCGACCTGGACGAACTCTCGCGCGAACTCGGCGTGCCGGTGGAGCGCGGCCCGGACGAGTTGATGGACCTGCCGGAGTTCTTCGGCCGCAAGCGCCGCGCGCCCCAGCTCGAGCGCCATGACGTGCTGGTGTTCGCCGAGCTCACCGAGGCGCCGCGCATGGAGGTCGCCGCCATCGTCGAGGCGGCACGGCTGCTGGCGGCCGACGGCGCCGACGTCATCGACCTCGGCTGCCTGCCGCAGACCGCGTTCCCGCATCTGGCGGAATCCGTGCAGGCGCTGCGCGCACAGGGGCTGCGGGTCAGCGTGGATTCGCAGGACCCCGCCGAACTGGCGCGCGGCGCGCGCGCCGGCGCCGACTACCTGCTGTCGCTGCACCTCGACACGCTGGACCTGGCCTTCGAATGCGACGCCGTGCCGGTGCTGGTGCCGACCCCGGGCGGCGGGCTCGACAGCCTGCTGCGCGCGATGGAGCGCCTGGACGCGCGATCCCGCGCGTATTTCGCCGACCCCATCCTCGACCCCATTCCGTTCGGCTTCGCCGAGTCGCTGGTGCGCTACCACGAGCTGCGCCGACGCGCGCCGCAGGCGCCGCTGCTGATGGGCACCGGCAACATCTCCGAACTCGTCGAGGCCGACACCGCCGGCATGCACGCACTGCTGCTGGGACTCATGGCCGAGCTGCGGATCGGCGCGCTGCTGACCACGCAGGTCAGCCCGCACTGCCGCAGCGCGGTGCGCGAGATCGACTACGCGCGTCGCCTGATGTGGGCGGCGCGCGAGCTGCGCAGCCTGCCCAAGGGACTGGGCGACGGACTGCTGGGGCTGCACCACCGCAAGCCCTTCGTGCACGACGAGGCGCAGATCCGCGAATTCGCGCAGGCGGTGCGCGACCCGAATTTCCGCATCCAGGTCAGCGCGCAGGGAATCCACGTCTACAACCGCGACGGCATCCGCAACGGCACGGACCCCTTCGACTTCTGGCCTGGGCTGGGAGTCGAGGACGACGCCGCGCATGCCTTCTACCTGGGGGTCGAACTGGCGCGCGCGCAGATCGCCTGGCAGCTGGGCAAGCGCTACGCGCAGGACGAGGCGCTGCGCTGGGGCTGCATGGGTCCGCCGCAGCGCGACGAACAGAAGGCGTACTGCGCCCCGGGCCCGACCCGCGGCGATGCACGCAAGGAACCGGCATGAATCACTGGGCCGCCGACGACGGCACGATCACCGAGGCGCTGCTGGGAACCCCGGCCGGGGACGGCACCACGCACCTGGCGCCGCTGGGCTTTCGGCGCAGCGGCGCCCATGTCGTGCTCGCGCCGTTCCACCCGTCGCGCACGCTGGACCACCTGCGCGAGCACGGCGTCGCATCGATCAGCCACACCGACGACGTCCGCGTGTTCGCCGGCTGCCTCAGCGGACGCCGCGACTGGCCGCTCGCGGCCTGCGAGCACATCGCCTGCGCGCGTCTGCGCGACGCGGTATCGCACCACGAGCTGCGCGTGCTGCGCATCGACGATTCCGACGCGCAGCGCCCGCGCTTCGTCTGCGAGGAACTGCTGGTATGCGGGCATCGCCCGTGGACCGGCTTCAATCGCGCGCAGGCGGCGGTGCTGGAGGCCTGCATCCTGGTCAGTCGGCTGCACATGCTGCCGCTGCCGCAGGTGCGCGAGCAATTCGACGCGCTGCGCATCGCCATCGACAAGACCTCCGGTTCGCGCGAGCGCGAGGCCTGGCAATGGCTGCTGGCGCGACTGCAGGCCTTCGAGGCCGCGCAGGCCGCGGGCGAGGCCTCGCGATGAGCCCGGCCGCGCTCGAATCGCGCCTGCGCGGCGCCGCGCCGCGCTGGCTGGCCAGCGTGCTCGACCCCGCCGAGGCGGTGCTGGCGCGCGACGCCGGGGCCGACGTGGTCGACGCCAAGGACCCGCGGGCCGGAGCCCTCGGCGCGCTGGCGCCGCGGCAGGTGCGGGCGATCCGCGACGCACTGGGCGCCGGCACGCTGCTCAGCGCGACCACCGGCGACCTGCCGGCGATGCCGCCCGCTGCGATCGAGGATGCCGCGCGCGCCGTGCTGCAGGCAGGCGCCGACGTGGCGAAGGTGGCGCTGTACCCGGCGCCGCAGCTGCACGCCTGCATCGAAGGGCTGGCGCCGCTCGCGCGCGAGCACGCGCTGGTCGGAGTCGTGCTCGCGGACCGCCTGCAGGGGCCCTGCGCGCCGCGACACCTCGACTCGCTGCTGCGACGCATGGCCGGCGCGCGCTGGTGCGGGGTCATGCTCGACACCGCCGACAAGCGCGAGGCCCCGCTGCCCCGGCTGCTCGGCGTGCCGCGGCTGCGCGAATTCGTCGACCTCGCGCACGCGCACGGCCTGCTGTGCGGGCTGGCGGGGTCGCTGCGCCTGCAACACGTCGGGGAGCTCGCGCCGCTGCGCCCCGACCTGCTGGGATTTCGCGGCGCGCTGTGCCGGGCATCGTTGCGCACCGCCGGAATCGACCCCGCGCGCATCGCCGAAGTGGCTTCGGCGATGCGCGCGCGGGCACTCGAACCGGCGCCCGCGCCCTAGCCGTCGGTCGGACGCCTGTCGGCAGACCGCGCCACGCATGCCCAGGGAGACCACCATGCATGCACGAAGACGTCGCATCCTGCAGATCCTGCCGTGCAGCGCCGCCGGCTGGCTGCTCGCCGCCGGCACGCGCCCGGCCTGCGCGGCGCAGGCCTGGCCGGCCGCGCTGTTCAAGTCCACCAGCCTGGAGCAGATCGCCCAGGGGCTGGGGCTGCGCCTGCAGGCCAGCGATGCGCTGCGGGTGACAGGACCGGAAATCGCCGAAATCGGCGCCGCGGTTCCGGTGGGGGTGAGCGCCAGCGCGCCGGGGGTGGACATGCTGGGCCTGGCCGTGCCGAAGAACCCGGTGGCGCTGGTCGGCCTGTTCGAGCTCGAGCCCGACGCGCTGCCGCAGGTGTCCACGCGCATCAAGATGGCGCAGAGCTCGCATGTCTACGGGCTGGCACGCAGCGGCGGCACGCTGCTGTACGCGCGTCGCATGATCAAGGTCACGGTCGGCGGTTGCGGCTGAAGCCCGCTGCCGCCGCACTACCAGGAGAACGCCATGCCAAGCATGAGTCTGCTGCCCCCGCGCATGCGCGCCACCCGCGAGAACGGCGAGGTGGTCGTGCGCGCCCTCATGTTCCACGACGAGGACACGGGGTTGACCCGCGACCAGGTCACCGGCGAGCTGATCCCCGCACACTTCATCCAGCGCGTCGTGTGCACGCTCAACGGCAAGCCGGTGCTGCGCTGCCTGTGGGGCATCGCGATCTCGAAGAACCCCTTCCTCGAGTTCCGGCTGCAGCAGGCGCGGGCCGGCGACGTGGTCGCGCTGGAGTGGTTCGACAACGAAGGCATGCACCAGCGGGTCAGCGCCCTGGTGCCCGCCTGAGCGGGCGCCGCCGCGCGCCGGCTACTCGTCGTACTTGAGATAGGCGAAGCGCGGGTCGTCCGGAGTGCCCTCGAGGGCCCCGCCCTCGACGGCACCCGGGCGCCACGCCACGACTTCCTCGATCTTGCGCGCGAGCTCGAAGTCCTTGTCGGTGACGCCCTTCGCCGCGTGGTTCATCAGCTTGACGGTCACGAAGGCGTAGGACACCGTCAGGTCCGGATGGTGCCAGGCCGCCTCGGCCAGATGCGCCACCGCGCCCACCACCATGACCGTGGATTTCCATCCGCTGGTGCGGTACTTGCGGCGGATCCAGCCGTCCTCGTAGTACCAATGCGGCAGCTCGTCGCGCAGCCGCGCCTCGATCTGCTGCTGCGTGTACACCGGCGAATCCTGCCCGCCGCCGCGCCATCTGGTTGCCATGCCGACCTCCCATGCGGTGAACCCACCGCCGATGTCGCGGGCGGACGTCGCGCGGCTTCAGCAAGTCGCCGCGCGCACGGCCGCCCGCAGTGCTCCATGGATGCGCTCGACCCAGTCGAGCTGCCCGGGCTTCATCACGCAGGCACGCAAGCCGAGCCATTGCGTGCCGTCCCATGCCATGCCGGCGCGCGCCACCGCGGCTTCCCCGGGCAGACGCGTCAGCGACAGGTACAGGCCCCGCTCGCGCGCGGCATGCTGCACGGCGCGCGCGAGCCGCGAGGCCTCGGCCACGCCAGCGGCGCGCACGCCCCAGGCCAGCACGTCGAGCTGCGGCGGCGCCAGCACCACCCAATCCGGGTCGTCGCGAAGCGCCTGCCACAGGGCCAGCGCGGCTTCGCGCGAGCGCTCGAGGGCGGCGGCGAACTCGCCGCCCCGCAACAGCGGCAGCAGGCGCAGCGTCGCCCACAACGCCACCGCCGACGCCCCCGGGCGCGAGCCCTCCAGCGCGATGCGCCCGAGGTGCGGCCCGGCGACATCATCGTAGACGTAGTCCGGATCGTGCGCAGGCGGGCCCGCGGCGCTCGCGGTGGCGGCCGCCGGCACAGCCATGGAGCTGGCCGTGGCGTGCCCCGACAGGTCATCGCGCAGCAGCACGCAGCCGCAACCATAGGGTTGCAGGCCATGCTTGTGGGGATCGACGACGATCGAGTCGGCGCGGCCCAGCGCCTCGAAGGCGGCGCGGGTGTCCGGGTCGAGATTGCCGGCAAGCACGTGGTAGCCGCCATAGGCGCAGTCGGCATGCAGGCGTGCGCCGTGGCGCTCGCACAGGGCGGCGATCTCCGGCAGCGGGTCCACCGCGCCCAGCGCCGGGGTCCCCACGCTGGCCACCACGCAGGTCGGCGTGCCACGCTCGAGCACGCGCTGCAGCGCCTGCGGCAGCATGCGCCCGCGCCAGTCGGCAGCCACCGGCTCCCAGCGCATGCCCAGCAGGCGGGCGTGCCGGGCATGGCAGTAGTGGGCATGGGTCGAGCCCGCGAGCACCACGTCGTGCGCTTGCCCGCCCTGCCCGCGCAGGGCTTCGCGCGCCAGCCAGGCGGCCTCCAGGTTGGCCAGGGTTCCGCCGCCGCACAGGTGGCCCGCCGGTCGCTGCCAGCCGAACAGCGCGCCGAGCTGGCGCACGCATTCGAGCTCCATGGTCGCGCTTGCGCCCGCACCGTCGTAGGGATGGTTGTTGAGCTGGCGGTGCAATGCCCGCGCATAGGCCGCGCGCGCCACCGCGTGCGGAGGCTTGCGCATATGCGCGAGGTACATCGGGTGCCCGCAGTCGGGCTCGCCGCCCAGGCGCGCGTCGAGCTGCTCCAGAACCTGCCGCAGCCGCGGCGCGAAGGGCTCCGCGACTTGCATGCGCCGGCGACGCACAGGCGCCATCGCGTCGCTGTGCAGGGCTTGCTCAGACATCGACACCGGCCTCCAGCGCGGGACGCGGGCGCGCAGCGGGTTGCGCTGCGTCCAGCAGCAGGGACAGCAATTGACGATGCTCGCCGCCTTGCAGCCACTCCACGCGTGGCAAGGCCTGCGCGTGCCCGGCGAAGGCTGTGTCGACGGCGCCGGCGCGGGCGACCTGCTGCCAATCGCCGGGCGGCCTGGCGGCGGACTTCACCAGCACCAGCCCGGCCGCTCCGAGGTGCAGCGCCAGCCACGCTGCCAGACTGTCCGAGGTGGTGTTCCAGTTGGCATCCAGCGAATCGTCGCGCAGCGCCAGGCGCAAGGGCATCCACACCGGCGTGCGCCCGCGCCGCAGCACGCGGCGCATGTCGCGCAAGGTCGCGCACGGCACCAGGCCGTACTGCATCGCGCAGCATTGACGGGCGAACATCTCCATCGCCACCAGCGCCATCGCATGCGCCGGCGCGTCGCCGAAGCGCCAGCGCGCCTGCGCGTGGCGGACCGCGTCGGCGTAGGGGCCGCCGCCGGCGACGAGGACCAGGCGCGGCGCCATCGCGGCACAGGCCCGCAGCCACTCGGGCAGCTCTTGCGCGGCGCTCAGGCTGCCGCCGAGCTTGAGCACCCACGGCGCGGGCAGCGCGGCCTCGCCGCCCGTGGCGGATTCCTGCAATCGTTTCATGCGCGTTTCCCGAGGTACAGCAGGCCCACCGCCACCGCCGGAGCGCAGCGATCGGCCCAGTTCAGTGCCGGCTGCGAGCGCAGCCCCAGCGCGGTGCAGTACGGCCACACCTGTCGCCCCAGCCGGTGCGCCAGGCGTTCCACGACGAAGGCGCCGACGCCGGCCGCCACCACCGGGGCCTGCGCAGGCAGGCGGCTGCGCTCGAGCACGCGCCGCGCCGCCGCCTCGATGCGTCCGAGCTGCACGTCGGCGAACCACGCGGCGAGCGCCTCCCAGACCTCCGCGCCGTGGTCCTCGGCATCGCAGCCCACCATGCGGGCCAGGCGCTGGCGGCTCGCCGCCGCGGTCTTCGGGGCCCCGTCGGCGGTCTCGTGCTGGTCGGCGTCGTCGGGAAGCCAGCCGAGCACGCGGTAGACGTCGGCGCTGGTGGCGAACAGCTCGGCCATCAGCGCGACCTCGCGACCCGCCACCGGCGCGCGTTCGCCCAGCGCCATCAGCGGAGTACGCACGGCGCCGGTGTAGACCAGTTCGCCGCTGGCCAGGCGGTCGCTGTCGCGCTTGCCATCGGCCAGCACGCGACCGGCGCTGACCGCGACGATGTCCACCGTGGTGCTGCCCATGTCGACGAACAACGCGTGCTCGATGCGCGAAGCCAGCGCGCTGGCGCTGGCATGCCAGTTGCTGGACGCGACCAGTTGCGGGCTCAGGCGCACGGCGGCCGGGCGCAGCCAACCGCGCTCGCCGGCGTAGAAGCCGGTGCGCCGGCCCCCCAGGTGCCGCTCCAGCGCGTCGGCCAGGCTGCGCACGCCGTCGTCGCGGGTGGGAAACAGATCGGCCATCTCGCCGGTCATGGTCACCGCGTGCGCGACCGCGCCGCACAGGCTGCGCCCCGCCAGCGCGTCGTCGATCGCCTGGTGCAGGTGCTGCATGCCGAGCCACAGCGTGCAGGGGTGCTGGCGTACGTCCTGCAGCGAGCCATCGCCGCCGAAGCACGACACCTTCAGGTGCGCGCCGCCGACATCCCAGCCGAGCACGGTCTCAGGCAGCCGCTGCGACATGGGCGAGCTCCACGTGCACGCTGCGCGAGGGGCGCAGCGCGGCAGTGTCGGGAAGGCGCGGCAGTTCGAGCAGCAAGCGCGCCGGGTTGAGCTGCAGCGCTTCGCGCAGCCCGCAATAGGAAAGGGTGGCCCGCGGGTTGACCTCGAGCACCACCGCGGCGCCGTCGACCAGCACCAGGTCGACCCCGACGTACCCCCACAAGCCGGGCAGGGCCCGCGCGATGGCGGCGCCCAGGCGCTGCAGCGCGCCATCCGCGTCGGGGCGCGCGTTGACGCTGACGGCCCGCAGCCGCAGCCAGCCCTCGCGCTCGACCACCCATTGCCGGTTCACGCCCAGCAGGCTGGCCCGCCCCTGCGCGCACAGCAGCGACAGCGACAGCGACTCCCCGTCCAGCCACGGCTGGTACACGGCGCGCCGGCCCAGCGCGGCGCGACCCCAGGCCCAGGCCTGCGCGGCGCTGTCGAAGCGGCGCTGCATCTCGCAGCCGACGCCGTCGTCGGGCTTGACCACCACCCCGTGCGGGGCCGCCGCGCCGCACTGCCACGGCCGCGGATCGCGCAAGGTGGGCACGCTGGGCACTCCGCGGCAGGCCAGCCGGTGCGCACAGGCGGACTTGCTGGCGGCCGTGCGCACCGCCTGCGGCGTGCTTCCGAGCACGCGGCAACCCGCGGCCTCGATGCGCTCGCTCAGCGAGGCCAGTTCATCGCCGCTTTCCGGCGCCGTGAGCCACACCGCATCGCTGCGTCGCAGTTCGTCGAGCAGGCACTCGTCGAAACCTCCGGCGGGCACCATGCGGCTTTCGATCCCCGGCGCGGCGTCGGCCGGCAGCCTGGCGTCGCGCAGCGTGCGCACGCGCAGCGGGCGCGCGCTGCTGCGGCGCTGCCACGCCAGTTCGGCAAGGTCGCGCAGCTGCGCCTGGCGCATGCACGCGGCATCGGCCAGAATGGCCGGCAACGGCGCCTCGCCCAGTGCGCCGCCGGTCACCGTCTCGAGATGCAGGAGTCTCATGTCCCGATCATTGCGAATCATTCCGGTCCTGGACCTGCTGCGCGGCAGCGTGGTGCGCGCGCGGCAGGGGCGCCGCGAGCTCTATCGCGAACTGCGAAGCCCGCTTGCGCAGGGCAGCAGCGAGCCGCGCGAGGTGTTGCGGGCGCTGCTGCAACTGCACGACTTCGAGACCCTGTACATCGCCGATCTCGACGCACTGCAGGGCGGCGCGCCGCAGCGCGAGCTGCTGCGCGGACTGGCCGGCGCCCACCCGGGCCTGCGGCTGTGGGTGGACGCCGGCGCGCACACCGCCGCGCTGGCGCGCGAGCTCGGCGTGACCCCGGTGTACGGCACCGAGTCGCTTGCCGCGCCACCGCTGCCGCCGCACGAGGCGCCGTGGGTGCTGTCGCTGGACTTCCGCGACGGGCAGCCGCTCGGCGAGCACGCCCCGGCGTGGCTGGCCGCGCCGGCCGCGTGGCCCGACGACGTCGTCGTGATGAGCCTGGAGCGCGTGGGCGCGGGCAGCGGACCCGACCTGCAGCGCCTGCGCGGACTGCGCGAACTGGCGCCGCGCGCGCGCTGGCACGCCGCCGGCGGAGTGCGCGACGAGTCCGACCTGCGGGAGCTGCGCGCTTCGGGCGTGCATGGCGTGCTGCTCGCGTCGGCACTGCACGACGGGCGCCTCGACGCCGCCAGGCTGCGCAGCCTGGAGCGCTGAACGCGCCGTCGTGGCGCTGCCGGCGGACGAGCTTCAGTTGTGCGCCGCGAAGGGGTGCCCGGTGCTGGCCTTCTTCGCCACCACCTCGGACGCCTTCGGCGTGCCCGCGATGGCGCGCGCGATCGACTCCTTCGTCGCCTGGTAGTTGTAGTCCTGGATCTTCGCGTCGTCGGCGGCCAGCCAGTGGATGAACACGCCGACGCAGATGAACACGTCGTCCGCCTCGTCGGCCGGGATGGTCCCGTTCTCGACGCTGTCGGCGACCGCCATCGCGACGCCGCGCTGCGCCGGCCCGAACATCTGCACCGCCTGCTTCGCACCCTTGATGGTCACCTTGTTGAACATCATGGTGTTGGGCTTGCACGGCAGGTTCGGCGCCACCACCGCGAGCAGGCTGGTGAAGCCGTCCTTGTTGTTGACCAGCCCCTGGCAGAACGCGGCCTCGACGGCGCTGCCGCGCGGTCCCATGATGAGGTCGATGTGCGCCACCTCGTTGCCGTCGCCCACCAGCGACTCGCCCACCATCACACGGTTGATCTTGCTCATGCTCTTCTCCTTGGTTGAATCCGACCCGGGTTTTCCTGGTGCAGCCGCCGACGCCGGATCCACGCCGTGCAACTGGTCCGCCCGCTCCTTCGCGAACAGACTCTTGATCTCATCCCATAGACTCGTCATCGATGCTGGCCTCCCCTTGTCGCGATCCGGGCATCGCGCCGGCCGCCGGCCGCACGCCTGCGCCCAGGCGCTCGGCGAGCAGGGCGGCCACCGTCAGGTCGGCGCTGGTCCCCGGGTTGATTCCGCGCTGCCTGCAGTCGCGGTCGAGTGTTCCCAGCGGCCCTTGCGCCTGCTGCCAGTCGGCGCAGTCGGCCACCGCACGGCGGCATTGCCGCGCCCGCTGCACGAGTTCGCGAGCGCGGGTGAGGCCGTGCTTGCGCGCCACGTGGCTGTCCACGTGGGCGCACAGGAATTCCAGGTAGGTCGCCGCCACCGCGCCGGCCTCGCAGCCCCAGCGCGCGCGTGCCTCGCGCAAGGCCGGCAGTCCGAGCTCGAACACGTCGGCGTAGTCGTTGGCGTATTGCGCGGCGACGAGGTCGCGCGATGCGGCCTCGCGCATGGCCTGCAGCAGGCTCACGCGCGCGGGCTCGCGCACGTCGTGGCGCGCGCTGCCGGCCAGGCCGGCCGGCGCGGCCAGCACGATGGCCTCGAAGGCGCAGCGCGCGTCGTGCACGTCGAGTTCGCGCAGGCGCTCGCGCAGCGCGTCGCGCAGCGTGCCCGCGCGCGACGCGCGCTGCCACGCCAGCAGCAGCGGCGCGCACAACAGCACGATGCCCAGGTTGGTGTTGCAGCCGACCGCGTCGTGCGTCGCGCGCACCGCCTCCAGCACGCGCTCGCCCACCCCCAGCGCGAGGTCGCACATCGGCGCCGCGCTGACCCGCGCGCTGCGCAGGAAATCCTGCGCGGTCATGCCGTGCGCCGGTGCCGCGCGGCTGACGTTGCCCGGCTTGGCATGCATCACGTCGGCGCGGCAGGCCCGCAGGTAGGCCGCCGTCGCGCGCCGCTCGAGCGCCTGCAGACCGGGTTCGCGGGCGGTGTTCATCGCCGTCACGCGCTGCGCCGCCAGGCCGGCGCGCAACGATCCAGAAAGTCCTGCGCCAGCATGTCGGCGATGTCGAAGGGGGTCTGCCCCTGCAGCCCCTTCCACGCCGGGATGCTGTTGACCTCCAGCACCTGCAGGCGCCCGTCGCGGTCGCGCATCAGGTCCACCCCCGCGTAATCCATGTCCAGCGCGGCGCTGGCCGCCAACGCCAGTTCGGCCAGTTGCGGATCGGCGGGCGCCGGCAGGCAGCGCGCGCCTTGCGCGACGTTGTGCACCCAGCCGTCGGAGCGGCGGGTCATCGCCGCGCAGGCGCGCTCGCCGACGACCAGCACGCGGTAGTCCTCGCCGGCGCCGACGCGCGGCCCGATGTAGCGCTGCAGGTAGTACACGCTGCCGTCGTCGAGCTGCGGCAACGCGTCGCCTGCGGCGATCCGCCGCAGGCCCACGCCCTGCGAGCCGAACATCGGCTTGAGCACCAGCTCGTGGCCGCGCGCCGTCTGCTCCAGCACGATGCGCCGTGCCTGCGCCTGCGACTCCACCGCCCAGGTCGGCGGGGTCGGTACGCCGGCCGCATGCAGCAGCAGGCTGGTCATCGCCTTGTCGACGCTGACCTCGATGCAGCGGGCCCGGTTGTAGACCGGCACGCCCAGCGCCTGCAGCGCGTGCAGCACGTCCAGGCGCAGCACCACCTGCTCCAGCCCGCCGGCCGGGATGCCGCGCACGAAGGCGCCGTGCGGCAGGGCGTCGCCGAATCCCGGAATGCGCAGCCCGCCCGCATGGTTCAGGTCGACCCGGCACTCGCGCAGCGAGGCCGTGCGCAGCACGCAGCCACGGCGGGCGAAGGCGCGCCGCAGGCGCGCGCCGTGCCAGCCGGGGTCGTCGCTGAACAGGACGATGCGCGGTTTCACGTGAACGACCTCTGCAGCAGCTCGGGGGCGAGGTGCCCGGCGTGGAAGGTGTGCCCGCTGGCCAGCGAGGTCACGCTCACGCGCGCCGGCGCGAACAGCAGCGGATCGATCTTGTAGAAGTCGTGCCCGGCGGCGCGGAACACCTCGGCGAAGGGGCGGCCGTAGTCCTTCGACGCGTCGCTGGGCATGCCGCGCGCCAACTGCTCGGCCTCGTCGTCGCCGCAGGACGTGAACAGGTGCACGCGGCCGCCGAACAGGATGGCGTCGTTGCTGCGCCCCATCGCGGTCAGGAAGTCCGAGGCCGGCGGACACAGCGGCGCGCTGCCCAGGCCGTCGACGATGCGGTCGAGCTCGAACCCCAGGTAATGCGCCTTGTGCAGCGCCACCTCCAGCACGCGCGCCACCACCTGCACCGAGCCGGCCAGGCTGGTCGTCGGGGTCAGCACGATGCTCAGTCGCTCGGGTCCGACCCCACACTGCTCGGCGACGCGGTCGAGCAGCGCCAGCGGCGGGACCTTGTGGGTCTCGAGCACCAGGCAGGCATCGTCGGCGCGGTCCGCGTAGTCCAGGTCGTTGAACAGGGACTCCTTGCAGGCCAGCGCGCGCGCCGGCCCCGAGCCCAGCGCGAAGAATCCCTGCTTGCCCTCGCCGTGCGACAGGCTCCATCCCGCGTACTGGCTGCCCAGGCAGGCCAGCACCGGTTGCGCCGTGCGCACGCGCAGCTCCCACGGCCAATCGGCATGCGTGCCGGTGCACGCCAGCTCGACCGAGCCCAGCCCGCCCAGGCAGATCTCGGCGATCCGGCGCCCGGCCTCGATGCCCCCGCGCGCATGGATCCCGGCATCGATCAGGCGCACCCCGTTGTCCAGGCGCTGCACCTGCAGACGCAATGCCGCCGACTCGGCGACCAGGTCCTCGACCAGCGGCGCGGCCAGGCGGTTGATGCTGGGTTCGCGCGGCTGCGGAGCGGCGGACGGGGTGACGCTCATACGGCAACTCCGGTTCGGGAAGCCACCGGCGCCGCGGCGCCGGTTGTGGAAGGTTCGGGAAGCGGCCCGGCCAGCAGGCGCCGCTCGATGCCCGCGGCGCGCGCCGCCACCAGCGCCGCGGCGCGCGCCGGCGCGACATGCCGCGCGTGCACCGTGCACAGCGGCGCGCCGCCGGGAATGCGCTGTCCGGGCGGCGGCAGATCGCGGCACCAGGCCGGCCACTGCGTGCGCTCGGGAACCTGCAGGCTTTGCGACGCGTAGGCCACCGCCAGCGCATGCGCACCGCCGGCGCGCAGCGGACCGTCGGGCAGCGTGCCGGCGCAGGCGCGCAGGTGCCAGCCGAGCAGCGGCGGCATGCCGTGGACGTCCCACAGCTCGACGGTGGCGGTGGGACGCGGGTTGAGTTCCAGCAACTTCCAACCGGAGTCGTCGCAGACGAAATCCAGCCCGCACAGTCCCCGCAGACCCAGGCGCTGGGTGAGGGCCTGCCCGGCGCGCACCACATCGCCGCGCAGCGACCCGGCAAGCGCCACCGGAGCGCTCGCCCCGCTCCACGCGAAGGGCCCCGGGGCAGCTGCCGCCGCGGGCAGCAGGCGGTTGAAGCCGACGGCGCGCGCACGCACGCCATCGGCCAGGAACAGCATCGAACAGCAGCGCCCGTCGATGCGGCGCTGGGCGTACCAGTCCGCGCCGGGCAGCGCCTGCCCGGGCGCCAGCTCGCGCACGTGCATGCCGCCGCTGCTGGCCGCGCGCTTGGCCAGCCACCGCCCTTCGCCGGGAGCGTCACTCCACGCCACGTCCGGATGCGCGATCCCGAGTTCGTCCAGCACGCCGAACCATTCGCGCGGCCTCGCCAGCAGCTCCCAGACCTGCGGCGGGCTGCCGGCCAGGCGCTGCGAACGCGCAAGCTCGCGCAACGCCCACGGCTGCGACTCCAGACCCGAGCCCAGCACCAGCGGCAGGCTGCGCCCACCGCTCAGGCGTTCGACGGCGCGCAGCACCGACTGCGCACGCAGGCCGCCGTCGGGATCCAGCTCGGCGCCTTCCCAGGCCAGCGCCGAGGCACGCGTATCGACGTCGCCGAAGGCGTCGACCGCCAGCGCCTGCCAGCCGGCGCGCCGCGCCGCGCGCACCAGCATGCGCGCGCTGGTCGACACCACCAGCAGGCAGCGCTGCGCGTGCGGCCTCATGGTCTGCGGCGGCTCAGCCGACATGGCGCCTCGCCTCGGTCAGGCACTCGGCGTAACCCAGGTACTGCGCGCCGCCGGACTCGCGCATATGGCGCAGCAGCGCCTGCTGCGTGCGGTACTTGACGTTGCCGATGGCCAGCGCGCCGATGCCCAGCACGGCGCGACCATCGGCGGCCTTCGCCGGCAGCTCGCGCGCGTCGTCCATCGCGCCCACGCCCTCGATGCCGGCCGGCGGGACCGCGTTGACGTCGGCGGCCACGCGCAGGCGCGGGGCCTGCGCGAGCTCGGCCGCCGCCAGCACCTGCACACCGGCCCGCGCCACCGCCAGCACGACGTCGGCGTCGCGCAGCAGCGGCAGGCGCGATGCGGTGTCGTCGCCCCAGCCCACCGCGTCGTAGTCCCCGGCGGCGCGCGGCCGCAGCGTATCCACGGCTTTCTGCGCGCGCTGCGCTCCGGCATGGCTGGCCACGCGCACCCGCGCCCCCGCCTGCGCCGCCAGCGCTGCGGCCACGAGTCCCACCGGACCGGTTCCGCCGAGCACCAGCACGCAGGCCCCGCGCAGCCCCAGGTCGAAGCCGTGCGCCAGCGCATGCTCGACCTTGGCCAGCATCGCCGCCGCGGTGGTGAAGGCGCCGCTGGGATCGGCGAACACCGAGACCTCGAAGGGCGGCACCATCGCCGCGCGTGCCGCCAGCAGCATGTCGGCGGCCATCCAGGCATCGCGTCCGCCGAGGAACATGCCGGTACGCCGCACCCCGTTGGGGCCGCGCGAGAAGATCGCGTCCTGCGTGAACGCGGCGATGTCCTCGGGGCCGACGCCGGCGTAGGGCACCACGGCGTCCCAGCCGGCGTCGTAGGCCATGTTGACGTCGAAGGGGCTGACCCGCGGTCCGGGCGTCGCGAAATGCAGGATGTACGGTTTGTCCATGGCGGAGAAGGGAGGAATCGGGTCGGCGCGCAGCGGCGGCGAGGGGGATCAGGAATGCAGCGCGGACATCGCGCCGCCGCGGTACGGCGCGTGCAGCTCGTCGGGCAGCGCCTCCACCCGCGCTCCTTCGGATCGCGTGGCGCACACCCTGGTCTGCAACGAGCGCAGCACCGGGGTCGATTGCAGTTCGGCCAGCAGGCGCTGCGCGTGCTGGGTGCTGGAGGCCAGTGCGAAACCGGTCGGCCCCCATGAAGTCTGGCCCACCGCCGCCGCGCCGGCGCGGCGCAGCAGGTCCAGCGCCTCGCCCACCGCCGCACTGGCGTAGCGCCCGTTCTGAGCCGGCGCGAAGTGGTCGCCGACGCCGTCCTGCACCTCGGTCAGCGCGGCGCCGAAGGCGTCGGCGTCGGCCTCGGCCAGCGCCGGCAGCATCTGCATCAGCACCAGGCGGCACAGGCGTTCGGCCTGGCGCTCGGGAAAGCGTGGGAGCGCGGCGAAGGCGCGTGTCTCGGCGCCGCCGCTGAGCCCGCGGTGCGCCGGGTCGAACAGCAGGATCCAGCGCCAGCCCGCGGGTACGGGCAGCCGCGCGATCAGCGGCGGCACGCCGCCCCCCGTCGGCTCGCGGCCGCCGTCGACCAGGAAGCCTCCCTGGTCGAAGGCGCCGATGCCGATTCCCGAGCGACGCCCGCGGTCGAGCAGCAAGG
>JAKAXL010000098.1 GCA_021816585.1 Pseudomonadota bacterium | reverse complement strand
CTCTCCGGCAAACGCATTCTGATCACCGGCCTGCTGTCGAACCGCTCGATCGCCTACGGCGTCGCCAAGGCCTGCCACCGCGAAGGCGCCGAACTGGCCTTCACCTACGTCGGCGAGCGCTTCGCCGAGCGCATCCAGGGCTTCGCGCAGGAATTCGACAGCCGCCTGACCTTCCCCTGCGACGTCGCCGACGACGCCCAGATGGAGGCGCTGGCGCGCGACCTCGGCGCGCAGTGGCCGCGCCTGGACGGCCTGGTGCACTCGATCGGATTCGCGCCGCGCGAGGCCATCGCCGGAGACTTCCTCGAAGGCCTGTCGCGCGAGAGCTTCCGCATCGCGCACGACATCTCGGCCTACTCCTTCCCGGCGCTGGCCAAGGCGCTGCTGCCGCTGCTGCAGGCCTCCACCGAAGCCGCAGGCATGCCGTCGCTGCTGACCATGACCTACCTCGGCGCCGAGCGCGTGGTCCCCAACTACAACACCATGGGCGTGGCGAAGGCCGCGCTCGAAGCCACCGTGCGCTACCTTGCCGAGTCGCTGGGCCCGCGCGGCATGCGGGTCAACGGCCTGAGCGCCGGCCCGATCAAGACGCTGGCGGCCTCGGGGATCGCCGACTTCGGCAAGATGCTCAAGTTCAACGAGGCCAGCACGCCGCTGCGTCGCAACGTCACCATCGAGCAGGTCGGCGACGCCAGCGCCTTCCTGCTGTCGGACCTGGCCAGCGGGATCACCGCGGAGGTGCTGCACGTGGACGCCGGCATGCATGCGGTGGTCGGCGGCCTGAACGCGCAGTTGTGAGGCCTGCGCGGGGCGTGTTGACAAGGCCTTCGCGCCGCCTATAATGTCGGTTTTCGCGGGAATAGCTCAGTTGGTAGAGCGCAACCTTGCCAAGGTTGAGGTCGCGAGTTCGAGACTCGTTTCCCGCTCCAGTTTCTCGATTCGCGAAGTCCGGGGTTTGATAATCCAGACTGCGTGAATATCCGGTTCGGGCGCGAGCCCGGGCCCCGGGGCAATCCGAGGGGAAGCACGGTCTTCCCCTTTTTTGTGGCCCGCTTCCGGATATTTTCTGGCCAAGCGTCGGAATTTCATCCGGATTCGCGCCTCGAGGTTTTGTCCGCGGGGTTTTCGAGGAACGCGGTCGGCGACGACCTCGAATCTCCCGGAAGCTTCGACCAACGCCGGTGCGTGTCTTCCGCTAAGATACGCCCGCGAGCATCAAACGGCGCGGTAGCAAAGCGGCTATGCAGAGGACTGCAAATCCTTCCAGGTGGGTTCGACTCCCGCCCGCGCCTCCAGACTCTCCCGACTTGCGAAAGCCGCCATTGGCGGCTTTTTTGTTGCCCGGAGGATCGCCCCCGGGCCCCGCCGCAGTCGCCGCAGTCGCCGCAGTCGCCGCAGTCAGTTGGCCCGGCCGGCCGGCTGCTGCTGCGCCGTGCGCGCGGCGCGTTGCAGGGCCAGCGGCTCGCCGGCGCCCAGCAGCACGGTGCGGGTCGGGAACGCGAAACCGGTCCCGAATTCCTGCAGCGCACGCATCAGTTCGAGGTTGATCGCCTGCTGCGTGTCCATGTAGGCGGTGTAGTCCGCGGTGGTCATCCAGTAGACCACCTCGAAATTCAGCGCCGACTCGCCGAAATCCTTGAAATGCGCCCGATCGAAACGGGCCTGGGCCTGCGCCTGGATGATTTCACGCACGCGTTCCGGCACCCTCGCGACCACCTCCGGCGGCGTCGAGTATTCGATGCCGAAGGCGAACACGATGCGCCGCTCCTGCATGTGGCGATAGTTGCGCAGCCTCGCCTTGGTCAGGTCGGTGTTCGAGAACACCAGCTGCTCGCCGCTGATGCTGCGGATGCGGGTCGTCTTCAGCCCGATGTTTTCCACCGTCCCCGAAAACCCGTCGATGACGATGAAATGTCCGATCTGGAAAGGCTTGTCCAGCACGATCGACAGGCTGGAGAACAGGTCCCCCAGGATGTTCTGCAGCGCCAGACCGACCGCGATGCCGCCGACGCCCAGACCGGCCAGCAGCGTGCTGACGTTGAACCCCAGGTTGTCCAGCAACAGCAGCAGCAGCAGGCTCCACAGCAGCAGGCGCGCCAGGAAACTCATCGCCGCCAGTCCGGTGGCCGTCTCGGGGTCGGTGCGCATCGCGCTTTCGCGCGATTGCGTGATCAGCTGATCGATGAAACGCCCCGCCCACAGCCCCAGTTGAACCGCCAGCGCCAGGCTCGCGAAACCCTCGATCCAGCGGCGCTGCACGCTCGGCAGCACCAGGCCGTGCACCGCCGGCAGCATGGCGCCCAGCGCCAGCAACCAGGGCCGCGTGCCGGCCAGCGCCTCGACGAAGGCGTCGTCCAGGCGCGTCGGCGTGTGGCGCGCGACTTCGCCCAGGCGGTGCACCAGCCACGGCTTCACCGCGGCCGTCAGTCCGCCGACCAGCACCAGCCAGGCCAGTGCGATCACCCAGGCCTCGAGCGAATTCGAATAGACGATGATGTGGCTCAACTGGGTCATGGTCATCCAGGCAGGGTCCTCCACGGCTCACTGCGCCAGCGGCGCATCGCACAGGCCAGGCGGCGGGCGACGCAGGGTCGCCCCGGGCGCCTCATGCCGCCTCGGGCAGCGGCGCCTCCGAGCCGCTGCGCAGCGCCGCGAACCAGGCGAGCACGTGGCGCGTCCAGTAGCCGATGTCGTAGCGGCGTACATGCTCCTGCATGCGCCGCATGCGCTCGCGCTGCTCCTGCGAGGGCATGTCCAGCGCGCGGTCGATGGCGTCGTCCATCTGGCTGATGCTGTACGGATTCACCAGCACCGCGTCGCGCAGTTCCACGGCCGCGCCGGCGAACTCGGAAAGTACCAGAACCCCGTCGCCGCCATCATGCGCGGCCACGAATTCCTTGGCCACCAGGTTCAATCCGTCGCGCAGCGGGGTGATCCAGCAGATGTCGGCGGCGCGGTAGTGCGCCAGCGTCTCCTGGAAGCTCATCGGCGTCGTCGACAGCACCACCGGCTGCCACGACAGGGTCCCGAAATGCCCGTTGATGCGCCCCACGATCTGCTCGATGGCCTGCTGCGCGCGCCGGTACACCCGCATGCCGTCGGCCGGCGCGACCGCGGTGAGCATCAGCTTGACCTCCCCGTGCAGGTCGGCGCGGCGGCGCAGCAGCCGCTCATAGCACAGCAGCATCTCGCGCGTGCCCTTGGCGTAGTCGACGCGTCCGATGGACACGATCACCTTGCGCTCGGGCAGCCGCGCACGGATGTGCGCCACCTGCTCGCGCGCCTGCTGGCCGGCCATGCTGCCGGCGATCAGTTCGGCATGGGTGCCGATCGGAAACGCGTCGATGTGCACGCGCCGGCCGTCGACTTCGAAGGAACTCGGCGTGCGCGGCTCCGCCAGCGCGCTGCCCTGCGTGGCCAGCCCCGCCGCGGCGCTTTCCCAGCGCAGGTCGCGCACGCCGCGCAGGCCCTGCGCCACGCTGGCGAAATTGCACGCATAACGCGGCACATGAAAACCCACCAGGTCGCAACTCAGCAGGTTGTCCAGGATCTCCTCGCGCCACGGCAGCAGGTTGAACACGTCGGGCGCCGGGAACGGCGTGTGGTGGAAGAACGCGATCTTCAGGTCCGGTCGCAGGCGCCGCACGAACTGCGGCACCAGCCACAGGTTGTAGTCGTGCACCCAGACCACCGCGCCCGGCGCGGCTTCCTCGCAGGCGGCCTCCGCGAACAGGCGGTTGACCTCGCGGAAGGTCGCCCAGTGCGTGTTCTCCGAGCTGTACAGCGACGGAAAGCTGTTGAGCACCGGCCACAGCGCCTCCTTCGAGGTCACGTGGTAGAACTGGCTGATCTGCTCGGCCTGCAGCGGCAGGCGCACCACCTCGTAGCTGCCGTAGCTGTCGCGCACCGCGACGCGGCGCTGGAAGGCCGGCGCCCTGCCCGCCGGCGCCTTCTTCCAGGCGATCCAGCTCGCGCTCTCGACACTGCCGATGAATCCCTTGAGCGCCGGCACGATGCCGTTCGGGCTGCGGTTCTCGCGCAGCACGACGCGCCCGTTCTCCACCTGCTCCTCGTAGGGTTCGCGGTGGTAGACGATCACAAGTTGCGCAGCCATGCCTGTGCTCCTCCCGTTGCATGAAAACGTCGCAGCGCCTCGAGCACTCCGGCGGCGCCGGGGTGGCGGCTCAGGTGCACATGCGGGGCCCCGCGCAGCGCGCGCTCCAGCGCCGGCTCGCGGTTGGCCACCGCCACCCCGCTGAGCCCGGTGCGGAACATCGAAAGATCGTTCAGCGTGTCGCCCGCGACCAGCGTGCGGTGCGCCGGCAGCCCCAGCGCGCGCAGCGTGCGCAGCAGCGTCGGGCCCTTCTGCACCCCGCGCGGCAGCACGTCGAAATACTGGTTGTCCGACAGCAGCACGTCGAAACCCAGGGTGCGCAATTCACCGGCCGCGCGCAGGGCCGCCGGCTCGTCGTCGTAGTAGTACGACATGCGGCGCCCGCCGACCGACGGCTGCGCCCACAGTCGCGGGTGACGTTGCATCACCTGCCCGATGCGCCGCACCGCGTATTCCGGCCATGCTTGCTGCAGCCATTGCCGAACCGGCTCCAGCGCGCCGGCCGCTGCATGACGGCCCGCCTCCACCGTGGTGCCGACGTCGCCGATGAAGTAATCCGGCTCCAGGCCCAGGCCGTCGGCCAGCTCGCGCATGTGCGCCTGGCCGCGGCCGCTGACGAACATCAGCACCACTTCGTCGCGACGCGCGCGGATCCAGTCGTACAGCTCGGCCCGCTGCTGCGCATCGCCGCCGACGAAGGTGCCGTCGAGATCGGTGGCAAGCACCGTGCGCCGCGCCATGGCGGCCGCGCCCTGCGCGAGGTCGTTCATTGAACCACCCGATGGTTCCAGGCCGGCGCGGGAACGCGCACCGCAGTGGCGTCGTGCGCCGGGGCGCAAGCGGCGTGCGCCGCAGCACGCTGCGGCAGCACGGCCGGCGCGTCGGTGGGCGCCGCCAGCAGGTTGTGCAGCGCCTCGGCGGCGCTGCGGCGCGCGCCCAGCACCTCGCGCACCGCGCGCGGCACGTGCAGCTGCAGTTGCAGGCGCTGTTCCAGCGCCGCCAGCGCGTGGCTGGCGACCGCGCCTTCGGCCAGTTCGCCGCCCTCGCCGAGTTGCGCCGCGCTCGCACGCTGCTCGGCATCGGCACCCAGGCGAAGCCCGAGGCGGGTGTTGCGCGAGTGGCTCGACGACGCGGTCAGGAACAGATCGCCGACGCCGCTGCTGCGAAACAGGGTCTCGGCACGCCCGCCCAGGGCCAGCGTCAGGCGCCGCATGTCGTCGAGGCCGCGGGCGACGATCGCCGCGCGCGCGTTCTCGCCGAGCCCCTGCGCGGTGGCCATGCCGCAGGCGATGGCCACCGCGTTCTTCAGTGCGCCGGCCACCTGCACGCCCACCTCGTCGTCGCAGATGTCGAGTTCGATGGCCGCGTCGCGCCAGGCCCGCGCCAGTTCGCGCGCGGCGTCCAGCGCGCCCGGCGTGGGCGCGCGCAGGCCCAGGGTCAGGCGCGTCGGCAGGCCGCGCACCACCTCGTCGGCGAAGCTCGGCCCCGCCAGCATGCCCACCGCCTGCCCGGGGCGGCACTGCTCGCGCAGCACCTGGGTCATCAGGCTGCCGCTGCCCGGCTCGACGCCCTTGCAGGCGGCCAGCACCAGCGCATGCCCGGCCACGCCATCGGCGGCCGCCCCCGCCACGCCGCGCAAGGCCGCGCAGGGCACCGCGTACACCACGATGTCCGCACCCTGCAGCACCTGCCGCAGGTCGTCGCTGGCCTGCAGGCCCTGCGGCAGCGCGATTCCCGGGAGGTGACGCGGATTGAAGCCGGTGGTGCGGATGGCGTGCGCCACGTCGGGGCGCCGCGACCACAGGCGTGCGCCCATGCCGCCGCGACGCGCCGCGGCCGCCAGCGCGGTGCCCCAGCTGCCGGCGCCGAGCACGGCGACCTCCAGGGGCGCGCGGGTGGACGAACGGGCGAGGTTCGCGGGAAGGGTTTCGCGGATACGGGCGTGCATGGCATCTCCGAAGTCGGTGGCGGACCGGGCGTCCGCCGTGAACGGGACGCCCGGCAAGGGACCGGGCGCGGCGACTTGGTCGGGGCCCCGGACCGGCCACGGGTCTTCCGGACTCCCCTGAGGCGGCGCCACGGCGCCGCCCTGCGTGCGCGGCGCCGAGGGTGCCGCAGGGTGCGGCGCGGGCCGACGCAGGGACGCCACGCGGGTGGAACCCGGGACGCGCCCTGCTGCGCACTGCAAGCCCGGGTCATCACAGCCACCCGGGGCTCGCAGCCGGACATCTCCGCAGCAATAGCTGCTGCAGAAATAGAGTTTCTTGGAACTTTATCCGGCAAAACTTCGATTAGTAGAATCTTATACGATAATGGCGACAATTTGAATAGATTTCCCTCTCTTTGTCCTGGAATTGACCGGACGATCGCCCAAAGATCCGACACAGGGCCGAGCATCGTCCGGGCTTTTCCGCAAAGGCCTTGGATGGCGTGCGGATAGGCAACATTCCGCTTGCCTTTCCGACCCCCGCACGGAGCCCGCTGCGCGCTGGGGTAGCATGCCGCCCTGCGGCGCCCGGATGGCGAAATCGGCAGACGCAGCGGACTTAAAATCCGCCGACCCTGAACAGGTCGTGGG
>JAKAXL010000097.1 GCA_021816585.1 Pseudomonadota bacterium | reverse complement strand
CCGGTGCGCAGCCGCGTCGGTCCGTCGCGCCGGCGCAGCGCCGTCTCGCGCAATTCGCGGATCAGCTCGTCGTCCACGCGCTCGCGCTCGATCCCCAGTTCGTTGCGCAGGGCCTTCACGATCAGGCTGCGCTGCAGCGTGCGGATGATCGAGTCGGCGTGTTCGCGCGACAGCTTGTCCACCAGCAGCCGGGTAGGCGCACGCTGCGCCTCCAGGCTCTTGCGCCAGCGGCTGTAGGCCAGCGGAGCCATGGTCTTGCCGAACAGGTCCAGCCCGAACAGCACGCCCAGAGCCTCCACCGTGACGAAGGGCGACAGCAGCGAACTCTTCACCTCGTGCAGCACATGGTCGAGGGTGCCGACGAAGTCCTCGCTGTCGGGGTGCAGCGCCGAGGGCAGTTCCAGCACCAGGTTGCGCGGCGTGACCACCGCCGGGCACAGGTGGGTCTCGCTGCCCTTGCCGTAACCGAGGAATCCCACCGGAACCCCGAAGAAGCCGGCGATGCCGAAGGTCTGGTAATCGCCGATCCGCTCCAGGTTGCGGCGATAGGGCTCGGAGCGCACGTCGATGCAGAACAGCGCCTGCGCGAACGGACGCTTGGGCGCCGCCGCCTCCTGCGGCACGTTCAGGCCCTGGAGCAGGCGCGCGGTGGCCTGCGACTCCATCGCCTCGGTCCACAGCAGCCCCTCGCGCGCGGAGAATTCGCGCAGGCCCTGCATCAGGTCCTCGATCTGCCATGCGTGCAGGCCCGCCAGCGCCTGCACGGCCTGCGCGCCACCGGCGGCCTCGGCCAGCTCGCGCAGCGCGTCGAGCTGGGCCCGGGCGCGTTCGGTGCGCCAGTGCGGCCAGTAATCCCCGAGCAGGGCCTCGCAGCGCGCGTCGGAGTCGCGCGCCACGGCGTCCTCGATGCGATGCGCCCAGTCCGGCAGCACCTCGCCGCCGTACAGCTGGGCGCGCAGCAGCGCCGAGGCGCCGCGGCGCTCCAGCATCTGCCGCAATTGCTCCAGGCTCTGCGGAGTGCCGCGGTCGCGCCCGCTTTCCTGCAGCAGCGCCAGTCCGATGAGCAGGCGGATCGCCAGCAGGTCCACGACATCGGCCGGATGACGCTGCGCCCAGTGGTAGTGCTTGGCCGACGAGCGCCAGCGCACGAAGCCGGTCCAGCCGTGCAGACGCGTGAGCTCGCGGGTGAAGTACGCCGGCCAGTCGTCGGCGTCGATTCCCAGCGTCTCCATCACCAGCACCACCGCGGACTCGGCATCCACCGCCTGGTCGAGCAGGCGCCGCATGTGCAGTCCGCGCACGAACAGGCGCGCGTTGCGCCTGGCGAGGTCGCTCCAGGCCGCGAACAGGCCGCGCTCGCGCCCCGGCATGCGCCACGACGACTGGTCCTCGTCGAAAAAGTCCAGGCAGCTCTTGATCAGCAGCTCGTCGAGCTCCTCGGCGAGCCGCGTCCCCCACAGCGCGTCGACGCATTCGGGCAGCGGCAGCGACGCCGGGAAGCGCTGTCGCAGCATCTGCTGCAAGGCCTGCGAATGCGGCGCGCCGGCTTCGATCGGCAGCCCCTGCAGCAACGCGTGCACGTCCTGCGCGAGCGCGCCGGACGCCACGCCGCTGGCGTCGTGCGCGGCCTCGGTCAGCGCGCGCAGCCACGCCGGCCAGTCGACTCCGGGGACCTCGGCAAGCGCGGCGGCCGCGCGCTCGATGCCGCGACCCAGCGCCGCCTCGCAGACCTTGCCCTCGCGGCGCCACGCCTGGTAGCGGCTGCGCGGCAGGAACACGCGCGCATGGAAGATCTCGGCGCCCCGTTGCACGGCCTGCTCGAAGGGAAGATGCTCCAGTCCGTACAGCGGATTGTGATGAATGAAGGTGCGCATCGGCCAGAAGTACGGCAGCGGCTCGCCGGCGACATAGGCCGTGGCGCGCACGCGCAGGCGCTTGGCCAGACTCAGAACGTCCACCATGTCCCACTCCCCAGCAGTCCGCCCAGCATGAACACGGCGCCGAGCAGCGCCAGCCCGAGCAGCTGCACCCGCGCCAGGTCGCGCACGCGCGTGGCCGGCCAGGCCGGCCCGAAGCCCAGCCCCTGCCACAGCAGGGCCCCGGCCCAGCTCCACAGCAGCCACACCAGCAGCACGCCGACGGCGGCCCCCGCGCCGAGGTGCTGCAACAGGGCCAGCAGCGCCAGGAAGCCGGGGAACGGCGGCAGCGCGAGCATCGCCAGCAGGCACACGGCCAGCGCCGCGCCGAGCCGCGGGTAGCTGGCGGCGAGGCTGCCGCGCAGCCCGGCGTAGGCGGCGCCGACGCGACGCTGCATCGATCCGGCCAGCAGGCTCAGCAGCACCGCCGGCGCCAGCAGCGCCGCGGCCAGCGCCAGCAGCGGGGCGCCGGCCACGCCGTGCAGCCATCCCAGCCAGACCAGCGCGCCCGCCGAGGCCGCCTGCAGGCGTGCCCACACGAACAGTTCGCGAACTCCCAGCAGGCGCCACGCGTACAGCAGCGCCGAGCCCAGCGCCAGCATGCGCAGGCCGTGCTGCCAGGCCGCGGGCGGCGCCGTGCGCGCCAGCAGCAGCGCGCCGGCGGCGGGCAGCAGCGCCAGCGCGAGGGCGCGCGCCCACGGCGCACGCGGCGCACCGAGCAATCGTCCGCCAGCCATGCTGACGGGAAACATCCCGGGCAGCAGCAGCGCGGCAGCGAACACCATCAGCAGCATGCGGGCCCCCTCATGTCCAGCGCAGCGCGAGGTTCAGGCGCGTGGCCGCCCGCACCATGAAGCGGGCGAAGCGGGCGACCACGTCGACCACGTAGAGCTCGCGCGAGAACAGGGCGTACAGGTTCAGGTAGATCGCGTTCCACAGCGAGCCGCGACGGCCCTGCAGATCCAGCGACTGCGCATAGAAGATCACCAGCCAGGCGCCGACCAGCACCAGCGCGAGCAGCACGCTCATCAGGTCGAAGGCGACCAGGTTGATGCCGGCGGCCGCATACAGCGCGTCGCGCATCGCGGCATCGGGATAGAGGAACTCCTCGAACACGTGCCCGACCAGCGTGTAGCCGGCGACCACCACCAGCATCGACAGCAGCAGCAGGATCATCAGGCGCCACGGGTTCTCGCTGGGCAGCTTGTAGATGCTGAAGAACATCTGCGCGCCGGTGACCCAGCCGAAGAACAGCAGGACGACGGCTCCCTGCCGGTGGAAGAAGTCGGCGGCGACCAGCCAGTGCGACATGCCCAGCATCAGCAGCGGCACCAGCACCGTGATCAGCGCCGCCAGCAGCCATGGCAGGCGTGCGCCGCTCACCGGGCGATGCTCGACGACGAAGGTGTAGATGTCGTCGGGCGGAACGCCGTCGTGCTTGCGCGCCTGCCCGATCGCGGCACCCGAATTCAGGAACATCGTGGCCTTGAACAGGCCGTGCGCGATCAGGTGGTAGACGGCCAGCGAGAAGGCGCCGACCCCGCACTCCATGATCATGAAACCCATCTGCCCCATGGTGGAGTAGCCGAGGGACTTTTTCACGTCGTTCTGCGTGAGCATCAGCGCCGAGCCGACCAGCGCGGTGACCAGGCCGACCATGAAGCACAGGTGCAGCACCAGCGGAACATGCACGAACAGCGGAGCGAAACGGTTGAGCAGGAAGCCCCCCGCGTTGACGATGCCCGCGTGCATCAGCGCCGACACCGGGGTCGGCCCGTCCATCGTGTACGGCAGCCACACATGCAGCGGGAACTGCGCCGAGCGCACGAAGCCGGCCGACGCGACGAGCAGCCCGGCCAGCGGCAGGATCGCCACGCCGCCCAGCTGCACCCCCGGGTGCTCGGCGATGCGCGCGAACAGCACCGGCAGCTGCCAGCTGCCGTAGCCGCGCCACAGCAGCAGCGCCCCCGCCACCAGCGAGACGTCGCCGACGCGGTTGGCGATGAAGGTCCAGAAGGCATAGCGCCCGGCCGACACGCGCGAACGGTCCTCGCCCAGCAGGAAGAACAGCAGCTGGCCGACCAGCAGCCACGCCGCGATCAGGATGACCAGGTCGCCCGAGGTGACCAGCAGCAGCAGGGCCGCGGTCATCAGGTCGAGCAGTCCGAAGAAGCGCCCGTAGCCCGGCTCGTCGGCCATGTAGTTCAGCGCGTACACGTGAACCACCAGGCTGATCCCGGAAATCACCAGCGCCAGCGCCAGGCCCAGCGGATCCAGCAGCAGCGGCAAGACGTGTCCGGCCAGGCTCGGCGGCGGCAGGGCCCCCGTGACCAGGTGCCGCAGCAGCAGCGCGCACCACAGCAGCAGGCTGGCCGCGACCGCCGCGATGCTGGCCCGCGCCGCGCCGCGGGCGCGCGTCCGGCCGAGCACCAGCGAAGGCACGGCGGAGGCCACCGGCAGCGCCAGGGCGATCACGGAGAGGGCATCCATCCAGGGCATGGGGACTCGGGCCAGGTCGGTTGGTCGGCGTGGTCGGTGGGAGGCCGGGCGCGCAAGTCGGCGCCATGCCCGATCGGAGCCGGCCCGATACTCCTGGGAGGACCCCATCCGGGCCGGCGAACACATCCTAGATTCGGAGCCTGATAAATAAAATTAGTAATTTCTATTTCGCACTTAAATTTCTCTAAATCATGGTGCGCGACGCGGCGAACCTGCGCGCCGACGGCGGGCGGTGTCGCAGTGCTGTAGCGCGACACCGCCGCCACACCGGCGCTGCGGCAGCTTGCGACACTCGCCGGCCCCCGCGCGGCGCGCATCGGGGCCGGCGCTCCCGTGCGCCGCGCGCGACGGGCCGCGACACACGCATGGCACGGGCGTTGCAAGGGAGGACGCCGCAGGCCCGGCAATCCGCCGCGCCGCATCACGAATTCAGGAGACTGGAATGGACATGCTCGAGCCCGGCAAATTCGGCACCGCGGTGGCGTTCAAGAAGCGCTATGGCAACTACATCGGCGGCGAATGGGTCGCGCCGATCGGCGGCGCCTACTTCGACAACATCACCCCGATCACCGGCCGGCCCTTCTGCGAGGTGCCCAGGTCCACGGCCGAGGACGTCGAGCGCGCGCTGGACGCCGCGCACAAGGCCAAGGCGGCCTGGGGCAGTACCTCGCCGGCCGAGCGCGCGCTGGTGCTCAACCGCATCGCCGACCGCATCGAGCAGAACCTGCCGATGCTGGCGGCGGCCGAGACCTGGGACAACGGCAAGCCGATCCGCGAGACCACCTACGCCGACCTGCCGCTGGCGGTCGACCATTTCCGCTACTTCGCCGGCTGCGTGCGCTCGCAGGAAGGCGGCATCAGCGAAATCGACCACGAGACCTACGCCTACCACTTCCACGAACCCCTGGGGGTGGTGGGCCAGATCATCCCGTGGAACTTCCCGCTGCTGATGGCGGTGTGGAAGCTCGCACCGGCGCTGGCCGCCGGCAACTGCGTGGTGATCAAGCCGGCCGAGCAGACGCCGGTGTCGATCCTCGTGATGATGGAACTCATCGGCGACCTGCTGCCGCCGGGCGTGGTCAACGTGGTCAACGGCTTCGGGCTGGAGGCCGGCAAGCCGCTGGCGTCGAGCAACCGCATCGCCAAGATCGCCTTCACCGGCGAAACCACCACCGGACGCCTGATCTCGCAGTACGCCAGCCAGAACCTGATCCCGGTCACGCTGGAGCTGGGCGGCAAGTCGCCCAACATCTTCTTCGCCGACGTGCTGTCCAGGGACGACGGTTTCCTGGACAAGGCGCTGGAAGGCTTCGCCTTGTTCGCGCTCAACCAGGGCGAGGTGTGCACCTGCCCGAGCCGCGTGCTGGTGCAGGAATCCATCTACGAGCAGTTCATGGACAAGGCGCTCAAGCGCGTGGCCGCGATCAAGCAGGGCAACCCGCTGGACATGACCACGATGATCGGCGCCCAGGCCTCCAACGAGCAGCTCGAGAAGATCCTGTCCTACATCGACATCGGCCGCCAGGAAGGCGCGCAGGTGCTGGCCGGCGGCGCGCGCAACGTGCTCGAGGGCGATCTCTCCGGCGGCTACTACGTCAAGCCGACGGTGTTCAAGGGCCACAACAAGATGCGCATCTTCCAGGAGGAGATCTTCGGCCCCGTGGTGTCGGTGACCACCTTCCGCGACGAGGCCGAGGCGCTGGCCATCGCCAACGACACGCTGTACGGCCTGGGCGCCGGCGTGTGGAGCCGCGACGTCAACACCGCCTTCCGCATGGGGCGCGGCATCCAGGCCGGGCGGGTGTGGACCAACTGCTACCACCACTACCCGGCGCATGCGGCCTTCGGCGGCTACAAGCAGTCGGGCATCGGGCGCGAGAACCACAAGATGATGCTCGACCACTACCAGCAGACCAAGAACCTGCTGGTCAGCTACTCCGAGAAGCCGCTGGGATTCTTCTGAAGCCCTGCAGCCGAGCCCAGCCGGTCGAGTCCGGGCACGCCGCACGCGGCGTGCCCGCCCAGCGGATCCCAGAACCCATGCCGACACTCCCCGAAGCGGTGCCGCGCGTGACCGCCACCGCGGCCGCGCTGCAACTGGTCGAGCGCCTGGTGGCGCAATACGGCCCGGTGCTGTTCCATCAATCCGGCGGCTGCTGCGACGGCAGCTCGCCGATGTGCTACCCACAGCACGAGTTCCTGGTCGGCGACCATGACCGCCGGCTGGGCCGCGTCGGGCCGGCGCCCTTCTACATCAGCGGGCCGCAGTTCGAATACTGGCAGCACACCCAGCTGATCATCGACGTGGTGCCCGGGCGCGGCGGCATGTTCTCGCTGGAAGG
>JAKAXL010000096.1 GCA_021816585.1 Pseudomonadota bacterium | reverse complement strand
GCCGCTGCGCGGGCGCCGGCGCGCGCGCGCCGCGGCCGCGCCGCCGCGCGAGCACGCGCAGGAGCCGCGGGCATGATCGTGGGCGCATGGCCGGGCCTCGGCGCGTGGCCGGCGTGGGTCGGCCACCACGACTACGCGCTGCTGTTCGCGGCCTCGGTGGCCGAGGGGCCGCTGGTGACCGTGGCGGCGGCCGTGCTGGCCTCGCAGGGCCTGCTGAACCTGGCGGCAGCGTACGCGACCGTGGTGCTCGGCGACCTTGCCGGAGATGCGCTGTACTACGCGGCCGGGCGCTGGCTGCTGGGCCGGCTGCCGCTGCGCGGGGCGCGTACGAGCCGCTTGCGCCGACGCGTCGATGCGCTGCGCGGCTACCTGCTCGAACATCCGGGCCGGGTGCTGCTGTTCGGCAAGCTGACCCACTCGGCCGGCTTCGCGGTGTTGCTGGCCGCCGGCGCCGCGCGATTGCGCCCGGCGCGCTACATGCTCTACAACCTGCTCGGAACCCTGCCGAAGTCGGCTCTGCTGATGCTCGTCGGCTACTTCTGCGGCCGCTTCTACGAGAACCTGCGCGGCGATCTGCGTGTCGCGGGGGCGGCCGGGCTGGTGCTGGCCGTGCTGGGCCTGCTCGCGCTGGCATGGCAGTTGCGAGCCGTCGACCCGGCCCCTCCCGAATGACCACGCCCACCCCATCGTCCCGAGCGCAGGCGCAGCCGCTGCGCGTGGCCCTGTTCACCGACAGCTTCCACCCCGAACTCGGGGGCATCCAGGACTCCATCCTGGCCTGCGCGCGCGAACTCGGCGCACGCGGACACCGCGTGCTGGTGTTCGCCCCGACGGCGTCGAAGCGCGATTACGCACGCGTCGGGCTGCCGGTGGCCGAGCCGGACCTCGGCCCCACCGTCGAGGTGCGGCGCGTGGCTTCGCTGCCGGTTCCCAGCTCGAGCCAGCAGTCGCGCCTGGCCCTTCCCTGCGGCGCCTGCCTGCGCGACGTCCAGCGCCTGCGCCCGCATCTGGTGCACAGCCATACCTTCCTGAGCGTCGGGCGCGCCGGGCTGCGCGCGGCGCGCCATGCCGGCGTGCCGCTGCTGGGCACCAACCACTGGGCCGTCGAGGCCTTCGATCTGTACGCGCCGCTGGCCCGCGCGGCCTTCCGGCGCATCGCGCTGGGCGCGGTGACCCGCTACTACCAGCGCTGCGACCGCGTCACCGGCCCGTCGCGCTTCACCGTCGAGCACATGCAGCGCCACGGCGTGCGCCGGCCGTGCAGCGTGATCTCCAACCCGGTGGATACGCGCTGCTTCGCCCCGCTCGACGAGGCGGCCAGGCTGAGCGCCAAGCTGCGCTTCGGGCTGGGCGCGCAGACCGTGGTCTACGCCGGCCGGCTGGCGCGCGAGAAGAATCTCGACGTGTTGTTGCGCGGCTTCGCGTTGCTGCGCGAGCAACTGCCGCAGGCCACGCTGGTGCTGGCCGGACACGGCAGCGCCCGCGAGGCGCTGGAGTCGCTGGCGAGCGACATCGGCATCGCCCACGCGGTGCGCTTCGTCGGCACGCTGCCGCATGCCCAGCTCGCACAGCTGTTCGGGGCCTGCGAGGTGTTCGCCATCGCCAGCAAGTCCGAGACCCAGAGCATGGTCGTGCTGCAGGCGATGGCCTGCGGCTTGCCGGCGGTGGGCGCGCGCTGCGGCGGACTGGTGGAGCACATTCCGCAGCAGGCGGGCCTGCTGGTCGAACCCGACGACCCCGCGGATCTTCGGGACAAGCTGCTGCGCCTGCTGGCCGACCCGGGCGAGCGCCTGCGCCTCGGCGCCGGTGCGCGGCGCTTCGCCTGCGGCTTCTCGGTGGCCGCGGTGGCCGACGCCTGGGAGGACCTGTACCGCCGCACCCTCGCCGAGGCCGACCCCCGCGAGCCCCGCCCGCTGTGAGGCCGCTCGCAGGAGCTTTCACACGCCGGGCGGCAGCTTCGACGCCATCATCGCGCGCCGATCCAGCCGGCGCCCGTCGACGATGAAGCTGCCGTCCCCGACGGCATGCAGCGTGCGCCGTTCGGCGCGCTCGTCGTCCATGTAGGCGGCCAGCCCCTGCAGCACGACGATGTCGTGTTGCTCGACGAAGTCGACCACCCGGCATTCGATGTTGGCCAGGCATTCGCGGATCCGCGGCGCCCGCACCAGGCGACCGGGCAGCCGGGTCAGCCCGAAGCGCGCGAACTTGTCGGTGTCGGCGCCGGAGCAGGTGCCGATTCCGACGACCTGGTCGAGCATGTCCACGGTGGGAATCGCGATCACGCATTCGCGCCGTTCGCGCAGCGCCGCGTAGGAATGGTTCCAGGCCCCGGTGGTGATCGCGAACATCGGCTGGAAGTCCAGCACCATGGTCCACGAGATGGTCATGATGTTGTCGCGCCCGGCCTCGTGCGTGGTGACCAGCACCACCGGCCCGGGTTCGATCAGCGTGAAAGCCTTGGCCAGCTTGAAACGGCGCATCATGACGCCTCCGGGAGGTCGTTCGGCGCAGCCCGCGCGCCGCCGGGCTCCGCGACGGCGGAGCCCGGCGATCATGCGTCCGCAGGCTCCGTCCCGCCCTGCCGCGGATCAAGCCCGCGCCTCGTGCTGCGTCGCAACACCGCAGCCAACACCGATCTGCATCAAGGCGCCCACTCCGCGCAAGTGTTCGCATGGCTCTCATCGCGAATATGCAAGGAGACGCAACCATGCGAAACCATTTGAAAGAACGGGTGGCCATCACGGGTGTCGGCTGCTCGCGCTTCGGAGATCTTCTGCAGACACCCGGGCTGCAGGGCATGAGCATCCAGGAGCTGACGGCGGCCGCGGTGCGCGAGGCGCTGGATGACGCCGGGATCAACGGACAACAGGTCGACGCGGTGTTCGCCGGCAATGCGATGACGCACAGTTCGCAGCTGCCAGGCACCTACACCCAGCTCTCGAAATGGACCGGCACGCAGTTCAAGGCCGGCGTGCATTTCGAAGCACAGTGCTCGACCACCAACGTCGGTGCCGCGATGGCGGCGATGTCGATCGCCTCCGGTGTCTACGACACGGTATTGGTCTACGGGCTGGAGACGACCCGCACCAAGGTCAAGGGATTCAGCCCCTACGAGCGCGAGGCGATCTCGCACCAGCAGACCTGGCTGTGGACCGACATGGCGGTCAACCAGGCCTACGGCGTGCCGCAGGGCTATGACATCTTCTCGACCTACAACGGGCTGGTTGCGCTGGGCTACTGCCGCAAGTACGGGATCTCGATCGAGGATTTCGACCGCGGCATGTTCGAGCTGTGCCGCACGCGGCGGCTGCACGGCTCGCTCAATCCGAAGGCCAACATCCAGGAGCGCCTCGAGGACCGCGCCGCTCGCGAAGGCTTCGCCGACGCCTTCGACTACTGGCGCTCCGAGACCCACAACCCCTTCGTGGCCTGGCCCTCGCGTCTGCTCAGCCTGGTCACCACCGCCGACGGCGCGTCGGCGATGGTACTGACCCGCGCCGACCTCGCGGCGCGCGCGCCGTCGCAAGCGGTGGAGCTCAAGGGCTTCGGCATCAGCTACAGCGACCTGCCGTGGTACGGCGAGGACCCGACCCTGTGGGAATTCGACCGCCGCGCCGCCGAGGCCGCGCTGCACATGGCCGACGTGCGGGCGGCCGACATCGACTATCTGCACACCCACGACTGCTCGCACATCTCGGGCATCTGCACGGCCGAGATGATCGGCTACCTGGAACCCGGGAAGGGCCTGACGGCGGCGCGCGACGGACGCCTGCGCTTCGACGGTGATCGGCCGATGTCGACCCACGGCGGACGCCATGCCTTCGGTCATGCATGGGCCGCCAGCGCCGGCTCCGATACCTACGAGGCGGTGCTGCAGATGCGCGGCAAGGCGGGCGCGCGCCAGATTCCGAAGCCGCCGCGCGTTTCGGTGATCCACACCCACGGCTACGCCATGATCGGCACGGTCGTCGTTCTCGGGAGTCTGTGACATGGAACAAGCCACCCAGGGCGCCAACGCCATCCGCGCCTACTACGAAGCCCTCGCCACCGGCAGCCTGCTCGCCAGCGTCTGCCTGGACTGCGGCGGCCATACCTTCCCGCCCACCGGATGCTGCGAGCACTGCGGCAGCTGGAAGGTGGAGCTGCAGCCGATCAGCGGCGAGGCGACGCTGCTGTATGCGACCCACAACATCACCCCGGCCTGCCATCCGCGCTTCGAGAAGATCGCGCCCTACGTCTACGGCCACCTGCGCCTGAAGGAGGGGCCGGTGGTGCAGGCCATCGTGCTCGGTGTCGAGCCGACCCCGCAGCAACTGCAGCGCCTGTTCGACCGGGGTCCGCTGCCGGCGCGCGCCGAGACCCTGCGCATGGACGATCTGCCCGTGCTCGCCTTCAGGATCATCGCCTGAGAAGTGCCCGGGGGTTTTGCGCCCCCCGCGCGCAAAACCCCACGCCGAATCCGCATTGAGGCGAAAATGGAGGGCCAGCGGCCCGCAGCGGCCGGGACACCAGCTCTCCAAGGGAACTTCGATGCCAGCCTACCGCTCCAAGACCACCACCGCCGGACGCAACATGGCGGGCGCGCGCTCGCTGTGGCGCGCCACCGGGATGAAAGACGAGGATTTCAGCAAGCCGATCATCGCGGTGGCCAATTCCTTCACCCAGTTCGTTCCCGGGCACGTGCACCTGAAGGATCTGGGACAGCTGGTGGCGCGCGAGATCGAGGCCGCCGGCGGGGTCGCCAAGGAATTCAACACCATCGCCGTGGACGACGGCATCGCGATGGGCCACGACGGCATGCTGTACTCGCTGCCCAGCCGCGACATCATCGCCGACTCGGTCGAGTACATGGTCAACGCCCACTGCGCCGACGCGCTGGTGTGCATTTCCAACTGCGACAAGATCACCCCCGGCATGCTGATGGCCGCGCTGCGCCTGAACATCCCGGTGGTGTTCGTCTCCGGCGGCCCGATGGAAGCCGGCACCACGCGTCTGGCCGGCACGGCCACGCTGAAGAAGATCGACCTGATCGACGCGATGGTGATGGCCGCCGACCCGAAGGTCTCGGACGCCGAGGTCGCCGCGGTGGAGCGATCGGCCTGCCCGACCTGCGGCTCCTGCTCGGGCATGTTCACCGCCAACTCGATGAACTGCCTGACCGAGGCGCTGGGGCTGGCGCTGCCCGGCAACGGCACCGTGGTGGCCACGCACGCCGACCGCCGCGAACTGTTCCTGCGCGCCGGGCGCCTGGCCGTCGAGCTGTGCCGCCGCTACTACGAGCACGACGACGCGTCGGCGCTGCCGCGCAACATCGCGACCCACGCCGCGTTCTCCAACGCGATGGCGCTGGACATCGCGATGGGCGGCTCCACCAACACCATCCTGCACCTGCTGGCCGCGGCGCAGGAGGCCGAGCTCGACTTCACGATGCACGACATCGACATGCTGTCGCGGCGCGTGCCCAACCTGTGCAAGGTGGCGCCGTCGAGCCACTACCACGTGGAGGACGTGCACCGCGCCGGCGGCATCATGGGCATCCTGGGCGAGCTCGACCGTGCCGGGCTGCTCGACGCCTCGGTGCCGACGGTGCATTCGCGCACGCTGGCCGAGGCGCTGGCGCACCACGACGTGATGCGCACGAAGGACGAGGCCACGCACACCTTCTTCCGCGCCGGACCGGCCGGAATCCCGACCCAGCAGGCCTTCAGCCAGGACACGCGCTGGCCCAGCCTGGACCTGGACCGCTCCGCCGGCTGCATCCGCGAGGCCGCGCACGCGTATTCGAAGGACGGCGGGCTGGCCGTGCTGCGCGGCAACATCGCGCTCGACGGCTGCGTCGTGAAGACCGCCGGGGTCGACGACTCGCTGCTCGTGTTCGAGGGCCCGGCGCATGTCGTGGAAAGCCAGGACGAGGCGGTCGAGCACATCCTGGGCGACCAGGTCAAGGCCGGCGACATCGTGGTCGTGCGCTACGAGGGCCCGAAGGGCGGCCCCGGCATGCAGGAAATGCTCTACCCGACCAGCTACATCAAGTCGAAGGGCCTGGGCAAGGCCTGCGCGCTGCTGACCGACGGGCGCTTCTCGGGCGGCACCTCGGGGCTGTCGATCGGCCATGTCTCGCCGGAGGCCGCGGCCGGCGGCGCCATCGGCCTGCTGCGCAACGGCGACCGCATCCGCATCGACATCCCGCAGCGACGCATCGACGTGCTGCTCGACGACGCCGAGCTGGCGCGCCGCCGCGCCGAGCAGGACGCGCTGGGCTGGAAGCCGGCGCAGCCGCGCCCGCGCCGCGTGTCGGCCGCGCTGAGGGCCTACGCCAAGCTGGCGACCAGCGCCGACAAGGGCGCGGTGCGCGACCTGTCGCAACTGGAAGGCTGAGGGATTCGCCGCGCAGCCGGCATGCGGCGCAGCTTGCGCGGCGCAGCCGGCCCGCGGCGCGGGTGCGGGGGCGCATGACCGGTTTCGCCCCTGAAACCTGGATCGCGCACAGGTCATCGGGCCTTGGCTGCGCGCGTAGGCTCAAACGCGGCGGCTCGTGGACCCCAGGGTTCGCGAGCTCGAACCCTGCCCTCGCCGTCCCTGCGCCGCGCCATGCCGTCGATCCTGCTTGCCGAGACCCCTCTGGACACCCGTCAGCTGCTTCGCAACGCGAGGGCACCCGACGGCCTGATCCACGGCCTCGAACCCGGCTGCCCGACGACCCTGCGGCCATGCACGCCCTACGCGCTGTGCGAGGCCCTCGACGCCACCGACAGGGCCATCCTGTCCGATCTGTCGCAGCCCACGGTGGCCCAGACCCTCACCAACCTCTCGGGGGCCTACGGCGGCGAGACCACGCTGGCGATGGCCGAGGTGCTGGAGGGGGTACTCCCCACCGAGTCGTGGACCTCTAACTATGCGTCCGCGACGATCGGCCTCACCAGCGCCCGACTGGACATGCTCTTCGGTGCAATCCAGACCTCCCAGCGGGCGATCCT
>JAKAXL010000095.1 GCA_021816585.1 Pseudomonadota bacterium | reverse complement strand
TCCGATCTCGCGGCGAGATGATCCCGAAGGAAAACATCCGCGCCGGCGACCGCGTGCGCGCGGTGATCGCGAAGATTGACCGCGCCGCCCGCGGCCCGCAGATCGAGCTGTCGCGCACTTCGCCGGAGTTCATGAAGGAGCTGTTCCGCCTCGAGGTGCCGGAGATGGAGCAGGGCCTGCTTGAGATCAAGTCCTGCGCCCGCGATCCCGGGGTGCGGGCGAAGATCGCCGTGCTGTCGCACGACCGCCGCATCGACCCGATCGGCACCTGCATCGGCGTGCGCGGCTCGCGCGTCAATGCGGTGAGCAACGAGCTCGGTGGCGAACGCGTGGACATCGTGCTGTGGTCGGAAGACCCGGCGCAGTTCGTGATCGGCGCGCTGGCGCCGGCCAACGTGCAGTCGATCGTCGTCGACGAGGAAAAGCACGCGATGGACGTCGCGGTCGACGAGGAGAACCTGGCGCTGGCGATCGGCCGCTCCGGGCAGAACGTGCGCCTGGCCTCCGAGCTGACCGGCTGGCAGATCAACCTGATGTCGGCGGAAGAGTCGCAAAGCCGGCAAAATGCCGAGACCGAGGCGATGCGCGAATTGTTCCGCAGCAAGCTCGACGTCGACCAGGAAGTGGCGGACATCCTGATCCAGGAGGGGTTCACCAGCCTGGAAGAGGTGGCCTACGTGCCGCTGGCGGAGATGCTCGAGATCTCGGCCTTCGACGAGGACACCGTGCAGGAACTGCGCAACCGCGCGCGCGACGCGCTGCTGACCCAGGAAATCGCACGCGAGCAGAAGCTCGAGGAAGTCTCGCAGGACCTGAAGGATCTCGAAGGGCTGAGCACCGAGCAGATCGCCAAGCTCGCCGACGCCGGGATCCACACGCGGGACGAGCTGGCCGACCTGGCCACCGACGAACTCACCGAGATCATCGGGGCCGACGAGGCCCAGGCCAGCGCGCTCATTCTCAAGGCCCGCGAACACTGGTTCAACGCCTGAGACGAAAGGAGCAAGGAAACCATCCATGGCACAAACCACCGTCGCTCAACTCGCCACCGAGTTGCACATTCCGGCCGCTCAGCTCCTGGAACAACTCGCCGCGGCCAACGTGCACAAGCACAACGCCGAGGACCCGATCAGCGAGGCCGACAAGGCACGCCTGCTGGATCACCTGCGCGTGGCGCACGGGGTCGCGGGCGCCGAGCGCAAGAAGATCACGCTGACGCGCAAGCAGACCACCGAGATCAAGCAGGCGGATTCGACCGGCAAGGCCCGCACGATCCAGGTCGAGGTCCGCAAGAAGCGTGTGTTCGTCAAGCGCGACGAGGTTGCCGAGGCCCCCGCGCAGCCCGCGCAGCCGGTGGTGGACGAGGCCGAGCTGCGGCGCCGCGAGGAAGAGGCCAAGCGCCAGTCCGAGCTGCTCGCGCGCCAGGCCGACGAACTGCGCCAGCGCCAGCTCGAGCAGGAGCAGGCGCAGGCGCGCGCGCGCGCCGAGGAGGCCGAGCGCGAGCAGGCCGAACGTGAACAGGCCGAGCGCGCGGCGCGCGAGCAGCAGGCCGCGCGCGAGGCCGAGCAGGTCGCCGCCGCCGCGACGGCCCAGGCCGCGCCCGCCGGCGCCGACGATGCGGCGGCCCACGGACGCCGCGCCGCCGAGAAGGAGGCCGAGCTGGCCGCCAGCGCCGCGCGCAAGGAAGAGCAGCGCGTCGCCGACGCGCAGCGCCGCGCGCGCGAGGAGGCCGACGCGGCCGCCGCGCGCGCCGCCGAGATGGAGGCGATCCAGACGCGCCGTCGCGCCGCCGAGCAGGAAGCGGCGGCCATCCGCGACATGCTGGCGCGCCCGCGCACCGTGCTGCACGCGCCCAAGCCGGTGGAGCCGCCGAAGCCGGCGGAGGCCGCCGGGGCCATCAAGGGCACCATCCACAAGCCGGCGGTCGGCGCGGCCAAGCCGCCCGCGGCCGGCGCCGCGGCGGCCGGCGACTCGAAGGCGAAGAAGCAGGTCAAGTCCGAGCAGCTGTCCTCGTCGTGGGCCGACGAGGCCGCGAAGCGGCGCGCCATCAAGACACGCGGCGACGCCAGCGGCGGCACCGGCGCATGGCGCGGCGCCAAGGGCGGCTCGCGCCGCGACTCGCGCGAGAAGGAGCAGCCGCGCTTCGTCGCGCCGGCCGAGCCGGTGGTGCGCGAGGTGCACGTGCCCGAGACCATCACCGTCGGTGACCTGGCGCACAAGATGTCCGTGAAGGCCTCGGAGGTCATCAAGACCCTGATGAAGCTGGGACAGATGGTGACCATCAACCAGGTGCTGGACCAGGAAACCGCGATGATCATCGTGCAGGAGATGGGTCACACCGCGGTGGCCTCCAAGCTCGACGATCCGGAGACCTTCCTCGAGCAGGAGGGCGAACCGTCGCAGGCGGCGGAACTGCTGCCGCGTGCGCCGGTCGTGACCGTGATGGGCCACGTCGACCACGGCAAGACCTCGCTGCTGGACTACATCCGGCGCGCCAAGGTGGCCGCCGGCGAGGCCGGCGGGATCACGCAGCACATCGGCGCCTACCACGTGACCACGCCGCGCGGCATGATCACCTTCCTCGACACCCCGGGGCACGAGGCCTTCACGGCGATGCGCGCGCGCGGCGCCAAGGCCACCGACATCGTGATCCTGGTGGTCGCCGCCGACGACGGCGTGATGCCGCAGACCCGCGAGGCCATCGCCCATGCGAAGGCCGCCGGGGTGCCGATCGTGGTCGCGATGAACAAGATCGACAAGCCCGAGGCGAACCCGGACCGCGTCAAGCAGGAGCTGGTGGCCGAGCAGGTCGTGCCCGAGGAGTACGGCGGCGATTCGCCGTTCGTGGCGGTGTCGGCGAAGACCGGCCAGGGCGTCGACGACCTGCTCGAGAACGTGCTGCTGCAGGCCGAGGTGCTGGAGCTGAAGGCGCCGGTGGATGCGCCGGCCAAGGGCCTGGTGATCGAGGCCAAGCTCGACAAGGGGCGCGGCCCGGTGGCCACGATCCTGGTGCAGTCGGGCACGCTCACGCGTGGCGACGTGGTGCTCGCCGGCTCGAGCTTCGGGCGCGTGCGCGCGATGCTCGACGAGACCGGGCGCCCGGTGCAGACCGCCGGTCCGGCGATCCCGGTGGAGATCCAGGGTCTCAGCGAGGTGCCGGCCGCCGGCGAGGAGATCATGGCGCTGGGCGACGAGCGCAAGGCGCGCGAGATCGCGCTGTTCCGCCAGGGCAAGTTCCGCGACGTCAAGCTGGCACGCCAGCAGGCCGCCAAGCTCGAGAACATGTTCGAGCAGATGGCCGAGGGCGCGAAGAACCTGAACCTGATCATCAAGTCGGACGTGCAGGGCTCGCAGGAAGCGCTGGTGCATGCGCTGACCAAGCTGTCCACCGACGAGATCCGCGTGCAGGTGGTGCATGCGGCGGTGGGCGGCATCACCGAGAACGACATCAACCTGGCGATCGCCTCGCAGGCCGTGGTGATCGGCTTCAACACGCGTGCCGATGCCGGCGCGCGCAAGCTGGCCGAGCTCAACGGAATCGACATCCGCTACTACAACATCATCTACGAGGCGGTCGACGAGATCCGCTCGGCGATGTCGGGCATGCTGACTCCGGAGAAGCGCGAGGAAGTGCTGGGCATGGTCGAGGTGCGCCAGGTGTTCCGTATCAGCAAGGTCGGCACGGTGGCAGGCTGCCGCGTGCTGTCGGGCCTGGTGCGGCGCTCCGCGCAGGTTCGCGTGCTGCGCGACAACGTGGTCATCCACACCGGCGAGCTCGATTCGCTCAAGCGCTTCAAGGACGACGTGCGCGAGGTCCAGGAGGGCTTCGAGTGCGGTCTGTCGCTGAAGAGCTTCCACGACCTGCAGGAAGGCGACCAGCTCGAGGTGTTCGAAGTCAAGGAAGTCGCTCGCACGCTGTGATCCCATCGCGGCGGGCGCCGGTCGCCCGCCGATGCAACCCGGGCCCGTGCCGATGCACGGGCCTTTCCGCTTGAACCCATGCCACGCCAGGCCAGTACCGCCCATCGCATCCACCGCATCGCCGACCAGATCCAGCGGGATCTGTCGGAGATGATCGGGCGCGAGATCCGCGACCCCAGCCTCGGCCTGGTGACGCTGTCCGAGGTGCGCCTGTCTCCCGACTACGCGCACGCGAAGGTGTACTTCACGGTGCTCGGCGCCGAGCCGGAGCACGCGCAGGCGCTGCTCAACGAGCGCGCCGGCTACCTGCACAGCCTGCTGTTCAAGCGCCTGCGCATCCACACCGTGCCGACGCTGCATTTCGTCTACGACGCCTCCACGCGCGACGCCGGCGAGATGAACGAGCTGATCCGGCGCGCGGTCGCGGACAAGGCCCGCGACTGAACTTCCTGGCTGCCGATTCCATGAAGCCGCAGGGACGTTCCCGCTGGGAACCGGTGCATGGCGTGCTGCTGCTCGACAAGCCGCGCGGCTGCACGTCGCAGCAGGCGCTGCAGCAGGCGCGGCGCGTGCTCGGCGCGGCCAAGGCCGGCCATACCGGCACCCTCGACCCGCTGGCCGACGGGCTGCTGCCGCTGTGCTTCGGCGCCGCCACCAAGTTCGCGCAGATGCACCTGGAGGCCGACAAGGCCTACGTGGCGCGCCTGCATCTGGGTGTCAGCACCAGTACCTGCGACGGCGAAGGCGAGGTCGTGCGGCGCGAGCCGGCGCCGAAGCTCGACGATGCGGCGCTGCGCCGCGTGCTCGACGGCTTCGTCGGGGACGTGGAGCAGCTGCCGCCGCTGCACAGCGCGCTCAAGCGCGACGGGCGGCCGCTGTACGAATACGCCCGCGCCGGGCAGCAGGTCGAACTGCAGCCGCGGCGCGTGCGCATCGACTCCATCGACGTGCTGGAGATCGAGCCGGAGTTCCTGACCCTGCAGGTGCGCTGCGGCAAGGGCACCTACATCCGCTCGCTGGCGCGCGACATCGGCGAGGCGCTGGGTTGCGGCGCGCACCTGGCGGCGCTGCGCCGCACGCGCAGCGGCGGCTTCGACGTCGCGCAGGCGCTGCCGCTGCAGCGCCTCGAACAGGCCGGGCGCGAGCAGGCCCGCGGCTGGCTGCTGCAGCCCGACGCGCTGGTGCGCGAACTGCCGGCGCTGCAGCTCGATGCCGGGCAGACCGAGGCCATGCTGCACGGCCGCGCGCTGCGCCCGCAGTCCGGGCCGCTGCCGGAGCGCGCCGGCAGCGTGCGCGTGTACGGCGCGCCGACGGGGGCGAGCGCCCCGAAGTTCCTGGGTGTTGCGCAATGGGACGGCCACGAGCTGTCGGCGCAACGCCTGTTGAGTTCCGATGAGCTGCTCGCGCAGCCGCAATGACCATGACCACCTCGATTCGCAACATCGCCATCATCGCCCACGTCGACCACGGCAAGACCACCATGGTCGACCAGCTGCTGCGGCAGTCCGGCACCTTTCGCCAGAACCAGCAGGTGGCCGAGCGGGTGATGGACTCCAACGACCTCGAGCGCGAGCGCGGCATCACCATCCTGGCGAAGAACTGCGCCGTGGAGTGGAAGGGGACCCACATCAATATCGTGGACACCCCCGGGCACGCCGACTTCGGCGGCGAGGTCGAGCGCGTGCTGTCGATGGTCGACAGCGTGCTGCTGCTGGTCGACGCGGTGGAAGGCCCGATGCCGCAGACCCGCTTCGTGACCAAGAAGGCGCTGGCGCTGGGGCTGCGACCCATCGTCGTGGTCAACAAGGTCGACCGCCCCGGGGCGCGCGCCGACTACGTGATCAACGCCACCTTCGAGCTGTTCGACAAGCTCGGCGCCACCGAGGAGCAGCTGGACTTCCCGGTGATCTACGCCTCCGGCCTCAACGGCTGGGCCACGCGCAACCCGGGCGAGGTCGGCACCGACCTGGCGCCGCTGTTCGAGGCCATTCTCGAGCACGTGCCGCCGCACGAGGGCTCGGCCGCCGACCCGCTGCAACTGCAGATCTGCTCGCTCGACTACTCCAGCTTCGTCGGACGCATCGGCATCGGGCGCATCAACAGCGGCACCCTCAAGCCGGGGCAGGAAGTGGCGGTATGCAGCGGCCCGGACACGCCGCCGCGCCGCGCGCGCATCAACCAGGTGCTCAAGTTCGAAGGCCTGGAGCGGCGCATGGCGGAGTCGGCCGGGCCCGGCGACATCGTGCTGGTCAACGGCATCGAGGACATCGGCATCGGCGTCACGCTGACCAGCCCGGACACGCCGCGGCCGCTGCCGATGCTGGCGGTGGACGAGCCCACGCTGACCATGAACTTCTGCGTCAACACCAGCCCGCTGGCCGGGCGCGAGGGCAAGTTCGTCACCAGCCGGCAGATCCGCGACCGCCTCGACCGCGAGCTGCAGAGCAACGTGGCGCTGCGCGTGCGCGACACCGACGAGGACGGCGTGTTCGAGGTGTCCGGGCGCGGTGAACTGCACCTGACCATCCTGCTGGAGAACATGCGCCGCGAGGGCTACGAACTGGCAGTGAGCAAGCCGCGCGTGGTGTTCCACGACGTCGACGGCCGCCGCCAGGAGCCGATGGAGCTGGTCACCGCCGACGTCGAGGAGCAGCACCAGGGCGGCGTGATGCAGGCGCTGGGCGAGCGTCGCGGCGAACTCGTCAACATGGAGCCCGACGGCATGGGCCGCGTGCGCCTGGAATACCGCATCCCGGCGCGCGGCCTGATCGGCTTCCAGACCGAGTTCCTCAACCTGACGCGGGGCACCGGGCTGATCAGCAACATCTTCGACGGCTACGACGACTACCGCGGCGAGATCCAGGGGCGCAAGAACGGCGTGCTGATCAGCCAGGACCAGGGCGAGATCGTGACCTACGCGCTGGGCAAGCTCGACGACCGCGGGCGCATGTTCGTCAAGCCCGGCGACCCGGTGTACGAGGGCATGATCGTCGGCGTGCACAGCCGCGACAACGACCTCGTGGTCAACCCGGTGCGCGCCAAGCAGCTGACCAACTTCCGCGTCTCCGGCAAGGAGGACGCGATCAAGATCACGCCGCCGATCGAACTCAGCCTGGAGTACGCGGTGGAGTTCATCGCCGACGACGAGCTGGTGGAGATCACCCCGAAGTCGATCCGCCTGCGCAAGCGCCACCTCAGCGAGCACGATCGCAA
>JAKAXL010000094.1 GCA_021816585.1 Pseudomonadota bacterium | reverse complement strand
GGCGCGGTCCAGCGAGGCGCCGACCAGCGAGGCGCCGTCCAGCGAGGCGCCGTCCAGCGAGGCGCCGACCAGCGAGGCGCCGTCCAGCGAGGCGCCGTCCAGCGAGGCGCCGTCCAGCGAGGCGCCGTCCAGCGAGGCGCCGACCAGATTTATCCGCTCACTCACCGCCCGTTCCAAGGCCGCTCGCAACTGCAGTCCGCTCGGAATGCTGTCGTCGATGTCGGCGGTGTAGAGCACCGAACCCGCGACGGACTTGATCTCGACCTTTGCCATTTCGCTCTCCAGGCCCCAGGATGGGGCGGTTGGAGCGAAGTATGAGGCGACGCCTAACGCGTGTCAATAGGCAATGCCTCATGTCGAGGCAAAAATTTTTTGCCTAGGCGAAATAGGCCCACAGTCCGTGGATCACCCCCGCCGGCGGGATAGCGAAGTCGATGGCGAAGCGCAGGAACTGGTGCGCTTGCGCGTCGAGGTAAAGCGCGTAGAGGAAGCCGCCGGCCATCGCCACGCTCAAGACGACGTAGAGGATGACGGCGAGCACGGTGGCGACGGAATCGAACATTTTTGCCTCCTCGGGTGTCTATGCAGCCAGTCGTCGATGCGGGTCACGCTGCCCGGTTCGTTTTTTTTGGCGATCGCAGCGGGTGGCACTCGGCATAGTGTTGCGCATCCACCAGCAGGTGTCGAAGCCCGACCGGATTTGTGACGATGGCGACCGCGATCAGCTGCTCCAGCAGGGCGCGGGTCTCTGTAGGAAAGGGCGTTGACGGCACGGGCGCCAGGTCCGCGCCCCAATGGGAATCCCCCACCACGTCGGCCACGTACCCGCGCAGTTTCTCGAAGTTCGGCTTGGAGATGGCCCCCGTGCGCATCCATCCCTGGACGGACTCCGGCTGCACACCGAAGACCTGCCGCGCCATGGAGGCGAGGGACAAACCGGTGGCGTCGCGCTTCGCTTCGAGCGCGCGGCGGATCGCTTTGCCAAGGTCTGGGCCGGTAAGCATCGCCTAATTCCAGCGGCAGAAGCCACTATGAGGCAATGCCATTTGACGACCACTAGGCAATGCCTCATACTTGCGCCCATGAACGCGATCACCGAAGCCTGCACTGCCGTTGGTGGCCAACGTGCGCTCGCCCTGGCGCTGCGCATCTCGGCACCCACCGTGCACCAGTGGATCAACGGAGCGCGGCGCGTCCCCGAGGATCGCTGCCCGGAGATCGAGCTTGCCTGCAAAGGCGCCGTGACCTGTGAGCAGTTGCGCCCGGATCTGTCCTGGGTCCGGGTTGCCGACTCCGCGTGGCCGCATGCCGAAGGACGCCCGCTCCTGGATCATGCGGCGCGCCTGGATCCTGCGCCGGCCGCGGCGGCCTGATCGTGCCATGCGCGCCTGCGCCACGTTGTCTCCTAGCTCGCGTTTCGCGAGCCTTCGCCCCTGCGCCTGGCGCCGGGGCTTTTTCCATTCGGTCGGTGCCATGGCACCCATTTTTTTGCACCGGTACGTGAACGCACGTTGCCGGGCCCGTGCACGGAGGTTCACATGCAGCAGCTCTCGCTGAATTTCGAGGGCGGTCTGACCACCCGATACCAGACGCTGCGCGAGGTGGTGCACGCGGCCGTGCTGGCGTCGCCGCTGGGCGTCGTCGGCATCGCCGGCAAGCTCGACATGGGCCACTCCGAGCTGTCGCGCCGCCTGGAGGCTTCGGCCGCCGACAACCGGCCGCTGCGCGTCGACGACATGGTGCGCGTCGTGGAGATCACCAAGGATCTGCGGCCGATCTACTGGCTGGTCGAGCGCTTCCTGCAGACGCCCGAGATGAAGCAGGCCGTCGCGCTGGATCAGCTCGCGGCCATCCTGCCGCACGTGGTGGCTCTCGCGCAGCAAGCCGGCCTATCCGCGCCCGCGCCGACGCGTGGGCGGAGGTAGGAGGATGGAACCGCTCACCCGTCCCGACTGCGACCTGCGCGACTTCGCGTTCATGCCGCTCGACGTGCTGCGGCTGCGCGACTCCGGACTGGCGGCGCGCGCGACCGGCGACGAATTCCGCGCCGCGGTGCTGCTGTGGTGCGCCAGCTGGCATCAGGTCCCTGCTGCCAGTCTGCCCGACGACGATGTAGACCTGGCCAACCTGTGCGGCTATGGCCGTGCGCCGAAGGAGTGGTCGAAGGTGCGCGAGGGCGCGCTGCGCGGCTGGGTCAAGTGCGGCGACGGCCGCCTGTATCACCCGACCGTGGCCGAGAAGGCTCGCGAGGCCTGGCGCGGCAAGCTGGAGCAGCGCTGGAAGACCGAGTGCGCACGCCTGAAGAAGCACTGCCAGCGCCACGAAATCCCCTTCACGCCGCCCGACTTCGAGGACTGGATTGCTGCCGGATGTCCCCAGGGACAAAGGCTTACTGTCCCAGGGACAACGCCGGAATGTCCCCAGGGACAAAGCGATAGCGTCCAAGGGACAAAGCCCGGCTGTCCCTCGACTGTCCCCAGGGAAACGCCTTCCAAGAGACAGGGAGAGGGACAGGGAGAGGGACAGGGACAGTTCTTAAAAGAAAAAGACCCAGAAGCACACGCGGAAGACCTTGCCGGCGCGCGCGCTCAGGATGCGCCCCCCTCGACGCCTTCCGGGGATGCCTGCAAGGCCATGCGCGCCGCGGGCCTTGCCGAGACCAATCCGAGCCACCCGAAGCTGCTTGCGCTGCTGCAGGGGGGCATCACCGCCGAGGAATTGGCTGACGCCGCGCGCGTCGCTGTCGCATCCGGCAAAGGCTTCGCCTACGCGCTGGCCACCGCCGAGGGCAGGCGAAGGGACGCCGCCAAGGTCACGCCGCTGCCTCAGCGCGCCGCGGCGACCGGGCGGCACCACGGCATTTCGCAGACCGATTTTCGAGAGGGGGTGAGCGATGATGGACGTTTCTGACCTGCCGGGCGCGCTCGCGCCCACGCCGGAGGTGATCTCCGAGGACCAGGGGTTCTGCGAAAAGCACAAGCACAGCTTCCGCAAGCGCCTGGTGCGACTGCCTTCGCGCAAGGTTCTGGGGCGCGAGTTCGCCTTTCCGTCGCGCTGGGAAGGGGAGTGCGAGAAGTGCCGCGAGGAATGGGAAACGACCCACCGCGAGGAAGCGATCGCGGAAAAAGCGCGGCAGGCCGAGCAGCGCATGCAGGAGCGCTTTGGCCGGGCCGGCGTTCCGACGCGACTGCGTGGGCGCACCTTCGCGAACTACGAGGCCCTGGAGCCGGGCCAGCGCCACGCGCTCACAGCAGCCCGCGACTTCGCGGAGCGCTTCGAGGAGCACCTTGCGCTCGGCAGCACGCTGGTGCTCGCAGGCAAGACCGGCACCGGCAAGGGCCACCTCGCCGCGGCCGTGTGCATGACCGCGATGCGCGCCGGCCATAGCGCGTTCTTCGCCACCTCGCGCGAGATCCTGCTGATGCTGCGCGCGAGCTGGTCCGACAAGGAAGCGCCCAGCGAGCTCGACGTGCTGCGCCACCTCGTGAACGTGGACCTGCTGGTGATCGACGACATCGGCGTGCAGTTCGGCACCGACGCCGAGCGCGACCAGCTGTTCAGCGTGATCGACGGGCGCTACCGGGAACAGAAGCCCATGATCCTGACCACGAACCTGTCGGCCGCGCAGCTGCAGGCGCTGATCGGCGAGCGCAGCTTCAGCCGGCTGCGCGAGGAGGGCCAGTGGATCCCGTTCGAGTGGGCCGACTGGCGCGCGCAGCGCCGGGCGCGGGAGGCCTGAGCATGTCCTCGATGCCCCTGCAGTTCCCGCGCCGCCCCAGCGCCGGCAATCGCCACTTCGCCCTCGGACGCCTGAAAGCCGGGGCGATGAACCAGACCGAGCGCGCCTACGCCCAGCACCTCGAGGCGCTGAAGGCTGACGGCCGCGTACTCTGGTACCGCTTCGAGGGGATAAAGCTGCGCCTGGCCGACACCACGTTCTACACCCCGGATTTCGCGGTGCTGGCCGCAACCGGCCTGCTCGAGATGCACGAGGTCAAGGGCCACTGGCAGGACGACGCCCGGGCGAAGATCAAGATCGCCGCCGACCAGTACCCGATGCGCTTCCTGGCCGTGAAGGTGCGCCCGAAGCAGGACGGCGGCGGCTGGAGCGTGGAGGACTTTTCGGAATGAGCAATTCGGATCGATTCGTGTCATTTTCGAGGTGCGCCCGCTTGCTCGCCGAGCAGGAGGCCGGTGAACACGCCGGGGACCCCACGTTCATCTGGGCGCTCGCGATGAAGTGGCAGGCTGTGCTGGACTACCTGTTACGCCAGCGAAAGCTGGCACTCCTGGCGCGGCGCCTGGACGATGGTGTCGAGACGTTCCAGCCGACGGACGACCCGCAGGATGCATGGGTCAGTCAGCTCGACCTGCGCCAGATCTTTGCCACGCCGCCGCGGGAGATCATCGAGAAATTCGAAGGACGCCGCCAGGAAGAAGCTGATCGCTCGGCGGCTCAGCAGCAGGCGCGCCAAGCAGCCGGTCGATACACCCTGTGGGATGCAGCAAAGGCGATTGGCGACGCCACGGCAACGCCATTCGAGCGCGTCCTCGACGCGCTGGTGGAGTCGGCGATTGGCGGCGAGTTGACCATCTATCCAGCCGGCGGGGGGGTCCCGCGCGGGCTCGGGGAGCCAATGGTTCCGCTGTGGGAAGACGAGGCAACCTCATCCGGCTTGAACGCATGGCTGCGGCTCCACGCCCCGCACGCCGACTTCGCGTTTCGTGGCGTCCCTGAAGGGGCCACGGAGGAGAGCGCAGCGCCGACGATCCCAGGCCGCCGCGTGCTGGATTTCCCCGAGGTGTGCCGGCTGCTTGGGCTTTCGCGAGAGGGGGTGCGGCGCCGGTACATGCCCGCATCGCGCTATTTCGACCCAGAATTTCCGAAGCCATTTCGACTGGGGGTCGCGTCGCGCTCGCGCCTGGGGTTCTTCGAGGACGAGGTGAAAGCGTGGTTCGAACGGCGCACTCGTCAGCGGGTGGGACGCAGGCTGCCGTGAGTGCCGGTACGCACTCCGCAGTACGCAGGCAAGTACGCATTGCGTACCAGGTCGACCTCAACGAGCGCGAGCCGGCGCACCTGGCGTGGGTGGTCGACCTCATCGAGCGATTCGTGCTCACGCACCGGGGAGGGTGCCGCGCCGAGGTCGACGCCAGCCTGCTGGGCGCGCGCTACCGCCCGCGCTCGAGGGGCGACCAGGAGGGTCGCACCCCACGCCCTGCGTTGATGTCGGACGCGGACCTGCTGGGGCTTTCCCGAGCGTGGGGGACTCTCCCGCGCACGCCGTGGCCCTACGGCCAGATCCTGCGCTGCAGCTACCTGCCGGGCTACCCGCGCCCCGAGGTCGCGTGCCGCCTCATGCACATCGCGCCGGGGAGCTGGGTGCGCGAGCGCAACGAGGGCCTGCTGTTGCTGGCCGCGATCCTGCGGCGCGATGCGGCATGGCTCGTGCCTGCAGAGGCTGCGCTGTGAGCCGTCGCAAAACTGCACGCCGGCGCGCAATTCCGCGTTCGGCGGTTCGCGTGCTTTCCTACCGTCCGGCCGTCCTCCTCACCGAAGAAGTGCTCCGGCGCGAGTACGCGCGGCTGTTCGGCCGATCTCCCGAGGAGGTGCCTTTCGAGTCCGACGGCGGCGTCAGGTTCCGTGTGGCCATGGGCGACTGGTTCCCTCCGGCAGAGCTCGCGCTGTCGCTGGACGCTTTCAGTGCGCGTCGGGGCTGGACCCCGCTTCCCGAGGACCACGAAGATGACACGAGGCTTTGAGCTGACGGAGCGGCACCCCCTCGCTCCGCGTAACGCCAGGACGCGGCTTGTGCTTGCCAGGATGGCCCGCGCTTCCAAACGCTCCCCGAAGTTGGCGCAGCGCATGGCCGACCGCTACGCGAGTCGGTGCATTGCGAGTGCCTTCAGGGTCATGATTCTCGCCTCCCACCGCGAGATGATGCGCTTCGCGCGGGTCGGTCGTGAGTGACCCCATCGTCATCGCCGTCCTGGTGCGGGTGGACCTGCGCACCGGCCTGGTCGAAATCCTCCCGGTGCCGGGCTGCGAGCCGGCGGGCCCCCTCCAGGCGCAGCAGCTGCTCGAAGCCGCGGCCGACGTGGCGCGTGCCGCGCAGGTGCACCGTCCCGTGGTCTGGCACTGAGAGGGCTTGCGGATCGCGCGCGCAACGCGCACAATCCGGCGCACCTACGCACAGGGCGTAGCGACGACTGGCCGAGCTTAGGCAGCCCCTTCCACGCCCTGAAGCAAATCGAACCCGCCCCGAGCGGGTTTTTTTGCGTCCTCGGCCGCCGAACCGAGGAACGCACATGGGCAAGCTCAGCACCACAGCGCGCAAGGATCTCCCGGCGCGCGACTTCGCCGGACCGGGACGCACCTTCCCGGTCGAGAACAAGGCCCATGCGCGCGATGCGCTGAGCGGCGCCAGCCGCGCCGAGCACGTCGGCGACATCTCCAAGGCCGAGGAGCGGCACATCGACCGCCGCGCCGACAGCGTGCTCGGGAAGGCCACGAGCCATCTGCGCGAGATGCACGGGCGCAAATGACCGAGCAGCGCACGGCTCCCGACTGGGAGCGCATCGAGGGCGACTACCGCGCTGGGCTCATGAGCCTGCGCGAGATCGCCAGCGCCCACACCATCACCGAGGGCGCCATCCGCAAGCGCGCCAAGCGCGACGGGTGGGAGCGCGACCTTGGCAGCAAGATCCGCACGCGCGCAGACGCCAAGCTGGCGCGCAGCGCAGTCGCGCACGCCATGGCCACGGCCAATGCGGCCAGCGAGCGCGAGATCATCGAGGCCAACGCCGAACGCATTGCCCAGGTGCGCGGCGAGCACCGGGCCGACATCACGCGCGGGCGCGCGCTGGCGCTGAAGCTGCTGTCCGAGCTGGAGGAGCAGCCCGCCGTGCATGAGGCGTTTCGCGCGGCCGTCAAGGCCGGCGACGCCGAGGAGGCCAAGCGCCTGGCGGCTGACCTGCTGGACCTGCCGGCGCGCATCAAGGGCACCAAGGAACTGGCCGACACCTTGCGCATCCTGATCGGCCTGGAGCGCGAGGCCTACGGAATGGACAACACGCCGGACGGCGGCACCGTTTTCGGGAGGATCGAGCGTGTCATCGTCCGCGCTTCGGATCCCCACGCCTGAGGTCTTCGCGCCCCTGTTGCAGCCGGCGCGCTACAAGGGCGCCTACGGCGGCCGCGCCTCCGCGAA
>JAKAXL010000026.1 GCA_021816585.1 Pseudomonadota bacterium | reverse complement strand
GACATCGCCGGGCGCATCCACGCGCTGCGCGGCATCAGCCTGCAGGCGGCCGGGGTGCTGGAGGCGGCCGGCGCACGCATGAGCGCGGGCGACGCGGCCCGGCTGCACATGGCGCTGTTCCGGGCCAGCGTCAACACGCAGGGCCTGCAGGTGGCCAGCCTGCGCTCCAGCGCTGGCGGGATCGCGGTGACGACCGTCGGCGACCTGCTGCTGGGCCAGCTGCAAAGCGGCCTGCAGCAGGGCGACGCGTTCGCGCTGTACGCGGGCGGCAACATGCTCGCCGACGGCAGCTCCGGCGTGCAACTGACGGCCGGGAGTTCGGCGGCGCAGGCCGTGCTCGACGCCGGCGGCAGCATCGGTGCGTCGGCGCAGCCGCTGCAGCTGCTGCTGCCCGAGTTCAGCGCCAGCGCCGGCGGCGACATCTACCTGCATGACCTGGAGTCGGCGCAGGTGCCCACGCTGGATGCCGCGGGCGACGCGGCGCTGCAGGTCGACGGCACGCTGGTGTTCGGCCAGGCGCAGGCCGGCGGCAGCCTGCGGCTGACGGCGGCGGGCGATCTCGACGGCACTTCGGCGCAGGCCAGCCAGGCCACGCTGAGCGCCAGCCAGGGCTCGCTGCAACTGGGCACGCTGACCGCGCAGCAGGCGCAGCTGGCCGCGCTGGACGACATCGGCCTGGCGCAGGCCTGGATCGCCCACGCCATCGACCTGTTCGCCAACGGCAGCATCCAGGCCACGGTGGACCAGCGCGGCGCCGACACGCCGCTGAGCGTGGGGCTGGCCGGGCAGCCGACGAGCGGCGTGGTGCACCAGGTGGCGCTGAACCTGGACGCTCCCAACGGCGTGAACTTCGATCCCTTCCGGGTCTACGGCGCCGACCTCACGGTGCAGTCCCCCGACATCTCCATCCTCGACGGCTACGTGGTCGGCAGCCTGCGGCTGGACACCCCCGACGTCTCTCTGCTGATGGACAACCTCGACCCGCGCCTGCAGTCGGTGGACGTGCAGCTGTACCAGCCGGGGCAGGACTTCTTCCTGATGCAGCAGGGGCGATCGAGCTACACCTCGGCCTTCGTCGAACACTACTTCCATCCCTACCAGGTGACCGTGCCCAACTTCACCCCCAGCCACACCCTGGCGTACCCGGACTTCCAGGGTTCGAGCGCCGATTCCTACGCCTCCGACGCCACCCTGCCGCGCAACGGCCTGGTGATTGCGCTGCCCCAGCCCGCGCCGATCCCGACGGGACCGATGCACCTGTTCGAGGGTCTCGGCGGCGGTCAGGTCAACACCTCGGCCGACTCCGGGCAGGGCGGCCACGGGAAGCGTCGACATGGCTAGACATCATGGTCGCCTGGGCGGCGCAGGGAGCCATCGCGCACGCTGCCTGCTCGGCGGCGCGTCCATGCTGTTCGCGGCCGTCACCTGCGCGGCCACGCTGCCGCCGTCGCTGGAGTCGGGGGCGCAGCAGAACAACAGCCTGCAACAGCAATGGCGCCTGCAGCAAAGCCGCAAGCAGCCGGTGCTGCGCGGGCCGGTGCTGGTCGGGCCGCGTCCGCCGGGGGCCGCCAGCGTCGCGCCGGGAGGTCCGCGCTTCACGTTGCACAAGGTGGAGTTCAGCCCCTCGCATTTCCTGTCGCGGGCCACGCTGCGGCAACTCGCCGCACCCTACCTGGGGCGACCGATCACGGTGGCCGACCTGTACAAGCTGGTCGATACCGTCAACGCGCTGTACGACAGGCGCGAGCTGCTGACCGCGCGCGCGGTGCTGCCGCCGCAGAAGATCCGCCACGGCACGGTGCGCATCCGGCTGGTGGAAGGGCGCGTCGGACAGGTGCTGATCCAGGGTCATCCGTACACGCGGCCTTCCTTCATCCTGTCGCGCCTGCCGCTGCGCCAGGGGCAGGTGGTCGACGCGCCGCAGCTCGAGCAGGCGCTGGAATATTTCAACCGCACCAACTCGCTGGGGCTGCGCGCCGCGCTGCGCCCGGGAACGTCCTTCGGCCTGAGCAACGTGCTGCTGTACGCGGTGGAGCCGCCGCGCTACGGCCTGGACCTGCTGCTCAACAACCAGGGCGACGACGCCACCGGGCGCAACCAGATCGGGCTGTACGGGACCGTCAACGGGCCGCTGCGCCTGGGCGACCAGGCCAACGTGTACGTGACCAAGTCCAGCGGGGCGCTGAACGGCAACCTCAGCTACCAGGTTCCGCTCGACGCGCGCGGCCTGAGCGCCAACGTCAGCGTGGCCTACAACCACATCCACATCGTCTCCGGCCCCTACCAGGCGCTGGACATCACCGGCCATTCGCAGACCCTGCAGGCCGGACTGACGCAGCCGCTGCTGGCCGACGACGCCTGGTTGCTGACCGCCGGACTCGCGTATGCGAGGATCAGTTCGCAGACCTCGATCGCCGGCTCGCCGCTCAACGACACCACCGTGAAGGGGCCGCAGCTGGGTTTCACCGCGGTCTACGGCCGCGCCCGGCGCCAGGCGCAACTCACGCAGACCCTGATGTTCAGCCGTTCCGACAACGCCCTCGGACAGAGCCTGAGTTATCGGCTGTGGCAGGGCAGCCTGAACGCCAGCCAGGGCTTCGGCAAGGCCTGGGCGGTGTCGGCCGACGCCGGCTGGCAGTTCAGCAGCGAGCAGGCGCTGCCGGCCGCGCAGCTCTACCAGCTCGGCGGCACCGGCACCATTCCCGGCTACCCGCTGGGCGTGGTGTCGGGATACAAGGGGTATTTCGCGGGGCTGGCGCTGCATCGCAGTCTGCCGTGGCTGCACATCGACAGTCGCGTGTTCTACGACTACGGCGTGGTCTACGCCTCGTTCCCGCCGCGCACCACGCTTGCCAGCATCGGCGTGGGCCTCGACGGCGCGCTGCCGCGCTGGGGCTGGCTCAAGCCGGCGTCGTGGGGCGTCACGCTGGCGCACCCGCTGCAAAGCGTCACCCCGACGCAGTCGTCGCTGCGCATCGAGCTGCACCTGATCGTGCCCCTGGTGTGATCGGGGCGTGGCGCCGCGGGAGCGGCGCCACGCGGGGCGACGCCGCGGACTCCGCGAAGCGCGCAGGCGCCCGGCGCGCCGGGCCGGCTTTCCACCTTGCGCGAAACATCGCGTTTGCGTGAAGTATTTAACGTCGGGAAGAACGGCAACGGACGACAATCATCGCCAGCATACGCCCATCACTCCGATGGCCCGCAAGCGCGGACCGGCGGAGCAAGGGCGGGAAATTGCGGTCGATTGGCCGGAGGCGCGGTCGCTCCGGCTCCGGCCCGGACCCCGGTCCGGGCGCCTCACCTCCCTCGTGGAGGCACCATGAATCCATACCAGACCGTCGCGTTCGCACCGGCCGCTCGCAGCGCATGCGTACCGGTGCATGCCGGGATCGCCGTCGCCGACGGCGCCCACGCACCCGCCGTTTCCCCCTCCGAGCAGGACGTCCTGTGCGCCTACGGCGAGCAGGCCGCGGCGCTGCTGCGCGAACATGCGGCCGTCGTGCACGACGCGGTGGGTCGTTTCGTGGAGAGCGTGCGCGACGGCGCCGCCGTCGATCAGGATCTGGCCGGACTGGTGGACTGCCTGGCACCGGGGGAACTCGACGCGGTGGGGACCGGCTATGCGCGGCATCTGGAACGCGTGCTCGGGCCGGACGCCACGCGCCAGGACATCGAGTCCCATGCCGAGGCCGTCGGACAGTTGCAGGCCCTGGTCGGCATCGAGCCGGCGCAGCTGATCACCTCGATCGGCGGCATGCGGCGCAGCGCGATCGAATGCTGCGTCGCCGCGCGCCTGCCGCAAGGCGTGCGCTACAGCCTGCTGCGCGTGATCGAGGAGCGACTGGAAGACGACCTGCAGGCGCAGTTGCGGGCCGCGAGCCGCACCTTCGGTGCCTATTTCAAGGCCCTGCTCAACGAGGCCGAGCTTCCCGAGACGCTGTGGCGCGACGCGCTGCACGGCATGATCGAGCCGATCGGGCACCTGCCGGGCATGCTGGCCTGCGTCGTGCTGCGACCGAACGCGCAGGGCGTGTTCGAGATCGAGGCGGCCGCGGGTCCTTCCGCCGAGATCTTCACCAAGCTGCTGGTGTCGCCGGCCAATGCCATCCGTCTGGATACGCGCTCGCAGGACGCGCAGACCCTGGTTTCGCTGGCGTGGCGCACGCACAGGATCCACAGCAGCGGGCGCTTCGATCGCGACGAGCGCCTGACGCGCTGGCGGGGTATCGCACGCTCGCTGGGGGTGCGCAGCTCGGTGGCGATTCCGGTGCTGGCGGGGCCGGGGCGCTGCTCGATGGTGATCTCGCTGCTCGGATGCTTCGCCCACCAGTTCGAGGCGCCGTGGATGCAACAGTTCATCCGCACGCTGCAGTCCCACGCCAATCGTTCGTGGCGGGCCGCGCGTGCTCCGTCGGCGGCGCTGATGTTGTCGCAGGATGTCGCGCAAGGCTACCGCGAACGCCTGTTCGACGGCGGACTGCGCATGTACGTGCAGCCGGTGCTCGACCTGCACAGCGGGCAATGCACGAAAGTCGAGGCGCTGGCGCGCCTCGAACTGGAGAACGGGCGCATCGTCGCGCCGGCCTATTTCCTGCCGATCCTCGGCGAGGCCGAACTCGATCGGCTGTTTCGCGACGGACTCGAGCAGACCTGCGCGCAGTTGCAGGCCTGGGATCGCGAGGGGCTGCGCCTGGACGCGAGCATCAACCTGCCGCCGTCGTCGCTGCTCGACGCCTCGTGCGCGCGCTGGGTGGAAGCGGCGCTCGCGCGCCACCGCATCGAGCCGGGGCGGCTGAGCCTGGAACTGCTGGAGACCCAGGAGCTGGACTTCCAGGCCCAGTACACCGCGCTGCACAGCCTGCGTGAGCTCGGGGTGCACCTGGCGATGGACGACCTCGGCGCCGGCTACAGCAGCCTGCAGCGTCTGGCGCGGCTTCCCTTCGACACCATCAAGGTCGACCAGAGCCTGTCGCTGAACATGCGCAAGGACCCGCTGCAGACCCTGAGCCTGATCCGGGCCATCGTGCGCCTGGCCTCCGACCTCGGTCGCCAGCTGGTGGTCGAGGGTCTGGAGGATCGGGGGGTCATCGAGGCCGCGCTCGAATGCGGCGCGCGCTACGGCCAGGGCTACGCCATCGCGCGCCCGATGCCTGCCGCGGACTTCGCGGCGTGGAAGCGCGGTTTCCAGCCGAACAACCGCCCGGGCGAGATCGGCAGTTTCCTGGGCATGCTCGCGTGCTGCTGGCGCCTGGGGCGGCGCGAGCACGAGCAGTTCCCGGGCGCCACGCAGGACCGCGTGCAGCGTTTTCTCGCCAGCCACCGGCTTGCGGGCGGCGAACTGGCCGACTGGTATGCCGGCCTGGGCAGCGGCAGGCGCCTGGACGACGCCGACGGCGCACGTTTCGTCGACTGGCTGCTGCAGCAGGTCCGTCGCGAGACGGACGATCCCGCATCCGCCGCATGACGGCTCGTGCACGACGACCGGAAAAGAACCATGTCCCTGGTACAAGGAGCGCCACCCAGCGGCGGCGTGATCGGAATGGCCAATCGCCTGGCGCGCGACGTGCGCACGCTGGCCGAGGACCGCGAGCAACTGCAGGCGCAGGTGACGGCGAACCGCGCCGGCGTGGAAGCCATGCTGTGCGGGCTGATCGATACCTTCAACCCGCATCTGGGCGGACACGGCAGGCGCGTGGCCAGGCTGGTGGACGCGCTGGCCGTGCGCTTCAAGGTGTCCTTCGCGGCACATCACGCACTGCGCCATGCCGCGCTGTTCCACGACATCGGCATGCTCGGCATGCATCGCACGGTGCTGTTCACGCCGTGGACCGATGTGTCGGAGAGCGATCGCAGCCTGATCCTGTCGCACCCGGACATCGGCGCGTCGCACCTGCGCGCGCTGCCGTGGTACGAGGCCAGCGCGGCGGCCGTGGCGGCCCATCACGAGCATTGGGACGGCTCCGGGTTTCCGCGGCGCCTGGCCGGCGAGGACATCCCGATCGGAGCGCGCATCCTTGCCGTGTGCGACACCTACGACGAGATGCTGAACAAGCCGCAGGACGCGCCCGAGCAGTTCACCGAGCAGCAGGTGCTGCAGCACCTGCAGTCGCATCGGGGACGCAAGTTCGATCCTCGCGTGCTCGACGCCTTTCTCGGCATCGTCGCCGAGGGCTCTCCGCACGAGCAGGAGCAGCAGCCCCCGGACGGCGAGCTGGCGCTGTCGCTGGCGGAGGTCCGCGCGGGACATCGTCTCGCGCGCGACCTGCTGAACGCTTCCGGGCTGGTGTTGCTGACCCGGGGCTCGGTGCTGGCGGAGTCCAACGTGCTGCGCCTGCAGGCGCTGCGCGGCCTCAACGCGGTCGTGGAGCCGGTGTACGTGCACGAGGCCTGAGCCCAGGCCGAAGGGGGCGCCTTCTGGTATCATGGAGACAGGTGCTGCAGTACCGCTTACCTGTGTGGCACCTCGACGTTTGACGACGTTTGACATCTTGCGCGCGCTTTCGCGCCGCATCCTCCGCAGGGGCGTTCCCATGAAGGGAAGACCTGCACCCAGGCAAGCTTCGTCTGGGTCATGAAATCGGGGCCTGCGCCGATCCGGCGCGCCGGGTTCCGGACTCCTGATCTGCACAGCGTGTGCGCGGCGTGGCGCGAGCCTGCGCTCGACCGTCCGTGCGGGTTCGCCCGCCCGCATCACACCCCATCCCTCTCGAGGACCCGAGCATGGCCAAGGAAGAACTCATCGAAATGCGCGGCGCAGTGGACGAAGTGCTGCCCGACTCGCGCTACCGCGTGACCCTGGAGAACGGCCACGCGGTGATCGCCTACACCGGCGGCAAGATGCGCAAGCACCACATCCGCATCCTCGCCGGCGACAAGGTGTCGCTGGAACTCTCGCCCTACGACCTGACCAAGGGGCGCATCACCTTCCGGCACCTGGAGCCGCGCACCGGCGCTGCGCCGAGGCCGCCGGTGCGCCGCCGCTGATCCGGCGTCGCGCTCAGGGCGCGCCGGTCGCGGTCCATGGGCCGGAGTCGCTGGAACTGGGCAGAAACCAGGTCCCTGAGCCGGTGCCTGCCCCTGACAGAGTGCCGGAGAACACGTCGCCGTTGTTGTTTCCACTCCCGGAAAAATTCCCGTTGGCATCCACCGCCCCGGTCACCGGGAAGGTGCCGAACTCATGGTCGTTGCAACTGCCGTTGACGATCTGTCCCGACGCATCGATCGGCATCGTGCAGCTACCGTAGTCGCCACAATGGCACTGGTAGCTGACCGTCCAGGTCTTGACGAATTGCTGCAGGGCATTGCTGATGTTCGGAGCCAGCGTGACCGTGCTGCTCTGCCCCGGAATGTAGTTGTTGGTGAGCACGCCGCAGCTCGTGTTCGCCGAAACGATCAGCGCGGTGTTGACCGGGCAGACGCCGGCGCCGCTGCCGTAGACGATCGACACGGGGATCTGATTGCTGCCCGGATGGGCGATCCCTGCCGCGCAGGCCGTGCTGGAGGCGCTCGCGGGAGCGACCGTGACATAGCCGTTCTGGGGCACCATCGTGCAGCTCGGGTCGACGTTCACGGTCAGTTCGCTGGGGCTGGTCAGCGACGGCACGGTGGTGGTTCCGCCGCCGCTGCCGCCGCCCCCGCCGCAGCCGGAAAGCAAGATCGCAAGCAGGGCTGCCGCGCCCGTCATCGCGCGCTGGTTCATGACCGTCTCCCGGTAGACTGGAATCGCCCACTCGAGGGGCCCAGATCGACAATGCGCGGACCGAGTGTCATTGCCGCGTTCGCGCAGTGTAAGTCCTCATGTCGAGCCGCTCCCCCGGGTATTTCTGGAGAGCCTTCGAGGCCGCGGCGCGAAGCCGCGTTGCGCCGCGCCGGCGTCCCGCGGGCCTGCCGCGCGCCGGGCCTCCGGCAGGCTCCGGACACCCCGTAGAATTCGCATACCGGCCGAGCCGCGGCTGCGTGCGCGGGCCGGCGTCGGGTTGGCGCGGGCGACCGGGAGACTTGCGATGACGCGTTCTCAGATGCATGCCCATGACGGCGAGGGCGCCCGCGGCCGCGACGACGGCGGGGCCCCTCGGACGGTCGATGCGCGCGACGCGGGTTTCGACTGCGTGCTGCGCGCGTGGCACGCGCACGAGGCCGAACTGCAGGCATTCCTGGTGCGGCACGCGGCGGACGCCGATTCCGCGCAGGATCTGCTGCAGGAAGTGTTCGTCAAGGCGCTGCGCCAGGGCCGGGATTTCTGCGTGCTGGAGCAGCCTCGCGCGTGGCTGTTCCAGGTCGCGCGCAATGCGCTGGTCGATGCCGGCCGGCTGCGTCGACCCAGCGTGGAGCTTTCCGAGGAATTGCCGGCGCCGGCTGCCGAGGAGCGCGCGCCGGTCGATGCCCTCGATGCCTGCATCGCACGCAACCTGCAGTGGCTGGGCGACGACGATCGCGACATCGTGCAGCGCTGCGACCTCGACGGCCAGACGGTGCGCGCCTACGCCGAGGCGGCGGGCCTGAGCCTGCCGGCGGCCAAGGCGCGGCTGTTGCGAGCACGCAAGCGCCTGCGCGATTCGCTGGTCGAGCACTGCGGGGTGCGTTTCGACGCCGACGGCAGCGTGTGCTGCCACGCCGGGCCGGCGCCGGACTGAGATGGTGCGTCTGCGCGGCGCGGCTCGATCCGGCGCTGCGCAGACGAGGCCCAACAGGGGCGGGGTGCCGCGGCAAGCCTCATGGCGGACTACCTCATCGCGCATCCGGGCCTAACGGGCCCCACCCTAGCATCGTCGAGGCATGACCGGAACCGTCCGCTCCGGCTGCCCGACCCATGTGCCTTGCCTCGCGTGTATCCGCTGCTGTGCGCGCCCCTCCCTTCGTGGCTGGCCGGCGCCTCGGGCGCGTCTGCGCCACGATTCTCGCGTGCTGGCTGCTCGCGGTTCCTGCGCAGGCGCAGACCGCCCCGGACGTGCGCTCGAGCACGGGCAGCGCGGGGGCGGCAGGGTCGAACGGCGGTTCCGGGGTTCCGTCCGCCACCGGCGGCGCCGGTGGCGTGGGCAGCGGCGTCAGCCTGGTGATCGGCAGCGAACTGAGCTCGGCCGAGCCTGGAGTTCAAGGCGGGGAGGCGATCAGCAGCGGCGGCGCCGGAGGCAGCGGCGGCTCTGCCTATGTCGCCGGCAATGCAGCTGGGGGCGGCGCAGGTGGTGACGGCGGCAGCGCGATGGTGCAGGACTCCAGCAGCGTGCAAATAGCCGGCGCGAGCGCCTACGGCCTGCTGGCCGACAGCGCCGGCGGCGCGGGCGGCGCCGGCGGCAGCGCCCTTGGCCTCGGAGGTGGCGGCGGCAATGGCGGCAACGGGGGCAATGGTGGCAAGGCGTTGGTCCAGTTCGGCGGCAGCCTCGACACGAGCGGCACCTACAGCTTCGGCGTCGGGGCCTTCAGCAGCGGAGGTGCGGGCGGCAACGGTGGAGTCTCGAAGGGGCTCGGTGGCAGCGGCGGCCTGGGAGGCACCGGCGGCGGCGGGGGCAGCGCGACGGTCGACCTGGCCACCGGAGCCGCCGTGCGCACCCGCGGCGACGCTGCCGCGGGGATCGTGGCGCGCAGCTGGGGTTCGAACTCCGGGGGCGGCGGCGGCGGCGGCGGCATCGTGTTCAACCCGGGGGGCGCAGGCAGCGGCGGCGCGGCGGGAAGCGCCAGCGTGAATGCGGCGCAAGGCGTCGACATCCGCACCGGCGGCAGCAACTCCGATGCCATCGATGCACAGTCGATCGGCGGCGGCGGCAGCCAGGGTGCCGGCGGCTTCGGCTTGTTCTACACCGGAGGCTCCAACGGCAGCGATGGCGGCAATGCCCAGGCAGCCAGTGTCGATTCCTCGGCGTCGGTCCGGACGACCGGAAGCTCCTCGCAGGGAATCGCCGTGGTTTCGATCGGTGGAGGCGGAGGGCTGCAGTGGCGGTGGTGACCCCGGACGCCGATCAGTTCCCCGCGGGGTGCTGCGGCGGCGCCGCTGCGGCCCCGAATCCCTTGCCGAGCGGCACGAAGTGCCACAGCATGCCGAGCACCCAGATCGGGTGCTCGGCATGGGGGTCGAGTTCGAACAGCGAGAACAGTCCGAAGTCGCGGCGCCGCGTGTTCGTCAGCACGTAGCTGCGGGTCAGGTCGGGAACCAGTCCGGCGACCAGGCCGACGATGCCCGGTGCCGACTCGATGCGGCCGCGTGCGTAGGCGGCGAAGCTGTCCAGGCCCGGATTGCCAACGGCCAGCACGGCCGCCAGCAGCGCCGCAACGGTTACCGCTCGGGAAGTCTTCGACATGTCGATCCAGCCTCGGGTTGTCCAGCCTGTGCAGTGTATTCGGCAGCCACGCGGGGCCGCCTGCATGACGGGCCGCCGAGGCGCCGGGACGGCGCGCATCGCCCGCTCCGTGCAATCCCCGATCCTGTCCCCATGGGCCGAAGATGCCGGGCGGTGTATTCTCGTCGCAGCCGTGCCTGCGCGACGGCGTGGAGCCTGGCATGACCCTGGGAATCGCCGACGAGCGTGTGTATGGCAAGGACGTGGCGTCCTGCCTGCAGTCCGTGCAGCATGCCTTCGAGTGGCACGCGCAGCGCTTCACCGAGCAGTTCTTCGATTCGCTGGCCGGGACCTCGGAGGGGGCGCAGATCCTCAGCTCGCTGCTGCCGGAGGAATTCGCCCACCTGAAGGCGCGGCAGTCCGAGCATCTGCGCATGCTGCTGTCGCCCCGGCTGAGCCTCGCGCGGCATCAGCTGGAGGCGCAGCGCGCCGGGCGCGCGCATGCGCTGGTCGGGGTGGACCTGACCACGCTGATCGCATCCTTCGCGGCGCTGCAGCAGGAGTTCCAGCAGGAGATCGTGCCGCTGGTCGCGCAGGAGTCCCGCGACGACGTGATGCGCGTGGTGGGCCGGCGCATGTTCATCGACCTGCAGGCGCAGGCGCAGAGCTACCGCCGGATCGAGACCGAACTGGCGCTGGCCATGTCGCAGATCGACCAGCTGATCCAGTCGACGGAGAACTTCTCCGATCTGGTCCGCGGGGTGATGCGCATCGTCGGCGACATCGACGGCGAGCTGTCGGCCTTTTTCGCGCGCTGCGACAGTTCCGGGGAATTGCAGATCGAGGCCTCGCAGGGAGCCGCCGGACATCGCTACCACGAGGCGATGATGACCGGACTGGTGCCGCGGATCAGCATCGATGCGTCGCGCCCGGAGGGGCAGGGGCCGGGCGGACGGGCGTGGCGCGGCGGTCAGATCGTGGTGTCCGACGCCTGGGCGGTCGAGGCGCGCAACCAGCCGTGGCAGGCGCTGGGGCGCGAGCTGGGTTTTCGCTCCAGCGCGGCGGTTCCGCTGCTCGACGATTCCGGCAAGACCATCGCGCTGCTGAGCCTGTACGGCGCGTGGCCGCGCTTTTTCTCGACCCTGCGCATGGGCAACTTCCTCAGCCATGTGCACAAGGCGCTGAGCCATGCGGTCGAGCGCCTGAACACCACCCCGGTGGTGCCGCTGCCGCTGCGCCAGACCTATCGCGGCTGGATCGCCGAGCGACGCGTGGCCTTCCTGTACCAGCCGATCATCGACCTGCGCAGCGGCGAACTGGTGAAGGTCGAGGCGCTGGCGCGCCTGCTCGACGACAACGGCCGCCTCGTGGCGCCGGCCCGCTTCCTGCCGGCCTGCGGCAACGAGGAACTGTTCGCGCTGCTGCAACTCGGCCTGGAGCGCGCATGCGATGACGCGCAACGCCTGGCCGACGCCGGCCTGCGCGCGACGGTCGCGCTGAACTTCCCGGCGGAGGGCATCGGCGACGCGCGTTGCGAGCGGGCCATCCTGCAGGCGCTGCGGCGCTGCGAGCCGGTCGGAGCGCGCATCGAGCTGGAACTGCTGGAAAGCCGCGAGGGACATGGCAGCGACGAGCGTCGGCAGGCCTTCCTGCAACGCCTGCGCGAGGCCGGCGCGCGCCTTGCGGAGGACGATCTGGGATCCGGGCACAGCTCGCTGCTGCGCCTGGACCAGTATGCCTTCGACGAGGTCAAGATGGACCAGGGCCTGGTGCGCGGGGCGACCGAGCGCCCGCAGCGCGCGCTGGAGTTCATGTTCTACCTCACGCGACTGGTGCACGCCTTCGGCATGGGGCTGACGGTGGAGGGGCTCGAGCATCCCGGGCTGATCGAGAGCGCGGCGATTCTCGGCGCGGACCATGGGCAGGGCTACGGAATCGCCCGGCCGATGCCGATCCAGGAGATCGCTCGCTGGCATGACGGCTTTCGCTACGACGTCGATCCGCTGCGCCCGCGAACCGCGCTCGGCGCGCTGGCCACCTACCTGCTGTGGGACATGCAGGCCGGCTCCTCATCGGCACACCCGGGACGCAGTCCGGCCGAGGCGCGGCAGACCGTGGAGGCCTTTCTGGTCGCGCGAGGCCTGCAGCAAAGCGAGCTCGCCCGACTGCTCGCCGAGCATTTCGAGGCCGGCGCTTCGGCGCGGCCGCGCATCCGTTTCCACGTCATCGAGTGCTTCACCGCGATCTGGCGCCAGGAGATGGGCGCGGCCGACCCCGGGGCGGCGTAGCGGGGGTGGCGTGGCGGGGGTGGCGTGGCGGGACGGATCCCGGGGACCGGGCTGTGCCCGACCCCCTGGGGAGGTGCGGCTGATCAGTGCTTCTTGCTCAGCGCGTCCTTGGTGGCGTGGTAGCCGTGCTTGACTCCGCCGGCGACGTCATGGCCGACGGTCTTCGCGGCATGCACCACGCCGTGTCCGGTCTGCTTGCCGACATGCACGACCGCGTGGCCGGCGTCGACGGCGTCCTGCTTGAGGTTGTGTCCGTACTGGGAAAGGGTCATCGCCTGCGCGCTGGCGCACAGGCCCGTTCCCGCGAGGGCCACCACGCCCAGGTAGAGGGCGAGTCGCCCGGTGCGGGCTTGTGTGACAGGGTGTTTCGACATCGATTTCTCCGGATGATGCGGGCCGCGTGCCCGCTCGAACGTCCCCCCGGGCGCCGTCCGCGCGGCGCGCAGGCGGCGATACGATTTGTCAGCCTGCATTGTGCCAGGGTCGGGCGTCGCCGCGATCAGCTTGTCGCCACGGCCCGCGGCAGCGGCGGCACGCCGGCCTCGGCACGCGCGGGCCACCATGCGCGGTGCTGCCCCTTGTACTGCTTGCCGTGGTACATCGCGGCGTCGGCGTGGCGCAGCAGGATGTCGGCTTCGCTGCCGTCGATCGGGTAGCACGCGACGCCCACCGTCATGCCCACGCGCACGGACTGCCCCCCGAGCTGGAACGGCATGTCGACGGCCCGGTGCAGTCGTTCGAACACGGCGCCGAGTTGCTGCTGGGCTTCGCGCGGGTCCAGATCCTCGATGACGATGACGAACTCATCGCCCCCCAGGCGGGCGATGAGTTCGCTCGAGCGCAGTTCGTCGCGCCAGCGCGCCGCCAGTTCGCGCAGCAGCGCATCGCCGGCGGCGTGGCCGTGGCGGTCGTTGACCGGTTTGAAATTGTCGAGGTCGATGTAGCCGACCGCCACCTGCGTGCCGCGGCGCTCGGCGCGCGCCAGTGCCTGGCGCAGCCGCGCGTCGAGGTCGACGCGGCTGCCCAGCCCGGTGAGGTGGTCGCGCGACAACTGCTCGGTCACCTGCGCTCGATGGCGCGCCATGTGCTGGAACTGGACGTTGGTGCGCCGCGCCGCATGCAGCAGGAACGCGGTGTAGAGCATGCCCAGCACGCCGCAGCCCTGCAGCAGCTCCTGCCCCGATGCGAACAGGTGCAGCGAGGTCGGCAGCACGATCGGCAGCACGAACAGCAAGGCCGCCGCGGCGTCCGGCGCGTAGGCGGCCATGCCGGCTCCGCAGACCGCGCTGGCGACCAGCGCCACGAACAAGGCCTGCAGGGGCGCGGACGGAAACAGCAGTGCGGGCAGCAGCCCCCACGCCAGGCCGACCGCCAGCACGCTCAGGCGGGCCAGCGACAACCAGCGACGCGGATCGCGCTCGATGGCGCCGCCGGCGCGCGAGCCCAGCCATGCCAGCACGCGCAGCAGGTACAGGCCGAGGTACAGCGCCAGCCAGCTGATCAGCAGGCGCGCCGGCTCGACGCCGCGCAGCATCCACGCGCAGGCGGCCGCGGCGCTGATGCCGACCGCGAAGTTGACCGGGACACCGCGCAGCAGCAGCCGCGCCAGATCCGCCGCGACATCGTCGGCGTAGGCGCCTCGCGCAGCCGTGACCGGCCTCGGCGCACCGCTCATCGGCCGAGCCTCCTGCCCGCGCGCGTCGCGGGCACCCCGTCTGTCCATCGCACGGGCGCGTGCATGTCGACCCCCGAATGGTCCTTGTCGTCGCCGGGCATCCCGGCGGACGGGACGCGGCGCGTTCGTTTCGGGAGCAGTGTATGCGCAGCCGGCGGCAGCCGCCGTGAAACATCGCACAGTCTGGCGCGGGCAGTCAGGCGCATGCCGCGCAGCGGCACGCGGCGTTTCGTGCGGTGCTGCAGCCCCGCGTCGACGTGTTCAGCGAAACGCGATGCGCGCGAAAAAGAAGGCCACGTTGCCGTTGTTGAGCTTGCTCGTGACGCGCGGGATGAAGGTGCCGTAGAGGCGCACGCGGCCGATGCCCACCGACACCAGCGGCAGCACGAGCGGGAAGGGGATGTTGTTGAAGATGTCGGCTCGCGAGGTCACGCCGGCGGTGTAGCCCGCTCCCAGGACCAGCGGACCGTGGTCGGGGTGCCAGTCCCACTGCTTCGCATAGCCCACCACCGGCTCCGCGTTGCGGTGCGAGTCCGAGAACATCATCGCGTAGATCATCTCGTCGTTGCCGTCGGCATCGACCAGATGCTTGCCGTAGCCGAAGCCCCAGGCGTGGCTGTTCAGCGTGGCCAGTTTCGCTGCGCTGTAGGTGTGGGGATCGTGCCAGGTGTAGCCGGTGAGGAAGATGTCCGGCTGCCCCTGGTCATAGATGGTCTGCAGGTGATGGCCGACTCCGGCCAGCCAGCTCTCGCTGTCGCGGAGCACACCGGCCCGGCTCGAGGTCGTGCAGGCGCCGGCCACCAGCAGACCGGCTGCGAGCAGGCGCGCGGCGCGCGTGCGGCGAGTCGCGGCGAACGTGGCGAAGGAGACGGTAGGGGGCGAACTGGATCGACGGCGACGCGATGCGCGGTGCGGGGCGAGAGGCATGAGGCGCAGGGAAGGAACCGGAGGGGCGACGCTTGCCCCCGCCCGGCCGTAGGGACATGGTGGATCGGATGGGTTCCTGCTCGTGTGCCGACCTGCAAACGGCCGGCACACGAGGATTTCACCACGACATCGCGCTTGCGCGAACGCCTCGTGTCGCCACGCGCAGTCTCATTGCCAGGCGTAGTGCCGGCTGCACGACGGCGCGTGTTCCGCGTGGCGGTGCGCCTGCAGCAGCACCGACAGCTCGCGCACGGCGTCGATGCAGGCCGGGGTGGGGGGCAGCACCCCCTGGCGCATCTGGATCAGCGCCCCGCGCGCCGAGCGCAGGTGCTGGCGGCCGAAGCTGCTCCACGAGGCCTCGACGGCGTCGATGGCCTCGATCGCGCGTTGCGCCGCGGCGGCCGGCGCGGGGCAGCCGATGCGCGCCTGCGCCAGCACGCGGCGCGCGTGTTCGAGCTCTCCGAGCAGATCGGTGTAGGTCTGGAAGGCGTACGGGCTGGTGGTCATCGCGGGATCCTCCTTCGCTGGCGACGGCCTGCGGATGGGGCGGGCCGGGCTTGGGCAAATGGGCCGGGCTTGCCGCCCGGGTGCGAAAAATGCCCGCAAGGTACGGATGGATTGTGTCGCATTTATTGCTAGGGTCTTCCCGTAGGTGTCCGCTTGCGCCGTGCTGCAGCGCACGCTCACATTCGGCTTCGTTGACGTGCGAGAATTGGCTTGTGGGGGTGTTTTCGACGACAAAGGCGTTTCGGTGCAGGGGTGCCGGAGCGAAGTGTCCCGCCGATTGCGGCAGGGGCCTGGATTGCGCACGATTTCGTCCATGCCAAGTACCGAGTTCCAGCCAGCCCCGCTGCCCACCGACGAGGCGACGCGCCTGCGCGCGCTGCGCGACCTGGAAATCCTCGACACCGACCCCGAGCCGGTGTTCGACGACCTCACCGCGCTGGCCGCGCAGATCGTCGGCGCGCCGGTGGCGCTGGTGTCGCTGGTCGATGCCGACCGGCAGTGGTTCAAGAGCCGACGGGGCCTGCAGATGCAGCAGACCCCGCGCGACTGGTCGTTCTGCGCCCACGCCATCCTCGAAGACGGCTTGATGGAAGTCCCCGACGCACGCGCCGACCCGCGCTTCGCCGGCAATCCGCTGGTGGTCGGCGCGCCCGGATTGCGCTTTTACGCGGGGGTCGCGTTGCGCACCGCCGAAGGGCATGCGCTGGGCACGCTGTGCGTGCTCGACCGGGTTCCCAGGCGTCTCGACCCTGCCCAGCGCGAGGCGCTGGCCCGCCTGGGACGCAGCGCGGTGCACGCGATCGAGGCCCGCCGGGCGGCGCTGCGCCTGCAGCGCGCGCAGCAGCGGCTGCATCGGCTGGCGGCGTATCGCGCGCTGCTGGCCGGGGTCAGCCAGGCCGTGGCGCATGCCGACGACGAGCGGCAGCTGTTGCAGCAGGCCTGCGATCTGGCGCTGCGGCATGCCGGCGTCGGCCTGGTGTACGTGGCGCGCCCGGACGTCGACGGACGTTTCCGCTTCCTCGCCAGCGCCGGGCGCACCGACTACCTGGGCCAGATCGTCATCTCCACCCACGAGCACGAGCCGCAGGGGCGGGGTTTCGCCGGGCGCGCCTGGCGCGAGGGCCGCGCCTTCTACACCGACGACTTCCTCGGCACCCCGGAGCTCAATCCCTGGCACGAGGCCGCCGGACGCTTCGGGCTGCGCGCCGGCGCGACCCTGCCGATCCGGCGCGCCGGGCAGGTGTGGGCGGTGATGACCATCCTGGACGCGCAGGTCGCGGCCTACGACGAGGACCTGCGCGAACTGCTGGAGGAACTCGCGCAGCACTTGTCGCGCGGGCTCGACCGCATCGACCTGGCGCAGCGCGAGCGCGAATCCTCGGCGATGCGCGACCTGCTGCTGGACCATTCGCAGGCGGCCATCGTCGCCGTGCGTGACGGCCGCCTGGTGCGCGTCAACCCGCGTTCGGTGCGCATGCTGGGCTTCGACGACGCCTCGCAGCTGCTGGCCCTGCCGCCACGCGACCTCGCGGCCGACGAGTCCGAATATGCGCATTGGCAGGAGCTGGACGAGGCGCTGCGCGAACACCCGCTGCACGGGCACAACCTGCGACTGCGGCGCCGCGACGGCAGCCTGGTGTCGTGCGACGTTTCGGGGGGCGTGGTCGACCAGCCCGGCGGGCGCACCGTCGTGTGGACCCTGCTGGACATCGGCGAGCGCGCGCAGCTGCAGCGCCAGCTCGAGCGTGCGCTGGCCTATCAGCGGCGCCTGATGGACCGCAATGCGGCGGGGCTGTTCACGATCGACGACGGCGCAGGCATCCGCGACGTCAACCCGGCGCTGTGCGAACTGCTCGGCCAGCGCCGCGAGCAGCTGCTGGGCAGGCCGCTGGCCTGCCTGCTGGGCGGCGAGCAGGAGGCGCGCGAGTTCACGCCGATGCTGCGGCGCGCCGCCGGCGGCATGCTGGCCGCGGCGCAGGAGCTGCGCTTTCGCCACCGCGACGGCTCGCCGCGCATGTGCCGGGTCAGCGGGGTTCCGATCGAACTTCCCGACGGCGAGCCCGGCGTGCTGTGGAGCGTGATCGACGTCACCGAGCTGCACCAGGCGCGCGACACCATCGCCTTCCAGGCAAGCCACGACGCGCTGACGGGGCTCCCGAACCGGCGCGCGCTGGAGCAGCACCTGCCGCAGGTGCTGGGGCGCCGCAGGCGCGACGGCGGCCTGGTCGCGGTGGGCATGCTCGACCTCGACGACTTCAAGCCGGTCAACGACGCGCACGGGCACGACGCCGGGGATGCGCTGCTGCGCGAGTTCGGAGGGCGCCTGCGCGCGCTGATGCGCGACGCCGATTTCCTGGCCCGCTTCGGGGGCGACGAGTTCGTGCTGGTGCTCGACGATCTCGACGAGCAGGCCTGCGCCTCGCAGATCGAATGGGTGCTGCAGCGCCTGCACACCGCGGTCGAGCAGGACTTCGAACTGCCTCGCGGTCAGCGCGCGCGCGTGGGCATGAGCCTGGGTCTGGCGCTGATGCCGCGTCACGGAATGGACGGCGAAACCCTGCTGCGGCAGGCCGACGCGGCGTTGTACGAATTGAAGTCGCACAAGCACTCGCGCAGTTCGTGGTGGCAGATCGGAGCCTGCCTCGGCCCGGCCGAGGCGTCCGCGGGGCTCGATGCCTTCGACGCGCGCGCGGGGGAATTGCTGCAGGGCGGCGCGCTGCAGGCGCAGCTCGACGCGGCGGCTTGCGAACGCCGCCTGCGCGCCGACTCCGCCGGGCCCGACGAGTCGGTCGCGGCTGCCGCGCTTCGCGACATGGCCGAGACCGAGGCGCGCCATCTGCAGTGGCTGCTGGGCCCGGACATCGACATCGCGCAGATCCCGCCCCGCGGCGGCGAGCGCGGGCGGGCACATGCCTTGATGGGGCTGCCGGCGGCGATGCTGACGCGCTGCGCCGCGCGCTTGCGCGAAGACATCGCCGCCGGGCTTCGCGCGGCGCCGCTGATGTCGCGGACCGCCGACGAGCTTGGGCGCATCGCCGATGCGCGCCTGCAGCTCGACCTGCAGGCACGCGTCGAGGCCTACGAGCTGGCGGTCGCCGAGTACTTCGCGGTGTTCGACGCGCCGATGCCCGCGCCCGGAACGCCCTGGGCGCAGGCCGCAGCCCACCTGCTGGAGGCGGTGGCCGGGCTCGACGGCATGCTGGCGTGCCTGGTCATGCGCCCGGATTCGCAGGGCCGCTTCCAGGTCGAGGCCGGCGCCGGCACCCGCGCCCAGGCCATCGGCGCCGACCTGCGCACCGAGCGCTTCCAGGTGCTGCAGGACGACGACACCGCCGCCGGACGCGGGCTCGTCGGCAACGCGTGGCGCAGCGGGCGCGTGCACAGCACCGGCGAGTACGTGGAGGACGAGCGCCTGCAGCTGTGGCACGCACTGATGCGTGGCTACGGCGTGCGCAGCGTGATGGCGATCCCGGTGCCGGCGCAGCAGGAGGGGGCGGCCTTCGTGCTGGCGCTGTTCGGGGCCTGGCCGGCGCAGTTCGGGACGCTGCGCATGCGCCGCTTCGCCGGCGCGCTGCAACAGCGCGCGGCGCAGCTGTGGCGCGCCTGCCGGCGCACTCCGCAGGCGCCCGCGCTGCCGCTGGAACTGGCGCAGGCCTACCGCTCCGCGCTGTTTCGCGGCGGCCTGGAACTGCACATGCAGCCGGTGATCGACCTGCGCGACGGCAGCGTGCCCAGGGTCGAGGCGCTGGCGCGGCTGCGCGCGCCGGACGGCACCCTGGTGCCGCCCGCAAGCTTCCTGCCGCTGCTGGGGGATGCCGAGCTCGACCGCCTGCTGCGCGTCGCGCTCGAGCAGGCGCTGGGCTGGCTGCGACGCTGGGAGCCTGAGCATCCACGGCTGCAGGTCGCGGTCAACCTGCCGCCGACCACGCTGCTGCATCCGCAGTGCGCGCAATGGGTTGCGCAGGCGCTGCAGTCCAGCGGCATCGAGCCGCAGCGCCTGACCCTGGAGCTGCTGGAGACGCAGGAGTTCGAGGCCGACTCGCAGGAGGGCGCCATCGAGGCCTTGTCGCGCCTGGGCGTGAAGCTGGCGATCGACGACCTCGGATCCGGCTACAACAGCCTCAAGCGCCTGGCCGAGCTGCCCTTCGACACCATCAAGGTCGACCAGAGCCTGACGCTGAACCTGCGCCGCTCCCCGATGCTCAGCTTCAGCCTGGTCAGCACCTTGCTGAAACTGGGGCGGGACCTCGGGCGCCAGGTGATCATCGAGGGGGCGCAGGACACCGACACCGTGCAGGCCGTGTTCGCGCTGGGTGCGACGCTGGCGCAGGGCTTCGCGCTGGCGCGGCCGATGCCGGCCGCGCAGTTCCAGGCCTGGTGCGCCGCGCGCCGCGACGTCGCCGACGCTTGCGGCGTCAGCGGACCGCTGGGGGCGCTTGCGCTGCACTGGGCGCTGGCCCACGGTGGTGCCGCGCACGTGGGCGTCGCGCAGGATTGCCCCGTCGCGCGCTGGCTGCGCGACTGCGGGGCGACCGCCGAGGTGCTGGGCTGGCACGAGCAGCTGCACCTCGATCCGGCGAGCTGGTCGAACGATCAGCCCTTCGTCGCGTGGCTGCTGCGCGAACTGCGGGCGCGTCCGTGACGCCGCCCGCGGATGAATCCGATGGCGCCGCCGCGACGTATGTCGTGACGCACGGGGTGCCGCGACGACATGGATCGGCCGCGCGCGGCGCGGCGGGGAGCGGACGATGCAGCAACTGAGACTGGCCGAACTGATGGGGGCGCTGAGCCACGCGCTGGACCTCACCGAGGGCCAGCCGCGCGGACATTGCGTGCGCTGCGCCTACATCGGCATGGCGCTGGCCGATGAACTCCGGCTCGACCCGCAGACCTGCTGGAACCTCTACTACACGCTGCTGCTCAAGGATCTGGGGTGCAGCAGCAACGCCGCGCGCATCTGCGAGCTCTACCTCACCGACGACCTGCGATTCAAGCGCGACTTCAAGCTGCTGGGCGGCTCGCTGCCGCAGGTCGTGCGCTTCGTGCTCACCCACACCGGACTTCGCGCGGGCCTGGCGGAGCGCTTCCGTGCCACGCTGGAGATCTTCCAGAGCGGCCAGGAGATCTCGCGCGAGCTGATCCAGACGCGCTGCCAGCGCGGCGCCGACATCGCGCGGCGCATGCGCTTCGGCGAAGTCGTGGCCGAGTCGATCCACGCCCTCGACGAGCACTGGGACGGCAGCGGCAAGCCCGACGGACTGGCCGCCGAGGACATTCCACTGCCGGCACGCATCGCGTTGCTGGCGCAGGTGGTGGACGTGTTCCACACCTCGTCGGGGCCGTCGGCGGCGCTGGCCGAGGCGAGGTTGCGGCGCGGCAGCTGGTTCGACCCGCGACTGGTGCAGGCGCTGGAGCGCGCGGCCACGCCGGGGTTCTGGGAAGGGCTGCGCGACCCGGCGCTGGCGCAACGCGTGTACAGGCTCGAGCCGGCTCGGCACAGTGTGCCGGTGGACGACGACTACCTCGACGAGATCGCCGAGGCCTTCGGCCAGATCATCGACGCCAAGAGTCCGTTCACCGCCGGCCACAGCGCGCGCGTCGGCCTGTACGCGGACCTCATCGCCGAGCAGCTGGGAGTCGACGCGCAGCGCCGGCGCTGGCTGCGCCGGGGGGCCCTGCTGCACGACATCGGCAAGCTCGGAGTCAGCAACGCCGTGCTCGACAAGCCGGGCAAGCTCGATGCCGCGGAGTGGGAGGCGGTGCGCATGCACGCCGTGTACACCGAACAGATCCTGGCCGGCATCGAGCCCTTCGCCGAACTCGCGCGCATCGCCGGCGCGCACCACGAGCGCCTCGACGGCACCGGCTACCCGCGCGGCCTGCGCGCGCCGCAGATCGAGCTGGAGACCCGCATCATCACCACCGCCGACATTTTCGACGCGATCTCCGCGGACCGCCCGTACCGCGCCGCGGTGCCGGTCTCGCAGACCCTGGACATGATGCAGCGCCTGGTCGGCGGCGCACTCGATGCGTCCTGCATGGAGGCCTTGCGCGAGGTCGCGGCGCGGGTCGAGCACGAGCTGGGCGCGCGGGTGGAGGCGGTGGCCGTGTGAAGCCTCGCCGGGGGCCATGGCTGGACAGCCGGGCCGCGACGACGTGAAATGGCGGTTTCGCGCCGCCGCGGCGGCGCGCGACCCATTCAGCTCAGCGATCGGAAACACGACATGGACATCCAAGGACACAGCGCACTGGTCACCGGCGGCGGCTCCGGGCTCGGCGAGGCGGTGGCGCGCGAACTCGCGCGCCAGGGCGCGAAGGTGGCGGTGCTGGACCTCAACGCCGAGCGCGCGCAGCAGGTGGCGTCCGCCATCGGGGGCCTCGCGCTGACGGCCGACGTCGCCGATGCGACGGCCGTGCAGGCGGCCGTCGAGCGCGCGACGCAGGCCCATGGCGCGCCGCGCATCGTCATGCACATGGCCGGCGTCGGCGGCGCCCGCCGCGTGGTCGGGCGCGACGGCGCGGCGGCGCCGCTGGAGGACTTCGAGCGCACGGTGCGGGTCAACCTGATCGGCTCGTACAACGTGGTGCGGCTGTGCGCCGCGCGCATGGCGGCCTTGCCCGTGCTGCCCGAGGGCGAGCGCGGGGTGATGCTGATGACCGCTTCGGTGGCCGCCTTCGACGGGCAGATCGGGCAGGCCGCGTATTCGGCGTCGAAGGGCGGGGTGGCGGCGATGACCCTGCCGCTGGCGCGCGACCTGGCGTCGCACGCGATCCGCATCGTCACCGTCGCGCCGGGCCTGTTCGACACGCCGATGATGGCCGCGCTGCCGCAGGAGGTGCAGGATTCGCTGGGCGCCTCGGTGCCGTTCCCGAAACGCCTGGGGCGCCCGCAGGAGATCGCCGAACTCGCGGCGCACGTGGTGCGCAACACCTACCTGAACGGCGAGACCATCCGCCTCGACGGGGCCTTGCGCATGGCGCCGCGCTGAACGCGCGGCGGCGCGCCGCGCCCGCGTGGGCGGCGCGTGCTCCAATAGCCGGATGAACCTCAAGCAACTCGAATACTTCGTGCGCGTGGCGGAGGTCGGAAGTTTCAGCAAGGCGGCGGTGCTGCTGGACATCGCGCAGCCGGCGCTGAGCCGCCAGGTGCGCCTGCTCGAGACCGACCTGCACGCGGTGCTGCTGCAGCGCACCGGGCGCGGGGTCGTGCTGACCGAGTCCGGCAAGCGCCTGTTCGAGCATGCGGTGGGCATCCTGCAACTGGTGACGCAGGCGCGCGAGGACCTGGAGGCCGGGCGCGACGAGCCGACCGGTCGCATCGTCATCGGGTTGCCGCCGAGCATGGGGCGGGTGCTGACCCTGCCGCTGGTGCAGGGGTTCGAGCTGCACCTGCCGAAGGCCAGGCTGGCGATCGTCGAGGGGCTGTCCGCGCACATCACCGAGTGGATCGCAACAGGGCGCGTGGACATCGGGCTCGTGCTGAACCCGCAAAGCCAGGAGGCCATCGAGGTGCAGCCGGTGTTCGAGGAAGAACTGTGCCTGGTCAGCCCGGCCGAGCCGGAGCAGCGCGACGGTGAGCTGGAATTCCTGCGATTGGGGGCTTTCCCGCTGGTGATTCCCGAAAGAACCCATGCCATTCGCCGGGTGATCGAGAACCAGGCCGCGCTTTCGCGCATCAAGCTGCAGATCGCCTGGGAGGTCTCCGGGGTGCCGTCGATGCTCGACCTCGTGCGCAGCGGCCACGGCCATGCCATCCTGACCCGCGGCGCGGTGCTGGCCAGCGGCCACAGCGAGGCCTTCGGCGTGCGCGCGCTGACCCGGCCGCGTCTGTACAGCCGGCTGTTCCTGGCCATCTCGGCGACCAAGCCGAGCACGCCGCTGATGCGCCATGCGTCGCAGCTGCTGATGGAACTGGCGCGCCACCGCGGGGTCGGGGTCGACCATATCAATTCGTGATAGCTGCTAGCGCAGCGGGTGCCTTGGAGGCCGCGCCCGCGCTTGGGATAATCCCCAAGACCCGACGAGCCGCCGGATCGGCGCATGCGGCGCGCAGGGCGCAGACGCCGCCGGTCGTGATCCGGCCATCCTGAATCCGCCGCCGCGCCACGCCGGACGATTGCCGCGGTCGGCAGCGCGACGCGAGACTTCCCGAGCAAGAACCCGGAGACCTTCGCATGATCATCGACTGCCACGGCCACTACACCACCGCGCCGAAGGCGCTGGAGCAATGGCGCAAGGCGCAGATCGACAACCTGGCCACGCCCGAGCTCGGCCCCAAGGTGTCGGATCTGCGAATCAGCGACGACGAACTGCGCGAGAGCATCGAGACCAACCAGCTGCGCCTGATGCGCCAGCGCGGCAGCGACCTGACCATCTTCTCGCCGCGTGCCAGCTTCATGGCGCACCACATCGGCGACTTCAACACCAGCTCGACCTGGGCCGGAATCTGCAACGAGCTGTGTCATCGCGTGGCGCAGCTGTTCCCCGAGCATTTCGTCGGCGCGGCGATGCTGCCGCAGTCGCCGGGAGTGGATCCGCGCACCTCGATCCCGGAGCTCGAGCGCTGCGTGAAGGAGTACGGCTTCGTCGGCATCAACCTGAACCCGGACCCGTCCGGCGGCCACTGGAAGGAGCCGCCGCTGACCGACCGCTGGTGGTACCCGATCTACGAGAAGATGGTCGAGTACGGCATCCCGGCGATGATCCACGTCAGCACCAGCTGCAACGCCTGCTTCCACACCACCGGCGCGCATTACCTGAATGCCGACACGACAGCGTTCATGCAGTGCCTGACCGGCGACCTGTTCAAGGACTTCCCCGAACTGAAGTTCGTCATTCCGCACGGCGGCGGCGCGGTGCCCTACCACTGGGGGCGTTTCCGCGGGCTGGCGCAGGAGCTGAAGAAGCCGCTGCTGCAGGAGCACCTGCTGCGCAACATCTACTTCGACACCTGCGTGTACCACCAGCCGGGCATCGACCTGCTGACCCGCGTGATCCCGGTCGAGAACATCCTGTTCGCCTCCGAGATGATCGGCGCGGTGCGCGGCATCGATCCGCAGACCGGGCACCACTACGACGACACCAAGCGCTACATCGAGGTCGCGTCGATCGACCCCGGGCAGCGATCCATGATCTACGAGCGCAACGCACGCCGCGTGTACCCGCGCCTGGACGCCGCGCTCAAGGCCAAGGGCCTGTGACAGCCAAGGAGACCACATGACCGCGTTGAACAACCTGGGAGTCGTGCATCGCAACATCCGCCGCGCCGACCCCGACGCCGTGCAGGCGCTGTCGCGTTTCGGCTCGGCGACCGTGCACGAGGCGATGGGCCGCGTCGGCCTGCTCAAGCCCTACATGCGTCCGATCTATGCCGGCGCGCAGGCCTGCGGCACCGCGGTGACCGTGCTGCTGCACCCCGGCGACAACTGGATGATGCACGTGGCGGCCGAGCAGATCCGCCCCGGCGACGTGGTGGTGGCGGCGGTCACCGCCGAGTGCTGCGACGGCTATTTCGGCGACCTGCTGGCGACCTCGTTTCGTGCGCAGGGCGCGCGCGGCCTGATCATCGACGCCGGCGTGCGCGACGTGCGCGAGCTCACGCAGATGCAGTTCCCGGTGTGGAGCCGCTGCATCAGCGCCAAGGGCACGATCAAGGCCACGCTGGGATCGGTGAACATCCCGGTGGTGTGCGCCGGCGCGCTGGTGCACCCGGGCGACGTGATCGTCGCCGACGACGACGGCGTGGTCGTGGTGCCGGCGCATGTGGCCGCGGCCACCGCCGAGGCGGCCGCCGCGCGCGAGGCCAACGAGGGCGACAAGCGCAGGAAGCTGGCCTCCGGCGTGCTGGGCCTGGACATGTACAAGATGCGCGAGCCTCTCGAGAAGGCCGGCCTGCGCTACATCGACTGAAGCGGGCGAGGGCAGGGTCATGAACGGTATCGCGCAGTCGGCGCGCGCGTGGCGCGTCGGCCTGATCGGCTACGGCGAGGTCGGTCGCATCGTCGCGCAGGACCTGCGCGAACTCGGGGTGCAGCAGGTGCTGGCCCATGACCGCAAGCTCGGCACCGAACAGCAGCAGCCGCTGCTCGAGCATGCGCGGGACTGCGGCGTGCGCCTGGCGGCATCGGCGCGGGAACTGGCCGCGGGTTGCGATCTGCTGATCAGCGCGGTCACCGCCAGCCAGGCGGTGGCGGTGGCGCGGGACTGCGCCGGCGGCCTGCACGCCGGTGTCTGGTTCGTCGACCTCAACTCGGCCTCGCCGGGGGCCAAGCGCGAGGCCGCGGCGGTCGTCGACGCTGCCGGCGGGCGCTATGTCGAGGCGGCGGTGATGACCTCGGTGCCGCCGTACCGCAGCAAGGTGCCGATGCTGCTCGGGGGCGCGCATGCGCGCGAGCTCGAGCCGGCGCTGCGCGAACTGGGATTTGCCGGTGCGCGCTTCGGCGACGAGCGCCTGGGCATCGTGTCGGCGACCAAGATGTGCCGCAGCGTGATGATCAAGGGCCTGGAGGCGATGGTCATCGAGAGCTTCAGTGCGGCGCGCGCCTACGGCGTCGAGGACGCCGTGCTGGCCTCGCTGGCCGAGACCTTCCCGGGCATCGACTGGGAGAAGCAGGGCGCGTATTTCTTCCAGCGCGTGATCGAGCACGGCCGCCGGCGCAGCGAGGAGATGCGCGAGGTGGCGCGTACCGTCGAGGAGATCGGCCTGCGCCCGTGGTCGGCTTCCGGCAGCGCCGAGCGCCAGGCCTGGGTCGCCGATCTGGCCGACCGCGGCGTGTTCGGCGCGCGCGGCGAGGCCGGCTTCGCGCGCAGCCCGGACTGGCGCACCGAGGCCGACCGCCTGCTGGGCGCGGCCACAGACATCGAGAACAAGGACTGAATCCATGGCGTTCGAGAAAACCCCCGGCTGGCTGGACTGGTACCAGGGGCCGTCGCGCCCGCGTTTCGTGCTGCCTGCGGGGAGCGTCGACGCGCACTGCCACGTGTTCGGCCCCGGCGAGCGCTTTCCCTATGCGCCCGAGCGCAAGTACACCCCCTGCGACGCCTCGCGCGAGCAGTTGTTCGCGCTGCGCGACCACCTGGGTTTCGCGCGCAACGTGATCGTGCAGGCCACCTGCCACGGCGCCGACAACCGCGCGCTGATCGATGCGCTGGAGCACTCCGACGGGCGTGCGCGCGGGGTCGCCACGGTGCGCCGCGACGTCTCCGACGCCGAGCTGCGGCGCATGCATGCGGCCGGGGTGCGCGGGGTGCGCTTCAACTTCGTGCGCCGGCTGGTGGACTTCACGCCGCGCGACGAACTGATGGAAATCGCCGCGCGCATCGCCCCGCTGGGCTGGCACGTGGTGATCTATTTCGAGGCCGTCGACCTGCCCGAGCTGTGGGATTTCTTCACCGCGCTGCCGACCACGGTGGTGGTGGACCACATGGGGCGACCGGACGTGACCAAGCCGGTGGACGGACCCGAGTTCGAACTCTTCGTGCGATTCCTGCAGGAGAATCCGAACATCTGGTCGAAGGTCAGTTGCCCGGAGCGGCTGTCGGTGTCGGGCCCGCCGGCGCTGCACGGCGAGCAGGCCGCGTACCGCGACGTGGTGCCCTTCGCGCGGCGCATCGTCGAGACCTTCCCCGACCGGGTTCTGTGGGGCACCGACTGGCCGCACCCGAACCTGAAGAACCACATGCCGGACGACGGATTGCTGGTCGACTTCATCCCGCACATCGCGACCACCGCCGAGCTGCAGCGCAGGCTGCTGGTGGACAATCCGATGCGTCTGTACTGGCCCGAGCAACCCACGCAGGGAGCACGCGATGGCACTTGACAAGCCGTACAAGGACGTCCCCGGGACGACCATCTTCGACGCCGACATGTCGCGCAAGGGCTACCACCTGAATCAGTTCTGCATGTCGCTGATGAAGCAGGCCAACCGCGAGCGCTTCAAGGCGAACGAACGTGCCTACCTCGACGAGTGGCCGATGAGCGAGGAACAGAAGCAGGCGGTGCTGGCGCGCGACCTGAACCGTTGCATCGAGCTCGGCGGCAACATCTATTTCCTGGCCAAGATCGGCGCCACCGACGGCAAGTCCTTCCAGCAGATGGCCGGCAGCATGACCGGCATGAGCGAGCAGGAATACCGCGACATGATGGTGCACGGCGGGCGTTCGATCGAAGGCAACCGCTACGTCGGCGAGAAGTCGCCGGCACGCCAGGGGGAGAAGGCCTGATGGCTCGCGTCACAGCAAGCGTATACACCTCGCACGTGCCGGCGATCGGCGCCGCGATCGACCAGGGCAAGACCGCCGAGCCCTACTGGCAGCCGCTGTTCGCCGGCTACGAGTTCTCCCGGCACTGGCTGCAGGAAAACCGCCCGGACGTGATCTTCCTGGTCTACAACGACCATGCCAGCGCATTCAGCCTGGACATGATCCCGACCTTCGCGATCGGAACCGCGGCGCGCTTCGAGCCTGCCGACGAAGGCTGGGGCCCGCGCCCGGTGCCGCCGGTGATCGGCCACCCCGAGCTGGCCTCGCACATCGCGCAATCGGTGATCCAGGACGACTTCGACCTGACCATCGTCAACCGCATGGACGTGGACCACGGACTGACGGTGCCGCTGTCGCTGATGTGCGGGCAGCCGCAGGCCTGGCCCTGCCCGGTGATCCCGTTCGCCGTCAACGTCGTGCAGTACCCGGTTCCGTCGGGACGCCGCTGCCTGGCGCTGGGGCAGGCGATCCGGCGCGCGCTGGAGAGCTTCGACGCCGACCTGAAGGTGCAGATCTGGGGTACCGGCGGCATGAGCCACCAGTTGCAGGGCCCGCGCGCCGGGCTGATCAACCGCGAGTGGGACAACCGGTTCCTCGACCGCCTGATCGACGACCCGGTGGGCCTGGCGCAGCTGCCGCACATCGAGTACGTGCGCGAGGCCGGCTCCGAGGGCATCGAGCTGGTGATGTGGCTGATCGCGCGCGGAGCCATGGAAGACCTCGCCGGCGGGCCGGCCCCGCGCGTGGCGCACCGCTTCTACCATGTCCCGGCGTCGAACACGGCGGTGGGGCACCTGATCCTGGAGAACCCGTAATGAGCAAGGCCATCAAGGTCGCGCTGGCCGGTGCCGGCGCCTTCGGCATCAAGCATCTGGACGCGATGCGCAACATCGACGGCGTGGAAGTGGTGTCGCTGATCGGGCGCGAGCTGGACAAGACGCGCGGCGTGGCGGAGAAGTACGGCGTGCGCCACGTCACCACCGACCTGGCGGACGCGCTGGCGCTGCCCGAGGTGGACGCGGTGATCCTGTGCACCCCCACGCAGATGCACGCGTCGCAGGCGCTGCAGTGCCTGCGCGCCGGCAAGCACGTCGAAGTCGAGATCCCGCTGGCCGACAGCCTGGACGACGCGCAGCAGGTGGCCGACGAGCAAAAGCGCAGCGGGCTGGTGGCGATGGTCGGCCACACCCGGCGCTTCAACCCCAGCCACCAGTGGGTGCACCGGCGCATCGCCGCCGGCGAGCTGCGGGTGCAGCAGATGGACGTGCAGACCTATTTCTTCCGTCGCACCAACATGAACGCGCTGGGCCAGCCGCGCAGCTGGACCGACCACCTGCTGTGGCACCACGCCGCGCACACGGTGGACCTGTTCGCGTGGCAAAGCGGCGGCGAGATCGTGCAGGCGCACGCCGTGCAGGGGCCGATCCATCCGACCCTGGGAATCGCGATGGACATGAGCATCCAGCTCAAGAGCAGCAGCGGCGCGATCTGCACGCTGTCGCTGTCCTTCAACAACGACGGTCCGCTGGGCACCTTCTTCCGCTACATCTGCGACAACGGGACCTACATCGCCCGCTACGACGACCTGGTCGACGGCAAGGACCAGGCGATCGACGTCAGCAAGGTCGACGTGTCGATGAACGGCATCGAGCTGCAGGATCGCGAGTTCTTCGCCGCCATCCGCGAGGGCCGCGAACCCGAGTCCAGCGTGGCCTCGGTGCTGCCGTGCTACCGCGTGCTCGACCGCCTGGACCGCCAGCTCGCGACCCAGGGCTGAGGACCGCGCGCATGCAGGCAAGCACCACGCCGGCCGACGCCGTGCCGCGCCGCCGCCTCGGCCCGGGCCGGGTGCGTCCGATCGGGCTGGGGTGCATGAACCTCAGTCATGCCTATGGCGTGCCGCCGTCGCCCGAGCAGGCCGAGCGCGTGCTGCTGCAGGCGCTGGATCTGGGGGTCGAGCTGTTCGACACCGCGGCGCTGTACGGATTCGGGGCCAACGAGGAGCTGCTCGGGCGCGTGCTCGCGCCGCATCGCGCGCGCGTGTTCCTGGCCGGCAAGGGCGGCATGGCGGGGGTCGACGGCAAGCGCGTGATCGACGGGCGCCCGCAGACCCTGCGGCGCAACTGCGAGGACAGCCTGCGGCGCCTGCGTACCGACGTCATCGACCTGTACTACCTGCATCGCTGGGACAAGCAGGTGCCGCTCGAGGACAGCATCGGGCTGCTCGCCGACCTGGTGCGCGAGGGCAAGGTGCGCTCGATCGGGCTGTCGGAGGTGTCGGCGGCGACGTTGCGGCGCGCGCATGCGGTGCATCCGATCGCCGCGGTGCAGAACGAGTATTCGCTGTGGACCCGCAACCCGGAGATCGCGATGCTCGAGGCCTGTCGCGAGCTGGGCGTCGCGCTGGTGGCGTTCAGCCCGCTGGCGCGCGGTTTCCTGAGCGCGCGCCTGCGCGAGGTCGACTCGCTGGCGCCGAAGGACATCCGGCGCGCGATGCCGCGCTTCCAGCCGCAGACCTACGCGAGCAACCTGCAGCTGCTGCCGCCCTTCGAGGCGCTGGCCGCCGAACTCGGCCGCACGCCGGCGCAGCTCGCGCTGGCATGGCTGCTGGGACAGGGCGAGCAGGTGATCGCGATCCCCGGCACCACCCGCGTCGAACACCTGCGCGAGAACCTCGGCGCGCTGGAGTTCAGCCTCGACGCGGCGACCCTGCGGCGCCTGCAGGGCCTGATCCATCACGGCAACGTCAGCGGCGCGCGCTACGCGCCGGCGACCCTGGCGGAGATCGATTCGGAGGATTTCGACTCCTGACCGACGCTTGCACCAGGAGAAAGGGTCGCACGCGCGACCCTTTCGTGTTTCCTGGGTGCGATGGCGACGATTGCTCCGGGTTATCACTCATATCGAATCGTGATAGCTGCTAGCGCACCCAGCCCTCTACGACAACACCGGGCGCGCCAACATAATCCCCACGCCACCCTTGCGTGGCCCATGCGATGAGCCGGGGAGCGCCGGGACGCTCGGCGCAGCTGCAGCTCGCGAATCCATTACAAGACCATACGAGGAAGACAAGACCATGCCGAATTCGACGAGAACGAGAACCTGGATACGCGCCGCGCTGGGCGCGATGGCGCTGGGCGCCGTCTGCGCGCTGCCGACGGCGCAGGCCGGCAATCTGGAGCCGGCCGGGATCAACACCGGCGGCACGAGCTTTTTCGACGGTTTCGGCGCGACCAAGCCGGGGCTGGCCTACCTGGGCTACTACCAGTACCAGCACTACAACCGCATCGACGACAACAACGGCAATGCGTCGCCGGGGTTCACGAACCCGAACATCGACGTGTTCCTGATGCTCAACCAGCTGGCCTACACGACCGACAAGACCTTCTTCGACGGCAGCGCGCACCTGGGCTTCACCGGGCTGCTGCCGCTGCTGCATTTCAACAGCTCCTTCGCCGCGAGCTCGATGAACAAGCTGAGCACGCAGGACGGGGTGGGCGACCTGACGCTGGGGGCCTACCTGCAGTTCAACCCGGTGATCAGCGGCGGGCGCCCGGTGTACTCGCAGCGCGTGGAGATGGACGTGATCGTGCCGAGCGGCCAGTACAGCTCGTCGAGCGACATCAACCCGGGCTCGGGTTTCTGGTCGATCAACCCGTACTGGTCGGGCACGCTGCTGCCGACGCCGAAGACGGAGATCAGCTGGCGCCTGAACTACCTGTACAACTTCTCGAACAACAATCCGCGCGACCCGGCGCACCTGGGCCTGACCAGCAGCAAGGCCGGACAGGCGGCGTGGGTGAACTTCACCGCGTCGTACGCGGTGAACCCGCAACTGCACGTGGGCCTGAACGGCTACTGGTTCCAGCAACTGACCAACGACAGCTACAGTTGGGCGGCCGGCTCGACCCCGGTGTCGATGCCCTACGGCGACACCGGAAAGTCCGAGGTGCTGGCGATCGGCCCCGGCCTGTTCTGGCAGGCCAGCGCGAAGAATATGTGGTACGTGAACCTGTACGATCAGGTGCAGGCGAAGAACCGCCCCCGGGGCACCGTGCTGAACGTGCACTGGGTCCATCCGTTCTGAGTACCGGGCGGGGCGCCGCGCAAGGCGCCCCGCCCGCCACGAGTTTCCGCTTGAAGTCCACGAGGAGAGCACAGATGACCCGCAAGCCTGATTCCGCGTCCCCCGCGGTCGACACCTCGCGTCGCCAGGTGGTGGCGCTGGCCGGCGCCGGCGCCGCCGGCGCGCTGCTGCCGGCGGTCGCGGCCAGGGCCGCCGCCAAGCCCACCCTGAAGATCGGCTTCATCAGTCCGCTGACCGGGCCGCTGGCCGGTTTCGGCGAGACCGACCCCTTCGTCGTCGACCTGGTGCGCAAGAAGACCGCCGGCGGCGTGAAGATCGGCGGCACGACCTACGCCATCGAGATGCTGGAGCGTGACACGCAGTCCGATCCGTCGCGCGCCAGCCAGATGGCCAAGGACCTGATCAACAACCACAAGATCGACCTGATGCTGGCGACGTCGACGCCCGAGGTGGTCAACCCGGTGGCCGACGCCTGCGAGGCGGCCGGCATGCCGTGCCTGTCGACCGTGGTGCCGTGGGAGTCGTGGTACTTCGGCCGCGGCGCCAAGCCCGGCGAGCCGTCGCCGTTCAAGTGGACCTACCACTTCTCGTTCGGCACCGAACAGTTCGCCCAGATGTACATCTCGACCTGGGGCCTGATTCCGACCAACAAGAAGGTCGGCGTGCTGTATCCGAACGACGCCGACGGCAATGCGCTGCGCACGCACCTGGTTCCGGAACTGAAGAAGGCCGGCTACACGATCGTCGATCCCGGCGCCTACCAGGACGGCACCACCGACTACTCGGCGCAGATCTCGCGCTTCAAGGCCGAGGGGGTGCAGATCATCACCGGTGCTCCGTTGCCCAACGACTTCATCACCTTCCTGCGCCAGGCCGCGCAGCAGGGGCTGGTGCACCGCCTGAAGATCTGCATGCCGGCCAAGTTCGGGCTGTTCCCCTCCGACATCGAGGCGCTGGGCGAACTGGGCTACAAGGTCGCCTCGGGCGCCTACTGGTCGCCGGCCTTCCCCTACGTGTCGCCGGTCGTGGGCCTGGGCGGACAGGCGCTGGTCGACGCCTACGAGAAGGCCACCGGCAAGCAGTGGACGCAGCAGCTCGGGGCCTCGCTGTCGCTGGTCGACGCCGGATTCGCGGCGCTGAAGAACAGCGGCGCGCCGAAGGACAAGGCCAAGGTCGCCGCGGCGATGAAGGTGCTCGACACCGTGACCACGGTCGGGCGCATCAACTTCCCGAAGGGGCCGGTGCCCAACGTCGCCACCGCGCCGATCATCGGCTCGCAGTGGGTGAAGTCCAAGCCGGGCAGCCGCTTCAAGCTGAGCTTCCCGACGGTGGAGCACGCCTGCGACCCGAAGGTGGCGATCCAGGCCAAGCTGCTGCCCTATGCGTGATGCGGGCCTTCCCGCCGCCGGCGCGCCGGCGGCGCCGATCCTGGCCGCCAGCCGGGTCGGCAAGAGCTTCGGCGCGCTGCAGGTGCTGCAGGACGTGAGCATCGACATCGGGCGCGGCGAGGCCGTGGGCATCGTGGGTCCGAACGGCGCCGGCAAGACGACGCTGTTCAACGTGCTGTCGGGCGCCTACGCGCCCAGCAGCGGCCAGGTGTTCCTCGAAGGCCGCGACGTGACGCAGCTCGACGCGGCGGCGCGCTGTCGCCTCGGCGTGGCGCGTTCGCACCAGGTGCCGCGGCCCTTCGGGGGCATGACGGTGTTCGAGAACCTGCACGTGGCGGCCTCGGTGGGAGCCGGGGCCGGCGCGCAGCGGGCGCAGGAGCTGTGCCTGCGTTCGCTGCGCCTGTGCGGCATGCTGGGAGTGGCCAACCGCCGCGCCGACACGCTGGGCCTGCTGGACCGCAAGCGCCTGGAGATGGCGCGCGCGCTGGCCACCGATCCGCAGATCCTGCTGCTCGACGAAATCGGCGGCGGACTGACCGACGGCGAGGCCTTGGAACTGGTGGCCATCATCCGGGAGATCCTCGCCGGAGGCGTGACCATCGTATGGATCGAGCACATCGTGCACGTGCTGCTGCAGGTGGTGCAGCGCCTGGTGTGCATGGAGTCCGGACGCATCATCGCCGACGGCGACCCGCACGCGGTGATGAAGGACCCGGCAGTGATCGAGGCGTATCTGGGGAGTGTTTCGATATGAGCGAACCGCACGGCCGCTCCGAAGGAGAGCTCAACTCCCCCGGGGAGTCGAGCGCAGCGAGGAGGGCCCCTTCCATGAGCGAACCGCACGGCCGCTCCGAAGGAGAACAGCACGCGTTGTTGCGCGTGGAGCAGCTGCAGGCCGGCTACGGGCTGCTCAAGGCGGTGCGCTCGGTGAGCTTCGAATGCTCGCAGGGCGAGGTGCTGGCGCTGGTGGGGGCCAACGGCGCGGGCAAGACCACGCTGATGCGCACCATCGCCGGCATACACCCGGCGGCGGCCGGACGCATCGTGTTCGACGGCCAGGACGTGACGGGCTTGCGCGCGCCGCGACGCGTCGGCCTGGGCATCGCGATGGTGCCGGAGGGCCGGCGCCTGTTCGGCGGCATGAGCGTGGAGGACAACCTGCGCGTGGCGGCGATGCGCGCGCGCAAGGGGCCATGGAACCTGGAGTCGGTGCTCGAGGCCTTCCCGCAGCTCAAGCCCAAGCTCAAGGCGCTGGCCGGGACCCTGTCGGGGGGGCAGCAGCAGGCCGCGGCGATCGCGCGCTCGCTGATGACCAACCCGCGGGTGCTGCTGCTCGACGAGATCTCGCTGGGGCTGTCGCCGATCGCGGTGGAGCAGGTGTACCAGTCGCTGCACGGGCTGATCGAGACCGGCACCACGGTGGTGCTGGTCGAGCAGGACCTGACGCGCGCGCTCAGCGTCGCCGGCACCGTCATCTGCATGCTCGAGGGGGGCATCGCGCTGCAGGGCCGGCGCGACGAACTGAGCCGCGAGCGGATCATGGACGCGTATTTCGGACTGGCCCGGGGGCAGGCGGCGCATTGACACGCCCCCCGGGACGAGTCCTGGGGCGGCCCGGCGCCTCGTCGGGGCATCGGAGCATCGGAACAACTCATGGAATTGCTCAATCAACTCATCCAGGGCGTGCTGCTGGGGGGCTACTACGCGATCCTCGCCAGCGGACTGTCGTTCCTGTTCGGGGTCATGCGCATCGTCAACCTGGCGCACGGCAGCCTGGCGGTGCTCGGCGGCTACCTCGTGTTCACGGTGTGCCGGCACTTCGGCGTGAACGTGCTGGTGGGCGCGCTGATGGTCATGCCGGTGATGGCGCTGCTGGGCTGGGCGCTGAACCGGCTGCTGCTGCAGCGCAGCCTGCGCGGCGGCATGCTGGTGCCGATCCTGGCCACCTTCGGCCTGTCGATCGTGGTCGACAACGTGCTGTTCCAGATCTTCGGCGCCGACACCCGCTCGCTGGCGCCCAACATCGGTTCGCTGTCGTACGACAGCTGGCAGATCGGCTCCAACCTGTACGTGTCGAAGCTCGACGTGCTGACCTTCGGCACCGCGGTGGCGCTGCTCGGCGCGCTGCAGCTGGTGCTGTCGCGCACCGGCATCGGGCGCGCGATCCGCGCCACCGCCGAGGACCCGGACGCCGTCAACCTGATCGGCATCGACTCGCGCACCGTGTACTCGGCGACGACGGCGATCTCCATGCTGCTGATCACGGTGGCCGCGCTGTTCCTGGGCATGCGCAGCACCTTCGCGCCGTACGCCGGGCAGACGCAGCTGCTGTTCGCGTTCGAGACGGTGGTCATCGGAGGCACCGGTTCGCTGTGGGGCACGCTGATCGGCGGCGTGGTGCTGGGGCTGTCGCAGAGCATCGGCGCGCAGATCAACCCGATCGGCTTTCTCATCGCCGGGCACGTGGTGTTCCTCGCGGTGCTGGTGCTGAGGGTGTATTCGAAGGTATGGCGCGTGCGCCGTCCGCGCCTGCGCGCGGCGGCTTCGCGCACGCAGGAGGCGGGAGCATGAGCAGCGGGATCATCGAGCAGGGGCAGGACCTGCAGGGCGCGCAGGTGGTGCGCTGGACGCGACGCTCGATCGTCTTCGTCGGGCTGCTGGCGGTGCTGGTGCTGCTGCTGGCCTTCGGGCCGATGGTGCTGCCCGCGGAGGCGCTGGACCGGCTGACCACGCTGTTCATCTACATCCTGCTGGCGTCGATGTGGAATGCGCTGGCCGGCTACGGCGGCCTGGTGTCGATCGGCCAGCAGGCCTTCATCGGGCTGGGCGGCTATTTCCTGATACGCCTGTCGGCCGGCGGCATGGACGTGTACGCGGCGCTGCTGCTGTCGGTGGTGGTGGTCGGGATCGTCTCGCTGCCGCTGGGCCAGCTCATGCTCAAGCTCGGCGGCGGCGAGTTCGCGATCGGCATGTGGGTGCTGGCCGAGCTGCTGCACCTGCTGGTGACCATCGACCCCATCGTGCAGGGGGAGACCGGCACCTCGCTGCTGGGCGTCAACGCCTACGCGCCGGCGGTGCGCCGCGCCGACACCTACTGGATGGCGCTGGGGCTGACGGTGGTGCTGCTGGGCGTGCTGTTCGTGCTGCTGCGCAGCCGCGTCGGCGCCTCGCTGCAGGCGGTGCGCGACGACGAGACGGCGGCGGCGTCGATCGGCGTCAACGTGCTGCGCAGCAAGCACGTGCTGTTCTTCGTGTCGGCGCTGGGCTGCGCGGCCGGCGGCGCACTGTGGCTGGTCAGCTCGATCACCTACCAGCCCGCCACCTTCTTCGGGCCGCAGTGGACCGCCTACATGCTGTTCATGGTGGTGGTCGGCGGCCTGGGGACCTTCGAGGGGCCGATCATCGGCGCGCTGCTGTTCTTCGCCGCCGAAACCTGGTTCGGCTCCACCGGCGTCGTCTACCTGATCGGGCTGGGGGTGCTGGCCATCGGCTTCGCACTGCTGTTCCCGCGCGGAATCTGGGGCGCGCTGGAGTCGCGCTGGCCGCTGCGCCTGCTGCCGATCGGCTACCAGCTGCGCCTGGCCGGGCTGCGCGACGGCAAGCTGCTGCAGCAGGCCCCTCGCTGAGAGCGCGGCGCCCGGGCGGCGCGCGCGAGTTCATCGGACAACCCACCAACGGAGACACTTGATGACCACGATTTCCATGTTGATCGACGGGGCGAACGTGCAGGCCGAGCGCGGCGCCACCTTCGAGCGCCGCAACCCGCTGGACGGCACGGTCGCGACGACCGCGCCGGCGGCCGGCGTCGCCGACGCGCGGCGTGCGGTGGATGCCGCGGCGCGGGCCTTCCCGGCCTGGGCGGCGACCTCGCCGGGGCAGCGCCGCGCGCTGCTGCTGAAGGCCGCCGAGGCGCTGGGTGCGCGCCAGCAGGCCTTCGCGGAAGCGGTGGCGGCGGAAACCGGCGGTTCGGCGATGTGGGCCGGCTTCAACGTGCACCTGGCGCAGGGCATGCTGCTGGAAGCGGCGGCGATGACCACCCAGATCGCCGGCGAGGTGATCCCCTCCGACGTTCCGGGCAGCCTGGCGATGGGCGTGCGCCAGCCCGCCGGCGTGGTGCTCGGCATGGCGCCGTGGAACGCGCCGATCATCCTCGGCGTGCGCGCGCTGGCGCTGCCGCTGGCCTGCGGCAACACGGTGGTGCTGAAGGGCTCGGAGCTGTGCCCGGCCACCCACGGTCTGATCGTGCAGGCGCTGCAGGAGGCCGGGCTGCCGGCAGGCGTGGTCAACTACGTCACCAACGCCCCGGCCGACGCGCCGGCGGTGGTGGAGGCGATGATCGAGCACCCGGCGGTGCGCCGCGTGAACTTCACCGGCTCGACCCGCGTCGGGCGCATCATCGCGCAGATGTGCGCGCGTCACCTGAAGCCGGCGGTGCTGGAGCTCGGCGGCAAGGCGCCGCTGGTCGTGCTCGACGACGCGGACATCGGTGCCGCGGTCGACGGCGCGGCCTTCGGCGCCTTCGCCAATTCCGGGCAGATCTGCATGTCCACCGAGCGCATCATCGTCGACCAGGCGGTGGCCGACGAGTTCGTCTCGCGGCTGGCCGCGAAGGCCTCGGCGCTGCCGCTGGGCGATCCGCGCAAGGGGCCGGTGGTGCTGGGTTCGGTGGTCGACATGAGCACCGTGCACCGCTGCAACGAACTGATCGACGATGCGCTGGCCAAGGGCGCCAGGCTGCTGTGCGGCGGCAAGGCCGACAGCACGCTGATGCCGGCGACCCTGCTGGACCATGTCACGCCCGAGATGCGCATCTTCCGCGAGGAATCCTTCGGCCCGGTCAAGCCGGTGATCCGCGTGAAGGGCGTCGAGCAGGCGATCGCGGTGGCCAACGACAGCGAGTACGGCCTGTCGGCCGCGGTGTTCGGGCGTGACTCGGCGCGCGCCTTCAC
>JAKAXL010000025.1 GCA_021816585.1 Pseudomonadota bacterium | reverse complement strand
TCGAGGTAGGCGGCAAGGCGCGCCACGTCGTCGTCGCCGACGGAGGGCGGCGGCGCCGCCGCGGCCGCCCGTGGCGCGTCGGGCGCCGCCGCCGCGGCGTCGGCGCCCGACGCGCCGGCGACCGGCTTGGGCGCCGGCTCCGGCGCGAACTCCAGGTCGCCCGCCCCCAGCAGGTCGCCGGAGGCCATCGCCGCCGCGCGGTGCAGCAGGTTCTCCAGCTCGCGCACATTGCCCGGGAAGCCCAGGCCGCGCAGCCGCTGCATGGCCTGGTCGTCCACGCGCAGCCCCGGACGCTCCTGGTCGCGGCGGATGCGCCCCAGCAAGGCCTCGACCAGCAGCGGCAGGTCGTCGAGGCGATCGCGCAGCGGCGGCATGGTCAGCGTGATCACATTGAGCCGGTAGTACAGGTCCTGGCGGAAACTGCCGTCGGACACGCAGCGCTGCAGGTCGCGGTGGGTCGCGCTGACCAGGCGCACGTCCACCGGGGTCTCGGCGGTCTCGCCGATCGCGCGGATCTTGCGTTCCTGGACCGCGCGCAGCAGCTTGGCCTGCATCGACAGCGGCAGTTCGCCCAGTTCGTCGAGGAACAGCGTGCCGCCCGCGGCCGCCGCGAAGAAGCCCTCGTGCGCGCTGCTCGCCCCGGTGAACGCGCCCTTGCGGTAGCCGAAGAACTCCGCCTCCAGCAGATGCTCCGGGATGGCGCTGCAGTTGACGGCGACGAAGGGTCCCGCCGCGCGGTTGCTGAGTTCATGCAGCGCGCGTGCCGCAAGCTCCTTGCCGGTTCCCGATTCGCCCTGCACCAGCACCGGCGCCATGCCGCGCGCGCAACGCCGCAGCGTCTGCTTGACGGCCTGCATCGGAGCCGATTCGCCGACCAGCGCGCGCAGCGCGCCGGTCTCCAGCGGCGCGGCGCCGGGCTGGCGGTGGCCCAGCGCGGAGCGCACCACCTGGCGCAGCTGCGTCAGCTCGACCGGCTTGGTCAGGTAGTCGAAGGCGCCGAGCTTGAGCGCCTGCACCGCGCTGGCCGCGCTGCCGTAGGCGGTGGCGACGATGATGCGCTCGCCGCGGCGTTGCGCCTGCGCCCAGCCCAGGATGTCCAGGCCCTCGCCGTCCGGCAGGCGCATGTCGACGATCGCCACCTCGTACTCCTGGCGTGCCAGCAGCTCCAGCGCCTGCGTCACGCTGCCCGCCTCGTCGGCCTGCCAGCCCTCGCGCAGCAGGGTCAGCACGTACAGTTCGCGCAAGTCGGGCTCGTCGTCGACGACGAGCATGCGGATCGGGGCGGCGGGGTCGGTCATCGCAAGGGCCTCGGGGTCGCGCTGCCGGCGGCGGGTGCGCTCAGGCGTCCTGCGGCGCGGACACCACGCCGATCACGAATTCGCCCTGCGCCTGCCCGCGCTGCACGACGCGGTAGAACAGTCGCGCGCCGTAGCGGGAACACAATTCCTGGCAAATATAGAGCCCCAGCCCGGTGCCGCGGCTGTCGGTGGTGAAAAAGGGCTCGAAGATCTGCGTGCGCAGCGTCGGCGCGACCACCGGGCCGTCGTTGGCCACGGCCAGCTCGCGCACCCGCGGCGTGCCGCGCAGCGTGACGCGGATGGCGGCGGGTTCGCGGCTGGCGAAGCGTTGCGCATTGCCGAGCAGATTGACGACCACGCGGCGCAATTGCTGGGGATCGAACTCCAGCGTGGCCTGCGCATCCTCGGCGTCGAGCACGATGCGCCCGGGGATCGCGGCGTCGAACTCCGCCACCACCTCGCGCAGCAGACGCATCGGCTGCAGGGTCACGGGAGAGCGCGCGCCGGCGCGCCCGAGATCCAGCACGTCCTCGACGATGCGGTTGAGGCGGTCGACGTTCTGCGAGATCAATTCCGACATGCGCAGGCGCTGGGTCTCGCTGAGTCCGTGCTCGGCGGCCAGCTCGTTGGCGTGCGCGATGGCGCCCAGCGGGTTGCGGATCTCGTGCGCCAGCGCGGCCACCAGGCGCCCCAGCGCGGCCAGCTTGTCCTGCTGGATCTGGTTGCCGATGTCGCGCATGTCCTGCACGAACACCACGTAGGCCGGGCCTCCCGGCAGGTGGCGCAGCGGCTGCACCCGCGCCTGCAGCCGCACGCCGTCGATGCTCTCGAACTGCAGCGGCGATCCGGGGCGTGTACCCGCCCCGGCGAGCCGGCGCACGGCGTCGCCCAGCACCGCCAGCGCCGGGTTGCTCAGGTCCCAGGCGCCCGGCGCGAGTTCGTCGGGCGTGCCCGGCATGCCCAGCAGGTTGGTAGCCGCCGGGTTGGCCGCCTCCACGCGCATGCGCCCGTCGAGCACCAGCACCCCGTCCGGATGCTCGAGCAGCACATGGCGGTTGATCGCCAGCTGGCGGCTGGCGCGCAGTTCGCTGCTGCGCGCGCGCTGTTCCTGGCGCACCAGGCGCTGTGACAGCTGCCACGCCAGGATGCCCATCGCGAAGTACGCGACTCCGACGAAACCCGAGGCGAGCAGCTGGAGCTCACCGCCGGCATGCCAGCCGCTGAGCCCGGCCAGCGCCTGCGCCAGCAGCAGCAGGCTGACCAGCGCCGCGGTGGCCAGCGTGAAGCGCAGCGTGCCCCAGACCCCGGCGGCCAGCACGGGCAGCGTGTAGCTCAGCAGCAGCTCCTGCGCGCTGCGGCCGGCGATCCACTGCAGCACCGTGAACGCGAACAGATCCGCCAGCACCGCCGACAGCACCTGCCAGGCGAAGCCGCGCGTCGTGCGCAGGCTGATCATCCATTGCCCCAGCACGACCACCACGTACAGCGCGGCCATCGCGATTCCGGCGCCGCCGTGGCCGCCCCCGCTGAGCAGGTTCAGCACGAACCAGCCCAGCAGGATGCTGCCCATGACCAGGCGCGCCGCGCCGAGCACGCGAAACGAGCGCACGCGCTCGCGCGACGGCGTGGTGCCGGAGATCAGGCGCTGCGCCAGCGACCGGGCGGCGCGTGCATGCGGCAGGTCCTCGAAGGCGAAGCCGCTGTCGGCCCCGCCGGCTTCGGCCGCCGCGCGCTCAGCCCTTGCGGGCATGTTCGGCGCAACAGTAGGGGCGATGCTGCGCATCCCACACGCAGCGGCTGGCCGGCACGTTCACGCCGCAATGGGTGCAGGCGTGCATCGGCTCCGGCGGGCTCAGGCGCTGCCCGTCGCGGCGTTGCCGCGACAACTGGTCGCTTGCCGCGCGGTTCTTCTTGTGCAGCATCAGCGCGACGATCACGACGATGAAGATCAGCAGGTATTTCATCGGTGCAGGATCACCTGGAGCACGAAACGCGAGCCCACGTAGCTCAGCAGCAGCAGCGCCGAGCCGGAGAACAGCCAGCGCAGCGCACGGCGTCCGCGCCAGCCCAGGACCTTGCGACCCAGCAGCAGCACCGCGAACAGCAGCCACGAGGCCACGCCGAACACGGTCTGGTGATTGAACTCGAAGGGCTTGCCGAACAGCCGTGCGCTGAACAGCACCGCGAACACCAGCGCTGCGCTGAGCATCACGAAACCCAGTGCGGCGAGGCGGAAGGTCAGCTTTTCCAGGGTCAGCAGCGGCAAGGCCGGGCCCAGCCCGGCCAGGCCGGGGCGGCGCTGGTGCAGCGCGCGTTCGGCCGACCACAGCATGACCCCGTGCAGCACCGCGGCGCCGAACAGGCCATAGGCGGCGATTCCCAGCGCCCAGTGCAGCGAGAAGGCGATGCCGGCCCCCGGCATCGCGACGCGGAACGGCGGGAAGAACCAGGTCAGCGCCAGCGAGATCGCCGCCAGCAGGCAGATCCACGAACGCAGGCCCTGCAGCGGGTAATACAGGCTTTCCACCCAGTACACCGCGGCGACCAGCCAGAAGGTCAGGGACAAGGCCGGCGCGAAGCCGAAATCGGCCTCGTGCCGGCCCTCCAGCACCAGCGCGAAGGTGCCGGCGTGCGCGATCCAGGCCAGCAACATGGCCAGCGTGGCCAGTTGGCGCCGGCTCGGGGAAAGCGGCGTGACGCGCGCCTGCGCAACCTGCGGCCGGCCGATGAAAGCCGCGAGCAGGTACAGTGCGAACGCCAGGCCGTTGACTAGAATCCACATGTATCGAGGGCCCCCCAGGGCCGGGCTCGGCCCGCCACGCCCCCCGAGGGGCCAGGGAAGCCTGGGACGGCCCGGCGTTTGCCCCGCAGTTTAACCGAGCGGTCCGCCCCTGCGGATCGCATTGCCCGTTCCCTCCATGCTGAACAATCTCACCCAACGTCTGTCGCAGGTCGTGAAGACCGTGCGCGGACAGGCGCGCATCACCGAATCGAATGTCGCCGACATGTTGCGCGAGGTGCGGCTGGCGCTGCTCGAGGCGGACGTCGCGCTGCCGGTGGTGCGCGAGTTCACGCAGCATGTGAAGGAACGCGCGCTGGGCCAGGAGGTGGTGGGCTCGCTCAGCCCCGGGCAGGCGCTGGTCGGGGTCGTGCACAAGGAACTGGCGGCGCTGATGGGCAGCGGTACCGCCGGCCTGAACCTGGCGGTGCAGCCGCCGGCGGTGGTGCTGATGGCCGGCCTGCAGGGGGCCGGCAAGACGACCACCACGGCCAAGCTGGCCAAGTGGCTGGTCGAACGCCAGAAGAAGAAGGTGCTGACGGTGTCGGCCGACGTGTACCGGCCGGCGGCGATCGAGCAGCTGCGCACGGTCACCGAGCAGGCGCAGGCCGACTTCCTGGAATCGTCGCCGCAGGAAAAGCCGCTGGACATCGCGGCGCGGGCACTGGCGCACGCGCGTGCGCACCACTACGACGTGCTGCTGGTGGACACCGCCGGGCGCCTGGCCGTCGACGAGCAGATGATGCGCGAGATCCGCGAGCTGCACGAGGCGCTGAACCCGGTGGAGACCCTGTTCGTGGTCGATGCGATGCAGGGCCAGGATGCGCTGGCCACCGCGCGCGCCTTCCACGATGCGCTGCCGCTGACCGGAATCGTGCTGACCAAGCTCGACGGCGACGCCCGCGGCGGCGCCGCGCTGTCGGTGCACCACGTCACCGGAGCGCCGATCAAGTTCGCCGGCGTGTCGGAGAAGATCGACGGCCTGGAGGCCTTCGATCCGCAGCGCATGGCCGACCGCATCCTCGGCATGGGCGACGTGCTGGCGCTGGTGGAGCAGGCGCAGCGCAGCGTGGACCTGCAGGCGGCGGAGAAACTGGCCCGCAAGGTCAAGTCCGGCGAGCAGTTCGACCTCGACGATTTCCTGATGCAGCTCCAGCAGATGAACAAGATGGGCGGGCTGCAGGGCATGCTCGACAAGCTGCCGGCCGAGATGCAGGCGCGCGCCGGTCAGGCCGACATGGACAAGGCGGCGCGCGACGTGCGCCGCATGCAGGGCATCATCTGCTCGATGACCCCGACCGAACGCCGCAAGCCCGATCTGATCAAGGCTTCGCGCAAGCGCCGCATCGCGGCCGGCTCCGGCGTGGCGGTGCAGGAGGTCAACCGGCTGCTCGCGCAGTTCGAGCAGATGCGCGACATGATGAAGAAGATGAAGGGCGCGAAAATGTTCAAGATGATGCAGCGCATGGGAGGCGCCGGCATGCTGCGGCGCTGAGCGCTTGGCCGCATGGCCGCATGGCCGGCGGCCGGCGGCGCTGCGCGTTTTCAGTGCGGGGCGGCGGGGCGCGTGCCGGGACCCATCGCCTCGGTCAGCGAGGGTCTGCGCACCACCCAGCGGCGCTGCGCGGCCAGCACTGCCTGCGGGTAGGCCGCACGCCCGCGCGAGCCGTTGTAGCGCCCCAGCGCGTAGTACAGGTTGCCGTCTTCCTCGTCGAGGTAGTGGCGCAGGATCACGCAACCGTAGCGAAGGTTCACCCGCATGCGAAACAGCGCCAGCTTGTCGCCGTTGCCGATCTGGCGGGTCCAGAAAGGCATCACCTGCATCAGGCCGAGTGCGCCGGCCGACGAGATCGCGTACTTGTCGAAGCCGCTCTCGACCTGGATCAGGCCCAGCACCAGCGAGGGCTGAAGTCCCGCGCGCGTCGCCTCGTACCAGACGGTGCGAAGCAGCGCGCGGCGCGCCGTGACGTCGGGAATTCGCGCGCGCAGGCGCGCCGACTCGGTGGCCAGCCACAGCAGGTAATCGACCAGCTGGCGCGGCGAGCGGAAGTGCGGCGTGGTCGTGGCCTCGTCGGCGATCTGTGCGGCCAGCGCCAGGCGCACCGCGTCGGACAGCTGTTCCTCGCGCTGCGCTCCGGCATGTGCGAGTTGCGGCGCGAGCAGTGCGCCCGCCAGCGCCAGCGCGGCCAGGCGGCTTCGGCCTTGCGCGCGCGCCATCGCCGCCGCCGTGTCAGTGCTGCGCGCGCGCGCGCAGCAAGGGCAGCACCTCGCCGCGCGCCACGCTGCTGGCGGCGCTGTCGCGACGGTGCTGGTACTCGAGGGTCCCCGCGGCGAGCCCCCGCTCGGACACCACGAGGCGGTGCGGCACGCCGATCAGCTCCCAGTCGGCGAACATCGGGCCCGGGCGCAGCCCGCGGTCGTCGAGCACGGCATCGAAGCCGGCGCCCAGCAGTTCGTCGAGCAGCGCGTCGGCGGCCTCGCGCACCTGCGGGCTGCGGTCCATGCCGATCGGGCACACCACGACCTGGAAGGGCGCCAGCGCGTCGGGCCAGATCATTCCGCGCTCGTCGTGGTTCTGCTCGATGCACGCGCCCAGGATGCGGGTGATGCCGATGCCGTAGCAGCCCATCTCCAGCGGTTGCGGCTTGCCCGCCTCGTCGATGTAGTTCGCCTGCATCGCGACGGAATACTTGGTGCCCAGGTAGAACACATGGCCCACCTCGATGCCGCGGCACATCGCCAGCCGGCCGCGGCCGTCCGGGCTGGGGTCGCCCTCGACCACGTTGCGGATGTCGGCCACCTCGGGTTCCGGCAGGTCGCGACCCCAGTTGACCCCGGTGTAGTGGAAGTCCGGCACGTTGGCGCCGACGACGAAGTCATGCATGTGGGCCACCGTGCGGTCGGCGATCACGCGCGGCGCGCGCGCCGTGCCGATGGGGCCGATGAAGCCGGGCCGGCAGCCGAACCACTCGACGATCTCCTGCTCGGTGGCCATGCGCGACTCCTCGAGCCCGGCCAGCTTGCCGACCTTGACTTCGTTGACCGCGTGGTCGCCGCGCACCAGCAGCAGCACCAGTTGCGTGCCGGCATCGCCATCGACCGCCAGCACCACCGACTTCACCGTCGACTGCAGCGGGATGCGCAACTGCTCGGCGACGTCCTCGCACTTGGCCGCCCCGGGGGTCGGCGTGCGCTCCAGCGGGCGCCCCGGCGCGCCGCGCTGCTGCAGCAAGGGCAGCGCCTCGGCCTTCTCCAGGTTCGCGGCGTAGTCGGACTCAGGGCAGTAGGCGATCGCGTCCTCGCCGGTGTCGGCGATGACGTGGAACTCGTGGCTCAGCGAGCCGCCGATGGCTCCGGAGTCGGCCGCCACGGCGCGGAACTCGAAGCCGAATCGCTCGAAAATGCGCTGGTAGGCCTGGTACATCGCCTCGTAGCTGCGTTGCGCGGCGTCGCGGTCGCGGTCGAAGGAGTAGGCGTCCTTCATCGTGAACTCGCGCGCGCGCATGACGCCGAAGCGCGGGCGGCGCTCGTCGCGGAACTTGGTCTGGATGTGATAGAAGTTCACCGGCAGCTGGCGCCATGAGCGCAGCTCGCCGCGCGCGATGTCGGTGACCACCTCCTCGGAGGTGGGTTGCACGATGAAATCACGCTCGTGGCGGTCCTTGATGCGCAGCAGCTCGGGGCCGAACTTGTCCCAGCGCCCGGTCTCCTGCCACAGCTCGGCCGGTTGCACGATCGGCATCAGCAGCTCGATGCCGCCGGCCCGGTTCATCTCCTCGCGCACGATGGCCTCGACCTTGCGCAGGCTGCGAAGTCCCAGCGGCATGTAGGTGTACAGGCCGGCGGCGAGCTTGCGGATCATGCCGGCGCGCAGCATCAGAGCCTGGCTCGCCACGTCGGCATCGGCGGGGGCTTCTTTCTGGGTGGAGATGAAGAATCGGGAAGCGCGCATGTAAAGGGCGTTGATCGAAGGGTTCCGGGCCGTGGCCCGCCCTGCGGGCAAGCCTTGCGGCGGCCATGGTGCAGGCCCGCGGACGTGTCGCGCATGCGACGCGGTGCCTATAATCTGTACACATTCTAAAAGAACGGGGGCACTGGCCATGTTGGATCGAGAGGGTTATCGTCCCAACGTCGGCATCATTCTGCTCAATCCCCGGAACCAGGTGTTCTGGGGCAAGCGGATCAGCGGTCATTCCTGGCAGTTCCCGCAAGGCGGAATCCACGCCGGTGAGAATCCCGAGCAGGCGATGTACCGCGAATTGTTCGAGGAAGTGGGGCTTCGTCCGTGTCACGTCCATGTTCTGGGTCGTACGCGCAACTGGTTGCGCTACGAGGTCCCGGAGCAGTACCTGCGCCGCGATCACCGCGGCGTGTACAAGGGGCAAAAGCAGATCTGGTTCCTGCTGCGCCTGACCGGGCGCGACAGCGACGTGTGCCTGCGCGCCACCGACCACCCCGAATTCGACGCATGGCGATGGAACGACTACTGGGTCTCGCTGGAAAGCGTGATCGAATTCAAGCGCGGCGTGTACCAGCAGGCGCTGAGCGAACTGCAGCATCTGCTGCCGCGCCAGGAGCCGCGCACGCGCTATCTGCGCGCGCATGTGCGGCACCAGCGCCAGCAGCCGCCGCTGGAACTGCAGGCCGTCGAGGCGACCGGCGAATGACGGTGGCGCGCGGCCTGCGTGCGCTGCTGGCGGCCTGCGTCGCCGCGGTCTTGCTGCAGCCGGCGCTGGCGCAGACGCCGGCACCGGGCGTCGAGGGACTCGCGCAGCAGGCGCCGAAGGAGGAGCCCGGAGCCGTCGTGCACTTTCCGGCCACGGTGCCGCAGGGTGACGCGGGCCTGCTGACGGTGCCGCTGCCGGGAAGCCCGCAACTGCATTTCATGGTCGATCCGTCCAGCGTGCGCCGCGTCGGCGACTCGCTGGTGCGCTACACGCTGATCGCGGTGAGCCGCTCGGGTTTTCGCAACGTCAGCTACGAAGGCCTGAACTGCGCCAACGACACGTGGCACGTCTACGCCACCTGGCGTGCCGGCGCGCGGCGCTGGGAGTCCAACACCGATGCCGACTGGCTGCCGGTGAACGTGCAGTCGAGCTTCGACGTGCACGGCGTGCTGGACCGCAACTACTGGTGCTCCGCGGATTTCGCTTCCGGCGACGCGACGAAGCTGGTCGAGCGCCTGCGCCAGGGAGTCCACCAGGGATTCGTCGGGCCTTGAAGAGAGCCCCCGCTCACTGCGTTCGCTGCCCCCCAAGGGGGCGCAGGCCTGTCTTGGGGCGGCCCGGCGTCAGGCCTGCTGGGTGGTGAGCCCCCGCTCACTGCGTTCGCTGCCCCCCAAGGGGGCGCAGGCCTGTCTTGGGGCGGCCCGGCGTCAGGCCTGCTGGGTGGTGAGCCCCCGCTCACTGCGTTCGCTGCCCCCCAAGGGGGCGCAGGCCTGTCTTGGGGCGGCCCGGCGTCAGGCCTGCTGGGCCTGCATCAGCACCATGTTGTCGCGATGGATCAGCTCGGGCTGCTCCATGAAGCCCAGGATCGACTCGATCTGCGAGGTCGGCGCGCGGCGGATCAGGCGCGCCTCGGCGGCGGCGTAGTTGCTCAGCCCTCGCGCCACCTCGCGCCCCTGCTGGTCGACCACCGCGATCACGTCGCCACGCTCGAACTCGCCCGCCACCTCGGTGACGCCCACCGGCAGCAGGCTGGCGCCTCCCTCGCGCAGGCGCCGGGCGGCGCCGTCGTCGACGCTGACGCGGCCGGCCACCTGCAGGTGGTCGGTCATCCACTGCTTGCGCGCGGCGAGCTTGCCGCTGCCGGCGTGCAGGCAGCTGCCGATGGACTCACCGGCGGCCAGGCGCAGCAGCACGTCGGGTTCGCGCCCGCTGGCGATCACGGTGTGCGCGCCGCTTTGCGCGGCGCGCCGCGCCGCCAGCACCTTGGTCAGCATGCCGCCCTTGCCGATCGCGCTGCCGGCGCCGCCGGCCATCGCGGCCAGCGCGGGGTCGTCGGCACGGGCGTCGCGGATCAGCGTGGCTTGCGGGTCCTTGCGCGGGTCGGCGGAGTACAGGCCGCTCTGGTCGGTGAGGATGATCAGCGCGTCGGCCTCCACCAGGTTGGTGACCAGCGCACCGAGGGTGTCGTTGTCGCCGACCTTGATCTCGTCGGTGACGACCGTGTCGTTCTCGTTGATCACCGGCACCACATGGTGCGCCAGCAGGGTCAGCAGCGCGCTGCGCGCGTTCAGGTAGCGCCTGCGGTTGGCGAGGTCGGCGTGGGTCAGCAGGATCTGCGCGCAGTTCCTGCCGCGTGCGCTGAAGGCGGTCTCGTAGGCCTGCGCCAGTCCCATCTGGCCCACCGCGGCGGCCGCCTGCAACAGCGGTACCTCGCTGGGACGGCGGCTGAAGCCGAGTCGCTTCACGCCCTCGGCGATGGCGCCGCTGGACACGAGGATGACCTCCTTGCCGAGTGCGTGCAGTCCGGCGATCTGCTGCACCCAACGCGCCACCGCGGCATGATCGATGCCGCGGCCTTCGTCGGTGACGAGGCTGGAGCCGACCTTCACCACGAGGCGGCGCGCCAGCGCGATCACCGAGGTGCCTTCACGCGGCGTCGGATGGCTCATCGGCGGCGAATCGGGGGTCCCGCGGCTGCGGCGCGGCGGATTCCTCGCGCTGCGCTGCGCGCAGGAAGGCGTCGATGTCGCGCAGCAGCGGCTCGAGGCCGTCGCGGGCGAGCGCGGAGATCGCGTACACCGGGCCCTTCGGGCGCAGCCTGCGGCGGATCTCGGCGACAAGCGCGGCGCGCTCGTCCGGCTCGATCATGTCGAGCTTGTTGAGCACCAGCCAGCGCGGCCGGGAGGCGAGTTCGGCGTCGTACTTCTTCAATTCGGCGACCACGCTGCGCGCGTCGCGCACCGGGTCCGCCTCGGGGTCGAAGGGCGCCACGTCCACCAGGTGCAGCAGCAGCCGCGTGCGCTGCAGGTGGCGCAGGAACTGGTGACCCAGCCCGGCACCTTCGGCGGCGCCCTCGATCAGTCCCGGGATGTCGGCGACGACGAAGCTGCGCCCCTCGCCGACGCGCACCACCCCCAGCTGCGGGTGCAGGGTCGTGAACGGGTAGTCGGCGATCTTCGGGCGCGCGTTGGACACCGCCGCGATGAAGGTGCTCTTGCCGGCGTTCGGCAGGCCCAGCAGGCCGACGTCGGCCAGCACCTTGAGTTCCAGCAGCAGCCTGCGCTGTTCGCCGGGCTGTCCGGGCGTGCTCTGGCGCGGTGCGCGGTTGGTGCTGGACTTGAAGCGCAGGTTGCCCAGTCCGCCGTTGCCGCCGTGCGCCAGCACCACGCGTTGTCCCGGCGTCGCGAGGTCGGCGATCACTTCGCCGGTTTCCTCGTCGCGCACCAGCGTGCCCACCGGCACGCGCAGCAGCATGTCGTCGCCGGCGGCGCCGAACTGGTCCGCACCGCGCCCGTGCTCGCCGTTGCGGGCGCGAAACAGGCGCTGGTAGCGGAAGTCGATCAGCGTGTTGAGGTTGGTATCGGCTTCGGCGTACACGTGGCCGCCACGGCCGCCGTCCCCGCCGTCGGGTCCGCCGAAGGGGATGAACTTCTCGCGCCGGAACGACATGCAGCCGTTGCCGCCGTTGCCGGCAACCACCTCCACATGCGCTTCATCGACGAATTTCACGGCAGCAAAGCGCGGGGTCGGGGTGGGGCGCGACGCGCGGGGCTGCCCTCGGGCAGTCCCGCGCGCGGGGCTGTCAGGCCTGGGCGGCCGCCGGAGCCACGTTCACGTAGTGGCGGTCGAAGGCACCCTTGCGTGCGAACTGCACGGTGCCGTCGACCAACGCGAACAGCGTATGGTCCTTGCCCACGCCGACGTTGGTGCCGGGGTGGAAGCGGGTGCCGCGCTGGCGCACGATGATCGAGCCGGCCGAGATCGCCTCGCCGCCGAACACCTTCACGCCCAGGCGCTTGGCCTCGGAATCGCGGCCGTTACGCGTGGAGCCGCCGCCTTTTTTCTGTGCCATGTCGTTCGCTCCTCAAGCAGCGATGCTTTCGATCTGCAGTTCGGTGAAGTTCTGCCGGTGGCCCTGGTGCTTCTGGTAATGCTTGCGACGACGCATCTTGAAGATGCGGATCTTCTCGCCACGCCCGTGCGCCAGAACCTTGGCCTTCACCGCAGCGCCCGCCAGCAGCGGGGCCCCGAGCCGGGTGTCGGCGCCGTCGAACACGGCGAGCACCTGGTCGAGCACGATATCCTGGCCAACGTCTGCGGCAATCTGTTCTACCTTGATCTTGTCGCCGGCAGCGACCTTGTACTGCTTGCCGCCGGTTTTTATGACCGCATACATAGGACTACTCCTGAAAAGTGCAGACTTGCGATCCGGCTCGCTCCCCGGTCGCAACCGGTTCGCAAAACACCCCATCAAGTCCGCAAGCACGGCAAAAAATCTCCGTGCGACGAACCAGTCATCATACCAGAAGCTTTCCGCGCCCTGAAGAGGGTGTGGCCGGGTCGCGCAGGCGCCGCCGGCCAGGGGAGCCTGCCGTCCCGCGGCTCATTAGAATTCCGAGGCCTTTTGCGTCCCTTTGTATCGTCAACCCGCCGCCGTTCGTGACCTCCACCGCCTCGATCCAGTCCATCCTCGATCCCATCTCCAAGGACATGCAGCTGGTCGATAGCTCGATCCGGCGCGCGCTGTCGTCCGAGGTTCCGCTGATCAGCGCCATCGGCAGCTACATCGTCGGCGCCGGCGGCAAGCGTCTGCGTCCGGCGTTGCTGCTGCTGGTGGCCCGCGCCCACGGCTACGGCGGCGAACACCTGCACGACCTGGCCGCGGTGGTCGAGATGATCCACACCGCGACCCTGCTGCACGACGACGTGGTCGACGAGTCGGAACTGCGGCGCGGACGCCAGACCAGCAACGCCGCCTACGGCAACGCGGCCAGCGTGCTGTCGGGGGATTTCCTGTACTCGCGCTCGTTCCAGATGATGGTGGCCGCGGGCAACCTGCGCATCCTGCGCATCCTCGCCGACGCCACCAACGTCATCGCCGAGGGCGAGGTGCTGCAGCTGATGAACATGCACGACCCCGAGCTCACCGTCGAGCAGTACATGCGGGTGATCCACGACAAGACGGCCACGCTGTTCGAGGCCGCGGCGCGCATCGGCGCGGTGCTGGCAGGCTGCGACGCGGATGCCGAGCAGCGCGCCGCCGGCTACGGGCGCGCGGTCGGCATGGCCTTCCAGCTGATCGACGACGCGCTGGACTACAACGGGGATGCCGGCCAGATGGGCAAGAACATCGGCGACGACCTGCGCGAGGGCAAGCCGACGCTGCCGCTGATCGTCGCGATGCAGCGCGGCGACGCCGCGCAGCGCGAGCTGATCGTGCAGGCCATCCGCGACGGCAACACCGAGCAGCTGCCGCGGATCCTCGAGATCGTGGCCGACTGCGCGGCGCTGGACGAGGTCTACGCGCAGGCGCATGGCCAGCTGCAGCAGGCACGCGGCCTCGCCGAGGCCATGCCGGCGGGGGCCTACCGCCGTGCCTTGATCGAGTTGTGCGACTACAGCCTGCAGCGCAACGCCTGAGCTGCATCGCGGGACTGGTGTGGCGAAATCGTCTTTGCTACACTAGCAGGCTTGCCTAGGAGATGTGTATGCGGGCGTGTCCGGCGGGTGGTCCGGCGGCGACGCCGGTGCCGCGGGTCAGGTCGAGATAGGCAAATGTGTAGGTCTGTGTGCCTAGACAAATTCGGGGTGTAGCTTAGCCTGGTAGAGCGCTACGTTCGGGACGTAGAGGCCGGAGGTTCGAATCCTCTCACCCCGACCAGGATTCTTCCTTATCAATCAAGGACTTGCAGAGATGGCTCGGTTCTTCGGACCGGGCCATTTTTGTTGCTTTTCGCCCACCGCCTGTCCCGGAATTGTCCCGGGAATTCCCGCGCTATCCCGCTGTGACTGTCCCGGCCGCGTCCCGGGTCCAGCGCGCCATTCGTGGTGGCATTCGCGGTCACCTTCGCGCCCACATTCGCGGTCACTTGCGGCCCTTCGCCTCGGCATAGGCCAAGGCCTTCACGTCGCGGCATCGCGCGTCGAGTTGGTGGCGGATCTGCTCTACCTGCTTGACGCTCAGGGGCGTCGCACGGCGCTTCGTGAAGTACCCCGCGAGCCCGGTGCCGTTGATGGTGCCGACGTCGCAGTTGGTGGTCCGCTCGATGAACCACCCCGGCAGCGCGAGCACGGGCTGGGCCTCCACGCGCTCGCCGATGGCCGAGCTGAGCCAATCGCCGAGCCACTTCGCATTCCGACGGGCCTGTTCGAGCGGCTTGCGCTCGCGCCACCCGGGGAATTCCAGCACCTCGTCGCGCAGCACGACGCGGTATCCATCGTCGCTGCCCCGCACACCCTTCGGGCGGCCCTTGGTCTCCACCGCGAACAGGCCCTGCGGGCCGACGATGACATGGTCGACGTTGAAGGGGCCGTCGGCCTGCACGTCGTGGAACACCCAGAAGCCTTCGCGCATCAAGGTGTTGAGTTCCTGCCCCATGGCCATCTCGGCATCAAGACCAAGCTGGAGCTTCCGGGTCTCGCGCACCAACACGCTGACGCGCCAGGCCAGGACGACGGTGCCACCCAGCAGGAAGATCAATCCAAGCACCGCGCCCGGCGCCCAGCCCGCTGGGGTCCGATAGACCGTGTAGAGGAACAAGGGCATCGGAGCGGTAGCGCTCATCAGCGCGATGAGGTCGGAGCGGTGATCCTCGAGTTGCAGTGCGACCGAGTGGCCGGGAGCCCGTAGCAGTTCGCGCTTGAGCGGATTGCGCCGATCCCTGCGCTGGTAGCGTCGACGCGCGACCTTGACCATCCCCAGGATGGCGCCGGTTGGCGCGAGGTACAGCGCAAGCGCGATGGCTTCGTTCAGCAGCAGCATCATGATTCGGGGCGCCGGCTGTTGGCGCGGCTTCATGGAGCTAGAAGGATGTCTGGATCGTAGCCGGGTGACCCGAGGTGAAGCAGCGTCACGCGGCAGCGAATCCGCGCGTGCAGGTGGGCCTCGGGATTTTGTTTTCCAGCGCGAGCTGTGCGTCACAACCCCCATTCTGGAGTTGTGATGCACCCGCTGTTCCTGTCCCTCGACGAAGTGGCCGTCGCCGTGCGCCTGACCACCAAGACCCTGCGCAACAACTTCAAGGGCCTGCGCGAAACCATCGAGGTCCGTGGCCTGCCGCCCTTGCGAACCGTGCGCGTTGGCGCGCATCGCCTGGTGGCCCGCAAAGACTTCGACGCCTGGATTGCCGACATCCTGAATGGCAAGTCGGGCGGGGATTCGATCATCATCGACCAGCATCCGCCTCGTGCCCCACGCAGGAGGGGGCGACCCGCCAAGTACCGAGCCGGGTGAGCCGTGGACGGGGTAGCCGGTCCCTGGTCGTTGTCCCTTCTTTCTGCGCCACGCCTGGCAGTTCCGAGGTGTCCGATCGTGCCGGAGTGGACCGTAGGCGCGGCCTTGCGGAAAGCTTGCGGCCGAGGGGCGCTCCCTTCCCCAGCGGGGAAGGGCGGGGGGATGGGGCGGCCTGCACGGGATCAGCCTTCAAGCCGGGCGTGGCTGCCGGCGGGGAGGTGCTTGCGGCGTCGGGGCGGCGCTCCAGCAGCTCCCGCAGCGGGCACGGGGTCAAGGGCGGGCCGCAGGCCCGGGCGCAAGCCTTCCCTTGACGCCGTGACGCGGGAGCTAGGCTGGGCGTTGTCCTGATGCCGCAAGCGCCTGATCGCGTCTACGCCTGCGCGTCCAGGTCGCTCTCGACTGTGGGCGTCAGCGGCTGGATGATACGGTCGACCTCCTCGGAAGACATGGCCGGGAATTGGTGCCAATCCTTCGCGTCCAGCCGGACCCAGTCGCGCGTCGCCCTGCGAAAGTGCCACTTGGGCACGACCGTGCGGCTGAAATGCCGTTGCCATTGCGCCAGCACGGAATCATGGCAGAGCACGATCAGTCGGTCGAACGGACGCGCCGAGACGCCCGCAAGCGCCCCGCGGTAGTACGCGCAGAACAGGTCGATCTCGCGCTGCTTCTTCCGAGAGTACTCCACCTCTCCCCAGAGCGTGAGCGTGGGGGCTTCTGGCTCTGCGTCAGCGGGCCGGAACTCGATAACGATGTCGGGAATCTTGGACGGGCGTCTGTCCAGTGTTGTGCGTTCGAGGTCGTCTGCCAGGAGCAGGGACGTCGGCTGGCTTGGAACATGAAAGGAACGGAGCAGCGCGAGTTGGACGTGAAGGTCGTGCTCGAATCGAGCTTCCCGAATCCGATGTTCCGGGCGCAAGGGAAGTTCCCAGCCAGAAGCCAGAGCCATGGCAACGTCGCCGTGCTTCCCGCTGCGGATGGCCGGCCAGTGGCGGTGGAGCAGGTCGAGGCCTTGCTTGCTCAAGGTCGTGTAGTACCGCACGGGGGCGAAGGGGTTCGAGATGGGATGCTCCACGAGCAGCCCCTGCTGGATCAGCTTGCGCACCAGCCCGTTGCCGCCGAGCAGGCTGTCGATGATCAGCGTTGCCGTCCAGCGAAAGCGGGCGGTCCACAGCAGCGCGGTCAGGCCCTTCTGGATGTGGCGGGCGTGCGTGTTCAGGCGGTGGTGCTCGCTCGGTAGGTTGCTCATGGTGATGTCCTCCATGAGGGCTTCTAGGCTGCCGAAAATTCAGCCGCGTGGAATTGGCGCCGCTGGATCGCCAGCCTGGGTTCGAAGCCCAGAGGCCAACCCAGTGGTATGGCTCGCGCCAATCCAGTGGCGCCAGGGCACTTCGGGCCGCTGCGCGACCCTGCGCGGCACGGATCCGACCGCACCCCTCTCGCGCCTGCGGCGCTCGTCGCCTAGGGGCGAACGAGGCGCTTGGCGGGCTGGACGCCCGCCATTCGGATCCCTGCCTTGCCTTCGCTCGCCTTGCGGCTCGCTGCGCGCTGCAGATGCAGCTTGCGGCCCTCCGCGCTGGCGCGCGGGCAAAAGGCTTCGCCGACTGCGCTCGGACGTGCCTGCGGCCCGCCCGAGCTTGCCCTGGACGGGTGCCTTGCGGCATCGCGAAGCCTTTTGCCCGCGCGCCCCCGCGGAGGGCGGGGCTTCGCCCCCCACTCGTGGGGCCTACCCTGTCTATGGTCGCTGCCGCTCCCGCCGCCAGTGTCCGGCCCCCCGGCGGCCCCCCCCAGGCCTGCGCGCTGCCGCGCTCCGGCGGGCACGGGCTGGACGCCCGCACCCCCGCTTCGCGGCTCCCCCGAACTCAGCGCCTGCCGGCGCTTCGCCTACGACCGTGCATGCACAAAGCGATGGCGTGCCGCGCGGGCAGCTCGTATAGCCCTCCCGCACGACGAAGCCTGCAACTCGGCCGAAGCGGGCGTTGGGCTCATCCCGCGCTGGCGACCGCAATGGTGCAGGCAGCGGCCGCCGAAATCGCCGGCGCCCTGAGCGAGCGCATCCTGCGCGGGCCAACTGGTCATGTGGACCTTAGACGGCAACACAGCGTGCGAAGCGTTGTCTGGTCTAGCAGGTTCAGCACAACTGGCAGCTTGTAGTCGCTGTCGGTGGTGGCCTTGAACTTGCGCCTGCCTCGGGCGCGAACGCCGTGCGGGCTCATGAGCGTGCGCACGCGCTCCTTGTCCACCCGAATGCCCCCGTGCTCCAGTACGAACAGTTGTGATGTAATCGAAGTGGGGAGATGACGTCCTCCTGAACCAACCGCCTCCCGGCTGACGACGTCTACCCGGATGCCTTGCATAGATGCAGGGCAGGTCGAGCAGGCTATCCGTTTACGGGAGGTGCCATTGCTGCGCATCGAATCAGGGCGCTCATTTCTTCGCCCACCAACCCATCCAACCAGGCGATCGAGCGGCCGCATTGAAGGCGGAAGCACGGGCGAATATTCGCGCGGTGGAGCGTTCGTGGATGCCTGCACGTTTGACCCTGCCGTCGCGATCGGCGCGGGACGAAGCCTCGACACGTTGTCGCGCAGCGGGCGTATGCCGAAGCGCAACCGTCGTCAGCGGCTCGTGCCCGGGATTGGGGACCCAGTCGTGTTCCCCTGTTCCAGCAGGTGAGCAACATGCAAGAAGACAGTGCGCGGTCACTCCAGCCCATCGATGCGTCCGTCAGCCTGCTCTCCGACTCCGCGCACGACGAAAGTGCACCACCCACGTACCAGGACGACTTCATTCGCGACTTGTTCCTCGACGCGATCTTCGATGCCGCCTATGGTGGTGTGGAGCCGCGCAAGCCGAAGGCCTACAGCTACGGGTACGAGGAGGTCGACGCGCGATGGCGCGGGGAGGTCTTCGCCTGGCTGAAACAGGCGTTCGTCAGCGCCCCGTCCGATGCGCGGGTCGCGCGGCGGCGTCAGCAAGTTGCGGCCGACCTAGGGCGCGACGAGCTGGCTCAGGCCATGCGTAGCTTCCAGCTGGCGATGGCGTCGATGCGCGAGCACCTGCTCCGTGCAGAGCGCACGGCGAGCGCCATCGAGGCACAGGGTTGGTTCGTCGACGCGGCGCGCATCTACGGTGAAGCGCTGCGCCAGCTCGCCACCACGTTGGCCGCCGCCGCGCCGCGCGCGCCGCTCCTGCAGCGCCTGCTCGCCGCACTGCAGGCTGAGCTGGGCGGTGCGGCGCATGCCTGCCTCGTCACTGAGGCCACAGCACTGCGCGAAGAACTCGACCGCGTGTGCTACGCCGTGCGCATCGAAGGCGATCGGGTCACGTTGCTGCGCGACCCACAAGCCGAGGACTTCAGCGCGCTGGTGGCCAGGACTTTCGAACGCTTTCGCCAGGGGGAAGTTCGCGACCATCGAGCAAAGCTCGAAGCGCCAGCGGACATGAATCACATCGAAGCGCAAATCATCGATCGGGTCGCGCTGCTGCATCCGAAGCTATTCGCCCGGCTCGAGCAATTCACGCGAGAGCACGCGCGCTTTGCCGATGCGCGCTGGCTGAACCTGGATGGCGAACTGGTGTTCTATTTGGGTTGGTGGGATTTCCTGCGTCGCATGCGCGCAGCCGGCGTCGAAAGCTGCCTGCCCGAGCTTGCCGACGAAGGTGACGTCGAGGTAGTCGAAGCGGCCGACCTGGCGCTGGCCGCACAGGCCGCGAAGACACCGAGCAAGGTGGTCTGCAACGACTTCGCTCTGCGCGGTGCCGAACGCATGCTCGTCGTCACGGGACCCAACCACGGTGGCAAGACGACACTGGCGCGCACCTTCGGTCAGTTGCACTACATCGCGGCGCTGGGACTTCCCGTTGCTGCGCGCAGCGCGCGTGTGGTGTTTCCCGAGCGCATTCTGACGCACTTCGAACGCGCCGAGAACATCGACAACCAGCGCGGCAAGCTGCTGGACGACCTGGTGCGCATGCGCGCGATCATCGAGGCGGCGACGGCACGCAGCGTGGTTGTGATGAACGAGGTGTTCTCGTCGACGTCGCTCGACGACGCCGTCTGGCTTGGCCAGCGCATGATGGGCAGGTTGCGCGATGTCGGCTGCCGCTGCATTTTCGTCACGTTCCTCGACGAGCTTGCGCGCTTCGATGCCGGCACGGTCAGCCTGGTCGCGCAGGTCGACGCGGCAGATCCGACCGTGCGCACGTTCAAAGTCGTCCGGCGCCGCGCCGACGGTAAGGCCTACGCGCGCGCACTGGCGCAGAAGTACCGGGTCACGCGCGAGGCGCTGCTGCAAAGGATCACCCGATGACGCCGAATCTGCTCGACCCCCCTTCCGCCTCGTCTCCCGGAGCGGGCGGGCAAACGCCGCTCCCCCCGGCGTCTGTCCTATCCCCGCCGCAGTGGCCGGACGTGGCACGGGATCTCGAAGTCGACAAGCTGGTCGAGGCGATGGCCGCTGGCGACGACTATGTGCGCAAGGTGGCACAGGCGGTGCTTGCTGCGGCCAGCGGCACAGGCGATGCGGCGCGGGTCCTGCACCGCCAGGCCGCACTGCGCGATGCACTCGCGCACCCTGCCGAAGTACGCGAGTTGTACGACTTGGTGATCGAGTCGATCGAAAGCCGCAAACAGCACATCGTCAGTCTCGATCTGCTCGCGCAGCACCCGGGCTGGACCTTGCACAGTGCCATCGACATGCTGCAGGCGTTGCTGGTGTATTTGCAGCGCCTGCGCAAGCATGCGCTGGCGCTCGAATCCTCCTTCGCGTCGGTTGCGTTCCGCGACCTGTTCGCGCAGCTGCGTACCGAACTCGACGAGCCGTGGATGGCCGAGGCCCGTTCGGAGCTCGCCGCGCTGGGCTTTCGCGACGGCATGCTGTTCGGCGCATCGCTCGGTGCTGGAAACCACATTGGCACGCAGGTGCTTTACGTCGGTGGCGGCGAGCGTGTGAACTGGTGGGCCAGGTTGCTGGGCAAGGCGGCTCCGCAGTTCGCGTTCCGTCTTCATCCTCGAGACGAGGCTGGCGCGCGGGCTCTGTCCGAGATCGGCGACCGCGCGATCAACGAGGTGGCCAACGCGCTGGCCCAGGCCACCGAGCATGTCTTTGCCTTTCTCGACACCTTGCGCGGCGAACTTGCCTTTCTACTCGGCTGCGTGCGCCTGCACGAGCGCCTGGCTGCGCTCGACGTGGCGACTTGCATGCCGGAGATCGGCGATGACGCGCTGCAGTTGCGCACCAGCGCGCTGCGTGACCCGACGCTGGCGCTGACGCTGGGGCGAGCGCCGGCGGACAACGACGTCAATGCCGCAGCGGCGCTGCTGATCGTGGTCACCGGAACGAACCAGGGCGGCAAGTCGACTTTGCTGCGTGCGCTCGGACTGGCGCAATTGATGTTCCAGGCCGGCATGTTCGTCGCCGCGCGCAATTACGCCGGTGGCATGCGATGCGGAATCTACACCCACCACAAGCGCGAGGAGGACGCCGCGATGCGCGGCGGCAAGCTCGACGAGGAACTGGTGCGCATCAGCGCGATCGCCGACTGGATCGGCCCCGGCGCGCTGTGGCTGTCCAACGAATCGTTCGCGTCGACCAACGAGCGCGAGGGTTCACAACTCCTGCTCGATGTCGTCGAAGCGTTTCGCGAACGCGACATCGCGGTGTACATGGTCACGCACCTGTTCGACGCGGCGCGGCGCTTGGCGTCTGCGCGGCGCGGCGATGCGCTGTTCCTGCGCGCGCCACGTGCCGAGCGAGGGGTTCGCAGCTACAGGCTCGAAGTCGGTGCCGCATTGGATACGAGTTTTAGCGCTGATGTCTATGCCGAGTTGTTCGGTGGTGACGCGCCGCCCCTTGCCCGCGATGGCACGGATCGTTGAGCGCAGCGCGTGACCATCGCACGCGGGCGGTCCGGCTCGCGCTGCCGCGACCGCGCCGGCAGGCGGCAGGGCATGCTTCGCCTGCCGCGCGGTTTACCTTGGCTGCAGATGCGACGCATCGTTCAGGCGCAACAGCTTGACGGTGCCGTCGACATCGACGAACAACTCGTTGATGCAGCACGGCTCCTGCTCGATGCGCCAGTAGGCCGACAGCGGCAGATCCAGCGCGTGGAGCAGCACGACCCGGTTGACGCTGTCGTGCGCGACCAGCACCACGGTGCCGTCGTGATGCTGCGACCACAGGCTGCGCAGCGCATCGGTCGTGCGCAGCGCGACGTCCTGCAGGGATTCGCCTCCGGGGAAGCGCATCCACTGCGGGGATCGCTTCCACAGCTCGTAGGCGCGTAGGTGCTCGGCCTGGGCCTGCGCGTGGCTCATCCACTGTCATTGACCGTAATCGAAATCGTCGATCCCTGGCAGGACGACGGGGGTGACGCCGCAGGCATGCCCGATCGCGGCCCCGGTGTCGCGGCAGCGTTTCATCGGGCTGGTCAGCACGGCGTCGGGCTTGAACTGGCGCGCCACGGCTGTGCCCAGGGACTGGGCCTGGCGGCGACCGGCTTCAGTCAGCTCGAGTTCCATGCGACCGCGAAAGCGCGGCGGGTCGATGCCCTCGACTTCTCCGTGTCGCGTCAGAACGATATGCATGCGCAGTCTCCTCGACGAGCCAAACTCAGGCGCCGCACTGGGCCGACCACGACACAATGTGGCCGCCCGGAACCATCTGCTGGATGCGCGGCAAAACCGCGGCGACGACTTCCGGGTCGTCGTAGAACTCGATGACCAATGGCAGGTGGACGGTGAGGCGCAGCAGGTCGTCGGCGTGGACCTCACCGTGGCTGCCGAAGCCGGCTATGCCGCGGAACACGGTGACGCCGTGGACCTTCTGGTCGCTGTGCAGCAGGTGGAAGATTTCCTGCATCAAGTTGTGGCCCTGGACCTTGTCGCCTTCCTTGATGTAGATGCGAGCCATGGTGACGGATTTCATCGCTGGACTCCGAGGTTGCGTGAAAGGTAGGCGCCGAAGATCGCCGCAGCGATCGAAAGCACCACCGATGCACCCACGTAAAGGGCGGCCTTGATCCACTGCGCGTTCTCCATCAGGTTCAGGGTTTCGAGCGAGAAGGTCGAGAACGTCGTGTAGGCGCCGAGCCCGCCGGTCAGCAAGCCGGTGCGCAGCGCCGGATTGAGTTCGATGCGCTCGAGGGTTTCGAAGAACAGGAAGCCCATCAGGAACGAGCCAAGGATGTTGATGGAAAGCGTTGCGAACGGGAAGTCACGGCCGAGGAAACCCTGCACGGCGAGGGTCTGGCCATAGCGCGCAAAGGCGCCGACGATGGCAAAAAGGGCGATGTAGACGAAGGTCATGATCGAGGTCGTGGACGCAGAAAGGTGGGCTGTACTGCGCGGTGCAGCCCAAAGCTTCACCGTGGAATCGATGACGTCAGGGCATTGGCGTGCCTCCCGGTTGTTTCATGGCGTCTTCACGCAGGTGGGGTCCAGACGAGGGCCAGCGCGAGAATGATCAGCAGCAGCAAACCGATGTAAGCCAGATATGCGTTCATCAGACCGTTTTGCAGGAAGCGAAGGCGCTCGCTGAACCAGCGCACGGCGCGTACCACGGGCTCGAACAGCAGGCGACCGAAAACGGGAGCCTGGTCGTAGTCGAACTGCAGCTCCTTGAGAAAGTAGCGTGGACCTTCGAACTGGCGCGACACCGCGTTGGTCGGTCGGTAGACGAAGCTGTAGAAGACGCGCAGCGCGTTGGAAAATGCCAGCGCGGTGGTCGCTCCGGCATGCGCCGCATAGTCCTCGCCCCCACACCAGATCGGCGCGCGCCGCACCGGATAGCGACGTCTGGCCCACAGCAGCGCGATCGGCAACAGCGCAAGCAGCGGTGCCGCGATCAACAATTTGGCCGGCGAGATGAACGCGAAGCCGGCCGACAGCGGCACCAACAGCCAGCCGTTCACCATGTGCGCCGGCGCGTCGGGCTGCAGCCATGACGCGGCGCCCATCGACGGCAGCCAGGCGATCAGGCCGACCGCGAATGCCGGCACCGCCAGCCCGGTGATCAGCACGGCGGCGCGCAACACGCCGCCGATCCGCCCTTGGTGCCGGCGGTGCTGCGCCGCGTGCGGTTCGTTCTGACCGAGCAGGCCGACGCCCACCAGTTTGACCATGGTCGCCAGCGCCGCCGCGGCGGTCAGCGCCAGTCCGGCGCCGGCCAGCGCCAGCGCGATGCGCGAGCCGTCCCCGGCCAACGCGAAGTCGTGGAACAGCGTCTGGAACAGGTACCACTCGCTGACAAACCCCGCAGTCGGCGGCATCGCCGCCAGGCTCATCGCGGCGAGTACCGCGCCGACGCCGACGGTCAGCGGCGCCTGGCGCAGGATCGCGCTCTGCCGCAGTTGATGGTTACCCTGCAGCGCGGCGGCCGCGTCCGCGGCGAGAAACAGCGCACCCTTGGCCAGGCTGTGCCCCATCAGGTGCAGCATGCCAACGATCCACGCGAGTGCGGCCAGTGCGTCGTGACCACCGGCGCGGAACACCAACGCAGCGCCCAGTGCGGTCACCGCGACGGCGGCGTTTTCGGCCGAGGAGAAAGCCAGCAGTCGCCGCCAGTCGTTTTGTTGGAACGCGTACAGGATCGCCAGCATCGCGCTAAGCACGCCGCCGGCGAGCACGACGACGCCGAACCCGCCCAGCCACGGCGGCGTGCCCATCCAGCGCAGCAACGCGCGTCCCAGCGCGAAATAGGCGGCGTTCATCACCACGCCCGACATCAGCGCGCCGCTGGCGCCGCTGCCGCTGCCGTAGGCGCCCGGATACCACTCGTAGAACGGCAGCAAACCAAGTTTGGCGCCGAAACCGAGCAGCCACAGCAGGCCCACGCCAAACGCCGCCGCCGGGGCCAGCGTGCCCCATTGCCGCGCGTAGCTGGCAAAGCCGAGGTCGCCGCCGAACGTGGCCACGGCCAGCAGCAGCGCGACGCTGCCGACTTCGAGCATCGCGAGCATGAACAGGTTGTCGTGCCCGGCCTGGGTGTTGCGGTGTTCGGCCAGCAGCATGACGGCGCCGCCCAAGCCCATCAGCTCCCAGGCGATGAGCAGACTGGCGCCGTCGTACAGCGTGAACACACCCAGCGCGCCGAGCAGCGACATCGCGGCACCGGCCGCCCAGCCGCGCGCGCCTGCCGCGCCGCCGAGCAGGCAGGCGAACAGCGCCGGCAGCAATGCCGGGAGCATCAACCACAGCGCCGCGGCATCGGCGTGCCATTGCACCGGCCAGCCGCCGAACTGCAGCAGGGTGATCAGCGCACTGCCTGCCGGGAGCGCCCACAAGGCGCCCAGCGCAGCACTCGCACAACCCAGCGCGAGCATGGCACGCGGCAACGCTGAGCTGCGCACGAGGTCGACGACCAGCGCTGCGAGCCAGGCCAGTGCGGCCAGCGCGAACGCCGCCAGCACGGGCCCGACGACGGGGATTTCAGCGGGCATGTTCGCCTCCGCGCACCCGCGGCTCGCGCCGACGCAGCAGCACCAGCAGCGCTTCGATGATGGCCGCCGGGTTGGGGGGGCAGCCCGGCAGCCACAGGTCGACCGGCAACACACCTTCCAGCCCACGGTGGCAGGCGTAGCCGCCGCCGCTGGTGCCGCCGCCGGTGGCGCAGGTGCCCAGTGCCATGACCCAGCGCGGCTGAGGCATCGCTTCCCAGGTGCGCAGCAGCGGCTCGCGCATGGCCTCGGTCACCGGCCCCGTTACCAGCAGCAGGTCGGCGAAGCGCGGCGAAGGCGTGAAGAAGATGCCGAGCCGGTGCAGGTTGTAGAAGGGATTGAGCAGCGCCTGCAGTTCGCTTTCGCAGCCGTTGCACGATCCGGTGTCGACATGGCGGATATGCAGGCTGTGGCCGAAGGCGTTGAATTCTACGGCCAGCGCCGCCGCGCCGGCCTCGTCGCCGTCGCGCGCCGCTGCCAGCTGCGGGTGGCCGGCCCTGAGCAGGTCGGCGCGCCCGCGCACCCCGAAGGCCCAGTCGCGACTGACGCTGAAGGCGCCTTGCGGGCAGACCTCGGTGCACAGCTGGCAGCCGACGCAGCGCGCGTAATCCAGGCTTGGCGAATCGTGCTCGACGGTGATCGCGCCGGCCGGGCACGCCGCGGCGCAGTCGGTGCACGGTGCGCCGGCGCAGCGCGACGCATCGACGCGCGGCAGGCCGAGCACGCCGTCCTGGCCGTCGGGACCCGGGCGCTGCGGCCACGGCGTCGTGCCAAGGCCTTCGCGCAAGCCGAACCATGTCCATAATGGCATCGCAGCTCCTCGTTCAGCGATCCGCACCGGCGATCGACAGGCCGAAGCTCGCTTCGTTGATCGCGTAGTCCATCATGTTGCTGTCCTGAACCGTGAACGGAAACACTCGCCAGTTCGAGAACGACGGCTCCTTGATCTTCACGCGCGCCAGCTTGCGGCGCGCGGCGTCGAAGTGCACGGCGTAAAGCAGGCCGCCGCGCGTGGCTTCGACCCAACCCAGACCCTCGCCGTCGGCGTCGGCGTCCTCGACTGCCTCGCGGCGCGCTACCGCTCCGGGTCTGATGCGTGCAAGCGCCTGCCGCAGCAGCGCGAGCGCCTCGCGGATCTCCTCCATGCGCACCATGCTGCGCGCGTGGGCATCGCCCGCCGATTGCACCGCAACGGCAATGCGCAGTTGCGCGTAGCTCGCATACGGATGGTCGCGGCGCAGGTCGCGATCGAGCCCGCTGGCCCGCTCGATCGGGCCGGTGGCGCCCTGGTCCAACGCGACCTGACACGGCAGCACGCCCGTGCTCATCAGGCGGTCGAGGTGGCTGCGCGTGTCCTCGAGGAGGCGCAGGTAGACGTCGATGTCGCGCGCGAAGGCGTCGAGCCAGGCGTCGAGCTGGCCGACGTCGAGGTCCCGACGCAGTCCTCCGGGCGCGATGATGCCGCGCAGCAGGCGGCTGCCGGTGAGGCGCGCGTTGACTTGCTTGACCTGTTCCTCGAGCCACAGCCCCTGCGCTTCGCCGACTTTCAGCGTGGTCGTCTTCGCCAGCTGGCCTAGGTAGTGCAGATGGTTGTAAAGACGCTCGAGCTCGGCCAGGATCACTCGCAGATGGCGCGCGCGAGCCGGCGCGCGCCAGCCCAGCGCCGCTTCCACCGCCTGCGCATAGGCCAGCGCGTGCGCCACCGAATCGACGCCGCTGACACGCTCGGCCAACACGCTGCCGGTGCGCTCGTCAACGCCCTCGAAGCGTGCTTCCATGCCGCGGTGCTTGTAAAAGAGCCGCGGGTGATAGTGCAGGATGCCTTCGCCAATGTAGAAGAACAGGAACTGCGCCGATTCGACGATGTCGGCGCGAACCGGGCCGAAGGGCAGGCGCTGGATATCCGCTCCGATCATCCTGGGTACGGCAGGCGGCGCGGAGCGCCCGAGCTGCGGCGTCGTCGATCGACCCTGATCCGCTTGCAGCGGCGGCGCCGACGGTGCGATGCCCTCGTGCAGGACCAGCGGGTACGGCTCGGGGTGCCCCTCGAAGCGCAGCCCATACAGGTCGGTGATCTCCCGCTCGTACCAGCCCAACAGCGGCAGCGTGGCGGCCAAGCTCGGCAGCACGCCGTCGCGCGGACGTGTGCGCCACATCAGATACGGTTGCCCCGGGCCCTGGCTGACCACGTAGCGCACCTGTGGAGGTGCGTCGGCCGCGCACAGCGCGTAAGCGAACTGCATACGGCCGTGCGCTCCAGGTTGCTCGCCGGCCGCCGCACCCAGCGCTGCCGCGGCAGCGGGCAGCTCGGCGCAGTCCAGTTCGCGCAGCAGGGCGTGGCGCATGTCAGGCGGCTCCGAGTTGTGCCGCGATCGCGGCCAGGTGTTGCCAGACCGCCGGCAGCCACCACAGGCCCAGAGCCAGCGTGGCTGCCAGCGCGACGGCCATCGGCAGCACGTGCGCTGCGCCCAGGCGCAAGTGCGGCGCGTGCTCGGGCCGGGCACCGAAGTACATCGCGCGGAACTTCGCCAGGAAGCCGACGAAGATCACGATCAGCAGCAAGCCCATCAGCCACACCGCCCACACGTTGGCGCTGGCCATGCCAGCGCGCAGAATCGTCAGTTCGGACAGGAACAGGCCGAACGGCGGGGCGCCGGTGATCGCCACCGCGCCGGCCAGCCAGATCGCGCCCGAGCGCGGGAAGAAGCGCAACACACGGCGGATGCGGTCGATATCGCGGCTTTCGAAAGCGTGCATCGCGTTGCCGGCGCCGAAGAACACCAGCGACTTGGCGAGCGCGTGGTTCAGCATATGGTAGAGAGCGCCTATGGTTCCCAGCGAGCCGCCGAAGCCCAGGCCCAGCGCGATCACCCCCATGTGCTCGACGCTCGAATACGCGGCCAGTCGCTTGATCACCGTTTGCCGAGTGATGAACAGCGCGGCCACGAGCAACGAGAACGCGCCGAGCACGACCAGCGCGGTGTGCGCGGTTCCGGCAATCGACGTGCCGCGCAGCACGACCAGGTAGCGCTCGACGCCGAGCATCGCGCAGTTGAGCAGCGCGCCCGACAGCATCGCCGAGACTGGCGCCGGTCCTTCGCTGTGAGCGTCGGGCAGCCAGGTGTGCATCGGCGCCAGGCCGACCTTGGTGCCATAGCCGACCAGCACCAGCAGGAAGGCTAGCAGCAGCAGCACAGGCTCGGCGCCGGGTGTGATCGACGCAAACCCGGCCCATGTCATCTCGTACACCGGGCCGACGATGAAGGTTCCGGCCCAATAGAACAGCACCGTGCCGAGCAGCGCCAGGCCCAGCCCGGCCGAGACGATCACGATGTATTTCCACGCCGCCTCGATGCTCTCCGGCGCCCGCTGGAAGCCGACCAGGAAGGCACTGACGATGGTTGTGAAATCAATCGCGATCCAGTACAGGCCAGGGTTGTTCTGCACCGGAGCGGCGAACATCGTCAAGGCGAACGCTGAGAACAAGGCGTAGAAGCGGTGCAGGCGGGCTTGCGCGCCGTGCATCCAGCGCATGTAGCCGACCGCGTAGACCGACGCCAGCAGGTAGACGACGGCCACGCAGAACAGCACCCAGACGCCGAAACCGTCGAGCAGCAGATAGCCTTGCAGGGCGGTGATGCCCGCGGTCGGCGTGATCGCGAGCAGCGCCAGCGCCAAGAAGAAGTCGATCGCTGCGGTGGCCAGGTTGATCGCCTCGGCCACGCGTGCGTGGCGTGAAAGCCAGCATGCGGCGGACGCCGCCGACGTGACCGCGAACAGTGCATAGAGCAGGTCCCAGGCCATCGCGTCACCCCACCAGGCGCGTGAGCGCGCGACTGCTCGTCGTGCCGACTTCGCGATGCAGGTAGCGGATCAGCATGCCGAAGGTCGAAACAATGATCAGCAGGTCGAACAGGATCACCATCTCAAGCAGCAAGGGCATACCCGGAACCAGAATCTGCGAACCGAGGAAGATGCCGTTCTCGATCACCAGCAGGCCGAGGATCGAACTGACGGCCTCGGCGCGCAGCACCAGCATCAGGAAACCGATCAGCTTGAGCGCAAACATCGTCGTCAGCGCCAGCACCGCGATGTTGTCGGCCAGTTGCATGCGCACGCTCAGTCGGTGCGCCACGGCGTAGGAAAATACGACCAGCGCGGCGCCGATCACCATGCTGCTCGAGGGCTGCAGAAGCGGCGTGAACTCGCGGTTCTGCTTGAGATCCTGCACGATGCGCAGCAGCAGATACGGCAGCAAGGTGCCGCGAAACAGCGCGGTCAGCGCCGCGATGAACAGCAATTCGGGGTAATGCCCGTACACGCCGATCGCGGCTGAAAGCGCGGCGATCACCCACGACTCGGCGGCGAACGCGGCGATGTGGTTTCGCATCCAGTGCGAGCCGAGCATCACGAACGAAAGGATAAGCGCGACGATCGCCAGAAGGCTGAACAGCGCTTGGGCGACTGGATCGAGGTGGAAGAGCAGCATTGTGCGCGTGCGCTTAGATCTGCCGCGCTATCACTGCGAGCACGGCCATCAGGAACGAAAGCGCCAGCGGCTCCTGGTAGCGGTAGAAGCGCAGTCTCGACTGCGCGGTGTCGACGAACACCATGACCAGTGCCAGCGCCAACCACTTGCCCAGCAGTGCGACCAGGGCCGCGGCAATGCCCAGTGCAGTGCCCTGGTGCGACAAGCCCCAGGGCAGCGTCAGCACGTTGAGGAAAATGGTGTAGAGGATCGCCTGCTTCATCCACGATGACCACTTCAGCAGCGCCAGCAGCGGCCCCGAGTACTCAAGAATTCGCGCCTCCCCGATCATGTAGATCTCGTAGTGGATCGACGAGTGGATCGGCAGTCGTTCGGTCTCTACCGTCAGCAGGATGAAGAACGCGGCGACCAGGAACAGATGCGCCGGGCTCCAGAAGACGGCGGGTTGCGCGACCAGCAGATGGTTGACGACGAACGGCAGCATGGCCTGAGCCAGCAGCGTGATGCCGACGAAAACCATGATCAGCGTCGGCTCGGCGAGGATCGCCAGCATCGCCTCTCGGCTCGAGCCGAGACCGCCGTAGGGGTGGCCGCTGTCGAGGCCGGCGAGCAGGATGCCGAATCCGCCCAGGGTCAGGATCAGGCCACCGCCGAGGATGTCGCCCATGTCCGACAGCGGCAGCGGGTAGTCGGTCAGCACCGGGATCAGCATCGGCACCGTCAGCATTGCCGTGCAGGCGACAATCGGCGCCGCCCAGAACACCCACGACGCGGTCGACGGAACGACAATTTCCTTGCCGGCGAGCTTGTACAGGTCCCGGTACGGCTGCCAGATCGACGGCCCGCTGCCGCGCTGCACGCGTTCTTCGAGCGTCGCGATTACACCGTGCAACAACGGCGCGAACAGCGCAACGGTCAGGACCTGCGCGATCTGCTGGACGACGAGATGGTCGTACATCGACTCCCCCAAAGCCACGAGGCCTGCCGCGAGTTGCGGCATCGGGTAGGAGTCATCAGCACCGGCAGCGTGGCCGCCGGGCGGTTGTGGCGAACTCCATCGCCATACGTTGTTTGTCACTTTAAGCGACCTCGGACGGCGCCGTCAATTGCCAGTCTGTTCGCTAGTACTGGATGTCCGCGTTCAAGATGCCGGTGCGCGCACCATTGCTGCCGCCGGCGCGGTATGAGCTCAACGCCCGCTTCGGCCGATCTGCGGCCATTGTGTCGCCCGCCGGAGGTTCCTCGCAGGAGATGTCGGGCGCTTGCCGCCGACGTCAAAGGGCACGGCGCATCACTATCCCAGCTTCTTGGCGAGTTCAGCGGCGTCCGGGTGGTAGTAGCGCTGGAGCATCCGTAGATCCTTGTGCCCCGTGACGGCCGACAACTCGAGCACGTTGCTCAGCTTCTTCGACAGTCGCGTCGCAGCTTCGTGGCGCGTGTCGTGGAAGTGAACGTCCACCAGGAACTTCGTACGGGGCGCTGTGCCGGCTTGGGCGCAGTCCTGCAGGTAGGCCTCCCGCGCGCGTGCCAGCGCGCGGGTGAATCCCTTGCGCAGGGCGTTGGCCGTGGTTGGGAACACAGGCCCGTTGGTGTGGTGGTCGCCCGGTAAGGCCCTGAGAATTTGCACGGCGCGCGTTGAGAGGGGCACCGTGCGAGCGTCGCCGTTCTTGGTGGTCGGCAGGTGGGCCGTCCTGTTCTTCAGGTCGACATGCTCCCAGTCCAGCGCCAGCAACTCTCCACGCCGCATGGCGGTTTCGATCGCCAGCAGCACCAATGGGCGAAGCCACGGGTTTCGCGCCGATTTCTCAAAGGTTCCGTCTTCCCGCCGTTGGGTGGGAGTCAGTGCCGCGATCAAGTAGCGCTCTTCCTCGTTGGCTACGCGGCGGGCTCTCTGGTTGGCCTTCTTGGGGCGCTTGACCATGTGCACGGGGTTCTCGGGGATGTTGACCCCCCATTCGCGTCGTGCATGGTTGATCGCCGTCGACAGCACGTCGATTTCGCGGTTGACCGTGGCGCCGGTGACATGCTCCAGGCGGCGGTCGCGCCACTCGGCGATGTCCTTGCCCGTCAGCTCGGACATGCGCACCAGCGGGAGATGCTTGTCACGCAGGATGACGTCGAGCTTGACCGATTCGATGCCTGCGCTGCGCTTGGTGGGCGTGACTTCCTCCTTGTACCGGCGCAGCAGGGCGCCGAGCGTCATGCGCTCGGCCTCGCGGCGGTCGCGGTAGGCCTTGCGGCTGATCTCGTAGAGGATCTGCCGCTCGTAGTCGTCGGCCTCGGCCTTGCTGGCGAAGATCTTGCTCAGGTTGATCCCGGCCTTGCGCACCTTGACCTGCCAGGAGCCGTTCTCCCGCTTGTACACGCCCATCGCGTTGTCCCGAAAAATGTCCCAGAAATTCTAGATAGTGCACTGGGCCAAGTAAAAACGTCCATAGGCGCATGGATTCGGGACGTAGAGGCCGGAGGTTCGAATCCTCTCACCCCGACCAGGAATGCAGGAAAAGGGCTCGGTCTTCGCGGATCGGGCCCTTTTTGTTGCTTCCTCACCATCGACGGCCCCCCGGATCGTGACCCGGAGCATGGTCGCAAGGGCTCCCTTGCCGCGCCCGAGCTGTCGTCAGGCGACCACTTCGATTCCGCGTTTGCGCACCAGGTGCAGCAGTTTGAGGGCGGTGCCCGTGGGTTTCTTCTGGCCGATTTCCCACTTCTGCACCGTCGAGAGACTGGTGTTCAGCAGACGGGCAAAGACGGCCTGACTGACCCGCGTTGTCTCTCGGATCTGTTTGATCTGCTCGGGCTGCAACGGCTCGACCGGCGGCAGACAGAGCTGGTCGAATTCACGCAGCGTGACTTGATCCATCACGCCCGCCTTGTGCAGACCCTTGGCCGTGTCATGCACGGCGGCAAGGATCGGAGACTTGGTCTTCCGCATCGCATTCCACCTCAATCAGTTCACCGGCACTCTGCGCTTTACCGAGCGCCTGCGGCGTGAGTGACAACAGGTACGCTGCCAACTTCTTCAAGGCCTCGGTTTCGTCCTTGTCGATGTTGCTGCGCTCGTTCTTTGGGAAGCCGAACACGAACACCCAGCGGCTGCCCTTGTTGGTGGCGACCAGCGTGCGATAGCCGCCACTCTTCCCTTGCCCGGGCCGCCCGATCCGCTTCTTGATCAGCCCACCGCCGAGGTCTGCATCAACCAAGCCGCACGCCATTTCGTGCACCGCGGCGCAAAGACTGGACGTGGCCAATCCTTCTTTGCATGCCCAGCGGTCGAACCACCGGGGCTTGTAAACCGCCATGCCCGTCTCCTCGACCCTTAAAAGGTAGCACCGAGTGCTATGGTTGGCAAGTGGGATGTTCCGGGTTGGCCGCCCTGCGCGCGAAGGGTCCCCGCAGATCCGGGAGGTGGGATTGTCCCCAAAGCTGTCCCAAAAATTCACGAGCGCATCGCAAGGCCAACAAATGCGTCCTTTGACACATCGTTTCGGGACGTAGAGGCCCGTCGACGCGGCAGCCACTTCTTGTGCGCCAGGATGGGCGGCTACGCACCGAAGCTTCCTTTAAGGGAAATGTATTTCCCCATAAGGAACTTGATTTCCCATAAGCGACACTCTATCCTGTGCATCATGCAGCCTTCGTCGGTTCAAAGCTTCCTGCGTTTTCCGCTGACCCACTTGCTGGCCAGCGGCGGGCACGTCCGTGTGCTGCGCGCGCTGCTCAGCCACGGCGGCGCTCAAAGCGCAGCGCAGTTGGCTGCAGACTGCGCCATGACGGCGCGGGGAGTGCGCAACACGCTCGATGCGCTGGTTGCACAGCGCGCCGTCAAGGTGCTGGGTCCGGCGAGCAGCAGGCTCTTCGCACCAGCACTGGACCAGCCGCTGATCTCAGCACTGGCGCAGCTTTTCGAAGCGGAGCGACAGCACTGGCGGCAGTTGCAAGACGAGTTGCACGACGGGCTGGCCGCTGAAAAGCACGTCCGCTCGGCATGGCTGTACGGGAGCGCCGCGCGTGCCACGGATGAGCCGCGCAGCGATATGGACGTCGCGCTCGTGCTTGATGAGGACAGACTGGACGCAAGTCGCCAGGTGCGCGACGCCGTGCAGGGGCTGGGTGACCGACTCGGGGTGCACATCTCCCCGGTGGTTCTCACGCCCTCGGAATTGGCCAAACTCTCACCCAGCGACCGCTGGTGGTCGGAGCTGAGCCGGGACGCGAAAGTGCTCAAGGGAGTCTCACCCGCAAGGGAAGCAGCTCGGTGCGCCAAGACGGCGAAGCCAGCATGACAGGCAAAAGCCCGCGCAAGAAGGTCGACGTGCTGTATTGGCAGGGCCGGTTGCGCGTGGCGCAGGCGTACCTCGAAGCCGCCCAGCAGGCACATCTGCTTGCACAGCAGGACCAGAACTGCAATCCTGTCATCAGCCAGATGGTGTTGTCGGCCATCGCATTTGGCGACAGCCTCACAGCCAAGCGAGCGCAGGTCGTCAACCAGCAGGACCATGCACAGGCACCCCGGCTCCTGCGCGACGTGCTGGGCAATCTGCTGCCCGATGGCCACGAGCGCCGCTACCGTCGCATCCTGAGCTTCAAGGACGAGGTGCAGTACGGCACCCGTCAGGCCACGCGCGATGAAGCCGGCCGGTTGCTCGCGGCGCTCGAAGAATTCGCTCGCTGGGCGCAGGAGTTGCTTTAGTCAGGCTGTTGAAATACCCCAGGGGGCCGCGCGCAGGCGCTGCGGGATGAGCAGCAGCGCCCAAGCCAAGGCCAGGCTGGACGCCTGGCCTGCTTGGGCAACGCCGCGGATCGCCCGCAGCGCCTGACAGTGGTGCCATTAGTGATACCATGCCATGCCCATGGGTGACGCCCGGAAAATTCTGGAACAGATGCGGCGCGAGCCGGCCAATGTCCGGTTCGCCGACCTCTACCGGGTGTGCGCGGAGCGGTTCGGGGAGCCGCGCCAGAAGGGCACCAGCCACGCCGTGTTCAAGACGCCGTGGGCAGGGGATCCGCGAATCAACATTCAATCGGACAAGGGCAAAGCCAAGGTGTACCAAGTGCGTCAGATGCTTCTTGCGATGGACAAGCTGGAGGGCATGCAACATGAACGCTGATCATTACACCTATCGCGTCACTTGGTCGCCGGAGGATGGCGAGCATGTTGGTCTGTGCGCGGAGTTTCCCTCGCTGTCCTGGCTGGCCTCGAGCCCCGACGCCGCCTTGAAGGGGGTTCGACGTCTGGTCGCGCAGGCCGTGGAAGACATGCGCGCTGCGGGAGAGGAAGTTCCCGTGCCCCTGGCCGAGAAGCACTACAGCGGCGAGTTCCGGGTCAGGATTCCCCCCGCCGTGCACCGCGCGCTGGCCATGCAAGCGGCCGAGCAAGGTGTCAGCCTGAACCGCCTGGCCAGCGCGAAGCTCGCGGCTTGACCATCGGGGAGCCGAGCACTCGCCCGTTGGCTCGAGGCCGGGCGCGAGGTGCCGGACGACCATGGGACGCACGCAGAGCGACGCGCCAGATCGTCCCCGAATTTGTCCCGGCAATTCGCGAAGCTCTCATCGGGCCAGTGAAAGCGTCCTGCGGCTCATGGATTCGGAACGTGGAGGCCGGAGCTTCGAATCCTCTCGCCCCGACCAGGAATTCAAGAGAAGGGCTCGGTCTTCGCGGACCGGGCCCTCTTTATTTCCGGTCAGGACGCATGCCTGATGTGCATATCCACATGAATGTCGTCGTAGGGGCAGACGACGCCGCCGCGGTCCGTGCTCTCGATCGTGACAGTCAACGTGCGCTTTGCCATCGTTGCGCTCCCGAGCGCATGTGCGCGGACATCACCAGCCCTGGTGCAGAAAGTCGATCGCGTCGAGGATGGTGCTGGCGGCCGGCGCGAGCGTGGCGACCGGGTCCTTGAGCTCGCTGCGAGGGACGGCAGCCATGAACTGGGGCAGAAAGGTGCAGTCGTGCCCCAGGACGGCAAAGCAAGGGTTGAGGCGTTGGGCTGGCGAAGGCGCGTCACCGCGAAGGAGCAGCGGCACCACGACACGCGTATTCAAGCCGCTCAACAGATTGGCCTGGACGTCGACCACGAAGCCAGCCCCGGCTGGATTCGCATGGACATCGAAGCGCGCCACCGGTTCAGAAACTGCGGTAGCGTGTCAATGGCAGACCGTGACGCTCTACGTGGGCATTCGAACTCTCGAGCGCGACCTGATTGTCCTGGAGCCACTGCTCAGCCTGTCGCACCGCGCCGGCGCGCGCCACTCCAACTTCGACAGTCTGCGAACGCACGTCGTGAAGCACCTCGACGGGTGCGACCCGCGCGGCATCGACCGGGGTGCCGGTGCTTATCTTGCGCACGGTGGAGATGGCGGGCTTCATGCAGAGGGGAGAACCAAAATGAGTGTAGCGACCCTGGCACCGATGCGTCTCGATGGCAACGCTATGCCCCGTCAGCCTGCGCGTGAATCGTCGGCGTCGAACCGGAAGGTCGAAGTGTCCCCGGATCTGTCCCAGAAATTCACGAGCGCGGCGCCGGGCCGGCAAATGCGTCCTGTGACACATGGATTCGGGACGTGGAGGCCGGAGCTTCGAATCCTCTCACCCCGACCAGGAATTCAAGAGAAGGGCTCGGTCCCCGCGGACCGGGCCCTCTTTATTTCCGGTCAGGACGCATGCCTGATGTGCATATCCACATGAATGTCGTCGTAGGGGCAGACGACGCCGCCGCGCTCCGTGCGCTCGATCAGGCCGAGATCGGTCAAGGTCGTGACGTCCTCGTGAACGCGTCGGACATCGCGGCCCAGGCGGCGTGCGAGTTCGCGCAGGCCGACTTCACCCTGCCCCAGCAGCGCGCTGACGATCGCCCAGCGCCGCTCGGTCAGGCGCCCGAAGAACAGCTCGGGCGTCTCGAAGTTCAGGCGCTCCCCGCCGTACCGCGACGCCGTGAATCCGCGCCGGGCAGCATCGCGCAGCGCCGCCCACCCATCGCGTTCGATCGTGACGGTCAATGTGCGCTTTTCCATCGTTCCACCTCCGCCTGGAAATCGTCGATCAAACGATCCACGTCGACGAATCGATAACGCGACTCGCGCACGCCCACATGCTTGTGGTCGCCCTTGCCTCGTTCATTGTCAAACCCGATGATGCGTTCGCCGTCGACAACGTAGACCAGGCGATATTTGAAGCAGTGGCGGCTGGGTGGGAGCTCCTGCGCGAGGCGCCAGACGACCATCTCGATCAGCCCACCGTCCGCCATGATGTCTCGAAAGCGCAGCACCAGCGAAGCCTTCATGTTGTCAAGTTTGACAACATGAAGGCCGGCTGTCAATGGACCCCTGGCGTCGATGCCGCCACGCCCCGAGGCGCATCAGCCGCGCGGGCGAAGCATCTGGAACATGTCGCCGATGCGCGCGTAGTCCCCCTGGTAGCCGGCGCGCAGGATGGGTTGCGCGGCATGGGTGTCGAACAGGCCCTGCCTGAGAAAGGCCTTGCGGATGTGCACTCCCACCACCTGGCCCAGGGTCAGCCAGTTGTCCATCGGGCGGCCGTCGAGGTCGTGCAGGCGCACCACCTGCAGCAGCCGGCATTCCAGCGCGGCAGGGGCCTCGCCGACATGCGGCACCGACACGTTGCGCCCGGCCACCGGCGTGAGGCCGGCGAGCTCGAACTCGTCGACTTCGGGAGGGACCGCGGCCGAGCTCTGGTTCATCTGCGCGGCGAGTTCGGCCGAGCACAGGTTCCAGACGAACTCCCCGGTCTGCTCGATGTTGCGCAGCGTGTCCTTGCGGCCCTCGCTGCTGAAGCCGATCACCGGCGGCTTCGCCGCGAAGGCGCCGAAGAAGCTGTAGGGGGCGAGATTGAGCCTGCCTTCGGCCGAGCGCGTCGACATCCAGCCGATCACCCTGGGCGCGACGATGGCCTTGAAGGGGTCGTGGGCCAGCCCGTGGGGGCCGGCCGGATCGTAGAAATGGACCTCCGAGGCGGTGTCCCCGTCCTCGATAGGCGGTTGTGTGGTCATGGATTCGTGGGTCGGGTGGCGCGAGGGCCTTCGCGTCGGCGCAGCCCGTGCGGCGTGCCGGGCGCATGGTTTCGCTCCGATTGTCGTTCAGGGCGGCGATGCGCGCCTCGCCGAGCGGTTGCCGCCCGGGAAGTTGACCTGCATGGTTTCTCCGGGGCCCGGGCCTATTGACAAGATGTTCGGGGGAGAATCCACTCGTTTCAATACGCGACCAACGGTAAGGCGGGACCTTGCCTGCCCTTGGCCCTCCGATGTCCTTGAACGATGCCCTTGAAATGGAGGCGTGAAGTGAAAGTCTCATCGCTGATCCAAAGCCTGACCCTCGGCCTGGTGCTCGGCGCCGGCCTCGCCCAGGCCGCGCGAGCCAACGAGCTCGACACCATCAAGCACCGCGGTACCTTGATCGTCGGCGTGAAGGCCGATTACCCGCCCTTCGGGTTCCGCGCACCGGACGGGAGCATCGTCGGCATCGAGCCGTCGCTGGCTGCCCAGGCCGCCAGGAAGCTCGGGGTCAAGGTCGAATACGTCCCGGTGAACGCCTCCAACCGCATGCAGTTCCTGGAACAGGGCAAGATCGACCTGCTGATCGCCACGATGAACGTGACGCCCGAGCGCGCCAAGGAGGTGTGGTTCGTCGAGCCGTACTACTACGCCTCCGGGTACAACGTGCTGCTGTCCGACAAGGTGAAGGCGCACCAGTGGTCGGACCTCAAGGGGCAGGCCGTCTGCGGCATCCAGGGGACCTACTACAACAAGGACTCCGAGCAGAAATACGGCGTGCACATCGTCGCGTTCACGGGCACCGCGGAGGCCCTGACTGCGCTCAAGCAGGGCCGCTGCATCGGCTTCATCTTCGACAACACCTTCATCCAGGGCAAGTTGCTCGACAAGGAATGGAGCGGCTACGGCATGCCGCTGGAGACGCTGGATGCGAAGCCCTGGGGAATGGCCACGCGCCTGGGCGACAAGGACTTCCACGCCTTCATGAACGAGATGTCTCTCGACTGGGCGAAGACCGGGGAGGTGCTGAAGCTCGAGACCCAGTTCGGTATCACCCAGCACTCCGCCTACGTGGAAAAGCTGCACGAGCAGTAAGATCGGA
>JAKAXL010000024.1 GCA_021816585.1 Pseudomonadota bacterium | reverse complement strand
CGGCCGCGGCGCGCGGGCGCCGGCGCCCGCGCCCGCGCAGCGGCCTCGCGCCGCCGATGCCGCCCAGGCTGCGTCGAAACGCCATGCGTGCGCGCCGCGCCATGTGCGGGTGGGCCGCCGCGGCGTCGGCGCGCTGCGGTTCCGTCATCTGGCGCCAGCGCACGATCTCGAAGCTTCCGTCGAAGTGCTCCACCACCGCGGTGCACGATTCGACCCAGTCGCCGGTGTTGATGTAGAGCACGCCTTCCTCGTCGCGCATCGCCGCATGGTGGATGTGCCCGCAGATTACACCGTGCACGCCCCGGCCGCGCGCCTCGTCGGCGATACGCGCCTCGTAGTCGCTGATGAAATTGACCGCTTCCTTCACCTTCAGCTTGGCCCACGCCGACAGCGACCAGAACGGCAGGCCGCGGTGTCGCCGTGCGTGGTTCAGCGCGAGGTTCGCCGCCAGCAAGGCGCGGTAGGCGACGTCGCCCACGCGCGCCAGCCACGGCGTATGCGTGGACACCTTGTCGAAGCGGTCGCCGTGCAGCAGCAGGTAGCGCAGGCCGTCGGCCGCCTCGTGGATGGTTTCGCCGACGATCTCGACCCCGCCGAAGCTCGCTCCCGCGGAGTCGCGCAGGAAGGAGTCGTGATTGCCGGGGATGTAATGCACCCGAACCCCGTCGCGCGCACGCGCCAGCACGCACGACACCACGGCGTCGTGCGAGCGCGGCCAGTACCAGCGGGAGGACAGGCGCCAGCCGTCGACGATGTCGCCCAGCAGGTACAGGTGCTGGCAATCGCAGTGGCCGAGGAAGTCCAGCAGCAATTCGGCCTGGCATCCGCGGGTTCCCAGGTGCACGTCGGACAGGAACACGGCGCGGACCTTCATCGGCTGAGGGGCTTGCGGCAAGGCTCTGGGTCGCTCCATCGTGGGTGCGGGGAGGGCTGCGTCCCGCGCGCGCCGGTGACTCGTCGCCGCGGTTCCTGACCCCTGCTTGCACAGGTGCTCCAGGAGACGTCGCACGCAGCCCCGGCCCTGAGAGTTCTCGCGGAGGAGTATCGGCGGCCCGACTTAGGACACGCTTAGCGCCGGGCCTGCGCCGATGCAACGGGGTGTGTCGGCGGGGCGCCGAGCTCGTGGGCTCAGCCGGCCGGTGTGGCTACGCGGCGCGCCTGGCGGCGCAACATCCAGGCGCCGATGCCGAGCAGCACGAGTCCCACGGCCAGGTAACCATGGCCCAGGCCATGCGTGATGGTGGCCACGACCGCGAAGGCCGGCGGCGCGCTCAGCGCCCCGGCGAAGGTGAAGAACAGCGTGCCCCCGGTCAGGATCCCGGCCATCCCGGCGGGAGCCAGCCGCGCCACCTCCGCCAGATAGACCCCGTTCCAGCCGGTCGCGGTGGCGCCGAAGGCGACGGCCAGCGCGAGCACCGCGGGCATCGGCCACCCGGGGCGCAGCAGCGCGGCCGCGCAGGCGCAGGCGCCCATGCCCAGCGCCAGCAGCGCGAGCAGGCGCGACGGACGGACCCCGTGGTCGCCGAGCCAGCCCCATGCGATGCGCCCGAACACGCCCGAGACCTGCGCGCAGGCCAGCACCAGGCCGGCGCGCACCAGCCCGAGTCCGGCGCCTTCGTGCGCCTGCGCCACCAGGTAGGTCGCCATGCACGACTGCATCGATGCGAAGAAGAAGGTGGCGATGGCCAGCCGGCGCACCGCGACGTGGTTCCACACCATGCGCAGCGTGCGCAGCGAACCGCCGAAAGCCAGGCGCTGGCCGCGCTCGCGCGCGCCGTCGAAGCGCGCGCGCAACGGTTGCAGCAAGGCCGCGCAGGCGACGCAGGCCAGCGCCAGCAGCGGCAGCGCGCCGCGCCAGCCCAGGCGCTGCGCCGCGCTGGGCAGCAAGGCCCCGGCGAGCATGCCTCCGAGCGGCACCCCGGTCTGCTTGATCGAGAACACCAGCCCGCGCCAGCGCGCGGGCACCTCGTGCGCGAACAGGTGCGAGCTGGTCGGAGTGGCCGCACCGTAGCCGATGCCGGTGAGCACGGCCCCCGGCAGCAGCGCCGCCAGGCTGCCGCTGGCCACCAGCAGCAGGCCGCATGCCGTGATGCACAGGCAGGCCTGCGACACGCGCAGCGCACCGAAGCGCACCAGCGGCCCGCCGGCGTGCAGGGCCGAGAACATCGCACCGGCATAGATGCCGGCCGTGAACAGTCCGACCAGCGCCACCGGCAGACCGGTGCCGGCGGCCACCGCCGGCGCGATCGCCGGTACCGCCAGCGCGGCCAGCGACACCAGGGTCTGCACCGCCAGCATGCTGCCCAGCGGCAATGCCGGGAACGCGTCCGGCGCCGCCGGCGAGGCCGAAGCCTGATGCGCCATGCGTTTCGCGGCGGGCCTCAGCTGCCGCACTGCGCCTGCCACGACACGATGTGTCCGGCCGGCACCATCTGCTGGATGCGCGGCAGCACCGCCGCGACGACCTCCGGCGTGTCGTAGAACTCGACCACCAGCGGCAGGTGCACGTTCAGCCGCAGCAGGTCGTCGGCGTGCACCTCGCCGTGGCTGCCGAAGCCGGCGACGCCGCGGAACACGGTGACCCCGTGCACGCGCGTCTCGTTGTGCAGCAGGCGGAAGATCTCCTGGATCAGGTTGTGACCCTGCACCTTGTCGCCTTCCTTGATGTACACGCGTGCGATGGTGACTGTTTTCATGCCGGGACTCCGAGATTGCGCGACAGGTAGGCGCCGAGCAGCGCCGCCGCGACCGACAGCACGACCGACGCGACCATGTACAGGACCGCCCTGGTCCAGTCGCCGCCTTCGATCAGGCTGAGGGTCTCCAGCGAGAAGGTGGAGAAGGTGGTGTAGGCGCCGAGCCCGCCGGTGAGGATCCCGGTGCGCAGCTCGGGGTTGAGGCTGATGCGCTCGAGGGTCGCGAAGAACAGGAACCCCATCAGGAAGGAGCCCAGCACGTTGATCGACAGGGTCGCGAACGGAAAGCCGCGGCCGAGTACGCCCTGCACGGCGAGGGTCTGGCCGTAGCGCGCGAAGGCGCCGACGATGGCGAAGACCGCGATGTAGACAAAGGTCATGGTTGCGAGCGGCGGGTGGAGCGGGCGGATCCGTCTTGCGCGCGTGTCGCATGCGGGCAGGGGGCGATACGGGCCTTCTCGCGCTCCTGCCATGGCATGAACACGCCGCGTTGCACGGCGCAGGGCAGGAGTCATCAGCCACTCGCGCAACGCGCGGGGCGGTTATGGCGAACTCCATCGCCATGGCTTCAGTCGCGGCTCAGTCTAAAGGGGACACAACCGCCGCGTCAATGGCCGGCCCCGGGGACGGGGGCGCGGCGCAGGAATTCGCGCAGCCCGGACGCCGGCAGCGGCCGGCTCAGCGCGTAGCCCTGCAGCAGGTCGCAGCCCTGGCTTTCGAGGAACTCCCGCTGCGCCGGCGTCTCGATGCCCTCGGCGACCACGCGCATGCCCAGCGCGTGGCCCATCGAGATGGTCGCCGCGACGATGGCGCGGTCGCCTTCGCCGCGCTCGATGGCCTCGACGAAGCTGCGATCGATCTTCAGCTCGTCGACCCGCAGGCGCCGCAGGTAGGCCAGGGACGAGAACCCGGTGCCGAAGTCGTCGATGCTGACGCTGCAGCCGGCCTGTTGCAGCTGCGCGATGCTGCGCTCGCTGGCCTGCGGGTCGAGCAGCGCGCCCTCGGTGATCTCCAGGCAGATGCGCCGCGGGTCCACGCCCTCGTCGCGCAGGATGCGCAGCAGCACGGGCGCCATGTCGGGCTGCTGGAAGTGCGTGGCGGACAGGTTGATGCCGACCACCCCCATGGACAGGCCCAGGGATTCGGACTCGGCGATCTCGCGGCAGGCCCGGCGCAGCACCCACTGCGTGATCTGCACGATCAGCCCGGCGCGCTCGGCCACCGGGATGAACACTCCCGGCGAGCAGGGCGAACCCGCCGGCGCCCAGCGCAGCAGGGCCTCGCAGCCGTGCACGCGGCCGTCGGCGGCGGCGATCTGGGGCTGGAACACCAGGCTGAATTCGTCGCGCTCGAGGGCCTTGCGCAGCCCGTTCTCCAGCAGGAAGCGCTCGCGCATCTGCCCGACCAGGTCCTCGGTGAAGAACTGCGCGCGTGGCTCGCTGGACGAGGCCGCACGCTGCAGCGCGGCCTCCGCGTGCACCAGCAGCTCGTCGGTGCTGGCGCCGTCCTCGGGGTACACGCACACGCCGATGGAGGCGGGCGCGACCAGCTCGGCGCCGTCGATGTCGTGCGGCACCGCGAGCCGGCGCAGCAACTCGGTGCAGTACCCGCCCAGTTCGTCCGGCGCCGCCACCGGGGCCAGGATGGCGAAGCGCTCGCCCTCCAGGTGGGCCAGCAGGTGGCCCGCCGGAACCAGCGCGCGCAGCCGCTCGGCCGCGCTGGCCAGCAGGCGTTCGCCGCTGGCGCGACCCCACGCCGTGCTCAGCTGCGTGAAGTCCTTCAACTCCACCAGCACGACGCCGAGCATGGCGTCGCTGCCGGCCGCCACGCGGATGGTGGAGTCGAGCCGGTCCTCGAACCACAGGCGGTTGGGCAGCCGGGTCAGCGGGTCGTGCGTGCTCAGGAACTCGATGCGGCCTTGCGCCTCGCGTACCGCTTCGATGTCGCGCAGCATCAGCACATAGTGGGTCAGGCGGCCCGAGTCGTCGCGCACCGCGTTGATGGTGACCCACTTGAAGAACGGCTCGCCGTCGCGCCTGCGGCTCCACACGCCGCCCTGCCACCAGCCTTCGCGGCGCAGCTGGCGATCGACCTCGACGTAGAACTCCACCGGGTGGCGCGCGGAGCGCAGCCGCTCCAGCGGCGCCCCCCGCAGCTGCGCGCGCTCGTAGCCGGACATGCGGCTGACCGCGTCGTTGGCGGTCAGGATCACGTAGTTCGGATCGGTGAGCAGCACGCCGTCGCTGTGCCGCCCGAAGGCCTCCGCGGCCAGCACCAGTTCGGCCTCGGCCAGCTTGCTGCGGGTGACGTCGTGGTGCACCTCCCAGATTCCCGACACCGTGCCGTCGGCTTCGCGATGCGCGATGGCCGAACTCTCCAGGTGCAGGCGCCTGCCGTCGTCCAGCAGGCACTCGGACTCGAAGGGGCCGAAGCTGTCGTGCGCCAGGCAGCCTGCGAGCACCGCGCTCCAGTCCAGCGGCGCGTGCTCGCCGCCGCCGCTCCATCGCGACAGCGTCTGTGCCGGGCGCGCGTCGCCGAACAGCGCCAGGTAGCCGGCGCCGACCTCCTGCACGTCGCCGTCGAGGCCGTAGCGCACGATGGCGTCGCTGAGGCGGTCGTACAGCGCGTGGAACTTGCGCTCCTCGCGTGCCACGCGGTCGTGCAGCGCAACCTCGGCCGACACGTCCTCGAACAACCAGACCCAGCCGGGGTGCGGCGCCGCGCGCAGCGGCGAGAAGGTCACGCGCAAGGCCCGCGGCACCGTGTCGAAGCGCCAGATGGTGGTCGACGCCGTGGTGCGGGCGGCCCCCTCCAGCACGAGCTGGGCATGCGCGCGGATGTGCTCGCCGTTGCTGGCGCGGTCCACCAGCTGCTGCAGCGCGACCGCCAGCGAGTCGGCGCCGGCGAGGCCCGGCGCCATGCGCAGCAGGCCGGCGGCGATCGGGTTGACGAAGGCCGCGTGCGCGTTCGCCGACACCAGCACCGCGCCATGCGGCAGCGAGTCCGCGATGTCGCGCACGCGCATCGCCAGCGCCAGTTCGACGTCGATGGTCGGGTTGCGCAGGAAGGGCTGCAACAGCAGGCGCTGCGCCTGCACGCTCTCGCCGAAACCGGCCGGCACGCGCGCGGCGTCGTTCCACGCCACGTGCACGCCGACCGACTGCTCGGCACCGAGGCGCAGTCGGGCCACGGCCAGCGCCGCCGGCAGGGTCTTGCGCAGGCGCGCGCGCAGCTGGAACGGAAGCTTCGCCGCCACCTCCCGCGGGTCGCGGTACAGCACCACCCCGTCGGGGCCCTGCGGCCACAGGAAGGACTGCTCGATCCAGCCCGCTGGAAGGCAGTGCATCGGGTGGGCCACGCCGTCCATGGCGCTGCGCCAGAAGCACAGCGCGTCCGCCTGCAGGCGTTGCAGCAAGGTCGCGGCGTGGGCCGGCAGTGCGACGCTAGTCATCGCCGATCGCGCGCAGGCACTCGTGCAGTGCCGCGCCGACCAGCCGCGGCGCGGTCAGGTGGGGCAGGTGCCCCCGTACGTCGAGCTCGACCACTTCCGGCGCTCCGCCGTGGCGAGCCAGCCACTGCGCGGCCTGCAGCGGCACGGCCGGATCGTCGCGGGTATTGAGCACGAACAGCCGGGTGTCCAGCGCCTCGACGTCGTCGCGGTGGTCGGATTGCAGCGCGGTGTCGAGCACGGCCCGCGCCACGTCGACACGCAGGGACAGCAGGTTGTGCGTGAATTCGAAGCCGCTCAGGTGCGGGTTGGCGTCGCCCACCATCAGCGAGGCGAAGCCGTTGGCCCAGGCCTCGTAGTCCGAGCGCATGGCCGCCATCATCGAATCCATGTCCTGCTGCGAGAAGCCGCCGACGTAGCCGGTGGACGGATCGTCGACGAAGCGTGCCGAAGTGCCCAGCGTGACCAGCGAATCGAACACGCCCTCGCTGCCGTTGCAGGCCAGGATGCCGATCATCCCGCCGAGCGAATGCCCGACGTAGGTGGCGCGCGAGATCTGCAGCTCGTCCATCAGCATGCACAGGTCCTCGGCGAAGCCGAACAGCGTGCCGTGGCGCGTCGGGTCGAAGGCGCCGAGGGTGTGCGGTGTCGCACCGGGAAAGTCGAGCGTGACCACGCGGTACGAGCCCAGCAGCTCCGGCACCTGCGCATCCCAGCAACGCTGGTCGGTGCCGAAGCCATGCCCGAACACCAGCGTGCGTGCGCCATCGCCCTGCACGCGAGCGTTCAGGCGGTGGGTCCAGGACGTCGCGTGAGGGACGGGATGCACGGGTCGTCGGGGGTGTTGGATCGGTGGCGCCCCGGGCGCCTTCGATCGTGGAGCCAGTCTAATCCGCCGCCTCCGGTTTTTCTGCGGAATAGTTCTCGAAGCGTGCGATTCCATGCAATTCAGCAGCGATTCCATTGGATGGCATGAAATTTTCGAATGGACGGATTCGCGCCATCCGACCGCAATCGCCTCGGCGACACACGCGATGACAAGTCCCGCTGGCCGTGGCTCGGGGCGCCCCGGGACGGCAAGCCGGCGACGGATCCTGTATCCCGGAAAACCCGTGCAAAGTTGCACGTTTCCATCGGGTTTCGTGGAATCCAGTTGAGATTCTCTTCGCGAAACCGGTACTTGGGCTGCACAATGGTCGGGAGGTCCAGGCGGTGGCATGCGGCCGGGTTTCACGCGGGGGGCGCTGCAGGCGCCGCGTCATGGCCGGACCCTGCCGCGGAATCGACGCACGTATGCAAAGAAGAAGATTTCTCCGTACCCTGGCCCGGGCCTGCGCCGTGGCGATGCCGTGGACCCGCGAGGTCCTTGGCGCGGTCGCGCCGGGCGGCCCGGCATCGGCAGCCGCGCCGGTCTCGGGCGCGCCGCCGTCCGCGGATGCCCTGCGCGCCACCGGGCCGCAGCCCGCCGTGGCCTTCTACTACGGCGAGCACATTCCCTTCGACGAACTCGGCGCCTTCGACTGGGTCGTCGTGCAACCCGGTGCGGCGCTCGCCGAGTCGACGGACATCGGCCGCGCCTTCGGCCCTTCCACGCAGCCCTTCGCCTATGTGTCGGTGGGCGAGATCGCCGCCGACGATCCGCGGCTGAAGACCCTGCCGCCGGCCTGGTTCGGCGCCGGCAACCCGGCGTGGAACACCCGGGTGGTGGACCAGACCGCGGCGGGGTGGAGCGAATTCCTGCGCGAGCGCGTCGTCGCGCCGCTGTGGAAGGCGGGCTTTCGGGGCTTCTTCCTCGACACGCTGGATTCGTACCAGCTGCTCGCGAAGGGCGACGCGCAGCGCCGGCGGCAGGCCGATGCGCTGCGCCGCACCCTGCACGAGCTGGTGGCGGCCTTTCCCGGCGTCCGCCTGATCCTCAACCGGGGCTTCGAACTCGTCGACTCCGGGCTCGCGGCCTCGATCGACGCCGTCGCCGCGGAGTCCCTGTACCGCGGCTGGGACCAGCGCACGCAGGCCTACGTCGAGGTCGCGCCCGCCGACCGCGAATGGTTGCTGGCGCGCCTGCGCGACATGCGCGAGCACTTCGCGCTGCCGGGAATCGCCATCGACTACTGCGCCCCGTCGCGGCGCGACCAGGCGCGGCAGGTCGCTTCGCGCATTGCCGCGCACGGACTGATTCCCTGGGTGACCGATGCGCAACTGGACGCGCTGGGAGTCGGCAACGTCGAGGTGGTGCCGCGGCGCGTGCTGCTGCTGCATTCGTGCGAGCAGGGCGACTCTCCGCAACTGCAGGCGCAGGATGCGCACGTGTACGGCGCCATGCCCCTGGAGTACCTGGGGCTGGTGCCCGAGTACCACTACGTGGGTGCGCCGCTTCCCCAGCAGCCGCTGGCCGGGCGCTACGCCGCCGTCGTGCTCTACCCGGACAGCTCCGAGGTCCCGCGTGCGGTCGACGCGCTGCTGCGCCGGGCTCGCGACGAGGGGGTCCCGGTGGCCGCGCTGGGCGCGCTGGCCCCGCGTTTCCTCGCCGGACTCGGGGTGCAGGTCGGCGAGGACGCGCTGGCCGGCCCCGTCGAGCTGCGGCGCGCGCCCGGAACCCCGCCGGGCGAGATCCTGCCGATGCTCGACGCGCTGAGCACGGTGGAGCTCGGCGCGGGCGCGCAGGCGCAGGTGTGGCTCGCCGCCGTGGGCAGCGACGGCCGGCAGATGCAGGGGGCCGCCATCACGCCGTGGGGCGGCTACGCCCTGGGCAGCTTCGGGGTCTTCAACCTGCCGGGCGGCAACGGCACCCGCTGGTCGGTGGACCCCATCGAGTTCTTCCGCGCCGCGCTGCGCATCGGCGACGATCCGATGCCCGACCTGAGCACGCGCTGCGGACGGCGCGTGCTGATGGTGCATTTCGACGGCGACGGCTGGCCCAATGCCTGCCTGCGTCCGGGCTCGCCGATCGCCGGCCAGGTGCTGGTCACGGAAGTGCTGGAGAAGTACCGCATCCCCACGGTCGGCTCGATCATCGTCGGCGAGGTCAGCGACGACGGCCTGTACCCGAAGCTGGCGCCGCAGTCGCAGCACTGGGCGCGGCGCATGTACGCGCTGCCGTGGATCGAGGCGGCCAGCCATACCTGGTCGCATCCCTTCGACTGGGTGCTGGCGTCGCGCTACCACGCGCGCTTCCCGACCGGCAAGGGCTACTCGACCTACGGCAACTACCTGCCGCTGCCGAACTACCGCTTCAGCACTTCCAGCAACGTGATCGGCGCCAGGGAGTACATCGAGAAGCACCTGTGCCCGCCCGGCAAGCCCTGCGACATGCTGCTGTGGCCCGGCGACTGCAATCCCCCGGTGAAGGCCGTGCAGATGACCTACGCCGCGGGCATGGCCAACCTCAACGGGGGAGGCGCGAGCATCACGCGCTCGGCGCCGAGCCTGACCCTGGTCGCGCCGATGGGCATCCCGAAGGGCTCGTGGTTCCAGGTGTACGCCGCGTGCTCGAACGAAGAGGCCTACACGCATGATTGGCACGGCCCGTATTTCGGCTTCGAGCGCGCGATCGAGACCTACGAGATGACCGATTCGCCGCGCCGGCTCAAGCCCATCGGCATCTACTTCCACCCCTACATCGTCACCCGCGAGGCCGGGCTGCAAAGCCTGCACAAGGTGTTCGGCTGGGCGCTCGCGCAGGCGGCGCACCCGATCTACGGCAGGCAGTATTCGCAGGCGGTCGTGCAATGGCGCCGCGCCACGGTGGCGCGCCGACTCGGCGGGGGTTGGCGCCTGCGCGGCGCGGAGCAGATCCGCCAGTGGACGCAGCCGCTCGGCGCGGCCGCACCCGAACTCGAGCGCTGCGCCCACGTCGTCGGCTGGAACGAGCACGGGCCGCGGCGCTACCTGCATGTGCAGGCCGCGGACGCGGTGCTTCGCACGGGCGCGGCGCCGTTGTCGCGGCCGATGCTGGTCGATGCGAACGCCGATGTCGTGTCCTGGGAGGCCGCAGGCGACGGCGCGCAGCGCGTGCGCCTGCAAGGCTTCGTCCCCGTCGATGCGGTGTTGCGGCTTCCCGCGGGCTGGAGCGTGGCGCGGGCGCCGGGCGCCACGCTGCGCCGGCGCGACGGGCAATGGCATGTGCACGGCGCGTCGACTTCGCTCGACCTGCTGTTGCGTCGGGCGTGAGGGGCCGGCCGCCGAGCATGCGCAAGCAGCAGCCCGCCGCCGATGCCCTGCATGTCGCCGTCGACGACCCCAGGCGCAGTCGCCTGTTCCCGCGCGGCGCGTTGTTCGGCCTGGCCCTGCTGTGCATGGCCGCGCTGGTCGCGGTGTACCCGGGCAAGTCCCTGCTGCCGCTGCTGGCGCATACGCGCAACGACCGGCTGGCCATCGACTACCTGCGCCAGCTGTCGGCGCAGCGCGCCGGCGACCCCGGACTGCGGCGCATGCTGGCGCAGCGCTACGCGCAGATCGGCAGGTCGCGCGACGCGCTGGCCACGCTGGCCGGGCTGCACGGCACGCCCGTCGACGAACTGCGCCTGCGCATCTGGCAGACCCTCTGGAACGACGCCGCGGCGGCGCACGACGCGACGGCCATGAACCACGCGGCTTCCGAGATCCGGCGCCTGGTCGACGGGCTGCAGCCCGCGGACTTCGCGCAGTGGAAGAGCGCGGTGGAACTGTCGCGGCGTTTCTCCGGGGGCACGCAGCCGCCGTGGCTGGTCCCTTCGCTGCTGCGCCTGTTGCCGCTGGACCCCGCCGATGCCCGTCAGGCGCGGGACATCCTGCTCGGCACGGGCGACTACGAGCTCGCGGCGCGGGTGCTGTTCGCCAGTGCGCAGCATGCGCGCGATCCGGCGCTGCGCGACCGCCTGATCCTCGCCGCGGCGCGGGTGCTGCTGGCGTCGGGCGATCCGGTGCTGGCCTGGCGGCGCAGCTCGCAGGCGGTCGGCCGTTCCGACGTGGGCCCCAGTGTCCGCTGGATGATGGTGCGGCTGGCGCTGGGCGCCGACCGGCCCGCGCAGGCCGTCGTGTGGCTGCACCGCTGCGTCGACCTGCAGCAGCCGGCCGCGGTGCTCGCGCGGACGATGGATGCGCGGCAGCGCGAACTGGCATGGCGCGTGCTGCTGGGCGCCGGCTTGCCCGCGCAGGCGCTGCGCATCGCCGATGCCCAGCTCGCCGCGGACCCGGCCGACCGCGACTGGCAGCAGCGCCGCGCGCGCGTGCTGGAATGGAGCGGCCACGACGATGCCGCGCTGCGCCAGTGGATGCAGGTGCTGCGTGCCGGTTACTCGGCCCTGGCGCTGCAGCAGGAGCACCGGCTCGCGCTGGGGCAGCATTCGAGCGCCGGCATCGACCTGTACTGGCGCGAACGCGCCGCGCACACCCGGATGGGCGAACAGGACTGGCTGCAGTACGCGCAAAGCCTCGAGTCGGCCGGGCATGCGCGCGCGGCGGTGCGCGTGCTGCGCGGCGCGGCGCGCACGCAGCCCGGCGTGCTGCCGTCGCTGGCCTGGCTGCTCGGCAACCTGGGCGAGGTGCGGGATTCGCTGCAGGCCTATGCGCAGGCCGCGGCGCGCGGTGCGCTGGATCTGCGCGCCAGCATCGACTACGCGAACGCCCTCGTGCAGTCCGGGCGCTTCGCCGACGCCCTCGAGGTGCTGCATTCGACGCAGTCGCTGGCGGGGCCCGAGCCACTGCGCAGCGCGCACCAGCGCCTGCTCGGCGACCTCGCGTGGGACCTCGGGCGCAGTGCGCAGGCCGAGGCCGCGTACGCGTCGGTGTGGTCGCGGACTTCGACGCGCGAGGATCTCGGCGCCTACCAGGTCGAGCGCCTGATCCTGCTCACGCAGCGCCGTCGCGGCGCCGGGGCCGCGCTGGCGATGGCTCGCCAGGCGTGGCGACAGCGGCCTTCGGCATCGCTGGCCCTGCTGTGGCTGCAGCTGCTGCAGCGCGAGCCCAGCCTGCGCGGCCTGCAGGACTGGCAGCGCAGCGTCGACGACAGCCCGCTGCGCCGCGAGCTGTCGCATCGCGCAGGCATGCTTGCCGCGCGCGCGCAGGTCTGGCAGGCCCTGGGGCGGACGCGGCGCGCGCTGGCGGACCAGACGCGCGCGCTGCAGCTCGCCCCGGGAGACCGGGACTACGAGATCGGCCTGCTGTGGATCTGCATCGACGGCGGCGACCGCGCCTGCCTGCGCCGCAGCTTCCCGGCCTATGCCGATGCGCTGCGCGACAGCCCGGGCGGACTCGAGGTCTCGCTGGCGGCGGCGCAGGCGCTGGGCGAGACGCGCGTCGCGCTGGCCTACGCGCAGCGCCTGTATCCGCGGCACAGCGCCGATGCGCTGTGGATGATGCAGTACGGCGAACTGTGGCAACAGGCCGGAGACGCGCGTCGGGCGCATCTCGCGTTCGATCGCGCATGGGCGCTGCTGCAGGCGTCGCCCGCGAGCGCGGGGCGCAGCGACGCGCGCAGCGGGCGCGAGCTGGACCTGCTGCTCGCGCGGCTGCGCCTGGGCGAGTCGCGGCTGGGCGCGCCCGCGCAGCAGCAACTGCTCGCCGCGCTGCGCGCCAGGCTGCTGCGCGGGCCTCTCACGGCGGCGCAGCGCAGCCGCGCCGACGCGGCCATCGCGGACTGGCTGCTGCGCCTCGACACGAGCTCGGCGGCGCGCTGGTGGCTGGCGCACGAAACCCTGTCGACGGCGCAGCGGCAGTCGCTGCGACTGCAGGTCGACCTGCGCGAGGCAGACTCCGCAGCGGTCGCACGCGACCTGCGCGGCGGCGTGGCGACCGCGTTGCCGCCCGCCGATCTCGCACAGGCGCTGCACGCCGCCGGGCGGCCGCAGGCCTCGCTGCGTCTGGCGCAGGCGGTGCTCGAGCGGGCCGCGCAATCCGGACAGGATTCGCCGGCGCTGCGCGCGCTGCAACGCCAGACCGCCCGGCGCGAGCTCGCGCTGGCCAGCACCGCGAGCCTGGCGTGGCAGGACGCGCAAGTCGGCGACGTGACGCGACGCGGCCCGCTGGCGAAGCTGCACTGGCAACTCGACCGGGCCTGGAGCGTGGACGTCGATGCGTCGCGCCAGGCGCTGGGAAGCTCCAATCCATCGAGCATCACCGGCCTGCCCGCGACATGGCGCGATGCGCGGGTCGGGCTGCACTGGCACTCCGGCCAGCGCAGCCTGGGCATTGCGCTGCGTCGCAACGAGGCCGTCGGAGTGCTCACCGGCTGGCGCGTCGATGCGTCGGCGCGGCTTGCCTGGGCCATCCAGGGCAGCGTCGAGGTCGAGCGCAATGCGGTGGCCGACGAATCGGCGGCGCTGCAGGTCGCCGGCGCCCGCGACCGCGTGCGTCTGCAGTTGCAGCGCGACTTCGGGCGCGCCTGGGCGAGCGTGACGGCGTCCGACATGCGCTACCACGCGCGCGACGGCCAGGCGCTGGGCAGCGGGCGCGCGTTGCAGGAAGAGCTCGGGCTGTGGCTGCGCCGCGGCGGGCCCGACGTGGCGCTCAAGCTGCTGGGCTACCAGCAGCAGTTCACGACCCTCGGCGGGGTGCGCCTGCCGTCGTATGCCGCGCTGGTGCCGGGCGGCGCGGTGCCGGACGCGGGTTATTTCCTGCCGGCCGGCGACAGCGCCTTCGGTGCCGGAATCGCCGTCGGCATGGATCACGCGCACGGCTACGCGGATCGCTGGATGCCCTACGGCGAGATCGATGTGCTGCAATCGCGCACGTTGGGCTTGACCAGCAACCTCGATGTCGGCGTGCGCGGCCCGCTGTTCGGCGTCGACCAGCTCGTGTTCGGCTACCAGCGCCTGCGCGACACCTCGGGCCAGAGCCGGCTGTGGTTCCTGCAGTACCGCTGGTGGTTCGGCCGCTAGTCTTCCCCATCGTCAGGAGAAAGCCATGTCACGAAACTCCCTGCTCCGTCGCTCGATCGCCGTCGTCGCGTCGCTGGCGGCCCTGCTGCTGGGCGGCTGCGCGGTCGCCACGGTATCGGCGCGCTCGCCCGCGCTGGCCCCCGACGCCAGGCTGGCCGTGCTGCCCTTCGCCAACCTCACCGACGTGCCGCTGGCCGCGCAGCGGGCCGAGGCGATCACGGTGTCGCTGCTGCGACAGCGCGGGCTGCACGACGTCGTCGGCTATCCGCGAGCCGAAGCCGACCTGCTGCGCGCCGCACCGGCGCCGAGCCTGCAGCAGACACTCCAGTGGGCGCGCCGGCAGGGCGCGCGCTATGCGCTCGACGGCAGCGTGACCGAATGGCGCTACAAGACGGGGGTCGACAGCGAGCCGGCGGTGGGCATCGTGCTGCGTCTGCGCGACGTGGCCGACGGGCGGGTCGTCTGGAGCGCCAGCGGGGCGCGCTCGGGCTGGGGCTACCAGGCGCTGGCCGCGGTGGGGCAGGCGCAGATCGAGGCGCTGCTGCGCGGGCTGGACGTCGCGGCGCCGGCGCGCGCGGCGCCGTGAACGGGTCCGGGCGAAACCCCATGCGCAGGGTGCCGGCGCTGCGCTCGATCGCCCTGCGGGCCTTTCGTCGCAGGGGCGCTTCGCGCGCGGGCGCCGGCGGCCCGGCGCCCGCGTCGTGGCTGGCCGCATCCGAAAGCGTCTTGCTGCCGGCGGTGATTCTTGCGCTGAGCTGGAAGCTCAGGCCGCATGACCCGCTGGGCCTGCACGCGCAGTTTCCGTGGGTCTGGCTCGGCCCCTGGCTGGTGGCCGTGCGCTACGGTGCCGCGTCGGGGCTGCTGGGAGCCGGGCTCTACGCGGCGTTCTGGCGCCTGGCGCCGCAGCTGCTCGGCGTGCCGATGGCGGCCGCGCTGCCGTCGGAATTCTTTCTCGGCGGGGTGCTGGTGAGCCTGATCCTCGGTGAATTCGGCAGCGCGATGCTGCATCGCGAAGCCGCGCAGCGCGAGATCGCCGCCGACCTGGGCGCGCGCCTGGAACGCACGAAGCGGCGGCTGTTCATCGTCAAGGAGGCGCTGGCCACGCTCGAGCAGGAACTCACCGACCGACCGGTCACGCTGCGCGACGCCTTGCTCGACCTGCGACGCATTTTCGCCTTCGTCGCCACGACGCAGCAGCCGCCCGCGCGGCGCAGTGGACGTCGCGCCGCGCTGCGTCCGCTGCCCGACCCCGACGCCTTGCTGCTGCTGCTGAGCCAGTCCTGCCGATTGCAGGAAGCCGGGGTGTTCGTGCTGGAGCCGGCGCGTGGGCGCGGCGCGGCGGCCGGCTGGCGCCTGGCCCACTCGCTGGGCCAGGAGCTGCCGCAGCTCGATCCGAAGCACCCGCTCATCCAGCGCGCGCTGCAGACCCGTGAGGCGGTGCAGGTGGCGCAGGAGCGCGCGGCCGAGTCCGAGCACAGCGTGTGGGTGTTCGCGGCGCCGCTGCGCCTGGACGCGAACGGCGAGCCCGATGCGCTGCTGGCCGTGCACTCGATGCCCTTCATGTCTTTCGAGGAGCAGAACCTGCAGCGGCTGCAGGTGCTTTGTGCGTCCTATCTGGACTTCACGCAGCTCGAGGTCGGCGTGGCCGGGTTCCGGGCGGCGTGGGAGCAGGCGCCGATCGGGCTGCAGCAGGAGTGGGCGCAGCTCAGCCGGCTTGCCGCGCACTCGCGCCTGCGCAGCTACTGCGCGGTCTGGAAGGCGCCGGACTGGGCCGGCCGCGAGGACCTGACCGAGTTCTCCGCGAGCCAGCCGCTGGAGAGCTCGTCGTGGACCTTCGGCGACGAGGCCGGCAGGCCGCTGCTGGTGGTGCTGCTGCCGATGTACAGCGCGGCGGCCCTGGCCGGCTACCGCCGCGACATGGCCGAACTGGCGCGCGACATCGCGTCGCGCAACGGCTGGCCCGAAGGCGATGCGCTGGCACTCGACGTGCTGCCGGTGCAGTCCGTGGAAGGCTTCGTCGAGCTGCGGCACGTGGTCGAGGCGCTGGCGGCGGCGCCCGCCGTGGTCGCTCCCGCGGCGCTCCGGCAGGTGGCGGGGGAGGCGAGGCCATGACACGAGCGCGCAACCTGGCGTGGTCGGCCTTGCTGGTGCTCGAGGCTGCTGCGCTGTGGACGCTGCTGTCGGGGCACGGCGGGTGGCACCTGGCGCTGTTCTGGACCCTGCATGCGGCGGCGTCGCTGGCCATGGCGGTCGTGCTGCAGCCCTGGCTGCCCGAGTCCTGTCGCGAGCCGCGCGGCGTCGCACTGGCCCTGCTGGGGTTGCTGGCGCTGTTCATGCCCATCGTCGGCGCGCCTGGCCTGGTGTTCGCGTTGCGCATGGCGCAGGCGCGGCCGCCGCGGCGCGACGACGACGAGGCATTGCGCCTGGCGCCGCGGCTGGAGGTCTTCTCCATCGCCAACCCCGACGAGGCCATGCGGCGGGAGATGCCCGCCGGGCAGACGGCGCGCATCGCGCGCGACCAGAGCCAGCCCGCCGAGCGACGCATCCGCGCGGTGCTCGCGCTGCGCGAGATGCCGCCCAGGCTGGCGCTGCCGGTGATGCGACAGCTGCTGAGCGACCCCAACGAGGAGATCCGCCTGCTCGCCTACGGCATCGGCAGCAGCTGGGAGCACCGGTTGACCGACGCGCTGCAGGCCGCCGCGCGCGAGCTCAGGCAGGCGCGTGCCGAGGGCGCCGACCCGGCCGTGCTGGCGCGCAGCGCGCGGCGCGTCGCCGAGATGCACATGGAGTTCATCTACCAGGGGCTGGCCCAGGGGGACCTGCGGACCTTCGCGCTCGAGCAGGCCTTCGAGCATTGCGAGATCGCGCTGCGCGAGATGCCGCGCGACACCGGGCTGCGCCTGATGCTGCTGCGCCTTTCGCTGGCCACGCAGCGCATCGACGATGCGCGCGCCGCGCTCGACGAGCTCGCCGCGCAGGGGGCCAGCCCGTCGCTGTGGCGTCCCTATGCCGCGGAGATCGAATGGATGGCACGCCGCTACGGCGAGGTGGCGCGCCTGCTGCAGCCGCTGGACGCGGCCCAGGTGGCGCCGCGCCTGCGCTCGGTGGTGCGCCTGTGGACGGCGCAGGCCGCTGCGCCACGCGGCGGGGCGCAGCCGGCGGCGGCGGGGAGGCTGCAACCATGAGCGGACCCGATTTCGTCGATACCCGGCCGCAGGAATACGAGGCGCCCCATCTCGTCGACGTCATGCTGCTGCTGGAGGGCACCTATCCCTATGTCGCCGGTGGCGTGTCGAGCTGGGTGAGCCAGATGATCCGGGGCTTCCCGCAACTGCGTTTCCACATCGTGTTCATCGGCTCGCGCGAGCAGGACTACGGCAAGCCGCGCTACGAGATTCCGGACAACGTCGTCGCGATCACCCACCAGTACCTGTTCAGCGACACGCTGCTGCCGCCGCCCGCGGAACTGCGGGGCGACCCGCCGACCGCCGACCTGGTCGACAGCCTGCACGTGCTGCTGCGCGAGGGGCAGGATCGCGACAGCCGCTCCGAACTGCTGCGCATCAGCCTGCAGGCGATGCGCGACAAGCTCGACCTGAACTATTTCCTGCATTCGCAGGACTCCTGGTCCTACATCGCCAGCCAGTACGAGGCGCGCTGCACCGACCCCTCGTTCGTCGACTACTTCTGGACCGTGCGCACGATGCACACGCCGATCTGGACCCTGGCCACGCTGGCGCGCGAACTGCCTCCGGCGAACGTCTACCACAGCGTGTCCACGGGCTACGCGGGATACCTGGGCGCGATCCTCTCGCGCATGCACGACAAGCCGCTGGTGCTGTCCGAGCACGGCATCTACACCAAGGAGCGCCGCATCGAGCTGTTCTCGTCGACCTGGATCCACGACAACACGCCGATGCTCGAGCGCACCGCGGGCGACGCGGGGTACTTCCGGCAGCTGTGGATCCGGCTGTTCGAGTCCTTCGGGCGCATGTGCTACGACAGCGCCGACCCGGTGGTGGCGCTGTACGAGGCCAACCGCATGCGGCAGATCGCCGACGGCGCCGATCCGCTGACCACCTGCTGCATCCCCAACGGCATCGACCTCGAAGCCTACGCCGCGGCGCGCGCGCTGCGGCCGGCGGATCCGCCGCCGGTGATGTGCCTGATCGGACGCGTGGTTCCGATCAAGGACGTGAAGACCTTCATCCGCGCGGTGCGCGTGGCGCGCAACCGGCTGCCCGGCATCCAGGGCTGGATCGCCGGCCCGCAGGACGAGGATCCGGACTACGTGCGCGAATGCCGCGAGCTCGCCGAGAGCCTGCAACTCGGCGAGAACCTGCGCTTCCTCGGCTTCCAGCGCACCGCCGAGCTGCTGCCGAAGGTCGGGCTGGTGGTGCTGTCGTCGATCAGCGAGGGGCTGCCGCTGGTGCTGCTCGAGGGTTTCGCGGCCGGGGTCCCGGCGGTGACGACCGACGTCGGTTCGTGCCGCCAGCTGCTGCTCGGGCTCGGCCCCGAGGACGAGGCCCTGGGCGCGGCCGGCAGCCTGGTGGGCATCGCCGACGCGCAGTCGCTGGGGGTGGAGTGCGCCGCGCTGCTCGGCGACCCCGCGCGCTGGCGCGCCGCCAGCGCCAGCGCCATGGCCCGCGTCGAGCGCTACTACACGCAGGAGCTGATGTTCGATCTGTACCGCGCCGTCTACCAGGACGCGCTGGAACGCAGCGTGGCGCGCGCCGCCGGCGCCGCCGACGAGGTCGGCGCGCTGGCCACGGTGCTGCGCGGCGAGCCGATGCCGGGCGCGCGCGAGGAGGCCCAGGACACGGGAGCCTTCGAAGCCCTGGACCTGGACCTCGACACGGGCATGCCCGCGCCGCGGCGGGCGGACGAGGCCTGAAGGGGAACGGGCGCGATGGCAGGAATCGGATTCGAACTGCGCAAGCTGCTGCGCTCGCAGTCCTACCTGGGGCTGCTGCGCGCCTACGTCTATGCCTCGATCATCAGTTCGGGACCGTGGGTGTTCTCGATCCTGGGGCTGATCGCCACCGGCATCATCTCGGTCGGCGTGGTGACCCCGAGCGTGCTGGTCACCCGCTTCCAGGTGACCGTCACCTACCTGATCATGGCTTCGCTGGTGCTGACCGGCGGGCTGCAGCTCGGCTTCACCCGCTGGGTCGCCGACCGCCTGTTCGAGAACCGGCGCGAGCAGATCGGCGCCGCCTATCTCGGGGTCATGCTGGTGACCACGGCGGTCTCCGGGGGGCTGGGGCTGCTCGCCGCGATGTTCGCCTTCGCCGGCGTCGACGACTTCTATCGCGCCTGGGTCGTGCTCGGCTTCACGCTGCTGTGCAACCTGTGGATCGCCACCGCCTTCCTCTCCGGGCTGAAGAACTACCGGATCATCGTCGCCATGTATGCCCTCGGCTACGGCATTTCCGTGGCGCTGGCCGCGCTGGCGCGGCCCTGGGGGCTCGACGGGCTGCTCGCCGGCTTTCTCGGCGGGCAGTTCGTGATGTGGCTGGTGATGCTCTGGCTGGTGCTGCGCAACTTCCCGGTGCGCAGCGCGCCGACGCTGGAGTGCTTTCGGCGCGGGCGCATGTACGTGGCGCTGCTGGCGGGCGGGGCGCTCTACAACCTGGGGATCTGGGCCGACAAGCTGGTGTTCTGGTTCGATCCCGGAACCTCGCGCCCGATCGTCGGCATGCTGCGGGCGTCGACCATCTACGACCTGCCGGTGTTCCTGGCCTACCTTTCGGTCATCCCGGGCATGGCGGTGTTCCTCGTGAAGTTCGAGACCGACTTCGTCGAGTGGTACGACGCCTTCTACAAGACCGTGCGCAGCGGCGGCACGCTGGGCGCCATCGCGGGCTTTCGCGAACGCATGCAAAACGTCGTGCGCGACGGCATCTACCAGATCCTGAAGGTGCAGGCGCTGACCCTGCTGTCGCTCTACACCTTCGTGCCGTCGATCTTCCGGCTGCTGGGCATCAGCGCGCTGTACACGCCGCTGTACATGGTGCAGGCGGTGGCGGCGAGCTTCCAGGTCATGCTGCTCGCCGTGCTGAACGTGTTCTATTACCTGGACCGGCGCACCGAGGTGGTCGTCATCACCGCGACGCTGGCGGTGCTGAATTTCGCGCTCAGCGCGTTCTCGATCCGGCTCGGCTCGGAATTCTTCGGCTACGGCTTCGCCGTCTCCATCCTGTGCACGCTGTTCCTCGGCCTGCTGCTGCTGCAGGGGCTGTTCCGCAAGCTCGAATACCAGACCTTCATGCTGCAGTGAGCACGCGCGGCGCCGCGCGTCGGCACGCACGTCACACCCGAAGAAAAGCCCCCGACGCATGACGCCGAGGGCCTGGAATTTCGTGGTGGGTCGTGCGTGACTCGAACACGCGACCAACGGATTAAAAGTCCGCTGCTCTACCGGCTGAGCTAACGACCCGGGTACAAACCGTCAATCATAGCAAAGCGCCCCCCGCGCACGGGCGTCGCGCTTGCCTGTCGCGGCGCCTTCGCGGCGCAGCGCCACCGTCTCCACGGCCCATCCGGCCGCGGCCATGCCGAAGCTGGCGGTGACCATCACGCTGGAGCCGTAGCCGGCGCAGTTCAGCCCGGCGCCGGCGTCGGCCGGCACGGCGCAGACGGCGTCGGCGAGCAGGGCGGCGCGCGGTTCGTCGGAGCACACGCAGGGCAGTCCGATGGCGCCGTGGCGCGGCGCCGCGTGCTCGCGGCGCATGCGGTAGCGCAGCTTGGCCAGCAGCGGGTCGCCGCGCACGTCGGCCAGGTCCATCACCCGCACGTGCTGCGCCAGGCGCTTGCCGCCGGCGGCGCCCGACAGCACGATGGGCAGCCCCACGCGCAGCGCGTGCGCGGCCATCGCGGCCTTCGCGCGCACCTGGTCGCAGCAGTCCAGCAGCAGCTGCATGCCCTGGGGCAGCAGCTCGGCCAGGTTCTCCGCGGTGACGAACTCCTCCACCTCGTGCACCGTGCACAGCGGGTTGATGTCGTGCAGGCGCCGCGCCAGCGCGCGCACCTTGGCCTCGCCGAGGGTGGAGTCCAGCGCCTGCGCCTGGCGGTTGATGTTGGATTCGGCGACGTGGTCGAGGTCGACCAGCGTGAGTTCACCGACCCCGCTGCGCGCCAGCGCCTCGGCCGCCCACGAGCCGACCCCGCCGACCCCCACCACCACGATGTGCGCCTGCTGCAGCCGCTGCAGCCCGTCCTCGCCGTACAGGCGCGCGATGCCGCCGAAGCGGCGCTGCGGGTCCGGCTGCGCGCAGGGCGTGCCCATGTCCATGGCGTTCGCGGCGGCGCGCTCAGGCCGCGCGTTCCAGGCGCCAGGCCTGGTACTTCACGCCGATCACGCCGCCGCCGATGATCGAGGCCAGCGCCAGCCAGCTGGTGGGCGACAGCGTGGACACGCCGGTGATGCCCTGACCCACCGTGCAGCCCAGCGCGGTGACGCCGCCGATGCCCATCAGCAGCCCGCCGAGCATGTGGTTGGCGGTGTCCTCCAGCCCCGACAGGCCTTCCCAGCGGAAGCGCCGCGTCGCCAGCGCGTGCAGCGCCGAGCCGGCGATCACGCCGAACACCGAGACGATGCCGATGTCCAGCACGTTGCTGGTGTCGCTGTACAGCATCAGCCAGTTCAGCGTCGCCGCCAGCGGCGCGACGAAGGTGAAGGATTCGAGGTGGTTGCTCAGCGTGCCGACGTAGGTCGACTGCAGGGTCTGCGGGTCCTCGGCGACGTAGCCCAGGTGCCCGGAGACCCACCACAGCGCCACCACCAGCAGCCCGATGCCGATTCCGCCGAGCAGCAGCCGCGCGTCGCGTCCTTCGCGGCGCCACAGCGCGCCGGCCGCCAGCGCCAGCCCGCCGGCATCGCCCAGCAGCAGCAGCCAGGTGTGCGCCGGCCACGGCGTGTGGCGCGCCAGCAGCGACGGCAGGTCCTGCGTGCCGGCCAGGTGCAGCGCGACGCGGTCGAGCAGGTATACGCGCGGGATCGCGGTGATCCCGCGCAGCGTCGCGTAGGCGCCCAGCCCCAGGGTCAGGAACACCACCAGCGCCTTCAGGCTGCCGCCCCCCAGGCGCACCAGGGTCTTGCTGCCGCAGCCCGAGGCCAGCACCATGCCGATGCCGAACAGCACCCCGCCGACCAGCGCCGACAGCCAGGTCAGGTCGGGCGACGTGTAGATGCTGTGGCTCAGCGCGATCTGGCCGCTGGCCGCCAGCCAGGTGGTGCCGAGCAGGGCGGTGGCGATGGCCAGGATCCACATGCGCATGCGGGTCCAGTCCCCGAAATTGACGATGTCCGCGACTGCACCCATGGAGCAGAACTGGGTGCGGTGCATCACTGCGCCGAACAGCACACTGATCAGGAAAGCGCTGCCCAGCACCAGGTGGTTCAGGGCGGTCATCGAAAGCGAGGTGTCGGTGGGCATGGCTGGGCGCGGGAGCGCTCGCGGCGCCGGGGCCGTGAGGCCCGCGGCGCGCGGAAATCGGCTGGACAGCGATTGTCCCACGCGGCGAGGGCGGATGCGCATCGGGATTGCGCGGGGCGCGCCGGGGCCGCGCCGGCGGCGGCGCGTCTTCAGGCGGAGCGGTAGCGCGTGGGGTCTGCGACCCCGGCGGCGTCGAAGCCCATGGCGCGGATGCGGCACGAGGCGCACTGTCCGCAGGCGCGGCCCTGGTCGTCGGCCTGGTAGCAGCTGACCGTCAGCGAGAAATCCACCTCCAGCCGCAGTCCCTCGCGGATGATCGCGGCCTTGCTCATCTCGATGATCGGCGCGTGCACCCGCATGTGCCGCCCCTCGACGCCGGCCCGGGTCGCCAGGTTGGCCATCTGCTCGAAGGCGCGCACGTACTCGGGGCGGCAGTCGGGGTAGCCGGAATAGTCGACCGCATTGGCGCCGTAGAACAGGTCCGTGCCCTGCAGCGCCTCGGCCCACGACAGCGCCAGCGACAGCATCACGGTGTTGCGCGCGGGCACGTAGGTGCTGGGAATTCCGGCGGGCTGCGCATCGCCGGTGGGCACCTCGATCGAGGTGTCGGTCAGCGAGGATCCGCCGAAGCGGCCGAGGTCCAGGCGCACGATCTCGTGGCGCACGGCACCCAGCGCCTGCGCCACGCGGCGCGCGGCGTCGAGTTCGGCGCGGTGGCGCTGGCCGTAGTCCAGCGACAGCGCGTGGCAGGCGTAGCCGGCCTCGCGCGCCATCGCCAGCACGGTGGCCGAGTCCAGTCCGCCGGACACCAGCACCACCGCGGGCGCGCCGCGGAGTCGCGGCGCGATCAGCGGCGCGGACATCAGCGCAGCTTGGCCAGCCGGTCCTTCGCGGCCGCCGCGGCTTGGGAGTCGGGGTAGGTCTTGATCAGGCGCAGCAGGGTCACGCGCGCGGTCTTGATCTCGCGCAGCTCGACCTGGCAGTTGGCCAGCCCGAGCATCGTCTCGGGGGCGCGCTTGCCCTGCGGGTCGGCGTGCAGCAGGTCCTGGAACACCGCCACCGCGTCGCTGTAGCGCTGCTGGCCGTACATCGAGTTGCCCAGCCAGTACTTCGCCTCGTTCAGGTAGGGGCTCGCCGGGTACTGCGTGACGAAGGCCTGGAACTGCGTCGCCGCGGTGGAGAACTGGCCGCTGCGGAAGGCGTTCAGCGCCTGCTCGAAGGCGGCCTTCTCGGCCGGCTGCACGCTGTAGGACTTGCCGTTGATCTGCACCTGCACCGGCAGCAGGGGCGTCAGGCTCTGCGTCAGCTGCTGCTGGCTGGCCTGCATTTTCGACAGCGTGGTGTTGAGCTGCTGCGTGGTCGTGTCCTGCTGGCCGCGCAGCTGCGCGATCTCGGTCTTCAGGTGGTCGATCTGGCCCGACAGGTCGAGCAGCGAGTTGCGCACCTGCTGGATCTGCGACTGCTGGTCCTGTTGCTGGGCCTGCAGTTGCGCCACCTGCTGACGCAGCTGCAGGATGGCGCGGCGGGCCTCGTTGTCGGCGAACAGGTCGGCATGCGCGACGCCGGTCCAGGCCAGGCCGGCCAGGCCCAGGCTCAGCGCGGCGCCGACGCGGCGCAGGCGCGCGCCGGGGACGAAGGTCTGCTGCAGGTTCATCGCATGCTCTCCGGTGGGCAGGGGGCTCAGGGCTGGTAGACGATGTCCACGCGGCGGTTCTCGGCGTAGTCCTGCGGCGTGTCGCCGAGGGCCTTGGGCTTTTCCTTGCCGTAGCTGATGGACTCCATCTGCGACGGCTGCACTCCCAGCAGTTCCAGGGCCTTCATCACCGCGTCGGCGCGCTTCTGGCCCAGCGCCAGGTTGTATTCGCGGCTGCCGCGGGCGTCGGTGTTGCCCTGCAGCTGCACGTGCGCCGCGGGGTGCGCGAGCAGGTACTGGGCGTTTTGCTGCACGGTCGGCTGGTAGGCCTGTTCGACGGCATAGCTGTTGTAGGCGAAGTACACGCTGCGTCCGACATCGGCGGTGGGGCCGGAGTTGGCGCCGGCGGCGCCCGACTCGGCGCCGCCGCCGGGGGTCTGCACCGCGGCCACCGAGCTCTGCGGCGCACCCTGCGCACTGGCGACGCCGCCGGCGCCCACCTCGCCGACCGGGGTCGCGGTCTTCGACTCGACGGGGGCCTTCTGGCCCAGGCTGACGCCGGAGGCGCAGCCGCCGAGCAGGCCGGCCGCGGCCAGCGCGGCAAGCATCGGGGCGATACGGGTACGCAGGGTCATGATGTCGGGGTCTGGGTGCGGGAGGTGAGGGGGAGCGCGGCGCGCGGCAGGCGGCGTGTTCAGGCGGGCTGGGTCCACGGGCCCCAGGAGGGCTCGCGAACCTGTTCGCCGCGTGCCGCCAGCGTGGTGCGCACGCTGCCGTCGAGGGACACCGTGCGCAGCACCTGCGCGCCGCCCTCGGTGGCCGCGTAGACCAGTATCTGGCCGTTCGGCGCGAAACTGGGGTGCCCGTCGTTGGGGCCGTTGCCCAGCGCGCGCGTGGCGCCGCTTTGCAGGTCCTGCAGCCACAGCTGGTAGTCGTCGCCCTGGCGCGACACGAAGGCCAGCGACTTGCCGTCCGGGCTGATCGCGGGGCTGACGTTGTAGCTGCCGGCGAAGGTCACGCGGCGGATGTTGGATCCGTCGAGCCCGGCCTGATAGATCTGCGGCGACCCGTCACGGTCACTGACGAAATAAAGGCTCTTTCCGTCGGGCGCGAAAACCGGTTCGGTGGCAATGCTGCTGGCGCGAATCACCGCCCGCGCCGAGCCGCCGCCGGCCGGCACCGTGTAGATCTGCGAGGCCGCGCCCATCGTCAGCACCACCGCCAGCGTGCGCCCGTCGGGCGAGAAGGCCGGTGCGCTGTTGCTGCCGCGGAAGTTCGCCACCGCACGGCGCGCCCCGGTGCGCACGTTCTGCACGAACACCACGGGCTTGCCGGTCTCGAAGGACACGTAGGCCAGGCTGCCGCCGTCGGGCGCCCACGCCGGGGACATCAGGGGCTCGCGGCTGCGCAGCGCCGCCAGCGGGTTGTAGCCGTCGCTGTCGGCCACCAGCAGCGAGAAGCTGTGCTGGCTGGCCTTGCCGATGAAGGCGATGCGGGTGGCGAACACGCCGCGCTGGCCGGTCAGCTTCTGGTAGATGAAATCGGCGATGCGGTGCGCCGCCAGCCGCAGGTCGCCGCTGACCACGCGCAGCTGCAGGCCGCCGAGGTCGCGCTGCCCGACCGCGTCCCACAGCCGGAAGCGGATCATCCAGGTCTGCGGGCCGGCGGCCACCACGCTGCCGCCGCCGGCGGCTTCGAGTTGTTCGGTGCGCCATTGCGCATAGGCCGGCGGCCCGGCGTCGCTCAAGGTCTGCGACGAGGCGGCCGGGGTGACGCGGAACTGGCCGCTGCGCACCAGGTCGGCGCGGATGATGTCGGCCAGCGGCTGCGGGCAGGAGGACTGGCCCGTGAAGGTGTCGATCTGCACCGGGATCTGGCGCGCGCCGATCCCCGACACGTCGACGCGGAACTGCGCCCGCGCGAGCAGGGGTTCGGCCGCCAGGCCGAGGGCGCCTGCGATTCGCAGGCCTTGGGCGGCGGCGGGCAGGGCCGTACCGAGTACGAAGCTACGTCGTTGCATGGGACTCCTGGCGGGCTGGAACCGGCGGGGGGCGCGGCAGCGCGAAATTCTATGCTGCGCGGGCGCCGCGGGCTGTTTCTCGTCGGCGTGACCGCATGCGGGCTCAGCGCGGGGGCGCCAGGCGCCACAGCTTCAGGTAGCGGTACCAGGTCTCGTGGGCGATCGAGCAGGCCAGCACGAAGCCCAGGCGCCCGTCGAGAAAGCCGCGCCGCAGCACGTAGGCCCGGGCGAAGGCCCACAGGCTGTGCAGCAGCGCGCCGAGCACTCCGGCGCGGCGCCCGGCGGCGGCGGCCTTCTGCGCGCCGGCGCTGCTGTAGCGATTCATCTTGTCCAGCACGTCGTCGAGCGAGCGGTAGCTGATGTGCAGCAGGTCCTCGCGCAGCCGGCCCACCGGGCCGTCCACGAGCAGCTTCTCGTGCACCAGGTCGTCGCTGAAACGCGCCTTGCCGCGCCGGAACAGGCGCAGCACGCGGTCCGGGTACCAGCCGCCGTGGCGCATGAACTGTCCACAATAACTCGACAGCCGGGGCATCGAGAAGGCCGCCGTGGCGCCGGGATCGGACACCGCGGCGCGGATTTCCTGCGCCAGCGCGGGGCTGACGCGCTCGTCGGCGTCGATCGACAGCACCCAGTCGCAATCGGCGAGCTCCAGCGCGCGGTTCTTCTGCGCGCCGAAACCCGGCCAGTCGGGGCTTTGCTCGACGCGTGCGCCGGCCTGCCGCGCCAGTTCCACGGTGCGGTCGCGGCTGCCGCTGTCGAGCACGACGACGCGCTCGCACCAGGCCAGCGAGGCCAGGCACTCGGGCAGGTTGCGCTCCTCGTTCAGCGTGATGATGACGGCGCAGATGCTGGGCATGGGGGGCTCGGTGGGCGGCGGCGCGCACGGCGGCGGCCGGCGCGTCGCGGCGCCTATGGTAGAAAGCCGGATTGCCCGGGCATTCTTTCACGAACCGATCCATGTCGAAGCCACCCGCGGCGCCCGCCGCGTCCCCGACCGCCACGCGCGACGGCCTGGGCCTGCTGCGCCAGCTGTTCGGCGCCGATCCGCGCAACCGCGTCGCCGCGCTGCTGATCGTCGTCTGCGCGGCCATCGTCGCGTCCACCGAGCCGGCGCTGCCGGCGCTGATCAAGCATGTGCTCGACGTGGGCTTCACGCCGCACCGCGATTTCTCGCTGTGGATGGTGCCGGCCGTGCTGCTGGGCCTGTTCACGGCGCGCGGCCTGGCCTGGCTGAGCTCGCAGTTCCTCACGCAGTGGATGACCCAGAACGTGCTGGCGCGGGTGCGCACGCTGGTGTACGCGCAGATCCTGCACGCCGAGCTCGCCGCGCTGCGCAAGGAAAGCGCCAGCAGCCTGATCGGCGCCGCGGTGTACGAGGCGCAGCTGGCGCTGGGAATGATCTTCCCCGGCCTGCTGACCCTGGTGCGCGACACGCTGACCCTGGCCGCGCTGTTCGGCTACCTGCTGTGGCTGAACTGGAGCCTGACCCTCATCACCGTGGCCATCCTGCTGCCGCTGCTGGTGGCCATGCGCATCATCAGCCGGCGTGCCAAGCGCCTGAACGCGCAGATGCAGCGCGCCGCCGAGCAGACCTCCTACGCGCTGGAGGAGGGCATGCTGGCGGCGCCGGTGATCCGCGTGCACAACGCGCAGACCACCTTCGCCGGGCGTTTCGACACGCTGAACCAGCAGCTGCGCCGGGTCACCGTGAAGGCGCTGGTGTCGGGGTCGTCGACCACGCCGGTTGCGCAGTGGCTGTCGGCGCTGGCGGTGTCGCTGGTCATCGTCTACGCACTGCACCAGAGCGACGTCACCGGCCACCAGAGCGTCGGCGGCTTCGTGTCCTTCATCACGTCGATGCTGATGACCCTGTCGCCATTGCGGCGCGTGTCCGACATCGTGCAGCCGATGGTGCGCGCGCTGAGTTCGCTGGAGCGACTGCACGGCATCGTCGACGCGCCGCAGGAGGCCGATCCGGGAAGCCACGCGGTGCACCGCGCGCGCGGCGAGCTGGCCTTCGAGCACGTCGAGGTGCGCATGCCGGGGGTCGACAGGCCGGTGCTCGACGACGTCGACCTGCGCGTGCATGCGGGCGAGAGCCTGGCGCTGGTCGGCCCCTCGGGGGCCGGCAAGACCACGCTGATGCGCCTGGTCCCGCGGCTGCTCGAGCCCACCGCCGGCTGCCTGCGCCTGGACGGCGTCGCACTGCGCGACTGGAGCCTGCGCAGCCTGCGCGAGCAGATCGCGCTGGTCAGCCAGGACGTGGTGCTGCTCAACGACAGCGTCGGCGCCAACGTGAGTTTCGGCGAGCCGGTCGACGAGGCGCGCGCCTGGGCCGCGCTGGGGGCGGCGGCGCTGGCGGACTTCGTGCGCGAGCTGCCCGGAGGGCTGGCGGCGCCGATCGGGCACAACGGATCGCAGTTGTCGGGCGGTCAGCGCCAGCGGCTGTCGATCGCGCGTGCGCTGTACCGCGACGCGCCGGTGCTGATCCTCGACGAGGCCACCAGCGCGCTCGACGCCGAGAGCGAGCGCCTGGTGCAGCAGGCGGTGGACCGGCTGATGGCCGGGCGTACCACCATCGTGATCGCGCACCGGCTGGCCACCATCGCGCACTGCGAACGCATCGCGGTGCTCGACCAGGGCCGCCTGGTCGAGCTCGGCACGCAGTCCGAGCTGCTGGCGCGCGGCGGGCTGTACGCGCAGCTGCACCGCATGCAGTTCGCCTCCGGCGCGGCCGAGCAGGCCTGAGCCGCGCCGGGGCCGGGCGCTTCAGGCCAGCGGCGCCATCCAGCGTCCGCTTTGCTGGCGCACCACCTCCGGAAGGTGGCGTTCGCGGGCGTAGGTCTCGCGCAGCCACTGCGCGTCGTTGCCGCGGCCGCCGACGTCGGCCAGCAGCTCGCGCAGCGCGGTGTCGGCGCTGAGCTCGATGGCATGCGGCTCCAGGCGCATCAGCGTGCGCAGGATGTCCTCGCGCAGCGTGCGGTGCTCGCGGGTCGACGGGTCGACGAAATTGCCGTCGAAGCCGAAGCGGCAGGCCTGGAAGCGGTTGAAGGTGTAGACGAGGTAGTCGTCCTCGGCGGGCTCGAAGGGTCTCTCGGTCTGGATCCAGCGCCCCAGGGTCTGGATGTACGCGGCGATCCGCGCCGCCTTCAGCATGGTCAGCGGCGTGTCCATCACGCGCACCTCGATGGTGCCGTACTCGGGCTTGGGGCGGATGTCCCAGTAGAAGTCCTTCATGCTCTGCACCACGCCGGTGGCGGTCATCTTGTCGAAGTACTTCTCGAAGTCCTGCCAGGTCAGCACCAGCGGCGCGCGCCCGGACAGCGGGAACGCGAACACCGAGTTCAGGCGCGCGGAATGGAATCCCGTGTCCTCGCCCTGCACGAAGGGGCTGGACGCCGACAGCGCGATGAAGTGCGGGATGAAGCGCGAGATGCAGTGCAGCGTGTACAGCGCGGTGTCGGCGTCCGGGCAGCCCAGGTGCACGTGCTGGCCGAACACCGTGAACTGCTTGCTCAGGTAGCCGTACAGCTCGGACAGCTGCAGGAAGCGCGGCTTGTCGAAGATGCGCTGGTGCGCCCAGTGCTGGAACGGATGGGTGCCTCCGCCGGCCAGCCCGACGTCGAGCCGGTTGGCGGCTTCCACCAGCGCGACGTGGATCTCGCCGAGCTGTGCCAGCGCGTCGGCGTAGCCGCTGCACACGCCGGTGGACAGCTCGATCATGCTCTCGGTGATCTCCGGGGTCACCGCTCCCGGCAGCTTGCGCGACTCCAGCAGGCGCAGCAGGTCGGGTGCGCAGGGCATCAGGTCGTAGTTGTGGCGGCTGACGATCTGCAGCTCCAGCTCGATGCCGATGCTCAGCGCCTGCGAGTGTGCGAAGGTTCCCAGGCTCATCGATAGGTTCTCCGGCGTGCGTGCGCTGGCTGGCGCCGCGCGCATGGGGTCAACGCCCGTTGACCGGGCTCTTGATGTCGCCGGCGCGCCCCAGCGCCCAGCGCGCTGCCAGCGTGCCGCCGAGCAGCAGCAGCGCGACCGCGGCGAAGCCGGCGTCCAGCAGTTGCGGCGGCAGCACCAGCTGCGATGCGCCGAGGTCGAGCAGCAGCACGAAACTGACCGCCGCGGCCGGGCTCAGGCTCAACCCGAGCGTCAGCGACTGACGCCCGCTCAGTCCCGAGGGGCGCCCCAGCGCCAGCGGCGCCGCCAGCTTGGCCAGCACGCGCAGCAGCGCCAGTGCGAAGCCTGCCGAGAGCCCCTGCGCCAGGGTCTGCGGGCTCAGGCTCAGTCCGAGGATCAGGAACAGCAGCACCACCAGCACGCCGCCGGCGGTGCCGAAATGCCGCGGCCACACCCGCGGGCGCTCGCTGTACAGGCGCAGCAGCATGCCGGCCAGCAACGGGGTCAGCAGGCTGGACCACTGCAGCGCGCGGGTCAGCGACAGCACCAGCAGGATCAGGCCGACCAGCAGCAGCGCCGCCGCTTCGTCGGCGAAGTCGAAATGCCGCTCCACCCAGTTGACGGCCCATGCCAGCAGGCCCGCGGCCAGCACGGCGCCGCCGATCGCATACACCTGGCGCAGCGCGGCATCCCACCAGTGCGTCGAGGTCTGCGCGCCGATCCAGCCGGTGAGCAGCCCGACGGTGAGGATCGACAAGGTGGTGCCGAGGGCGGTCAGCAGCAGCATGCGCTCGGTGACCTGGCCGCGTGCGTTGAACTCGCCGCTCAGGCGCAGCGCCACCGCGGGCGACGCGCAGGCCAGCGCGGCCGACACGGCCAGCCCCGGCATGCCGCCCAGCCCGAAGCCGCTGAGCGCGGCCCAGCCGGCAAGCAGGCTCAGGCCCCACTCGCCGAGGCTGGTGAACACCAGCCACGGGTTGGCGCGCAGCCAGCGCAGGTTGACCCGATGCCCGAGTTCGAACAGCAGCATCGCCAGCGCGGCGTCGACCACGGCGCGCGCGCCGGGCTGCAGCGCCAGCGCCTCCAGGCCGCCGCCGCCGGCGGCGATCAGCAGCCCGGCGGCCATGAAACCGATCAGTCGCGGCCAGCGCAGCAGGCGCAGCACCGACTCGCCCATCAGCGTGGCCAGCACCAGCGCGAGCCCGACCCACAGCACGCCGTCGGCGTGCATGGACAGGTGGGGCAGTGCGGAGAGGTTCGGCATCGTTCGGGGCTTCGTCGGTCGGGACTTCGTGGTTCGGTGCCAGCCGCGGCGGGCGCGCGCCGGGCTCGGTGCCGGCCGCGGCGCCGGGCTGGCCGGCACGTGCACGGCACATGCATGGGCAACTGGCTTGCGCATGGCAGGCAGCAGCCCGCACGCATGCGCAGCAACAAACGGAGGCGGCAACAAACGGGGCGGCAACAAGCGGGGCGGCAACAAACGGGCGGCAGCCCCGCGGTAAACCGCAGGCACAAGCCGCGATTATAGGAAGCGCATGGGCGGCGGGCGATGCTGGCCCGTGCGTCCCCGGCAGGAGTGGGGGATCGTGTGCCGTGCGTGCTCCGTCGGCGGCACCCGGCGGACGGGTACGGGCTCGCCGCGCCGGCGCGCGCTTCCTACAATGCCGCAATGTCCTATGTGCACCTGCGTATCCACACCGAGTATTCCATCGTCGACGGCAACCTGCGCGTGGACGACGCGGTGCAGGCCGCGCGCGCCGACTCCCAGGGCGCGCTGGCGATCACCGACCTGAACAACCTGTTCGCGGGGGTGCGCTTCTACCAGGCGGCGCGCGACGCCGGGGTCAAGCCGATCCTCGGCTGCGACGTGCGCATCGCGCCGGCCGAGTCCGGCGCGCAGGCGCAGGCCGGCGCGCTGCTGTTGCTGGTGATGAACGGCCAGGGCTACCTGAACCTGTGCGAACTGCTCAGCCGCGCGTGGCTGCACGGGCAGCGCGGCGGGCAGGCCGAGATGCAGTGGTCGTGGCTGGCCGACGAGGGATTGCACGAGGGCCTGATCGCGCTGTGCGGAGCCCGCCAGGGAGCCGTCGGCATGGCGCTGCTGGCCGGCGACGAGGCGCGCGCGCGCCGGCTGGCGCAGCAGCACGCGCAACTCTTCGGCGACCGCTACTACCTGGAGGTGCAGCGCAGCGGGCATTCCGATTGCGCGCGCCACGTGGCGGCGACGGCGCGCCTGGCCGCGCAGCTCGACATCGCGCTGGTGGCCACGCACCCGGTGCAGTTCCTGCGCCCCGAGGAATTCGAGGCGCACGAGGCGCGGGTGTGCATCGCCGAGGGCGAGACCCTGGGCAACCCGCGGCGCGTGCGCCGTTTCACCCAGCAGCAGTATTTCCAGACGGCTGCGCAGATGCGCGAGCTGTTCGCCGATCTGCCCAGCGCGCTGGACAACACCGTCGAGATCGCCAGGCGCTGCAACCTCACGCTGGTGCTGGGCAAGCCGCAACTGCCGCATTTCCCGACCCCGGACCAGATCCCGCTGGCCGAGTTCTTCCGCCGGCAGTCCTACGAGGGCCTGGAGCGCCGGCTGGAGCAGCTCTACCCGGATTCGGGCATGCGCGAGCAGCAGCGCCCGCGCTACGTCGAGCGCCTGGAGTTCGAGCTCGCGACCATCGCCAAGATGGGCTTCGAGGGCTACTTCCTGATCGTCGCCGACTTCATCAACTGGGCCAAGGACAACGCCTGCCCGGTGGGGCCGGGGCGCGGTTCCGGCGCCGGTTCGCTGGTGGCCTACAGCCTGCGCATCACCGACCTCGACCCGCTGGCCTACAAGCTGCTGTTCGAGCGCTTCCTGAACCCGGAGCGGGTGTCGATGCCGGACTTCGACATCGACTTCTGCCAGGAGAACCGCGACCGCGTGATCGACTACGTCAAGCACAAGTACGGCGTCGACGCGGTCTCGCAGATCGCCACCTTCGGCACGCTGGCGGCACGCGCCGCGCTGCGCGACGCCGGGCGCGTGCAGGAGCTGGGCTACAACTTCTGCGACCAGCTGGCCAAGCTGATCCCCAACAAGCCGGGGCAGCACGTGACCATCGACCAGGCCATCGAGGTCGAGCCGCAGCTGCGCGAGCGCATGGAGCAGGAAGAGGAGGTGCGCCATCTGCTGAACCTGGCGCGCCAGCTCGAGGGCCTGCCGCGCAACATCGGCATGCACGCCGGCGGCGTGCTGATCGCGCCGGGCAAGCTCACCGACTTCTGCCCGCTGTACGCGCAGCCCGGCAGCACCGACGCGGTGTCGCAGTACGACAAGGACGACGTGGAGGCGATCGGGCTGGTCAAGTTCGACTTTCTCGGGCTGGCCACGCTGACCATCCTCGACCTGGCGCTGCGCAACATCCGGCGCAACCATCCGGATCGCGCGAACCTGCGCATGGAGGACATCCCGCTCGACGACCCGGCCACCTACAAGCTGATGGCGCGCGGCGACACCGTGGCGGTGTTCCAGCTGGAATCGCGCGGCATGCAGGGCATGCTGCGCGAGGCGCGCCCCGACCGCTTCGAGGACATCATCGCGCTGGTGGCGCTGTACCGCCCGGGGCCGATGGACCTGATTCCCAGCTACTGCCAGCGCAAGGCCGGCGTCGAGGCCATCGAGTACCCGGACCCGCGCATGGCCCCGGTGCTCGAGGAGACCTACGGCATCATGGTCTACCAGGAGCAGGTGATGCAGGTGGCGCAGGTCATCGGCGGCTACTCGCTGGGCGGCGCCGACCTGCTGCGCCGCGCCATGGGCAAGAAGAAGGCCGAGGAGATGGCCAAGCACCGCGGCATCTTCGCCGAGGGCGCCGCGAAGAACGGCATCCCCCCGGAAAAAGCCAACGAGATCTTCGACTTGATGGAGAAGTTCGCCGGCTACGGCTTCAACAAGTCGCACGCCGCCGCGTACGCGCTGCTGGCGGTGCAGACGGCGTGGCTGAAGGCGCACTATCCGGCGGAGTTCATGGCCGCCAACATGAGCATCGCGCTCGACGACACCGACAAGCTGAAGGTGCTGGTCGACGACGCGCGCGCGATGGGCCTGAACATCCTGCTGCCCGACGTCAACGAGGGGCAGTGGCGCTTCGACGCCGTCGATGCGCGCACCATCCGCTATGCGCTGGGGGCCATCAAGGGCACCGGGCGCGCCGCCATCGAGGCCATCGTCGAGGCGCGCGAGTCGACGGGGCCGTTCACGTCGCTGATGGACTTCGCGGCGCGCGTCGACCGTGCGCGCATCAACCGCCGCGTGCTGGAGGCGCTGGTGCGCGCCGGCGCCTTCGACAACCTGGACCCCAACCGCGCGACCCTGATGGCCGCGGTGGGCATGGCGCTGGAGCACGCCGCGCAGTGCGCCGAGCATGCCGACCAGGGCGGCCTGTTCGACATGCTGCCCGACTCGGCCTCCGCCGCGCCGCAGCCGCCGCAGCAGCCGCCGTGGGACCTGCGCCAGCGTCTGTCGGAGGAGAAGCTGGCGATCGGCTTCGTGCTCAGCGGGCACCTGTTCGACGCCCATGCCGCCGAGGTGCGGCGCTTCGCGCCGAGGCCGCTGGCCGAACTCACCGAGTCGCGCGAGAGCGTGCTGGTGGCCGGCATCGTCGCCGCCGTGCGCGTGGTGCAGGGCCAGCGCGGGCGCGTCGCCATCGTCACGCTGGAGGATCGCTCGGGAACCCTGGAGACGGTGGTCAACGAGCGCCTGCTCGACACCGTGCGCACGCTGCTGCGCGACGACGAACTGCTGGTGTTCCAGGGACGCGCGATGGCCGACCGCTTCAGCGGGGGCATCCGCTTCAACGTCGACGCCGTGTGGACCCTGGAGCAGGCGCGCGAGCGCCTCGGCCGGCGCATCCGCATGCGCGTCAACGGGCTCGGCGACGCCTCGCCGTTGATCGAGCTGGCGCGCAGCCACGCGCCGGGCGAGGAGGGCGGTGGGCTGCCGCTGGAACTCGAGCTCGAGCGCGGCGGCGCGCGTGCGACGCTGCGCGTCGACCGCCTGCGCCTGCGCCCCGGCGACGACACGCTGGCCGCGCTGGGCCAGCTCGCGCTGCAGGGCGAGGTGCGGGTGGTCTACGAAGGCGGCGAGCCGCAGGGCGCCGCCTGGCACTGAGCCGGCGGCGCCGTGCTCAGCCGGCCTGGTCGCGCGGGCCGGCGACGACTTCCATCGGGGTCCACCAGCGTCCGTGGTCGCTGGGCAGCGTGCCCAGGCGCTTGACCGCGCGCACCACCGCCTGGTCCCAGCTCGGCACGCCGCTGGAGTGCTCGACGCTCACCCCCAGCACCTGGCCGGAGTTCGGATCCAGGGTCACCGACAGCGTGACCTTCGGGTTGCCGTTGATCTGGTCGATCTGCGGGTAGATCACGTTCTGCCGGATCAGCGTCGCCAGGCGCGCCGCGTAGCCTCCCGAAGGGCCGGCGGTGGCCGCCGCGGTGCCGCCCGGCGAGGCGCCGGTGCCGGCCTGCGTCATCAGGCTCTTCAGGTAGTCCTGGCGGCTTTGCTGCTGCAGCCGGGCGAGTTCGGCGGCGCGGCGGCGCTCGGCGGCCAGGCGCGCGGCGCGCTCCTTCGCCGCCTTCTCGGCAGCCGCCTTCTCCGCGGCGGCCTTCTCGGCAGCGGCTTTTTCCGCGGCGGCCTTCTCGGCGGCCGCCTTCTGTTCAGCCGCCTTCTGCTCGGCCGCCTTCTGCGCCGCCAGGCGCTGCTGCTCGAGCTGCTTCTCGTGTTGCTGCTCGGCGCGCTTCTGCGCCTGCTGCTGCGCCAGTTCCTCGGCGCGCCTGGCGCGCTGCTGCTGTTCGAGCTTGCGCTTCTCGCGCAGCGCGATCTCGGCCTGGTCGGGTTGCGGTCGGGTCTGCGCCTGCGGCGCAGGCGGCGGGGGCGGCGGCGCCACCTTGGGCACCGGCTTGGGTGCCGGGCGCGGCTGGGCCACCGGCTGCGGCGGCGGGGGCGGCGGAGCCGACAGGCGCGCGGTGGGGGCCCACAGTTCGGCTTCCACGGCCTGCGGCGTGTGGCTGCGCCAGTGCACTCCGAAGGCGATCAGCACCAGCAGCAGCAGGTGCATCAGCAGCGCCAGCAGCAGCGCGCGCCCGCTGCCGCCCTCGGTGGGCGGGCGCAGGGCGTCGGCGGCGGGTTGGTTCATCGGCAGGCCATCGGGTGAGGACAATCCAGGCTGTACAACGTGGGCGGCGCGGCGGCGGTTGACCGCGCCTGCATCAGCGGCCGCCGCTGGCGGCCACCGCCAGCCCGACGCGCTGCACCCCCGCGCGCTTGAGCCGGTCGAGCAGCTTCATCACGTCGTCGTACTCCACGCGCTTGTCGGCGGCGATCATCACCGGCATGTCGGCCAGCGTGCCGCCGGCGCCGCTGGCCAGTTGCGCCACCGTCTGCGTCAGCGCCTCGGCGGTCACGTCCTGCGGCTGCAGTGCAGGGTCGCCCGGCTTGGCCTTCGGGTCGAGCAGGCGCACCTGCAGGGTCTTGTCGGCGTGCAGGTCCACTTCCACCACGGTGTCGGGCGCACGCGACGCCGAGCCGACGGTGGGCAGCTTGACCAGGCTGGGCGTGATCAGCGGCGCCGTGACCATGAAGATGATCAGCAGCACCAGCATCACGTCGATGTAGGGCACGACGTTGATCTCGGCCAGCGCACGCCGGCGCGCGCCGCCCGACCGTTGCTGGAGCGCGGCCACCTCAGTGGCCTCCGGCGTCGGCCGGGAAACGCGAGGCGCCCGCCGCCAGCCCGCTGCCGCTGCCGGCGTGGGGAACGACCTGGCGCTGCAGGATGTTGGAGAACTCCTCCATGAACGACTCGAAGCGGATGGACAGGCGGTCGATGTCGCGCGCGAAGAAGTTGTAGGCGATCACCGCGGGAATCGCCGCGAACAGGCCGATCGCGGTGGCCACCAGCGCCTCGGCGATCCCCGGCGCGACGGTGGCCAGGGTCACCTGCTGCAGGTTGGACAGGCCGACGAAGGCATGCATGATCCCCCAGACGGTTCCGAACAGGCCGACGTAGGGCGACACCGAGGCCACCGATGCGAGGAACGACAGGTTGGACTCGATGACGTCCATCTCCCGCTGTTGCGCCGCGCGCATGGCGCGGCGCGCACCGTCGACCAGCGTGCTGGCGTCGAGCCGGCGTTCGCGCAGCTTGAGGAACTCGCGCATGCCCGACGCGAAGATGCGTTGCAGCGGGCTGCCGTGACGCGCCGCGCCGACGGCCGCCTGGTAGAGATCGTTCAGGCTGGTGCCGGACCAGAATTCCTGCTCGAAATCATCGGTCTTCACGCGTGCGCGCTTGATCGAGAAGTACTTGCGGAAAATCACCGTCCAGCTGGCCAGGGACACCGCCATGAGCAGGGCGAGCACCACCTGCACCACGCTGCTGGCGCCCAGGACGAGCGACACGATGGAAAAGTTCTGGTCCATGCGCAATCCACGATCGATGAGGGGCACGGCGCGCCATGGCGCACCCGCGGCGCATATCGCGCAGGCGCTATTGTGCCTGCGCCGCGCACGGGCCTGCGCGCCTGCCTGCCGCGGCCCGCGGTGTCTGTCGCTTCAGCCCGTCAACGCGCGCGTGATCGTCGCCGGCAGGCGACGCGGCCGGAAACTGCCCGCCTGCACGCAGACCACCACCACGCGCGCCTCGGCGAGCAGGCTCAGCGCCGCGTCGTCGCGCCGCACCTGTTGCACGAACTCCAGGCTGGCGCCGCCGCGCTCGGCGATGTCCACGCCGACCAGCAACGCGTCGTCGAGCCGTGCCGGCGACACGTAGCGCACCTGCGCGGTGCTGACCACGAACACCAGGCCCTGCGTATCGGCCAGGTGTTGCTGGTCGATTCCCAGCCCGCGCAGCCACTCGGTGCGCGCGCGCTCGCAGAACTTCAGGTAGTTGGCGTAATAGACGACGCCGCCGGCGTCGGTGTCTTCCCAGTACACACGCAGGGGCAGCACGAAGGACGCGAACGAATCGCGGGAATCAGGGGCCGTCGCTAACATGCGCCGAAGTGTAATGAAGGCCCCCGCGGGAGCGCGCGGCGCCGATCTGGAGAGACTTGCCGCCATGTTCACCGGAATCATCACCGCGCTCGGGCGCGTCGAGTCCACGCAAGCGCTGCCGGGACAGGGCGCGGGGCTGCGCGTGCGCGTGTCCACGCCGCCCGGCTGGCTGGGGGATGCGCGCCTGGGCGACAGCATCTGCGTCAGCGGAGCGTGCATGACCGTGGTCGAGTTGGGGCCCGCGCATTTCGTGTTCGACGTCTCCGCCGAGAGCCTGCTGCGCACCAGCGGACTCGACCAGCCGGGCGCGCTGCTGAACCTGGAGCAGTCGCTGACCCTGTCGACCCGGCTCGGCGGGCACCTGGTGACCGGGCACGTCGACGCGGTGGGCCGCGTGCAGTCCTTCGAGCCGGCCGGGGAGTCGCGGCACCTGGTGCTGGCGGCGCCCGCGGAACTCGCGCGCTTTTTCGCGTACAAGGGTTCGGTGGTGGTCAACGGCGTCAGCCTGACCGTCAACCGCGTCGACGACATGCCCGACGGCAGCGCGCGCGTGCACATCAACCTGATCCCGCACACGCTGCAGCACACCAACCTGCACGAACTGCGCGAGGGCCGCCGCGTGAACCTGGAGGTCGACCTGATCGCGCGCTACGTGCAACGCATGCTCGCGTCGCCCGAGGCGCAGGACTGAGGCGCGGCAGGCGCCGTGCGCGCAAGGTCGCATCTTGCCGGGGTCCGGCGATCCGTTTTATACTGTGCGGCTTGATCCCCGATAGCTCAGTCGGTAGAGCGACGGACTGTTAATCCGCAGGTCCCTGGTTCGAGCCCAGGTCGGGGAGCCAGATCGAGCGGCCCTTGCAGCGATGCAGGGGCCGTTTTCTTTGGCCGAAACGTGACGCAAACGTGACAACTCGGCATCCGCGTAGATGCGCTTGAGGTGCAAGCCGATATTGTCTGTCGACG